>CALWRH010000018.1 GCA_944383895.1 uncultured Christensenellaceae bacterium | reverse complement strand
GCGGCTTACTCCGTCCCAGACGGTAAGCACAAGCGAATAATAAAACAACTTAATTTTTATGAAAAAAACATAATAGCCCACAATGATTTTATCAGATTTAGAACAAGTAATCTTATCACAAAAACGTGAATTAAGTCGAATATAGTGTTATGGTATAAAAATCTGCACTTGGTAATTCCACTGTAATATTCCCGAAAGTACGATTAGCTGTATAGTAAATTCGGGAATGGTATTATAATCTTTTCTCGCGGTTTCAAATAGTTCTTTTATTATTTTCTCACGGTTTTCTTCCGTACAATCTGCACACAAATATTTACCTTGCGGCAATAGTTTTATACATATATTTTTATGATAGTTTGTCGAGTGGAGCGGGATATTCAACTGAAATATCTAAAAATTTACATACTATTGTGAGTGCTGCTGAGGAAATTTTACATGATTGCCCCCAGAATTGCGATTCTTCCTGTGTAGCTTGTCTTGATAATTACTGGAATCAATATAATCAAAAATATCTTAATAGGCATTATGCTTACCAATTGCTAAAATGGGCAACAGATAGTGAAGTACCTGAAGAATATGAACAAAAAGATGTAAAGAAAGTATGTTATTCGTTGGAAAGGATGTTGAAATTTAATATTTACGAAGTAGAGTATAATGGTAATTCACTTATTGTATCGAATAAAGACAAAGTAGTAAATTGTAGAGTGAATCCACAATTTAGAAAAGTAAAGCAAAGTGATGAGATAATTTCGATTACAGATATGGAACTTATATATGGTTTACCGTATGTGTACGGAAAAGTAGAACGTGCATTTCGTTAATTATTAAATCTATCAATCAAGCCAAACCAATCTTTTGTAAAGAAAAATACAAACCTTGAATTTACAGGGTTCGTATTATTCATGCTTGGTGCCGAAGGCGGGACTTGTAAGGCGCGACGCGTGAAGAAAATGTGCCGGTGGCACGTTTTTAGCCAAAGCGGCGAAGCAATTTGTAATTGCGAGCGGGGAAAACCGAAGCGAGAGACGGAATAGAGAGCGAAGCGAACGTTTCGCTTAAAAATTTATTACGATGTTTCATATTTTAGTAAGCCGCGAAATCACTCAAAAGTCGCATAATCTGTTCTTTCCTCTTGTTGCTTTGAGTGAACACTAATTCGGACTATCCCGAACAGAGGCACAGATGCGGCGCGACAAAGACGTGGCGTGCCTCGGCGGGGGCTTTTGCTGCGCAAAAAGAAAACGCAAAGAGAGAAGTTGCGGAAAGCCAAGTTGCTACTTGCATTTTCTGTAAGGAGAGAGCAAAGCGAGCGACGGAATAGCGAGGAGCCTTCCTGCATAAGCCTTGTTAAACGACGAGCGTCTACGTTCGTCTGCGTGATTTTAGTGCTATCCTTACTTTGGCTAAGGCTCACGATTAAAGTCCGACACCTTGACAAAAATACCCGCTTAAGCTGAAGGGTTCAACTTAAGCGGGTATTGGTGCCGAAGGCGGGACTTGAACCCGCACGATGTCGCCATCACCGGATTTTGAGTCCGGCGCGTCTGCCAGTTCCACCACTTCGGCAAGCGGTTTTTTGTGTGTTTTATATTATCATAATATTTATCCTTTTGCAATTGATTACAAATCGTTTATAAAAATTTTTGGATTTTGTATAGATTTTAATCGGGTTATATTGTATAATAATAGACGTAAAGCGCGGCAAAAGGCGGTTTGGGACGCAAAAGAGCATTTTGAGGCCGATTTTTGAGCGCGAAATTCAGTTAAGAGAAGGGAGAAAACATGAATATCTGGCACGATATCAATCCTGAAAGAATAACGCCTGAAGATTTCATAAGCGTTATCGAAATTCCCAAGGGCAGCAAAAACAAATACGAAGTCGACAAGCAGACGGGCATGCTCATTTTGGACAGAATTCTATATACGTCTACGCACTATCCCGCCAATTACGGGTTTATACCGCGTACATATGCTGATGACGGGGACCCGCTCGACGTTCTGGTATTGTGCAGCGAGGAGATAAGCAGCATGTCGCTCGTGCGTTGCTATCCGATAGGGCATATAACGATGATCGACGACGGTGCGGAAGACATCAAAGTCGTTGCGGTGCCGTTCAAAGAACCGACATGGAACTGTTATCAGGACATCACGGATCTGCCGCCGCACATAATTGCGGAGATCAAGCACTTCTTCGGAGTATACAAACAGCTCGAAGGCAAGACGATGAAGGTGCTGGAGATGTACAGCAGAGATAAGACGCTCGAGGTGATTCAGCAAGCGATAAACAGCTATAAAGATATATTCCTGAAAGACGAACGCTGAGAATCAGACTAGCTTTTACAAAAGAATCAAAATAGCTTTTACTAATGAAGAAAATCGCAAATTTCAGGGCGTTCCCTACAATCCTGACGGGTATGATTGTAGGGATTTCCTTTATTATACTTACAGATCTATGGCTACCTGTAACGATAGCGGCGATAGCAGGCGTGATAGCGGTTGCCTCGTTTGCAGTTATGTGCGTAAAGCGCAGGGGGATTGCGAAATCTGCGCTTGCATTTTGCGTATGTTTTGTTGTCGGCGTAGGAGCGGGTCTTCTTGCGGCATTTTATGCGGAGTCATCTATAGAGAAAAAAGAAATATTTGCGGATAACGTTACGATCACTGCCAAGATCGAAGTCGGAAATTCTACCGATCTCAGCGGAAAAGCGGATTCTTACAGGGTGATACTTACGGATATCGTCGTAGACGGCGAAGAAGTGGACGGAAAAGCCGAGTTTACGAGCATGCAGCTCGAAAGCGGAGATTATAAAGAAGGAGACGTTATCCGTTTTGTCGGCAGTATAAAGACGTTGTCTTCCGACATCACTACGCCGTACAAAGCGACGTCGCTTGCCGACGGCGTGATATACTCCATAACCTGCGAAGACGACGAAAACGTCGGAGAGATCGAAATAGTAGGGCAGAGTCTTGACTTTTTCGACAAAATAAAGAAAGCCGTGGCTGCAAAACTGAGCGCGAACGTGCCCGACGGGACGGCGAGATTCATGTATGCGATGCTGTTCGGAGATTCGTCGGTGGTGGAATATTCAGTACGCGGCGACTTTTCCGATACGGGAACCGCGCATCTTCTCGCGGTGTCGGGACTGCACGTCGGCATGATAGCGGGAGCTCTGACGTTTCTGCTCAAAAAACTGAGGTTGAACGCGGTTGCAAGAAGTATCGTTGTGACTGCTTTTTTGATATTCTTCTGCGCGCTTTGCGGATTTTCGCCGTCTACGGTGAGGGCGACGCTGATGGTCGTGATCTGTATGGCGGCGGGACTTTTCGGCCTGAGATACGACGCTTTGTCGGGTATGAGTTTTGCGGCAACAATCCTTCTTTTCGTATCTCCGTACAATCTGTATTCGCTTGGGTTTCTGATGAGTTTTATCGCTGTGTACGGACTTATATTGTTTGCAAAACCGATAAAAGCCGCGCTCGTCAGGATACATTGTCCGTCGTGGCTCGCAAGTGCGCTTTCTGCGACGGTTTCTGCAAATATAACTTTGCTGCCGATAATGATATACGTTTTCGGCGACGTGTCGCTGATATTCGTTCTCGCAAACTGCATAATAGTTCCGCTTGCGGGAGTGTTCTTTCCGATATACGCGCTCGCTTTGCCTTTTTCGTTTATTCCTTATTTCGGAGGATTGATGACTGCGGCGGCAATACCTTTTACGGGTATGACATATCTGATAAAATTCTTTGCCGGTATAGATTTCCCGACCGTATATTTCAACTTTACATGGGCGACGATAGTGCTGTGGCTTGTTGCGGCAACGGCGGTGTCGACCTTGTGCCTGATCCCGTCGATGGCGAAGAAAATTATCGCGTCCGTGTTGGTTATAAGCTTTGTCGCGGCGGTAGCGATACAAAATGCTGGTATGCTTTCCGCAGAAAACAAGGTGACGTGTTTCGTCTGCGGAGATGGCGCAGGCGCGCTTATCGAATCCGAGGACGAAGGAGACTTTATCGTGTTTGCGGGAGAGATAGACGAAAGCGCGCTCGAGGCTGCGGCTGAGGCTATGAAAGACAGCAGACTCAGGAAAGTGGACTTTGTGGTCAAATACGAATTTACGCAACAAGAGGCAGAACTTTATGACGAATATGCAGAAACTTTCGGTGCGGAAACGGTATACACTCTTTATACGCCGTCAGTCAATGCGAACACCAGCAGCCTGATAATGTTGTCCGCCCGCGCGTCCGTAGTCTGTACGGCGATGTACACTGCGGTATTTCTCGGCGGAACGGACTTGTTTCTGTCGGGAGGGGAAAGAGGAATACAATACGCAGACAGTTACGACGTGGTCGCCGCGCCCGTATTGAGTGAAAAGCCGCAGGGCGCGCAATATCTTCTCAGCGACAGGGCGTATTATGCCGAAGAACAAGATTGTTTGCCGTCAAGCTTTACCTTTTGGACGGAAGATGGTAAAATAATAAAAATAAACAAATGGAGGTTTGCATGAGAGCGGTCGAGCTGTTGATAAACGGAGCCGAAAATCCCGCACCCGTATATCTGCTCAAAGGCAATGACGGATACGTCAGGAGAGAGGTCGTCAGGATATTTCAGGACACGGTGCCTTCGGACGTAAGAGATCTCTGCCTCGAGGAGTACGGAGATGACGACGATATGTCAGTCGTTATTGCAAATCTCAGTACGGTCAGCATGTTCGGCGACCGAAAGGTCGTCTATCTCAGAAGGCAGAAGGATCTGTCGGAAAGAGAAAAGGCGGCGCTCGAAGAATACGTTTCCGATCCCGCGGACACGGCAATACTGCTTATAGACGACAAGGGGCAGAACTACGTCAGAATAGCGCGCAAGTGCGAGATCGTGGATTGCGGAACGGTGACGGAGCAGGAGGCGAAGACGTACGTCGGGGCGATGATACGCGAGAGCGGAGCATCCGTAAAAGACGGAGCACTGTCCTTGTTGTACTCGTACTGCGGCGGCGATCTGGGCAGGATCGTCAGCGAAGCGCGCAAGCTCACTTCGTTTGCCGAGGTAGGACACGAGATAACCGAAAACGACGTCGAGCAGCTCGTTGCGGCAGATGTGGAATACAAGATGTACGAGATGGCGTCCGCGTTTACGGACGGCAATGCCGAAAAGGCGTTGTCAGTGCTTGCGAGTTTCAGAGCAAAAGGCGAGCCTCCCGTCAGACTTCTTTACAACATCACCGCGGCTTACCGCAAGGTCTTTCATATGGCGATAAGCGATCTGCCGTCAGAACTCGAGGCGCAGGCTCTCGATATGTCCGTGAGGGCGGTCGAATTCAACAGACGCATGATAGCGCAGAACAAAAAGAAAGTGAACGGATACGTCGTAAAGCTAAAAGAACTTGTCGAATATCTGTACGAACTCGAATATAAATTCAAAAGCGGCGCACTTACCGACGAAAGCGCGCTCAATATGGCGGTAGCAAAACTGCTCGCCGTATCAAAGAGGTGAAAATGAATATGTTTTATACCAACGTGAGGGTCTCGCAGAGGATGCCTTCGACATGGCAGTCGTGGCTGCTCAGGATCGCTACGTTTATTGCGATAGCTGCAGGCAGCTGGTATACCATGCTTAAGAATTTTTCGGCATTGGGACTCAGTGACTACGCGAGCATGTTGCAGACGGTAGGTAATACCGGGCTTATGCTTGCCGTGAGTTACGTCTTCTACGCGGCGATAGTATATCTGCTGTATGCGCTTTTTGCAAAGGTAACTTTCGTTTCGATGACAAAACAGCTTTTCTTTTTCGACGCGGCAATGTCTTTGTACGATTACAGGAAGATTCTCGACGTGGCGGTCATCGCGCTGTGCGTATTCAAGGCTCTAATGTCCGTGGTCTATATGGCTTATCCGCTTTACGAATCCGTGATCCGCGCGGTATTGCATCCGCTCGCGGCGGCATGCGCTTTCGGCGGAGCGTTGTTCGCATTGATAATCAAAGTAGGAAAGCAGAACAAAGAGGCGATAATATGTCCGCTTGCGATATTGTTCTGTCTGCCGCTGATATTCGCGTGAGGTGCTTATGAAGAAGAGAATTTTCACGGTATGTATTGCGATATTGACGGTAATGGTCTGCATTTTTGCGGCGGGCTGCACTTCTGCGGAGAGTTTTGACGTCAAGGAAACCTCTCTGAGGAGCGACGGGAAAAGCGCGGCGGTTCTGATGAAAGAGATATGCGAAGAATATCCCGAACGCACTATGGGCTCGGGCAACGATTACAAATTCCTGACTTTTATCAACGAGGAAATGACGTCTTACGGCTATCCTTCCGTCGCTCTGGCTGACGGAGGCGAAGACGGAGAAGGCGGAGCGGTCGAACTTGCGGCGGATAACACTGCCGCAACCGCGGAGGTAAAGCAATTCAGCTTTAAGAACGCATATACCAACGCGACGGAAAAAGGATATAACCTTATCTACACCGTGCCTGCGGCGGAGCAGACGGACGACAACGTCCTGCTCCTTGCGGCATACGACAACTGCGCGGGTCTCGAGATAAGCACTACCGATCTCACTACGGGACAGACGAGCAAAGATAAAATCGAAGGACAGGGCGCATACGCCAACGCGAGCGGCGTCGCCGTCCTGCTCAGAATAGCGTACGAGCTTGCAGGAGAGAAATTGCCTTACAATCTGACTATCGCTTTCGTCGACTGCTCTGAAAACGCATGGGAAGGCGCAGAGGAAGTCGCAAAGACTTTTGCAGGCACAAAAGGCAGATTTATATGCCTCAACTTCAACAAACTCGGCGGCGGAGATCACACATACGTCTACTCGGACGAGAGCGAGCAGGCGTACAACGACTATTTTTACAGCGTTGTGGAAAAGACGGATAAAGACGGCGTATTTGCCGAAATTCCTTTCAACAAACAGATAGCAGAAGTCAAGTTCCTCGACGGACAGAAGACGGATTACAGCCATTACGCGATGTACGGCGACAATCTGATATTCAACATTTACGGACTTGCGGTAGCGAGCTATATTTCTTTCAATTGGAGCACGATGGAAAACCCGTTCTATACCGAGGCTCATGGATATGCCAACGTGTTCGGCACTTCGGCAGACACTTACGACGAGATGATAGCAAGACTTGGCGGAGAGGGTAAAGGCGAAGAAGAGCTTGCGAAAAGACTCGATGCGGTAGTTCTTAACGCAGTGACCGCGGTAAGCGCAGACAATGCAGAAACTCTGCTCGGAGCGGTCGCAGAATCCGATCCCTCCAGGACGGGCGGATACGCGGACGCCGCGTCCAACGCATCGCTTATAGTCAAGATAGTGCTTATCGTAGCATGCGCGGGCGTTGCAGTCGCTCTGACCGTCAAAGGCAGGAACGTGCTTGCGCAAAAGCAGAGAGATAAACTTACGAAACTCAAAGAAGAGGCACAGCGAGGAACTTTTGCACAAACCATGTCTGCGGACGATATTTTCTCGCTCGGTGACGATAAAAAGGACAAAAGTGACGACGACAAGGGCAATGGCGGCAGCGGAAATTCTAACGGCGGCGACATCTTCGAGGGTTTCTGATAACGCTTGAAAAAGAGAGTGAAAAACGGCGGAACTTCTTTCGGGGTTCCGCTTTTTTTGCCCTGAAATCGCCTTTACGAGCGCAGGATATTATGTAAAATTTTCGTGCGAAAGGCGGCAAAAAGTAAAATTCAGGCGTAAAACGCTTTATTTTTAATAAAAATTGTTATAGAATAAGAAAACAACGAGGTGGCAGATGTTTACGACTACGTTACTCGCAACGACTATGAAGGATTACGTCGAGCATATCGGCTGGTGGAGCATTATCGACCTGATAGTGCTTATTGGAGTGCTGACCGTGATCCTGCTTTTCTTCAAGAAACGCAACAGTCTGAAGCTGGCGATTTTTACGGTAGCTTACATTTTGCTGTATATCCTCGTGATTTTTGCGGGAATTTACGCGGAGAAGATCAACGAAAACGTAATAGGTTTCATGTATCTGACAAAGTGTATCATGGACTTTGTTTCTGTATTCTTTATCGCGGCTTTCGTCGTTGTCTATCAATCCGATCTCAAAGCGTTTTTCAACAAGATAGCGAGAACTCGCGACAAGACGGCTGAGTACGAATTCAGTTCTACGGACGACGAACTCGTCAACAGCGCTGGGCAGATAGTCAAGGCTTGCCAGAATATGGCAAAGAACGACGTCGGCGCGCTTATAATCATCGTCAGAACTTCTATATCTTCGCATATCCTCGAAACGGGTACAGAACTCAACGCGGAGATATCCTCGGGTCTTCTCGAGAGCATATTCAGCACCAAAGGACCTCTGCACGACGGTGCGGTCATAGTCAAAGGCAGCAGACTTCTTTCGGCGGGATGTTTTCTTCCGCTTTCGCAGGAAGTCGATATCGCAAAAGAACTCGGCACGCGTCACCGTGCGGCAATAGGCGTTACGGAGGAGAGCGACGTTTTCGCGATAGTGGTCAGCGAAGAAACGGGTATCATCAGTACCGTAGAAAAGGGCAAGATAAGAAGATACATGACTCCAGAAAAGCTCTTTGAGCAGATAAAAGTGGCTTACGGCATAACGCAGGACACTTCGGGCAGAGAGAAGAAGAGAGAGAACAGGTTTTTATGATAATCAACAAAGCAGAATTTCTTGTGCCGTCCGAAAACGTCGACAAGGCGCGCTGGGCGGTCATAGCGTGCGATCAGTTCACGTCGCAGAGAGAGTATTGGAGCGAGCTTACGGATTTCGTAGGCGGCGCGCCGAGTACGCTCTCTTTGATCTATCCCGAGGTATATCTTAAAGACGGAGATAAAAAAGAGCGCATTTCTTCCATACGAAACGCGATGAAAGAGTATGCGGCGGACGGAACGCTTATCCCCGTTCAGGGCGTGATACTCGTGGACAGAATGATCTCCGACGGCAGACACAGAATAGGACTTGTCGCAGCACTCGATCTCGAAGAATACGAATTCACTCCCGTAAACGACGCGCACGTCAAGGCTACCGAGCGTACGGTAGAAGAAAGATTGCCTGCACGCATAGAAGTCAGAGAGGGTGCGACCCTCGAGTGCTCGCACGTCATGCTGCTCACGCAGATAGGCGACTTTATAGAAAAAGAGCTTGAAAAGGCAAAAGCGCAAAAGCCGCTTTACGATTTCGATCTCAATATGAAAGGCGGCAGGCTGACGGGTTATCTTGTCGAAGATCCCGACGCGTTGCTCGAAAAGCTCGAAGAGCTCACCGCAAAGGCAAACGACAAGGTGCGTTATGCGGTCGGTGACGGCAATCACTCTCTCGCTACCGCAAAGCGTTGCTGGGAGAGCGTAAAAAAGGATCTTACAGAAGAGGAGAGAAAGACTCATCCCGCGCGTTACGCTACCGTGGAAGTCGTCGACATCTTCGACAAGTCGCTCGATTTCGAGCCGATACACAGAGTTATCTTCAACGCGGATGAAAAGGCGATAGAATATATTGCGGACAGATGCGGCGGAGAGAGCTCGATAAAGGCTGTCTATGACGGCAAAGAGTACGTTATCCCTGTGAAGGAAAACAGTTCGGACGCTATCGCGGATCTGCAGAACGCTATGGACGAATACCTCAGAGAGCATAAAGAGTCGGGTATAGATTACGTCCACGGCGACGGCTACACCGCTAAGATCGCAAAGGACAACGGCGCAGTCGCAATATTTATGCCTACGGTCGAAAAACAGACGCTTTTCGATTACGTTGCGAGAAGAGGAGTTCTGCCGCGCAAGTCTTTCAGTATGGGAAACGCGGAAGACAAACGTTATTATTACGAAACCAAAAAGATAAAATAATCAAATAACCAAAACAGAGGAATTTTTTATGGCAGTCAAAGTAGTGAAATTCGGCGGCACGTCCATGGCTGACGCCGGTGCAATCAATCAGGTTGCGGATATCGTAAAAAGCGACAGCGAGAGAAGGTACGTCGTAGTGTCCGCTCCGGGAAAGAGATTTTCAGGCGACACCAAGGTCACGGACTTGCTTTACGCATGCTATCATGATCTCGAGATAAACGGAGAGTGCTCTGCGACTTTCTCCAAAGTACGCGAGAGATTTACGAGCATCGTAGCCGATCTCGGACTCGATCTCGATATGAAACCTATTCTCGACGAAGTCGAAAGAAAGATGGTCATCAATTACTCCGTCGATTATTGCGCGTCGAGAGGCGAGTATCTCAGCGCGATCGTTCTTGCCAAAAAACTCGGCTTTGAATTTATCGACGCAGAAAACATAATGATTTTTGACGACAACGGCAATTTCTTGTCCGAGCAGACCAACGAGCTTGTCGCAAAGACGCTCAAGGACGTAAAATGCGCGGTCATCCCCGGTTTTTACGGCGCGGACGCAACGGGCAGCGTGCACACGTTCAGCCGCGGCGGTTCGGACATTACGGGCGCGGTCATAGCTCGCGCTGCCAACGCAAGCATATACGAAAACTGGACCGACGTAGACGGCTTTATGTCTGCCGATCCCAGAATTGTAGAAAATCCCACGATAATCAAAAAGCTGTCCTATAAAGAGCTCAGAGAGCTTGCTTATATGGGCGCGAACGTACTGCACCCCGAGGCAGTCTTCCCCGTCAAGGCAAGCGGTATTCCGATCAATATCCGCAATACATTTAATCCTCAGGCCCCCGGAACTCTCATCGTATCCGAGGTAGAAGAGGACGAATTTGCAAAACGTCAGATTACCGGCGTTGCGGGCAAGAAGGGATACAGCATAATCTTTATCGAAAAAGAACTCATGAACAGCGAGCTCGGTTTCGGCCGCAGAGTGCTTTCCGTTCTCGAGTATTACAATATTCTGTTCGAACACATGCCCAGCGGTATAGGTACGCTCAGTATTGTCGTTTCGGATAACGAACTCGCAGGCAAAGAAGACGTCGTAATCGAGCGTATAAGAAACATCGTCAAGCCCGACAGCATTGAGATCAAGTCAGGCATTTCGCTTATCTCCACCGTCGGACACGGCATGTCTTTCCGCCCCGGCACTGCGGCTAAGCTTTGCGAAGCGCTCGCTAAAGCAAACATCAATATCCGTATGATAGATCAGGGCTCCAGCGAGCTCAACATCATCGTCGCGGTAGCTACGCAGGATTACGAAAAAGCGGTAAATGCGATATATCACGCGTTTGCATAAAGCTCATAAGGGGCACCAAAATCACTACGCTAAATCAAAAGCCACTCAATTAAGAGTGGCTTTTTCATATACACTGTGATTTATGTTTCCCCTTATGGTATCCCTTCCAAACAAAAAGTTATGCCGAGGCTCAACTTTTTGAAAGGTACTTTCGGCAAAAAGCGTGGTTTTTACCGAAAGGGAATATAAAACTTTAATATATTATTTGACAATAAATTTACCAAGATTTTTGGTAAAATCTGTTGATATAGAGTTTTTGTGTGTCTGCATAATCGACAGCTGTCCGAAAGGGCGGCTGTTCTCATGCACGCAGATTTTTCGGTTCCCCCTGCTTTACCCCCTCCGACAAAACGGCTCTTTCTGACTCGCCGTTTTGCAAAGTACTTTCGGCAAAAAGCGTGGTTAAAACATAAGAGGCACCGTTTTTCTTACGCGCAGTCGCAATGCTTTGTGCGCTAAAAAACGTTTCCCCTTATGGTATCCCCTCCGTGCCTCGACCTCACCCTGCGGCTTTCGGTCTCATAATGTACTTTTCACAAAAAGCGTGGTTTTTGTGAAAAGGAGAGAAATAAAAAGTTTTTTGTGAAAAGGAGAGATAAAGATAATGCTTTTTATGAAAAAGGTAGAAAATTACGATAAGTAAAAATTGAGGCAGTTGAAAACGGCTATTTTCAAAACGGATTAAAAACGCATATGAATACAGAAAAAATTTTTACCAAAAAAATTGGTAAAAATCGATCTGAATATAAAAGATTGTAAAAAAGTGCGCCCGAAAAGATAAACTATTGCAGATCGTGTTGCTTTGTTTATCGTTAGTCTCTGTCCGAGATAAGTATTGGTATGTATAACTGACCTTTTTATTCATTTTTTATGAATGCCCAATGAAAAGG
>CALWRH010000017.1 GCA_944383895.1 uncultured Christensenellaceae bacterium | reverse complement strand
CGTGCGGCGATGAATTAAAGAGCGGATTTTTGCGGAGCACGCGCAGATAATAGTATACATATTTTCAAGCGTGCACCCGCGGAAATACGCCTTTAAGTCGCGCCTTGATTTGTATCTATGCCCTTTAGCCTTAGGGCAACGGGTAAGGTCATGTCGTGCGGCGATGAATTAAAGAGCGGATTTTTGCGGAGCACGCGCAGATAATAGTATACATATTTTCAAGCGTGCACCGCGGAAAGACGCCTTTAAGTCGCGGCGCACGGTGTGACCGCACACGCTGCGCTAAAGTATGAAACAAAAAAGCCGTCGCATAAACGACGGCGTTCTTTTTTGTTTAATGATTACTCAGCTTTTGCGTAAACGCTTACCTGCTTTTTGTCCTTGCCCTTTCTCTCGAATCTTACGACGCCGTCAACGAGCGCATACAGAGTATCGTCGCTGCCGATGCCCACGTTCGTACCCGGGTGAATCTTGGTACCTCTCTGTCTTACGAGGATACTGCCCGCCAGAACGGACTGACCGTCTGCACGCTTGATACCGAGACGCTTTGCCTCAGAATCTCTGCCGTTACGCGAGCTACCAACACCCTTCTTGTGTGCAAAAAGCTGTATATTGATAAACATATCACTTTACCTCCAAATTTACAAAATCCGAATAGCCCTGATTGAGATCGGCAACTCCCAAAAGCATTGTGTCGAGAACTATGTCGCACTCTCTGCGCATCTTTCTGTCCATATCTTCGGGGAGAGTCATTTTGAGATAACCTCTCTTTTCGTCCGCCTTGTAATCGACCCTTACGCCGACCACCTGAAGGAGCCCGAGCAACGCCGTCTGTACTATCGAAGAAAGAGCCGCGCAAACGACGTCTTCTCCTTCTACTCCGTATCCCGTATGCCCGTCGCACTCAACCGAGACTATGCTGTTATTGTGTTTCACTACAACAACGTTTGTCATTATGCCTTAATTTCGTTGATTTTGATAGCCGTATAGGGCTGTCTGTGACCCTGGCGCTTGCGCTCGTTCTTCTTGGACTTATACTTGAAGACGATGATCTTCTTAGCCTTGTCCTGAGCAACAACCTCACCGGTAACGACAACCTTTGCAGCAGCTTCACCGCAGACGATTTCGCCGTCCTTGTTTACCATAAGCGCGGTAAGTTCTACCTTGTCGCCTACGTTAGCGTCCAGCTTTTCGACTTTGATGATCTGTTCAGGCTCAACTTTATACTGTTTACCGCCTGTCAAAACGATTGCGTACATGTTTTTACCTCCTCTTTCCAGTCTCGCTGATGCGGGTGTCCCGAAGGAACTTGCCAACCCTTTTCATGCGGCTCGCAAATTATAATATCATAAAATAAAAAGACTGTCAACGTTTTATCACCCTGTTTTGAGCGGGAATTCGAAAAAATTCCGCGCTTTCGCATGCGGTTTTTTATTGCCGCAAAAGCTTTGTCAAACCGTATTCAGTCCCTGTAAAACGCCGTAAAAGCGTTATGATAATTTCAGCCTTTTCGTGCCTTTTCGCTACTTTGACAACCTTATCGCTCAGTACAGCATCCTCGCGTTGTCGGGCAGATCTATTATCGCAGAATTGAGCGTCTGTATCTTGTATTTTTCTATGTGCATTGACGGATCGGGTATGATATAGATGCGCTTGTCTTTCCAGACCGTCTGACACTCTTTCTCGAGATACCTCAGAGAAAACATCTTATTGAAAAGCGACGGCGCGACCGTGACAACTACAGCTTTAGCGCTTATCCCCTCGAAAACCTGCGTTATAGCCGAGCGTATCTTCATTATCATATGCTCGTCACCGTACACATACCCGTCCCCTCCGCAGTAAGGACACGGTTGCAGCATTACGGTTTCTATCATGCTGCGAGTCTTCTTGCGCGTGAGTTCGACAAGCCCGAGAGCCGTAAGTCCCACAAGCGACGTCTTGACTCTGTCCTTTTCGAGTTCCGCCCCCAACACTTTGAGCACCTGCTCTCTGTGCTCGGTTTCTTCCATATCTATAAAGTCGATAACGACTATGCCGCCTATATTGCGCAGCCTCAGCTGTCTTGCGATCTCAACGGCAGCGATCTTATTTGTTTCAAAAACAGTTTCTTCGAGATTTTTATTTCCGACAAACTTGCCCGTATTTACGTCGATGACTGTGAGAGCCTCAGTCCTGTCTATGATAAGATATGCACCGTTTTTCAGCACTACCTTGCGCTTGAGCAATGCGTCTATCTGCTCTGCGAGATCGTAGAATTGCAGCAGGTCTTTTGCACCGTTGTAATATTTGAATATGTCGGGATGCGACTTTTCGACGTATGGGAAACTCTGCTTGAATTCCTTATAAAGCTTTTCGTCGTTTATAACTACTTCGTCGACGTCGGCAAGCATATCTCTCACCGCTCTGATAGCCAGATCTTGCTCTTTGTATACGAGAGTGCCCGCAGGTTTTCTCAGCGTATCCTCTTTTATCTTATCCCAAAGAGATACAAGCTCCTTCATTTCTGCGCGGAGTTCGTCCTCGTCGCAGTATTGCGACTGAGTGCGCAAAATAACGCCGCAGCCTTCGGGTTTTATCTCTTTGGCAAGCTTGACGAGTCTTTCCTTTGTCTTTTCGTCGGTTATTTTGTGCGACACTCCGACATAGTCTATCTGTGGCATATATACGAGGACTCTGCCCGGCAAAGTTATATTCGTCGTGATCCTTGCTCCTTTTGTGCCGAACTGGTCTTTCTCTACCTGACAAAGCACGCTGTCTCCCGCTTTAAGGTTTATCTTAAGCTGCTCGGCTCCCTCGAGTTTTTCTCCGTCTATAACGATGTCGCCCGCATAGAGAAAAGCGTTCCTTTCAAGTCCGATGTTTACGAAAGCCGCCTGCATACCGGGGAGGACGTTCATGACCTTGCCCTTGTAGATGTTTCCGACAAGCTTATTGATATTCTTGCGTTCTATCCAGAACTCTTCGAGCAATCCGTCCTTTACGATGCAAACCTTAGTACTGCTTGGATGTACGTCAATCAGTATTCTTTTCACAGCAGCGCCTCCTTTGCAGCAACGAATCTGCCGTCCTTCAAGACAAACTGCTCGAGCCTCGTGACGTCGTTCGCACACGCTTTTACTCCGTAGCGCGACAGGCTTTCGACAAAGCTGTCCACGCGCAGATTTTCGTTGCCCGTAGCAAGCGTGAGCCTGAGCTTTTTGCCTTCTGTTTCTATTGCAAAAATTTTGTTTCTTACTTCAACGTCGAGCATCTGTCCCTTTTTGAACTGTTTCATGACATATGAGTCAAGACCGAGGATCTCTTTCACGTCTTCAGAAACGTTTTCTTCAGCCTCGACCTCATACAGTGACGCGACAACTTTTGCGGCAAGGTTCGGGTTTTGCGGTACTACCGCGCAAAAGTCAGCCTTAAGTCCTGCAGGTATGTTATCGTTGAATCTCTCAAGAAGTTCTTTTTCGTCGTCGAGCGGACTGTCCGCGACGAAATACTCCGCGAGGCTCTGTACGCCTAACGGCAACGGCGTTGTTGAATAAGTCAGCATATGCGGCACGAATCCCGCACTGTACTTCACTTCTGCTCGCATACGCCTCATGGTACGCTGCAAAACTCTCATCGTGTCTATATGAGAAAGAAAACTCGTTTCGCCCGTCTTGCGGTGTCTGAATACTATCAAGAAAAGCACCTCCCGAGTTTATTCGCGCCGCAGCCGTTGCATTTGCCTATGCAATTGGGTGTAGTCTTTCCCTCGTAAGCGCGTTCTCTTTCTTTAAGCAGATATGCCTTTGTAACTCCGTTGTCTATAAAATCCCACGCCAGCTCTTTCTGCGTGTCGATAGCTCCCGTATATTCTCTGACGTCTATGCCGCAGTATTCAAACGCAGACATCCACTTGTCGTAATCGAAACACTCGTTCCATGCGTCGAAAACACAGCCCGTATTGTACGCTCTTTCTATTACCGCAGACTGTCTTCTGTCGCCGCGCGCCAGCGCAGCCTCTATGACGCTCGACTTAGCGTCATGCCAGCTGTACTTTACGTTTTTGAGTCTGAGCTCTCTCTTCAGATACTCCTGTTTTGCATACATTTCGTCCGTAGTGATCTGAGCTTCCCATTGGAAAGGAGTGAGCGGCTTGGGGATAAAAACCGCAGTAGACACGGTGATGTTTATGATTCTGGATCTGCCGTGTTCCTGATGCAGCTTTTTGACAAGCTTTACGATGTCCACGATACCTTTCAGATCTTCTTCGGTTTCTGTGGGAAGTCCTATCATGAAGTACAGCTTTACGTTTTTTACGCCGTGTTCCAAAGCCGCGGTAAGCGAAGACAATATATTTGCGTCCGACACGTTTTTGTTTATTACGTCTCTCAATCTCTGCGTCCCCGCTTCTGGAGCGAACGTGAGCGACGCGCCTTTAGTGTCCTCGTAAATTTCAGCCTCGAAGCTGTCGAGTCTGAGCGACGGCAAAGCGAGCTTTACGTTGTCTTTCTGTGCCTGTTCCTTGAGTCCTTCAACGAGTTCTTTGAGCTGAGAATAATCGCTCGTGCTAAGACTTGATAAACTCAATTCTTCGTAGCCCGTGTTGATTATGAGTTCTTTTGCCTGTCTTAAGAGGGTGTCTTTTTTCTTTTCTCTTATAGGTCTGTAATAGAAACAAGCCTGACAGAATCTGCAACCGTTGGCGCAGCCTCTGAAAAGCTCGAGCGTAGACCTGTCATGCACTATGTCGCAGCTCGGCACGAGAATTTTAGTAGGATAATAAGCTTTGTCGAGATCTTTGACAACAGCTCTTTTTACCGTGCCTCCGACAGACGGAACGTAAACGCCTTCGAGCTTTGACGCCTTTTCGAGAAACTCTTTTTTGCTCAATCCTTGCTTTTTGCTTTGTCTGTGAAGTTCTACGAAAGCGGCAAGATTGACCTCTCCTTCTCCTACCATTATAGCATCGAAGAAGTCGAGGATCGGAGCGGGATTGACCATGCACGGACCGCCCGCTATTATAAGAGGATAATCCTCTCCTCTGTCTTTCGCATAAAAAGGAACTCCCGCGAGATCCATCATATAAAGCACCGTAGTGTACGCAAGCTCAAAGCCTATCGAAAAACCTACTATATCGAAATCCGTAAACTCTCTTCTCGTCTCGAGCGAAAACAGCTTTATGTCGTTTTCTCTCATTTTTTCAGCCATATCGACCGACGGAGCGAAACTGCGCTCGCACACAACTCCGTCCGTATCGTTGAGCATGTGGTATAATATCCTCAGACCTATATTGCTCATGCCGACTTCGTATTTGTCTGCAAAACACAGACATACCCTTTCGTCGCAGGGCTTGTCCGTATCGGGGAGATTGAACTCTCCGCCGAGATATCTTGCAGGTTTTTCTACCTGAAGAAGTATTTGTCTGAGTTTACGTTCGTCTACCATTACATCACCAACGCAGCAGCGCCTATTATTCCCGCCTTATTGCCGAGCGACGCTCCGATTATCCTGACTTTGGGATTGTATTCGTTTGCGAGAAGACCTGAATTCACTTTGCCTTCAAGCGGATTTATAAGCGCAGGACCTTCGTTAGAAACCCCTCCGCCGATAATAAATGCGTTGGGATGGAAGATGTTGCCGAGATTTATGAGCCCCGTCGCGATGTAATCTATATATGCGTCCACGACTTCTTTACCGGCACGGTCACCCTTTTCTGCGGCAATGAACGCCGTTCTGCCGCTTATCTTGCCCTGTTCTTTTACGATATCGTGCATAATACTGTCGGGATACTTATCCATAGCCTCCTGAGTCTGTTCGATAAGCGCGGTTGCCGATGCGTAACGCTCCCAACAACCTTTAAGTCCGCAGTTGCATCTTTTACCGTCTTTTACGATTATCATATGCCCTGCTTCTCCGCCCGCGCTTGCTACGCCGTCAAAGAGCTTGCCGTTTATTATTATACCCGATCCTACGCCCGTACCCAGCGTTATCAGTATTGCGTTGTCCATAGTCTTGCTTGCGCCGAACTTGTATTCTCCCCACGCCGCGCAGTTTGCGTCGTTGGCAGCTTCCGAGTGAATGCCCGACGCTACCTCGAGAGCGTGAACTATCGGCACGTCGCGCCACCCGAGATTGGCAGAATAACTCACCGTACCCGTGCGGCTGTCAACGACACCGGGAACCCCGAGTCCTATGCCTGCGATGTCGTGGTAGTCTATACCGCATTGATTGCAAAGCAATTTTATATCTCTGACGATATCTTCAAGAGTATTTTTATAATCCTCATACGGTTCAGTTTTTATCGAATTGTCCGCAATAATATTGCCGTTTATATCGACAAGTCCGATCTTGATGTTGGTACCGCCGATGTCTACTCCAGCGTAAATCATAACCTAATCTCCGTTGTATCGCGCACGCGCGTTATTATTAATTAATTATAACAAAATAAACTCAATATATCAAGTATTGACCGCAAAAAGAAAAGCGCGTAGGCTACGCGCTCACGAGCAAAACGTTTTATTGAAAGCTTCGTCGACCGTCAGTGACAATTCGCACTCTTCGCACATGACTCCTATATCCGCCTCGTCGAGCGTATACAGAGTCTTGCCCGTATCGTCGACCACTTCGAACGTGGTCAGCACGTCTCTTCCTACCTGAGTCAACGCTCGCACCAAAGGTGCGTTTTTATCAAGCAATAACGTGCGCTTACAAACACCTGCACCAAAATTTTTTGTAAATCTGTTGTTTGCCGCAACGCTCATGATCCTTTCTCCTCCTGCCCCGAACAACGCCTCGTAGATAAGAAAGAATCCGAAAACGGATATCGTAGGATTAAACACGTACCATATGCTTGCAAAACCGAGCGACGCAAGAATACCGCCCGCAACGCAACCCGCTGCTTTCATAATTTTTACTGCGCGGGTCTTATTTTTTGCAAGCGATACGACAGCTCTGTATCCGTCGAGCGGATAAACGGGCAACAGATTGACAACACACAGAGCTATGTTTGCTACGCAGATGTCTTTGGTATATCCGTATGACGACGGGATAAGCCACCATAGCGCAACTACGCTTATAGCGCAAAGCGCATTGAACACGGGCGCGGCTAGCGCAATTATCACGCCGTCTTTATCGTCGTAATTGTCACCCCCGCCTATCACGCCGCCGTACGGCATAAGCGTGACAGTCCCGAGCGAATATCCTCTCCACTCCGCCGCGCGCGAGTGGGCGACTTCGTGCGCAATCACGGCAAGAACGTAGCCGCCGAACATGACCGCCCTGTCCGTCAGAACGAAATACAGGGCGAGCAAAACGAAAAGCGGATGAAGTTTTATCTTCATCAGCCCATAGTAATGAATCTCGTCAGCAAAACAGCGCAACTGATGGCGGCGCAAACGATAGCCTGAACCACGAAGATGTCGAGAAGATTGACTTTCTTATGTTTCTTGCTTATTTTGCCGTAACTTATATTGTCATTGGCTCTGGCTTCGGTTCCGATTACTTCACATTGATCATATTTCATATACTCACCTCACAATAGGATCAATAAAAGTATATTCACCGTTATAGCCGATATTCCTAAACGGCGTTTATTTGTCTTATACCTTCTGCCGTCGCTTTTATACGTACGGTATATCCGTCGTCCGCTCCGTCTATAAACACCTCTACGCCGTCAGCCCTGAGGCGCATATAATAGGATAAAACTCTGCCGAGATCGTTTTTCAACGCGCGCATAAAGCCCTCGCTCATATCGAGTTTGTCCTTGAGCAAAACGCTCTTGAGTCTGTTTACGGCAAGTCTGCCTTCGTTCATATCTGCCTCCTCAAATAAGTTTTTATCTTTCCGATGATACCGCGGTACTCTCCCGTGCAATCGTAGATTTTGCGCGAACCGCTTATAAGATTTTCGGCGATATATCTCATAGCCAAGTCGGATCGTGCGTTTCCCTTACCCAGCCTGCCGAGCTGAGCGTATACCGTCACGCAATCGTCTTCAGGGATATATCCTATCGCCCTGTGTCTTAAAAGTCTTGCAATGTCGTCCGCGCTCATCATACTGCCTCCCGCGACGAGATCGCCCCTCACTCTGTTCACCACAACTGATACCGAGTGCAGATTATACGTTTCAAGCAGCGACATGACTTTGTCCGCATCTCTTATAGCGCTGACGTGCGGCGTCGTTACTACGATCGCCTCGTCAGCCACGCAGACTGCGCGGTGGAATCCGTTGTCGATACCTGCGGGACAATCTATAAGCACAAAATCGAACGCTCCTTCAGCTTCTGCGAGCATGCGTCTGAACGCGCCCGAAGGAAATTCTTCCATGTCCGTTCCGTGGGAGGATGCCAACAGACTCAGCGTGGAGTATTCAGTGTCCTGCAATACCGCTTGTCTTAAAGCGCACTTACCTCTCAGCACGTCCGTCATATCGTAAACGATTCTCCCTTCCATGCCGAGTGCGACGTCGAGATTGTTGAGTCCCATATCCGCATCTACGAGAAGTACGCGCGCTCCTCTGCGTGCAAGCGCGATACCGAGCCCCGCGCATACGGTCGTCTTGCCTACTCCTCCTTTGCCCGAAGTCAATACAATTCTTCTTGCCATATCTTACCTCACTGTAACAAAGCAATTATAATGCACTGCATTGCTCGCAAAACGTCTGTTTTTGTCTGAAAAAGCGAAATCGGGTCGAAAGCCTTTTTATATACATTAAAACGACAATAAAAAAGACTCCCGATAAAGGAAGTCTTGATTATAAATGTTCTTGTCTAAAGTTCAGCCGTTGAGACCTTTAACGTTGAGAAGCCTTGCAAGCGACGCTTTATCCGAGAAGAAATTGCTCGCGCCGACAGCGACCGCGTTCTCGGGCATGTCAGGCACTCTTACCTTAAGCTGAAGCTGTGCGGAGATATAGTCGGCAAGTCCCGGTATATACGCACTGCCGCCGCAAAGCGTGACGCCGTTCTCGTATATCTCCTGCGCTATGCCCTCGGGTATCTGGAAGGTATAGTTGTACGCGACTTCTATGATCTTGTCGATGACGGGGCATATCGCCTGTTTGAGCTCGCTTGCCACAAGCCTGACGCTCACGTTTTCGTCGCCGTGCACGGTTTCGGTATTCACTATCATGGGAGAGTTGTCGTTATCGTACATGCTCGCGATCTGACGTTTTACCTTCTCGGCAGAAGACGGCTTTATCTTGCATCTCCTCGTATCGATAACGTAATCTATGATAGCCTGATTGATCGCGTCTCCTCCGATGTTTATACTGCAACCCGCGACTATTCCGTTTTTGTCTATTATCGCGATCTCTGTCTTTGATCCGCCGATATCCATAATAAAACTGCTGCTCTGACCGTTGAGCCCCTGCGCTACCGCAAGCGGAGATTCGAGGATAAGCACTTCGCTTGCTCCCGCCTTGAGCAGTGTTTTTTCAACGTCTTTTTTCTCTATATTGTTGAGTCCGCAAGAAACGCACGCGATAACTTTTACTTTGGGCGACACTATCACGCTGCCGACCGCGCGGTTTATAAAATCCTTATACATAAGTACCGCGGCGCGCTCATGGAAAATCGCTCCTTCTTTTATAGGAAACAGGATCTGAAAATCGTAGCGACGGGTATTCATCAGCCTCTGCGCGTTTTTACCGCTCTCGAGCAAAGCCATTTTATTGTGCTTGTTATTGATAGCGACCACGCTCGGCTCCTGAATAATGAGCCCTACGTCCTTTTTGAATATCGTGGTAACCTTGCTGCCCACATCTATAACGAGTTCTACAGTTCCCATTTTACTCTCCCAGAATTTTTGCCAGCCTTTCGAGCGGAAGACCGACCACGTTGTCGTAATCTCCTTTTATACGTTTCACGACGCCTTCGTCCTGCGCCCCGTATGCGCCCGCCTTGTCGAGCGGCGAGCCTCCGGCAACGTATGCGTCGATAAACTCATCGTCAAGCCTGTTGAATTCAACGTCGGATTTACAGTAATACGTCTTTTTGAAAACACCTTTTTTTATCACGCAAACCCCCGTATAAACGGAGTGTTTTTTACCCGACAGCATTTTAAGAAAACGTTTTGCCTCGTCTTCGTCCGCGGGCTTATTGAGTATACGTCCTTTGAAACAGACGATCGTATCCGCCGCGATCACGGTATCTCCGTCCTGCGCCGTCTGCGCAACTTCTTCAGCCTTGTGCTGCGCAAGCGCTTCGGCGTACAAGTGCGGTCTTTTATAAGACGTCTTTTCTTCTGAGCGGCACGGCACGATCGTGAAGTCGTCCGCTATACGCGACAGAAGTTCTTTCCTTCTCGGAGACGCAGAGGCTAAAATGATCATTTCAGTCTGATTATTCCGCGTCGTTCAAAGCCTCGTTGACTGCGTCTTCGGCTTGTTCTCGAACGGTTTTTTCGTTTTCTCTTTGAGCCTCTTTTTCTGCACGCAGTCTGAGCTTTCTCGTTCTTCTCGTATCCCAATGCACACCGTCGTTGCATTTGAAATGCTTGAGATTCTTGAGTGCTTTTTTCTTTTTGCCTGCCTTGTCTTCGGTCATGGCGAGTTTTGCATAATACAAAGATGCCTTGTTTCCGTCGGCAGTGACGACCTTGCCTTTTTCGTAGCTGCGAGCGACTTCGTATGCGTACATAAGATCTCCCGTCGCAACGACGATCTCTTTATAATGCAACGCTTTTGCAGAATCTGCAGTGCCTTTAGTCGTATAATACTGAATAAGGAAAGTGCATGCCTTTTTATATCCCGCCTCTGCCGCGCGGGTGATGAGATCGAGTCCTTCTTCCATATTCTGCTGATAAACCATGCCTTTGTAAGTCATGTAACCTTTCATATACAGACCGTTCACGCAGCCCCTCGAGCAGGATTCGTCGAGAAGTTCTCTTGCCTTATTCTCGTCTTTTGCGGTGCCGTATCCGAACATATAGCAGTTGGCAAGATAAGCAAGTGCCTCGCCGTCGCCGTTTTCCACAGCCTTATTGAAGAAACCGAAGCTCTTTTTGACGTTCGTCTTGTATTTTTTCTCTTCCTTGCTGTACGCGATACCGAGTTTGGTGTATGCGGGAACGTATCCCATTTCTGCAGACTTCTCGAAGAATTTGAGCGCGAGCTTTTTATCCTTTCTGAAATACTTGCCTGAAACGTGACCGAGTCCCAGATAGTACGGAGCGATTGCATTGCCTTCTTTTGCACTCTTGCTGAGATACTGTTTTGCGAGAACGAGCTCTTTCTTTGTGCCGATGCCGAACATATAACGGTATCCGACCTCGAGCAGAGCGTCTCTGTAACCGCTCGTGGAAGACAAAAGGAAATATTTGAAAGCGGTAGTCCTCTTGATCTCAGTGCCTATGCCCTGCTCATAGCAATGAGCAAGTCCGTAGCAACCTCTTGCGCTGTTGCGTTCCGCCGCGCGCTTGAAGTAATAGAAAGCCGCGTCGGGATCTCTGCTGACTATTTCTCCTTTTTCGCTGATAATGCCCATTTTTACGAGAGCGGGAGAATAATCTTTCTGAGCGGATTTGAAGAAATCCTGCACTGCCTTTGCGTACTGTCCGTCCTGTTCAGCGACAAGACCCGTATAATAAAGCGCGGGAGAGAAACCTGCCTCTGCAGCCTCTTTTATGTAAGCCTCGCCTTTTTCAACGTCTTTCTTTACGTGGATAGCGCGCATATACATCTGTCCGAGCACATATTTAGCGGCAAAGCTGCCTCTCGACGCTGCCTTGCTGAAATATTTGAAAGCACCCTTTATGCTGCGTCTGACATAAGGCTTTCCGGCATACAGGAAATACGCCATACAGCACAGACAATCGGGATCGTTGAGTTTGAGTCCTTTCTGTACCCACTTATAAGCCTTGCGAGCATTGGCTTTTACGCCGATGCCGAAACGGTAGCATCTCGCCACTTCGTAATATGCCTTGACGTGACCGCCTTTAGCAAGCTGAAGGAAGAGATCGAAAGCGGCTTTTTCATCCTTCGTCATACCGAGGCCGCGCTGCATACAATACGCAAGGTTGAACATCGCGACTTCGTTGCCCTGAGTTGCCGCCTTTTTGAACCAATAAACGGCTTTGGGAACGTTTTGTTTTACCGCGTCACCTTTGAGGAAACACAATGCGAGATAGCTCTGTGCGTTTGAATCGCCTGCTTTTGCCGCCGGGACGAGATAGTGTCCTGCCATAAACGGATCCTTTTGAGTGCCGAAACCGTTCTGATAGCAATAAGCCAAGCTGTATTTTGCCTTCTCGTTGCCTTTTTTAGCAAGTTCAGTGTAAATATTGAAAGCCTGATTTTCGTCTTTCTTGACGCCTTCGCCGTTGAGATAAAGATCTGCAATACCCATTTTAGCGTCGGTATTGCCGAGCTCTTTAGCCTCCATATAAAGGCTCATCGCGCCTTCGGGGTTTTTCTTGCAACCGAGTCCTCTGCGGTAAAGATCCGCAAGTTTGACCTTCGCCTTTACGTTGCCGTCTCTGGACGCAGAGTCATAGAATTTTCTTGCCTTGACGTAATCGTTCTTTACGCCGAGACCTTTTTCGTAACATCTGCCGAGATAATATCTGCAGTTGCTGTCACCGTAACCGCCCGCATAAGCCTTGTCGAACCAGTAAAAAGCTTTTGAATAATCGACGGGGAATTCCTCGTCACCGTTAAAGTAAAGGATGCCGAGTTTATAACGTATTGCAACGTCTTTTTTTGCGCTTCTTTCCAATTCCTTTATATCTAAAGTCATAGCTCTCACTCCACAGCCCCGTTAAAGGACGCTTATAATATTTTTATTTTAACATAATGCGCGCATGTTTACAAGCATATTTTAGCATTAGTTGAACACGGACGCATTAAAATGTACGTATTTCCCGTTCTCTTAAGCACAAAAAAGACTAAAACGTAGAGTTTATAAACAAAAAAAGCGGAAGCTTTTGCCTCCGCTGCATGCTTACAGTATCTGCAATTGTTTTTTGTATGCGCGCTTGAAATCCTGTATGCTCGTCATAGCATCCTTGATCTCGAGCGAGCACTCTGCTCCTTCGCTGTCCGTCTTCATGATGACGCTGTCACCGAGCACGTCGCAGGTTATCGTCTTTATGACCCCGCTCATGCTCCTGTCGAGGCTTTCAGCTATCCTGACTATCACGCCGAGTTTGAATATGGCGTCCACATCCTCTTCTGTCAACATCTCGCGGTAACGCATGAACTCAGCCATATTGACGTCGCCTTTTCGGTGCATGCACGCCATAAACGCCGCCATTACGAGATCCTTATGCGATATGCCGTAAAGGTTGCTGTTGAGGATGATATAGCACGAGTGCTTGTGGTGATCGTAATATTTTATTCTGTTGCCCGAATCGTGCAGCATCGCCGCGGTACGCAACACCTTGACGTATGCTCTCGGCAGTTTATGTAACACCTTGAGCTGTTTGAAGAGCTGTATCGAAAGGTTGTAAACGTGTTCTGCGTGCGGAATATTCTCCCCGAAGAAATTGAGGAGCGAATATATGCTGTGACCGAGAACGTCCGAGATAGGCTTTTCGTTTGTAGAAGGCACGGCGTACTTGAACATAGCGCCCTCTCTGAGTCCGCTGCCCGAAATAACGACCTCTTCGAGATTGAGATAATTTATAACGCTCTTTATCGCCGCAAGCGCAGATGGGAAAATGTCTGCTCTTACGCTCGAGAGTCCCTTTATCTTCATGGTCTTGTCGAGATCGAGATTCTTTATATTGCCGTATATGCCGTTGAATTCCTGATTACCGACTACGTAGTTGTGCGCCATAGAAAGAGGATATTTCTTGAGCATACGGCTTATCTTGCCGAGATTGCGGAAAGAACCTCCCACACCTATCAGCTTGGTATCCGGGAGTATTTCTGCCATCCACGGAACGTTTTTGAGCTGCTCGGTAACATAATCCTCAATCATCTTGTTTCTGTCCTGAGGAGATATCCCGGGTTTGGAAAACATTTCGGTGAGAACTACTGCGCCGAACGGCAAAGTGATGTGCTGAAGAAGATTTTTTCTGTTGTAATAAACAAACTGAGTGCTGCCGCCGCCGATATCCATTATGATACCGCGAGGTATGTCCATGGAGTTGATGACTCCCTGATATACGAGCTGCGCTTCTTCGTCGTCGTAAAGCACCTTGAGCTTTATGCCCGTAGTAGCGAGCACTTCGTCGAGAAATCCTCTCTGGTTTTTCGCTCTGCGCACCGCAGCAGTAGCGTAAGCGTAAATTTTTTCAACCTTATTCGCATCGCAAAGTCTTCTGAACATTTTGAGCGTTTTGACAGCCTGCGCTACTCTCGCAGGCTGTAAAAAACCGTCAAGCTCCATATCCTGTGCAAGCCTTACGGTTTCCTTCAACTCGTCGACCACTGAAAAATAACCGCCTTCCAAGATGTCGACCAATACCAGTCTCAGCGAATTCGAGCCGAGATCGATTATTGCTATTTTTTCCATTGATTTTTATCCTCTGATAAGTTTCGTTTTTAACGTCTAAATTATAGCACAAGAGTTGATTTTTGGCAATACCCAATATTTTTCATTACGCGCGGAGCACGCACGGGCGCACACGAAACAGCAGAATTTTCTCAAAACTGACACTCTCAGATATTATTTTGATAAAAATTTTTATCCCTCGCGACCGTGTTAAGGGACATTTACTCAATTTTGCGTACCATTGTCGCAGAAAATTTTACGATTATCCACGCAGCTTAATTAAAACGGATCGACATTTCACCTATTGATTCACAACCGTATTTCACATATATCCGAAGACCTGACGATCGCAGTTCGGGATAAAACGGCGGTAAAAGCAGGCAAGAAAAAACCGACGCGGATTTTTCCTGTCCGTGTCGGTTAATACCTTTTAATTAATCGATCAATTCCACCGCTCCTCGTCGCAGATAACGGGCTTTCCTTCTCTCAACGTAGTCTGGACGTCTATAACGCGCTGATTAGAAGATCCTTTGAATTTAGCGTCGTAACATCTCTGCGCCTGCACGAACGGACCGTCCACGAGAACGTCGAGCTCTTTCATAAGCTCATCCGCGCCGTCTACTTTTCCCGCAAGGAGATCTTCGACGAGATATCCCGTATAGCATGCTATATCGTCGACGCCGTTTTCTCTGAAAAGTCTTGCAAGCTCTGCAAGCGCGCGCGCCTGACACATCGGTTCCCCTCCGCTGAAAGTCACGCCGCACAGCAGCGGATTCTGCAACCCTTCGTCGAGAAGTTGCATTATATCGACTTCTTTGCCGCCCGCAAAGTCGTGCGTCTGCGGATTGTGACATCCTTTGCAATTGTGCGGGCACCCCTGTACGAACACCGCGTATCTGAGTCCGGGTCCGTCGGTGATAGAGTCGTTTACCGTGCCTGCGATCCTGAGTTTCGTCATTTATCTTCCTTGCTAATGCCGTGCTTTACGCGATCGCGCTCTTCCGCGCGCTTTGCGTTGTTGAAACGGTCGAGAGTACCTACGAGATAACCCGTGATACGACGGATCCTCTCGAAAGCTACGCCGTTTTCGCCCTCTTTTCTGCCGCACTTAGGGCAGCACTCCCCTATGATACCGTTGTATCCGCATACGGGATCTCTGTCTACGGGGTGGTTTATAGAGCCGTAACCTACGCCCGCCTCTTTCATGCATCTGACTATCTTTTCAAACGCCTCTACGTTATTTGCCGTATCTCCGTCAAGCTCGACATAGCTGATATGTCCCGCGTTTGTAAGAGCATGGAACGGAGCCTCTATCCTTATCTTGTCGAAAGCGCGGATATTGTACGATACGGGGACATGGAAAGAGTTGGTGTAATAATCCTTGTCCGTAACGCCGGGAATAATGCCGTATTTTTTCTTGTCTATTCTGACGAATCTGCCCGAAAGACCTTCTGCAGGCGTAGCGATAAGACCGAAGTTGAGTCCCGTCTTCTGCGACATCCTGTCAAGGTAATCTCTCATAAAGCGGACGATATCCATACCGAGGTTGAGAGATTCTTTGCTCTCGCCGTGATGCTTGCCCGTAAGAGCGGTCAGCGTTTCTGCAAGTCCGATAAAGCCTACGCTGAGAGTACCGTGCTTGAGCACTTCTCCCACCTCGTCGTTGGGGCCGAGTTTGTCGGAATCTATCCATACTCCCTGTCCCATAAGGAACGGGAAGTTCCTGACTTTCTTTTTAGACTGGATCTTGAACCTGTCAAGCAGCTGCTGAACTACGAGATCCATCTTGCGCTCGAGCTCTTCGAAGAACCAATCTACGTTGCCCTGGCTCTTTATAGCTATTCTGGGCAGGTTGATGGACGTAAAGCTGAGGTTTCCTCTGCCGTATGTTATTTCTCTCGAGGGATCGTAAACGTTGCCCATAACTCTCGTACGGCAGCCCATATATGCGATTTCCGTTTCGGGATGACCCGGCTTGTAATACTGCAGATTGAAAGGCGCGTCGATAAACGAGAAGTTGGGGAACAATCTCTTCGCGCTGACCTTGCAAGCGAGTTTGAACAAATCGTAGTTGGGGTCGTTCTTGTTGTAGTTCACGCCTTCTTTAACCTTGAATATATGTATCGGGAAAATAGGCGTTTCGCCGAAACCGAGACCCGCCTCCTCTGCAAGCAGAATGTTCTTGATTATCATCCTGCCTTCGGGAGAAGTGTCGGTACCGTAGTTGATAGAGCTGAACGGAGTCTGCGCGCCTGCACGGGAGTGCATCGTGTTAAGGTTGTGAATAAGCGCTTCCATTGCCTGATAGGTCGCTCTGTCCGTTTCGCTGACAGCCTTTCTGGTAGCGAAAGCCTTTGCCTTTGCAAAGTCAGCCTCGGGGAAATCCTTGAACGCCTCTTTCTCCGCTTTGTCGTATTCTTCGTTTCCTGCAAGGCAAGGATAAACGCCCTTTTCGTCCTCTATCTTTGCAACTATCTTTTTGACGTCGTCGAGAGTCAGTTTGCTGTCGTCTATAAGTTCGAGCGCCTTGGCAAGGTTGGAG
The DNA here is from genome assembly GCA_944383895.1 of uncultured Christensenellaceae bacterium. Taxonomy (GTDB): domain Bacteria; phylum Bacillota; class Clostridia; order Christensenellales; family UBA3700; genus Ornithoclostridium. The sequence continues at coordinate 7,978 of CALWRH010000017.1, read as the reverse complement.
CAATAAAGTCTTTTATAAGTCTTTACAACGCCTGGTGCCAGACCGTAATCGAAATTGGGGATGCTCTGTCCGCCGTGCTGATCGTTCTGGTTGGACTGGATAGCTATACAAGCAAGCGCGGCATAGCTCTGTATATCGTTGGGCTCTCTGAGGAATCCGTGTCCCGTAGAAAAACCGCCTTTGAACAGCTTGAGAAGATCTATCTGACAGCAAGTCGTTGTCAGAGTGTAAAAATCGAAGTCGTGGATATGTATATCGCCTTCTCTGTGCGCCTTGCTCTGCTCGGGCGGCAGGATGTATTTTTCGTAATAATCCTTTGCGCCTTCGCTGCCGTACTTGAGCATGGTACCCATTGCGGTATCGCCGTCGATATTTGCGTTATCGCGTTTCATATCGCTGTCGCCCGCGTCAGTAAACGTCAGCTCGTTGTATATACGCATAAGCGCGGTGTTCATTTCACGCGACTTGGTGCGCTCCGCACGGTAAAGAATATATTTTTTAGCGATATAGGCATAACCGTTCTCCATCAGGACCTTTTCTACCATATCCTGTATGTCCTCGATGGTAGGGCTCTTGGAAGATTCGCTGAACTTATCGAGCAATCTCTCTTCTACAAGTCGAGCGAGCCTTGCGCTTTCCTGATCGTCTTTTCTGCCTGCGGACGCCATCGCCTTGGATATGGCAGTCTGTATCTTTGTTATATCGTAAGGTACTTTTCTGCCGTCTCTCTTGATAATGCTTTCGAACATATTTCCTCCCGTGCGCGACTTTAGCAGTTTTTGCTGTGACCACAATATATTGTGGTGTAAATATCAGTCGCTTACTTTATTTTGTATTGGCTTTATAAAGAATAACATATCGCTTTTTGCTCTGTCAACGACAATTGCGATAATAAAATTAAAATATTTGCGACGATTTTACTTGACAAAAATCCGACTTTGCTATACTGCAAAATCGGAACTTTTTATTACTGTATTATACTTGTTGTTACGAGGCAAAAAAGTAATTTACACAACCCGTCAAATGCGCTCTTACGAATTGTAAAATTTTGCCGGACAGCTCAGCCTTCTGATTTTATTTTATCCGCAAGCCTGACGAGAAAACTCTTTATCAGATCCATGACCGCATAGTAATCGTCAATGTTCTTCATAAGGAACGGATCGGGAATAGTCGTATATTTTCCGTCGACGTATTCGCTCAGCGTAACGAATTTTTTATGATACCTGAGCGGCAGCGCGACCTTATTCATGCGCGTCATGCCTATAATGACGTCAGCCTCTCTGAACAGATATCCGTCGCCCCACTTGAAAGCAGGCTTGTGTGCAGCTATCTCCTCTTCTGAAAAACCTTCTCTGAGCAAAGCGAGCCTCGCCTTGGGATGTATTCTGAACGAACGGTTGAAGACCGCCGCGCTTCTTACGCTCCCGACTTTTGCCGACAATACGGGATCGTTCTTTACCATGCGACCGAAAACGTATTCGCAATAAGGACTACGGCAGATATTGGACGAACAAACAAAAAGTATCTTCATATATTGATTATAATATATATAATATATGCGACGCAACATATTTTTCAGATTTCAGTTCTCTCATTAACTCAACGTCGCAGCAAAAAAGAGGACGGCTGTCCGTCCTCTTGCATAAGTTTCAAAACCGTCAGATCTTCTCTTCTCCGTAGTCGCGTATAAGTCCCGTCATATATTCGAGAAATTCCTTCATAAGCACGAGATCTTTATCAGAGCATCTCTCGGATATCGTAAAAGTAGCTACCCCTTTGAACGTCGTGCACGCGACCTGCATATACGGTTTGTACTTGACCGTGCCAGTCATAAACGCGTTTATCGCGGGAGCATCGACAAGATCGATATTTTCGCTCTTTATTATACCTATGTTAGACATTCCTACGAGCGGATTGGTATAGCCTATCTTTACCGCAAGCTGAGATATCGCAAACGGGAACGCCTGAAAAGCGAACGCCATAAGCGGCAATCCCGCAAGTCCGAGCAGATTGTTTTCCTTGTGCGGTTTGAGAGCGGCTTTTACTCTTTCGAGAGTTTCTGCAAAACTTTCTCCAGCGCCTTCTGTCAGTTTGCAAGGCATATAAGACGTAAGGTTTGTAAACCCTTCGGTATCGTTACCGTTCAAGTATCTGCGCAGATCGAGCATCGACGTGATCTCTGTCGGAGTCTTGCCGTCAACGCCTTTGAAATATCTGACGATCGCTCTGAAAAATGCGGCGAGATATATGTCGTTCACCGTATATCCGCTGAGTTTTCCTCTTTTTTTAGCTTTTTCGAGAGCTTCCGCCTCGAGTTCCACCTTCATGATATGCGATTTATCCGTATCCTTGTCAGGTTCGAAAGGAAACTTAAGTTTGATATTCGTTCTCGATACGTTCTTGTAAAGCAGTTTAGCTTTTTTGGCAAGTTCCGGCGGCAGATCGCGGTACACCTGTTTTGCGCTGCGCGAACCCGTTTTGACCTTTGCTTTATAATCGGGATCCGCCTTGAGTCCGTTGTACGTTTCGCATATCGTCTTGCCGAAAGAAATAAAATCTCTGCCGTCAAAACACATGTGATTGATAAGGAAACAAAGCAAACTTCTGTTATTGCCGTGCAACAGAGTGAATTCAAACTGAAGTTTTCCGCGGCAATCTATTCTGCGTGTCAATATCTTCTGTATCTGCGACACAAAATCGTCGTCTTCTATCACCGTGAGCACGTCGGCATCCGTATAATCGTAATTGACCGTCCAATACGGATTTACAGGATTTGCAACAAAGCTGCTGTGAAGAACGTCTATTTTGTCTACCACCTGCTTGATAGCCTTGCGCATAACGGCCTCGTCTACTCTGCCTTTATATTCAAAAGCGCAATGCATCATGCCGTCGTAGTAATTTTTGAATATATACTGGACTTTATCCCACATTTCAGCTTTGATGGTCTTTTTTTTCAACGTTTATCTCCTTATGATTTTAAGTTTATTTTTATTTACCGCACTGTAATCATATATAATATTATTAAAAGTGTCAAATAATAAATACGCCGGCTGTATCAAAACGTACACAAATTAAATTATTTTTTATTGTTACTCAAACGCGTATTTTGTCCGCAAAAACAAAAAACATCATCAAAATAAACGCGACGTCAACTTTTTTATTTATATCGTTTGCCAAAACCGACGATATATTGTACAATATCATAGCACGCAGAGATGTCCGAGAGGTCGATGGTGCAGCACTCGAAATGCTGTGTTGATGAAAGTCAACCGAGGGTTCGAATCCCTCTCTCTGCGCCAAGCGGAACCGTGTTTGAACCCACGGTTCCGTTATTTTACTTTCAAAGGCATTTCTGGCTTTATATGTAAAACAACAATATACATACCGAAATTGTCAGATAAATATCTTAAGCAAAAACGCAACAAATTTGGAATTTTTACAAAATAAGACGGCTTTTATGCCGTCTCTTTTGTTTGTCTTAAACCTTATTACAACAACTCAATTATCTGATTTCTTTTCTTTTAACATTAGTATTATTGAAGGCAAATAAGAAAGAACTTCCCCTAATATTTCTTCTTTATTACATAAATAGTCTGCTATTGCACGTAAGTTCAGATATAACAATAGAAGTTTTGTTGCAGAATACGCATCAACATCTATCAAATCACTATTATAATCTCCATGTACGATAGAATTTCTATGAATTACTCCCTCAACCGGAGTTGTTGCTAAAACTTTTTGATAGTAACTGTCAATCTTATTCCACGCACCTTCAATCCAAGAATCATCGAGGCTATTGATTAATTTGTCAATTTTTTTAGAACGCTGATGACCTTTTTTATATTGTTTTCTTTTTGTTAATATTCCCTCATATGTATTTGCAGCTTTCTTGTGCTCACTATCTAGTAAAGCAAATAAATTTCTTACAGCGCTTCTGTAATATCCACATCTGATCAGTTCGATTGTTGCTCTTATATCTTCTTGCTTCCTTATCATAGAAATGCCGGGATTATCCATGTAAAGTAATGATGAAAATATTACATTTAATCCTTCACAATCTGAATACAAAAACGCGTCAATTATGTCTTTAGCTTGAATATCTTTATCCAATATAGGCAAATCAGGTGTTTCTAAATAATACAAAAACAAGCCTTCATCAGCATACGATGCCATTTTGACTTTATATTCTGCAGAAAACAACTCCTCTCTGTCTTTTTTCAACTTTGACTCAAAATTAGAAAATGCCACAACATATTCATAAAAAGCTTTTGTTAATAAAGGTTCTATCTCATCTCTCTTTTTTAACTCTTCTATACTTTTTCTTTTTTCTAATATTTCAGAATATTTTTCAGGCTCTTTACTTGCAACATCCACTACATTTTGGATTATTCCCAACTTTACGTCCTCTTTAGGAATCACGTCATTAAACTCTGGATATTTTTTAAAAAACTTTCTTGTTCCTTCTTGTGATAATTCAACTGATTGATCCCAATAATTGTCATACACGCTTCTTTTCTCCATCATTTCTTTTGACAATCTTTCTTGCTCTTCGATGGCTTTCAATATTTCCGGTGTTTGACACTGCTCTTTTTGTTTGATAAAAAAGTTTAATATAGTTACTGTCATATGAACCCCCTTGATATAATACAATCAGTATATCACATATTGTTTAATTATGGAACACAACACTCCAATTTTTTTAGCCGTTTCGGAGAGGCTAGCGTAGCACAGATTTCTCAGAAGGCAAGGCGAAAAAAATTGTTTTTTATACCAGATTATGAAACAACCGGGAAAATTTCTTCTCGGTTTATTTTTGTGCTTTTCAACACAATTTTTTATCTTTTGTCCCTTGACTTCTGAACAGTAAAAATTTATGTTTTCGCTTTTTATCAATCTGTGCTACTTGCCTCGTGCCGAAAGGCAATAAAAATTTTGGAGGTAAAACAAATGAACAAAGTAGTTTTCTCAGTTACAAGAGCTGGTAAAAGCTCTAACAGGTTATCAGGTATCGGGTATATAACCGATAAAGACTTGTTAATCCCCGCAATTAGCAAAAACGGTAAAGCATACATCCGAATATTCGAAGATTGTATCCGTTATTGCCACAAGGTATCGGGTGAATCAGATGAATTCAAAGGTACTTACTACGAATTAAAAGAAGTCGAATTCGAAACCAGAAATGGCTCTGGATACGAAAAACGAGAAATTGAAGTAACTTACTACATCTGGTACAAACTCGCAGATTAAGGAGGTATGACTATGAAACTTATTCTCGCAAACATCAAAGAAGTCAAAAAGAATACCGAAAACAAACTCACAAAAAGAGTCTGTAATTACGTCATATCCAGATGGAGTGACTACGAAGATAAAAAGCATATCTTCACGGACGTACTCAATTACGGCTGCCAATCGGGAGTTGTAGGTGAACTTATCTACTACTCCGACACGATACGCTTTTATAAGCAGTACAAAGACGAAATCAACAGCTTGCTATACGACGTAATGAACGGAACGGGGCTTTATGCTCCGTCCGAACTGTTCGGCGATAAGTGGGATAAGGAAGATCCCTTAGCGCAGACCACTTGTAATCAGAATCTTCTGGCGTGGTTCGGATTTGAAGAAACACTCAGAAACATCGGTTACAACTTTGAAAAACTCGAAAATTACATTTAAGGAGAAAAGACTATGAAAACAACTATTACCAAGAAAGAAAAAGCAATCGAAATTATGAAAAAGATGGATATATACAAACCTTACATAAAAGGTTTCGAGGAAGAAGATAAAGTATGCTTCTTTGAACAATTCGGCGGTTTCTGGATCGACCAAGAGCCTGAGATTTACGCAAAAATGAAAGCGATAGAAGAAAAGCATAAATGCAAAGTTTATGCCGTTACGCACGAAATGACAGAGTTCGGCGAACTTTACGACTTCCTTATCATTACTGACTATCCCGAAGAATGGAACGATCTCGTATGCAGTAGCGGAAACAGACATACGGCTTTTGCATACGTCTGGAACAAAGACGATGACTGGTGCTCCGAATTCGGCAGTGTTACCGTACAGAGTTTCGGTGGCGGAATAAGAAGGATTGCGTAAAAGGAGGATATGAAAATGGCAAAAATAGCAGATCTTAAAAAGTACATAAATTACGAGTTTTCGTCCGGATGCTATACGGGCGAAGATTACAAGTCTTTTCAGACGAAGTACATAAATTATCTGAAAGCGATGTGCAAAGAAAACCATTGGGAGCTTGTGAACGTAAGCAAAAATCATTACTGCTTTTCGGCATTTATCAAAAGTTCGGAAAATAAATGCGTTTACCTGTCAATCAGCGACGTAAGATACTTTTCCAACGAGTGGTATAACCACATACTTGTCCGCACGGCGAAAAACGAAGTGGATTACAGAGGCGGTTTCAACAACTATACCACGCTTGAAAAGCTGGATAATACCGTGGCGAGACTTCTCAAAGATTTACCGTTTTAAGGAGGAAGACAATGAAACTCGATCTTGAAGCTAAAACAAAGGAACAGGAACTCGTGAAAGCGTATCTCGAAGAGAACGCAAGCGAAGTCCTGGCAGAGAAAATCAACAGCGGAGTCCGTATTGAAAAAGACGGCAAAACGCTGATAAACAAAAAGACTCTGGACGGCTTTATGAAATACGCATCTGACGAGGCGAGGAAACTTGCCTCCAAAGGCGCAAATTCGGCGTGCGTTGAAGATAAAGTCGTGTACGGCTGGGCTGTGCATTACTTTGAAGAAGACTCGATAGAAGGCACACTGTACAATGAAGACGGAAGCGAATACAAGCCTGCGCCTAAGGTTACGGACAAGCCTGTCGTAAAACCAGTGCAACAGAAGAAAAACTCTGCTCAAATATCTATGTTCGATTTTGAGGAAAAGGAAGAACAAGAGAACAAAAACGAGCAAGAAGACCAAGGCGCAGAAGCAGAAATCGAAGATGAACCGCCGACTCAGGAAGAAATAAACGAAATGCTTGCAGAACTTGCGGAAGACGAAAAGTTAAGTCGTCCGCAAGAAATAATCGACGTTGAAACCGGCGAGATAATCTCTGAACCGCAGGACGAAATAATAAGCAAGTTGAGGAACATCCTCGGCGATTGTTTTATAGTGAGGTGAAATATGAAATTGACAGACATCAGACCTATTCCGAAATACATATTGAACAAAATCAGAAAAGCGGATAACAAAAACTTTCCGAGCCCAAACGGTCATGTTCGCTGTTATGCCTACTTGACTACTTGGAAAAACGAACTTATAAAAGTTACGGTTGCAGTAAAACACAGATACAAAAAATGGTACTGTAAGCAAGTCGCCGTTCACGGACTGAATTCCGAAAAATGCTTCGTGAAAGATATGGAATACTGCTACTGCGCAAGTATGGGCTTTCGTTTCGGCTGGTACGAAGAAGGTTTGCAAAAATACAAAAACTGGTACGAACGCGGTTGGTGCTGGGCAGACGATAAATACTACGATCCGTATGCGGAGATAGTCAATCTCTGTTTTATAGACCGCTTGCTGGAATTCAGATACAGCGCATATAAACTGTACCAAGGCTGTAATATTTTCAAGTATTTACGTCTTTACAGGCAATATCCGCAAATGGAGCTTCTGATGAAACTCGGTTTTGCCCGCATTGCTCAAAGCAAAATGATATTAAAGCTGACCGCGAAAGATAAGAAATTCTGCAAATGGCTGATAAGAAATAAAGAACAGATTCTGGATTCGCATTGCTATATCGACGTCATCATAAGGGCATATCGGACAGTTAAGGATATTGCAAGTCTGCAAGCATACAGACAGGCAAAGTTAGCACTTCGTACGGATAGCCATAAAGATGAAATAAAGGAACTTTTCAAGGGTAAAGATCTTGAAAGGTTCTTTGATTACATAGCAAAGCAGAAGACGAATATGAACAGCTATTGCGATTACATAAAGGCTTGCAAACATCTCGG
>CALWRH010000016.1 GCA_944383895.1 uncultured Christensenellaceae bacterium | reverse complement strand
CTTTGCTTGTGTTTAATTGTACACTCGCTAAATTTTTTAAGTTCAAAGCAGTTGTTTTCGCTTTATAGCTAAACTTCTACTTCTTACCTTTCTGTTCAGTTTTTAATGTCCGTTTGTCGCTGTCTCTCTCAGACAGCTTTCACATAATATCACAACGATTTTTTTATGTCAAACATTTTTTCGAGGTTTTTTATAAATTATTCAATTTATTTTTTTTGCCTCAGAATCGTTGCCCTCCCTTTTTCGGGTGGACTTTTATAATATCACAATTTTTTAACGAATACAAGAGGTTTTGTATGCTTTTTTTGATATTTTTTACTTTTTTTGCAAAAGAAATTTTACCGTATTTTTCTTATCTTCTGCTGATTCGAATAAAAAATACGTCCCGTCTTCAAATTACGGAACGTATATATTATTATAATATTATTATCAATATATTTGCAACGACGTCAATCCCACCATGACGTATCGAAATATTTAGCTACGCCTATATCGTTAAACTCAGCAAGAGGTATGACGAGCTTTCCGGACGTGTCGATAACGCCGTAAGACGATCCGCTTTTTACGAGAGCGTATCCGCAATAAAAATCGCTGACGTTGTCAAAACGCGTTTCGATAGCGACGTCGCCTTTATTATTGATAAAGCCCCACAGCTCGTTCTTTTTGACAGCTGCATAACCCTCGCTGAAGTCGCGGACTTTTTCGTAAGACGCGCTCTTCTGGTCACCTTTTGTATTGATAAAAAATTCCTGCGTTCCGCTCCTGACTCTCGCCAATCCGTCGATAAAATCTCCTGCATCCGTATAAAGCGCGTCTATCTGCATTTTTCCGTTGGTGCCGATATAGCCGAACTTGCCTCCCACGTATACCCATGCGAGCTTATCGTCGTCGCCGAACTGCCCTACGGGAAGTCTGTCCCCGAGCTCTGTCGCGTAATAGAATTTTTTATCTCCCTTATTCTTGCCTTTTTTATCGATAAGGCACCAATAATTTTCGATAATGCCGTCCTTTTCTTTCACGACGTTGACAAAAGCCACGCCGTATCTGAATTCGAGAGCGTTTTCATACTGACAGTCTATCGCGACGTCGCCTTTTTTATCCGCATAACCCCATTTGTATATCGGAGTACCGTCGGTTTTGTCCCCGACCTTCTGATATACGGGAGTAAGATTGTTATTGAAAATATCGAGCGTCTGTTTTTCGTTGACGGTAATCTTGAAAGGCGCGGTAACAAGCGCCATAAGCAAAATTATCAACACCAGCGAAATAAAAGCAACTATATATCTTTCAGGAAGTTTCTTTTTGAAAATCTTGAAAATGCCCGTGTTTATCCATTTTGCGAGAGTGGTTATAAACGCCACTATGTAAGTCCATATCTTAAGACAGAACAAATCGAACTTGTTGAGTTTCTTCGCCTCAGCATGCTCTCCTATGCGGATTATTCCGTCGCTCCCGTCTGGTTTTTCTTCTGAAACAACAGGCGTTTCGTCCTGAAGAACTTCTTTGCGTTCTTCTTCGAACTCATCCGTTGCCAGACTCTCGGTTTCCTTTTTCTTGTAACTTCTTGCCATATCGCAAAGCCGACCGCGTATCGGTCGTCTCCTATATTATTGTTATCGATTATATTACACAACTGTACAGTTTAATATTATAACATACGCGCGACCAAAAGCAAGTATTTGAAGAAACTTTCATTTAGGCACGCTTATATCCGCGTCGGATATTTCAAGCGACCCCGTGTAGAAATGAGCGTTGTAATAAAGTTTTACGCACTCGCCGCAAGAAATGTAGACGTTGTCCCCTATCCTGCCGTAAGCGTTTTTATCGAGCGTTGACCCCTCTACCCTGAGATCGACTTCCACAGCGGTATCGGCACGGGAAAAATCGTTGTTTACCACATAAATTTCACCGTCAGTCGCGCCTGCTTTCAGGCATGTTTTATACCCGGAAAAAGAGCAGGCTCTCAGGTATATCCTGTTTGCGTCCGAAGGCGCGAAAACAGCGTGTTCGGATATCTTTTCTCCTGTCGGATCGATATAAGAAAATGCACAGTTTACCGCTGTGAATTCAGAATTTTCGTCCATCTCGACACAAGCCTTTTCATCTCCGTCTGCAACCGCGTAAACCCCTGTCGAATACAAAAACAAAGCCGAATCTTTTCGCAACTTTATATCACCGATCCCTGCTCCTTCCGCACCCGTTATCGTAAAACGTCCCGATATGTTCAGCGACGGATAATAACCGCCTATAACCAACACTGAGCCGTTATTTTTCAACTCGTCAAGCGCACTCTGCAAAGCGTCTGGGCCGTCTTTTTCTTCAACGATCATGTCCGCTACCGTCAACTTGAGTTTCGCCTTGTAAGGCGTGTTTTTCGCCTCTGCGGAGATCTGCGTTTCACCCGATGCGACTGCTGTTACGACGCCCTTATCGTCCACTGTCGCAACGTCTTCGTTTTCGCTTTTCCATACTATTTCGTAACCTGCCTGCGCGGGACTGGTTTTTGCAAAATATCTTCTGCTCTCTCCCGTTACGAGATAATCGAAAGTGCAGTTGATTACAACATGCTTATCTACGTCAACCGTACTCTGCATACCGCTGCACGATGCAAACGTCAACAAGACCGCAAACGATAAAAAAACTGCCACGGAAACCAATATTTTGCGCCCTGCATAACCCAAATTTATCATACCATTATTATTCCTTAACAAAGCGGTGATTTTCGCATTTATTATATGTATTTTAAGTAAAATTATTTTAATATCGCTTGAAATACTTTGCGGGGTTATGTTATAATTATGCCAAGGCTGATTATGCCATCTGAAAACAATTCATTTGGAGGAATTATGAACAAGAAAGTTGTGTTTATCACCGGCTCGTCCGGCTCAATGGGTAGCCAGGTACTGAAGTACGTTATGGAAACCAAAAAGTTCAAAGGTCTCGTTCTTCTCAGAAAGAAACCCGCGAACGAAAAACTTGCGGCTAAACTGCAGAAAGAATACGGCGCCGACATCGAAGTTATCTTCGGCGACCTGTCCAATAAACAGGACTGCGTAAAGTGCGTTGAAAAGAGTGATTACATCTTCCACTGCGCCGCAATCATCCCGCCCACTTCCGATCACCATCCCGATCAGGCAAAGAAGGCAAACTACACCGGCACCTGCAACCTCGTTGACGCTGTAGCCGAAAGCCCGCGTGCTAACGAGATCAAACTCGTACATATCGCTACGGTAGCTGAATACGGCAACCGTGACTGGAGACACCCCTGGGGCCGCGTAGGCGATCCTCTTCTCCCGAGTGCGTTTGACTTCTATGCAATCACCAAGCTCCGCGCTGAAAGATATCTCCTCGAGAAAGGTCTCCCCAACTGGGCAGTCCTCCGTCAGTCCGGCGTTTTGCACGACAATCTGTTCAAAAACAATATGAGCGACGGTCTTATGTTCCACACCTGCTGGAACGTGCCTATCGAGTGGGCGACCGCGCGTGAAAGCGGTATCCTTATGAGAAACCTCGCAGTCAAAGACAGCGAAGGTACTCTTAAGCCCGGTTTCTGGAACAAAGTTTACAACATCGGCGGCGGTGCTTCCTGCCGTGTAACCGGTTACGACACAATGGCAGCCGGTTTCGGTATGATGGGTGCTATCCCCGAGCAGTTCTTCAAGCCTAACTGGAACGCTACGAGAAACTTCCACTGCTTCTGGTACTATGACTCCAACGTGCTCGATGACTATCTCGACTTCCAAAAAACTGACAGCTGGGACGAGTTCTGGGCAAGAATGGCTAAACAGAACTGGTACTTCAAACTCGGCGTTATCGCTCCGAAGAGCCTTATCAGCAAACTCGCTATTCAGAGACTCTTCAAAGACAGCAACGCTCCTATGTACTGGCTCAATCACGGCCTCGAAAAACGTGTCGAAGCGTTCTTCGGCGGCAGAGAAAAATACAATCAGATCGGCGAAGACTGGAGCAAATTCCCGCTCTTCCGCAAGAATCAGATCAAAGACGATAACGGCAACGTCGTCGACTACGAATACCGCAGAGACATCAAGAACGCTAAGCAGTTCCTTCTCGATCACGGTTACGACGAGAGCAAGCCGGACAGCGAACTCGATATCACCGATATGCAGAAAGCTGCTGAGTTCAGAGGCGGCAAGTGCCTGAGCAAGACTATGACGAAGGGCGACCTTTACACCAAGCTCAAATGGCAGTGCCACGACGGACACGTCTTCGAGTCTTCTCCGTACACTATCATCAAAGCCGGCCACTGGTGCCCCGAGTGCTGCATGCCTGCTCCCTGGCATTTCGACGAGCTTGCTAAGCACATCCCGTTCTTCGCACAGGTCTGGTACGACACTCACGATCCTTCCGAGAATTGCTATTACGACGCAGATTGCTACAAAGATATTCTCGAAGCAGAAAAAAACGAAAAGAAGTAATGAAATAATTGTTTTCTCCCCTGTTATTCCGCGGGGGAGAAAACTTTGATAAAAAGAGGTGAAATATGGAAAAAAAGTTGGACATTAAAAAGGTGTTTATCTGCGGCGGTACCGGTTTCCTCGGTTTCTATTCCGCTAAAGAGTTTTTGAGACAGGGCGTCGAAGTTTCCGTTCTCGCACTTCCTAACGAGATCACTCTCAATCAGAGCTGGTGGCCGAAGGAAATCAAAGTAAACTACGGTATGCTCTTCAATCTCAGAAAAATGCATGCTGACGAAAACTGCCTTACCAAAGAGCAGCTCGTCGAATATTTCAAAGGCTACGACGTTCTCGTATACGCAGTCGGTCCGGATGACCGTATGCATACGCATCCCGGCGTAAGCGGCTACGATTTCTTCCACTACTACCTGGTTGAAAAAGTTATCCCCGTATTCGAGGCTGCTAAAGAGGCAGGCGTAAAGAAGGCTGTTCTTCTCAACTCCTACTTTGCATACTTCGACAGAGTATGGCCCGAGAAACATCTCGCTGACAACCATCCTTACATCAAAGTTCGTTGCGAACAGGCTGACGCTCTCATCAACGTCGGCGGCGGCGTAGAAAACGGCGGCATGGACGTTGTCGTTCTCGAACTCCCCTACATCTTCGGCAACATGCCCGAGCGTGAGCCGCTCTGGAAGGAAGTATTCCTTGACAGATTCGCTAAGATGCCCGCAGTTATGTTCCCGAAGGGCGGTACCAACATGATCCACGTTCAGGGTATCGCAGAAGGCGTTGTTTCCGCAGCTTACTACGGACAGCACGGCGACAAACTTCCTATCGGCGCTTACGACAGAAAGTACAAGGACATGATCAACATGATGATGGAAGACGTCGGCGCAACCAAGCGTTACATGGGCGTTCCCACCTGGATGGCAACGATCGGCGGTTACATGGTAGCTAACGATCTCAAGAAGACCAATCAGGACAGCGGTCTTAACTACAAGAAACTCATGAAAGACATCCAGTCTCAGGATCTCTACTTCGGTCAGGACGTCATCGACAAAGTCAGAAAGCATCTGCACTACGACGAGTTCGGCTTCAACGGCGGCGGCTCTCTCGAAGACGGTATCAAGAAGACGATGATAGCTTGCTATCCTCACAGATTCGACGAGAACGGCAATCTCAAGAAGGAGTGGATCGGTATCAACCCCATCAAGAAGGAAACCGCTACCAACAACGTATTCGTCAACAAAAAGTAATAATTCTCCAAATTATTTATAAAGAAATACCTGCGAAAACCGCAGGTATTTTTTTATGAAAACTTTATCCAGCAACATTATGCAAAGCTTGCATCTGTTTTAAGATTTTTAATATTTATATTCCGATTTTGCAATAGACAATACAGCTGCCAGCGAAACAATATATTTTTATTTTCAGAAACAAGACTAAATAGCCGATAATTTAGATGCTGTCAAAAAACAATTTATTAATAATATTATAATCTGATCCAGAATCTCTGTATTACCCCACAATTACTCAAGTCCGATACATCCTGGATTTCGTTTTCAAGCACACCGCCGTTTTTAACTATGCTCTTTCTCGACGCTACGTTGTCTTTATCGCAGGTAACTAAAACTCTTTTCTCCCCTGCATCGCGACATATCGGCAAAATAAGCCTCAGCATTTCAGCTGCGTAACCCTTTCCTCTTTCTGAAGGCCTTACGCTATAACCTATATTTCCGCCGTATTTAAGCAGAAATTCCGTCAGAGGAGAACGGTAATCTATTATCCCTACAACCTTGCCGTCCTCTTTTCTCACTGCAAGATAAATACGCGAAGGAACGTAACCGTTCTTGTATTTCAACTTGAGTCTTTTTTCAAAATTTATCCACTCTTCAAAAGATTCTGTATCTTCCAATCCTCCGCAACCGTCAAAGCCGTCGCCGCTTGCAAGCATCTCCTTTCTGATATCCATTACTTGAGATGCGTAGCTTTCACTTGGCTGTGTCAAATAAATAGTTTGCATTTTAATTAAATCCTTACATCTCTCCTCTTGCCTTTTCGGCAGCATAAGCGTATATCGCCACCAAAGTCTTGCTGTCGCGTATTTCTCCGCATTTTGCCATAGAATACGCTTTCTCAAACGGTACTTTTTCCACATCGAGAAACTCTCCGTCGTCTAGATGTGCAGCAGTAGTTTTCAAACCCGTGGCCAAATAAACGTATAGCGTTTCGTCCGTATAAGCAGGCGTAGGGTAAACCGTAGCTATCAGCCTGTAATCCGACGCAACGAGTCCTGTTTCTTCTTCTAATTCTCTCTTTGCGCATACGAGAGGATCTTCTCCTTTTTCGCGTTTACCCGCAGGTATCTCTACCGTTTCGCTTGCGTACGGATATCTGAACTGTCTTACAAGAAATACATTTTCGTTTTCGTCAACGGCGAGCACGCTCGAACCTCCGCTGTGACGGATATACTCTCTGACGCTTTTTTTGCCGTTTTCGAGCTCTACTTCGTCTTTATACAGCTGCATTATTCTTCCGTTATAAATCATTTCTCCCGACAATCTTTTCTCTTTGAACATAGCTACTCCTCTTTATATAAATCTTATATTTATTGTATTCTCATACAAATCAAAAATCAAGGCTTTTAGATCAAGACAATTCTCGAATCCGCACGCACCTATTGCAATAAAAAAGGAGCGGAAAATCCGCTCCTTTTAATACAATCAATATGTCTTTTATTCAACTTCTTTGAGTATATTTTTGTAGACCTTTGCATTTTGTTTTATGCAGTTGTCGTAATTGTCTTTAAGGAACTTACTCAAAACATCGTTGTAGTTTTCGCTTACCTTACCGTCCTCTATTACTTTGGAAAGAACGTCTTTAAGCGTTTTGATCTCAACCGTTATGCTTTCGATCTCATCGGTATCGTTGCCTTCTTCGTCCTTGACGTATTTGACGGTAACTTCACTCGAATAACGGTAATCGAGACCGAGCTTATATCCGATAACTTCACCTTTTTCGTTCTTCTCTTCAGTGATCGAAGAAGACTGACTGTCATCGACAAAGAGACTCTTTACGAATACAACGTGGATACCGTAATCGTTAACGATAAAGCTGATCTCGTTTCCTTCCTCTGTTTTGAGAGTGTAAACGGTTGTAGACAGCTCTTCGTCTTTATCGTCGGTAGAATACATAACTTCGGAAGAAATCAAATATGTCTTTCCGTTTGCCTGCTGGAGAAGTTCTGTAGGAGTCTTACCTTCTTCTACCGTATAGGAAAGCTCAACGCCCGTTTCGAAGCTTGCAGCGCTTTCGTTATAATAACTTCCTGCGCCCTGCATCGCAAGCTTTCTCGCAAGTACGGTGTATTCTTCGACATAAGAAGATGTAGAACCGTCGGGGCTTACGGTATAGGTATCGCTTTCAAACATACCGGTGTCATCGTTTACGAGGTAAAGCCAATCGGTGATAGCTTCGTTTACAGCGTAATTTCTGACAGCGTCAAGCTGTATTTCATCCGTAATGCCTTGTTTCTTTGCCGCGTCGACCAACTTGTCAGCCTTGCTTGCGATATCGTTGGCCATTGCGTAAAGCACAACTCTGTAATCGATACCGAGATCGGTATATGCATCCTTGAGTTCGTCCTCGTCAGGATCGTAATCAGGATTGCTGACGTTTACCTTTATGCCGTTCTCACAGAGATTTTCGTAAATACCGAGACCCTCGTTGCTTGCGACGTCGCTGCCGAGAGCAAGAAGTGCACGGTATTTTTCGATCGCAGTGTCATTACCTTCGAGCAAAGACTGAACGTTCTTGAGCGCAGCAGTCTGGTCGTCGCTGAACTTAAGCAAAATGCTTCTGACCTGAGAGTAGCCTTTTGTGGTATGATATACGACGTTGCCTGCAGAAGAAAGCGCGCTCGAATAAGCCGACTCGTCAACGTAATTGCCGATCTGAGTATTCATAAGCTTGGTGTAATGCGCCTTAACTTCTTCGTCGGTTATCTCAGGGAGAGAATCTCCGAGCATCTCTTCGTATTTCTCGAGAATTCTCGTCTCGTAATAGCTGTTGAGATAATAGTCGTAATCTTTATATGTGCTTTCAAGATTCTTGTTGAGCTCGTTGAGTGCGGTCTGCATATTCTTCTGAGCATCCTTATCTTCTTCGGCAGATATCTTGTCGTTCACATAATCGGTAAACTTGTCCGGCAGTTTGCTTGCATCGGTAAGACCTTCATCGACATATTCGTCGGAAGAACTGTCTTCTTCTCTGACGGGTCTTGCTTCGAGAAGATCCTCATCCTCTTCTGGTTCTTCGGTCTCTTCTTCGTCAGAACCTGCGTTCTGCGTCTGTTCTTTTTCCAGATCGCTTATGATCTGTTGCCAGCTGTCTTCAAAAGTCTTGTTTGCAAGTTCAATGCAATATCTGCGTTCGTCAACAGTAAGGAAATCCTCGTTGGAAAGCTTTGCTATTTCAGCATCGCTCGTATAACCGAGATCGTTCTTTGCGATATAATCTTTTGCATAAAGCAACTGCAACTTCTGTTTTGAAAGACTCTGATAGAAATAATCTACAACGTCTTCAGAAGTCATGCCGTAATACTGCATATACATAGCTGCGTACTGGCTGTAATATACCAGAACGTCGCCTTTATATATCGGCTCGCTCATCTGCTTGTACTGAACAGTTGCAACTACTTGATGATAATCTCTGTATCCGTCAACTTCGAATATGCCGGAAGAACAGCCCACCGCCAACGATGCGATGACGGCGACGACTATCAAGATTGCAAGCAATTTTCTTTTCATTACATTTGCTCCTTTTATTTATATAAATAAAATACTACCTTTATTATTATACACACAACTTTGCGCGTTGTAAAACGTTTTATTCAAAAGTTTTAGCCGATTTGCTCAAAAATTCGCATACCAAAGCAAACTTTCTCTCATTGGGCAGATATTTGCAGTCAAACACCACCTTCGGTTCGGCGTCGTTCGTCAGGTTGCAGGTCTCGTTCATCTGAGCCAAAGCGTTGAATACGCGCTGGTTTCTGACGTGTTCTGCATCTTTGAATACGACTTCCGCCATTTTGTCCGCAACGACTATCTTCTTTATTCCGAGACGCTTTGCATAGTTCTTTGCTACGGCTATGTTTACGAGATTGACAAGCGGTGCGGGAACGGGTCCGTAGTGCTCTTTGAGTTTGTCTATAAAACCGAGCGCGTCTTCCGGTCCTGCAAGATCCGCTATCGTACGGAATATCTTGAGTCTTGCATCCACATCGCTGACGTAACGCGAATCGAGATACGCGTTGATAGCGACGTTGACTTCGACTTCGGCGTCTTCTTCGTTCTCCTCTCCTCTGATTTCGGCAACGCACCTTGCAAGGAGCTTGCAGTACAGATCGTAACCTATCTTTGCAATGTGCCCGTGCTGTTCTCTGCCGAGAATATTTCCCGCTCCTCTTATCTCGAGATCTCTCATCGCTATTTTGAATCCGCTGCCGAACTCTGTAAAATCCATTATTGCCGTAAGACGTTTTGCCGCGTCGCTCGTCAGAACTTTTCCCTGCGCAGTCGTGAAATATGCGTAAGCAATCCTGTTGCGTCTGCCCACTCTTCCTCTGAGCTGATAGAGCTGCGCAAGTCCGAGTCTGTCCGCATCGCATACGATAAGCGTATTGGCATCGGGTACGTCTATGCCGTTTTCTATAATAGTAGTACATATCAATACGTCAGCCTGTTTAGAAAAGAACGTCTGCATCGTATTTTCGAGTTCCGTTCCGTCCATCTGTCCGTGTCCGACGACGATACGAGCCTCGGGAAGCAAAGCCTTTATCTTTTCTGCAAACTCCGCGATCGTTTCTACTCTGTTGTATAAGATAAATACCTGTCCGCCGCGCGCAAGTTCCCTGCCCACGGCATCTCTTATAAGAGCATCCGTGAGTTCTGTAACGTAAGTCTGAACGGGTATTCTGCTCGAAGGCGGCGTTTCGAGTACGCTTATATCTCTGATTCCGCTCAAAGCCATATTGAGAGTGCGCGGAATAGGAGTCGCGGACAACGTCAGCACGTTGACGTCGCTTTTGAGAAGTTTGAGCTTTTCTTTGTGCTCCACGCCGAAACGCTGTTCCTCGTCCTGCACGATAAGTCCGAGATCGGCAAACTCGACGTCTTTAGAAAGCAGTCTGTGCGTTCCGATAATTAGGTTTGCCTTGCCGTTCTTCGCGCTTTCGAGGGCTGCGGCGATCTGCTCTTTTGTCCTGAAACGGTTGAGCAGTTCTATTTGCAGTCCGAAATCCGCAAAACGCTCTTTTGCCGTATCGTAATGCTGCGACGCGAGTATCGTCGTAGGCGCGAGTATTACCGCCTGTTTCGCGTCCATCACGGTTTTGAATATGGCACGGAAGGCGACTTCCGTCTTGCCGTATCCTACGTCGCCGCAAAGCAGCCTGTCCATAACCATGCCCTTTTCCATATCCGCTTTTATTTCAGCGGCGGCTCTCAGCTGATCCGAAGTTTCTTCGTAAGGGAACGCGTCCTCGAACCTCTTCTGTTCGGGAGTATCCGCGGGATATCTGTGTCCTTTCGCCTTGTGTCTCGCAGCGTACAGCTCGACGAGATTTATCGCCATTTTTCTGATGGACTTCTCTACCTGTTTTTTAGTCTTCTCGAAGTCTTTACCGCCGAGCTTGGACAGTTTGGGAGCGCGGTCGCTGCCAGAATATCTGCTCAGCCTGTCCATCTGGTCGATGGGAACCTGCAAAAGTCCGCCCTCTGCGTATTCGATGACGACGTAATCGCGCTCGATATCGCGGTACTTGATACGTTCCGTACCAATGCAACGTCCTATACCGTGCACTTCGTGAACGACGTAATCTCCGACTTTAGGCAACGTAAAGATTCTCGTCTTGGACGCGTCCGATCTTATGCCGCTGCCTTTGAGAAGGTCGCGCTTGCCTATCACTACGAGTCTGTTCGCGGGATAACAAAAACCGTGCTTAAGCGACAGCGGCGTTACGAGAAGGGTGTTTTGCCACTCGTCGACGTCGTCGGCGTATCTCGACGGTACGCCCTCCTGATACAGACTTTCTGCAAAGCTCTTTGCGGTAGCGGGGTCTCCCATGCACGCAACCGCGCAGTAACCCGCCGCGATATAATTCTTTACGTCTGTATGAAATTGTCTGATATTGAAAGTATAATTTTCTACAGAAACCGCACGCGGACTGTAAAGCGCCGACGGCGTAGAGATCAGCTTGTTAGACGACGTGACCTGCGCGGCGCCGACTTTGCAGATATTCTTCAGCTTTTCGCATACGAAGTCCGCGCACAGAAACGCGCCGACGTGTTCTTTAAGGACTTCACCGTCTTCGGCAAGATTCTTCACACGGTCCGACGTTTCTCTCTCGTACAGACACATTTTTTCATAGACCGCAGACGGCTCGTCGAAAAATACGACGGAATTCTTGGGCAGATAATCCGCGACGTCCGTCATCTTGTTTCTGACAAACGGCAACAGCCATTGGAAAGATTGATCCGTGACCTGACTGCTCTCGAGCTCTCCTACTATTTCGCTCGCACGCTCCGCGGCTCTTGCAGAAAGTTTTGCTATCCTTATTTTTGCAGTTTCGAGAGCGTTGCGGACATATGTGCCGTCCACGAGCATATCGTTTACGGGACATACGGTTACAGACTGTACCGTCGATACCGTAGTCATGGTATCCGGATCGTAGATCTTTACGTTTTCTACCGTATCTCCCCAGAACGAGATCCTGACAGGCAGATCCCTGTCGGGAGGATATACGGACAAGATATCGCCGTTAAGGCAGAAGGTGCATTTTTCTTCTACCGCGCTCTCTCTGCGATATCCTGCAGCTACGAGCCTGTCGCACAGAGAATAAACGTCGAGATTGTCCCCTGCCGATATCACCGTAGTCGCCGCAAGCAGATTTTCTTTGACGGGAACGTACTGCATAAGCGCGGCGGCGGTAGTGATACAACATCTCAGCTTACCCTCTGCAAGCTGAGATAAAACCGACACGCGTTTTGTAAGCGAAGTTGCCTGAAAAGCCTTGCGATAAATGAGCACGTCGTCCTTTTCGGGCAGATAAGCTATTTCGTCGGGCTCGTAATAATCGGACAAAGCCTCTTCAGCCTTGAGTGCGTATGTACCGTCCTTTACGACGTAAAGCAAAAACTTGTCAAGGTTGGCTGCAACGTGCGCTCGCTCGGGAGTATTGAGTCCGAAGACCATTATATCCCTGCCGCTTTTTATGTCGTCGTATATTCTCTTGAAATCGCCGCCCAGGCTCTCAAGCGAGAGCAGCTGTCTGAATTTACTATTCATAATCTACACGGATACGCAAATTTTATTTGCTTTTATGAGAATTGTATTTGCGCATTACTGCGTCGAAATCTTTGTTTTCTATATATTCTTTAAGTGCTGCCGCAGCGTCGTCGAGAGCTTTTGCGACTACGTCTCTGTACTCCCACTCCACTTTAGAAAGCACTATATCCCTCAGCTCGCAGCCGTGCGCGTCGTGCCCTATGCCCACTCTTATCCTCGGGATATTGGTAGATCCGACTTCTGCGACGATGTTTCTCATGCCGTTGTGAGTGCCTGCGCTGCCCTCTTTTCTCAAACGCAGATTGCCTATCGGCAGATCCACGTCGTCGTATATTATAACTGCGTCTTCGGGCGCGAGTTTGTTTGCTCCGAGCAATTGTTTTACGCTTACACCCGACAAATTCATGTAAGTCTGTGGTTTTGCGATAACCGTCTTTTCGCCCTTTACGAAAAGCGTTGCGATCAAGGCGTCGCAAGACTTTTCCTTTATCTGCACTCCGAGCAGTTTCGCAAGCCTGTCCACGACCTGAAATCCCATGTTATGATATGTGTTTTCGTACTTTGCTCCCGGGTTCCCGAGTCCTACGATCAGCATTTTTTACTCTCCTTTCCTGTTCTTTTCGCTTTCTTTCTTTTCTGCGCGTTTAAGTCTGAAATAATTACTGAGAAGTGCGGCGCACTCCTCTCTCATGATCCCGCCCTCTGCGTCGAGCGTATGATTGAACCGTCCGTCTCTCACAAGATCGTAAAGACTGCCGCAGCAACCCGCCTTAGGATCGTATGCCCCGAAATACAGCTTGTCCAGCCTCGAATTTATCAGCGCGCCAGCACACATAGGGCACGGCTCGAGCGTAACGTACATTTCGCAGCCTTCGAGATACCAATTGCCGAGTTTTTTGCATGCTTTGCGTATCGCCACTATCTCCGCATGCGAGACTGCGCAATTGTCCCTTTCTTTTCTGTTGCAGGCTGTTGCGATTATCTCTCCGTCCTTTACTATTACCGCACCTACGGGGACTTCGTCGCAAGCCGCAGCGCGTTTTGCCGCAGCGATCGCCTTTTTCATAAAATACGTTTTGTCTTTCATTTCTCTCCTGCCTCTACGGATAACGCGTCGAGAAGTCCGTCGTTCTGTCTGAGCATCGATGGTAATTCCTTTTGAAGATCCTGATAAGGCGTACCTTCGCTGCCCACTTCTATCGTCAGTCCCGCCCTGTTTGTCGTGAGTACGAACCAATCCTTATATCCGCCCGCGCTACTCTCTGACGTATACGCGGGATAACCCGTGACGGAACTTGCAAGCGGCGGTATGGACGGGTCGGGGTTCTGCCCGTTGAACCCGTAATATATTACGCGTCCGCGCGCGTGGTAGCTCACGGTATACCTCGGGCGCACTTTGTCCGTAAACTGCGCGAGCGCGGTGCTTTCGCTCTCGCTGAAAGGATACGGACCGATATAGTTACCCGGCGCGGGATATGTCACGTTATTCACGCCCGTACCCCAGAGCGCATTGAAATTCACGTTGAGGTCGACTGCTCTCCCGTTTGCCTTCCACAGCGAAAAATCGCTGCTGTAACCGTTTATTTTGTAGAGAAAATCCCTTATTTCAGGATCTCCTACGCTGTCAAGACCGAGTTGCGCAAGCATTGCGCCGTCGGGATTGCTCATAGGTATACACCACAGACCGCATTTGCCCGAATAGCGTTCGAAAAGCAATACGCTGAGCTGCGCCGTAATCCACTCGCGCGCGTGTATCGCGCCCTGAACGAGAATCTGAGGTCCGTCGGTAGCGCCTTTGAACACGCCCTTTATCGGTCTGCCGAGCCAGCTGTATCCGACGGTAAACACTTTTGCGCCATGACTTTCGAGAGTCGAGAGGTCGTTGTCGAGATCTGAAACAGTATACATATTACAGAATATTCAGATCCGTACTCTTTTTGTTACGTTATTTATGATATCCGCTGCCCTCTGCTATAGTGAAAGCACGGTAGATCTGCTCTGCAGCAATAACTCGCATGAGCTGATGCGGAAATGTCATTTTGCCGAAAGACAGTTTATAATCTGCCCTTTTCAGCACGCAATCCGACAATCCGTAAGATCCGCCTATAACGAAAGTGACCGTACTCGTGGTATCCGTAAGCTTAGAAAGCTTTGCGCTGAGCTGCTCGCTCGTAAGCTGTTCTCCCCTCATATCGAGAGCGATAACGTAACCTTTGACAGCCTGAACTATGCGCTTGCCTTCGTCTTCTTTTACGATGCTTATGTCTGCGTCGTTCTTGCCCGTAAGCTGCTTTTCTGCAAGCTCAATCACAGAAAATCTGCAAAAGCGCGAGAGCCTTTTAGCGTATTCCTCTATCGCGTCGCGGTAAAACGCCTCTTTTATCTTGCCTATGCATACGACGTTTACGCTAAGCATATCACACCACGTTGATTATAAAGCTGATTATCCATACGGCGCAGGTTATGATAAAGCTGTATATAAGGGCTTTTTTGTCTTTCATAGCCGCCTTTTTGCGTTTTTCTTCATAATCCGCTTTTACAACGAGCTGTTCCGCCTCTGTCTTCGCGTCGTCGAATTTGCCGTTCTTTTCAGCGGCGTCGGCATTGTCTGCGGCTATCTCGAAGTCCGCGCGGTGCAGCGCGAAAAACTCCTTCTGAAGAGCGGGTATCGCGTATTTCTTGCCCGCGTATTCTTTTGCCGCGTCGTCGGAAAGCGTTTCCTTTGCGGGATTCTTTTCCTTATAGCGTTTACAAAGAATTATTATCGCCCACAACAGCAGCACGCTCAGAATCAGTCCCGCCGCGCTTATCAGGACGTACCAGCCTGCATCGAAATTTATCGTCTGCCCTTTGCTCTCGAAATACCCTATGACGAGCGCGGTAGCGTTGTTGAGAAAATGCAGTATTATAGGCGGCCACAGACTTCTCGTCGAGAAGTACAGAACCGAGCACGCAACACCGAGAATAAATTGGTGTACGAGCTGAAGAGGATTGCCGTGCATTATGGCAAAAAGCGCGGACGAAACGCCTATAGCAAAGAAATAGCCGTTTTTGGAAAGTCCGCGTGCGATGTTGCCTCTGAACAGATATTCTTCCGCAACCGCAGGGATAAGCGCGACAAAAATCAGCGTAAGCGCAAGATCGCTGCCGCTGTCAACGACTATCGACGTCACCAAATCCGTCTTGTATCCCGTAAGCTCTACAAGGTTGATAAAGCCCGTGGCAAGCGGAGAACCGAAACAAATCACCGTCAGAGTAAGCGGCACGCAAAGCAGCGCAGCATAAGGCGAAAACTTGTTTTCGAAACCCATGTTCTGCAAAAGGTTTTTGCCGCGTATCTTGCCGTATGCTATCGGGGTCAGGAAAAACGCGAGCTCATTGAGTGTCGTGATAAGGCAAATACCGCCCATCGTCGACGTAAAAGAACTGCTCACGTCCGTCATCGCGAGAAGTACCATCAGTGCGATCTGGAGCATGAGTTTGAGCACATAGCTGCCTATAAACATTGCGCCTGCGTCATACGTTTCGAGATAAGGAAATTTCTTTTGATCGTAATCCACTATTTTCATATTCTTATTATCTCCGAGGGGCGGTATTGGTACGCTATGTCGAGCACAACGTCCTCACCTTCCCTTATTCCGTGTTTTTCAAGTTGTTCTTTTGTCGCCTCGAAGGCAAGCTCTGGCGTATTGTTGTCCTCGCTGAGGTGCGCAAGCAGTATCCTTTCCGCTCCGCTTGCTACGAGCTGCGACGCTATCGCCGCGCTGTCTGAATTTGAAAGGTGTCCGTTCCTGCTCGCGATTCTTACTTTGAGCGAATAGGGGTATCTGCCTTTCTGCAGCATAAGGCTGTCGTGATTGCTCTCTACTATAACGGCTTTACATCCGCTAAGTTTAGAGAGCGTATTGTCGCTGACGAACCCGAGGTCGGTAGCTATTGCGACGTCGTATTTGCCGTCGCTCAACCTGTAACCTACGGTATAGCGCGCGTCGTGCGGCAGTCTGAACGGCTCTACCCTTATATCGTCTATTTCGAATCCCGTCTCGTAACCGTCGACGTACTCGAACTTCGTGATCGTCTCTCCTCTCGACCGCATTGTTTCGAAACAAGTAAGCGGCATATAGACTTTAGCTCCGAACTCGCGGGAAAACTGCTCGACCCCTTTTATATGGTCCGCATGCTCGTGCGTTACGAGCACCGCGCCTACTCCGGACAGATCTATACCTCGCGTCGCCGCTCTGACCTTGAGCTCTTTTACGGTAAGCCCCTCGTCTACTATGAGAGAGGTGTTGCCGCTTTTTATATAAGTACAATTGCCCTTGCTGCCGCTGGCAAGGGTGCAGATTTCAAAACTTCCCATATACTTTAACGCGCTTTTACATAGCGTGCGCACATATATACGCGCACGTTTTTTTGCGTTATATAATTGTATCATATTTTCGTTGTGCTAATCAACTTTATTATGTTAAAATACAATATGCGGAGGAAATATGGCAAACATAGACACAAAATTTATCGCCGAAGGCATAGTAAACTGCATCGACAAAATCAGTTGCGAGGTTGAACCGACCTGCGCGAAAGCTCTTATCGACGCGCGCGACAGCGAAAGCAACGCGACAACGCGTTTCGCGCTCGACGTAATGTGCAAAAACATAGAATACGCAAGATCGTCGCATCTTCCCGTATGTCAGGACACGGGCATGGTGGTGGTCTTTGTCAGAATAGGTCAGGACGTTAAACTCGACGGAGAATTTCTCAACGACGCTATAAACGGCGCAGTCAGAAAGGCATACGCTCCTTTAAGAAAATCCGTTCTCGATCCCGTATCAAGAATAAACACGAAAGACAACACTCCCGCCGTTATCCATACCGAGCTCGTAAAAGGCGACAAGATAGAAGTCGAAGTCATGCTCAAAGGTTTCGGCAGCGAAAACATGTCCGCGATATATATGCTCAATCCCGCTCAGGGACTCGAAACGGCAAAAGACCTTATCGTAAAGACGATAGCAGACGCCGCAAGCAATCCGTGCCCGCCCGTTATCGTAGGAGTAGGACTCGGCGGCACTTTCGAGAAATGCACAGAGATGAGCAAACACGCGCTGTTCCGCAAAATAGGCAGCTCCAACCCCGATCCCGTCCTCGACGGGCTTGAAAAAGAACTGCTTGAGAGAATAAACTCTCTCGGCATAGGCGCGCAAGGATTCGGAGGACAGACCTCCGCTCTCGGCGTATTCATAGAGAGCTACCCCACGCATATATCTTCGCTGCCCGTAGCGGTCAACGTGCTCTGCCATTGCTCTCGCGCAGCACGTTTCAGCGTAACCGAAGGAGGCGTCGTATATGAGTGAGATAAAATTAAACATGCCTTTCGACAAAGAAGAACTCAAAAAATTGAAAGCAGGAGACAACGTTCTGCTTTCGGGAGAAATGTTCGTATTCCGCGATGCGGGACACAAAAGACTTTTCGCAAGTATAGAGGCAGGCAGACCCGACATAGACTTTTCGGGTCAGACGGTTTACTTTATGGGTCCCTGCCCCGCACAGAAAGGTCAGGTAATGGGCTCTTGCGGCCCTACTACGTCCTGCCGTATGGATAAATACACCCCTTACATGTTCGATCACGGTCTTGCCGCACAGATAGGCAAAGGCAAGCGCAGCAAAGAGTGTATCGACGCGTTCATACGCAACGGCGGCGTCTACTTCGCAGCGATAGGCGGCGCAGGCGCGCTATACAGCAAATGCGTGAAAAAGGTGGAAGAGATCTGCTATCCCGATCTCGGCACAGAGGCAATAAGACGCATTACGGTAGAAGACTTCCCTGTCGTAGTTGCGATAGATTCGCTTGGCGGAAGCGTTTACGGAGAATAAATAAAATCAGCTTAAAATCAACACGGGCACGAAAATTTCGTGCCCGTGCTTTTTGTTTCTTTTACTACGAAAGTATCAATACATCTTGTCTTTTGCAAACTCGCACATCAGATTGTTGAACTTTTTCTCGTCGCTCACGACGATATACAGATAATACTCTACGCCCTCGTATTCAAAAAACACGTTGTAAAAAGTCCTGATAAGAAAGCCTTTTTTGCGGGTGTAAAGTATCTTGAGATCTTCCACCCTCGCTGGTTTCGCGTCTTTCATTATAGAGCGGTCGAACACGCCTTTTTCGGTAAAACAGTATTCTTCTATCTCGTGATTGCCGAACATGATCTGCAGCTTTTCGTACAGATAAACCGTCTTGCCGTCTTTTACGCCGCGCCTGCACTTGAATTCGCTTATATCTCTCGGATCGAAAAGCAGATATTTTGTACCGTGCGCCGCGTTGTATTTGGAAATGGACTCTTCAGACACTTCCTTTATACCTTTAGGCGAAAAGAGTTTATTTGCCATAGCTGTCCTTGAGTCCCGTGATCATATTGTACTCGTATTTGCCGTCCTTTCCGTAATCCTTTACCGCGCTGAAATACCCCATACGCATGAATTGGAAACGGTCGTAAGCTTTTGCGTCTTTCAGCGCTGCCTCGCCCTTTGCGTTAGGGTAAACGGTATGGCTGTCGGGAGTCAGACGGTCGTTGAAATCTCCGTCGCCGTCAAGGAGCAGATAGTCGAACTCGTGCAACGTAAGATCCACGCAGTCTTTCGCGTTGACCCACTGAATAACGCCTTTGACTTTGATATTTGCGTTTGCGCCGCCCTGTATGCTGTCGGGGATATAGCGGCAGGTCACCTCGGTAACGTTGCCTTCCTCGTCGCATTTATGGCTCACGTACTCAACGATATAAGATCCTTTGAGCCTTACGGTGCCACCCGGAACGAGCCTCTTGTATTTGGGAGGCGGTACGGGCGCAAAGTCGTCGCGGTCGATATAAAGTTCTCTGCTGAAAGTTACTTTATGCGTGCTCTTTTCTTCTGCGTTGGGATTGTTCTCGATATCGTAAACCTCGTCCTTCTCAGCATTTTCAACGATAAGTCTGATCGGATTTTTGACAACCATCATCCTGTCCGCGTTCATGTTGAGATAATCTCTGACGAAGTGCTCGAGCATAGCGACGTCAACTTCGCTGTTAGACTTGGAAACGCCTGCCGCCGCACAGAAATTGCGTATAGCCTCGGGCGGATATCCCCTTTCTCTCATACCGCTCAGCGTGGGCATACGGGGATCGGACCAGCCGTCCACTTTGCCTTCCGCAACGAGTTTTTTGAGGTATCTCTTGGACATTATCGTCCTCGTCATGCCGAGTCTTGCAAACTCTATCTGCTTGGGGAAATCGCCGAAACCGCAATTGTGTTTTACCCAATCGTAAAGCGGTCTGTGATCCTCAAACTCGAGCGTGCATATACTGTGCGTCACGCCTTCGAAAGCGTCTTCGAGCGGATGAGCGAAATCGTACATAGGATATATTATCCATTTCGTTCCCGTACGGTGATGCTTTTCTCTGAGAATACGGTAGATGACGGGATCGCGCATATTCATATTTGGGCTCGCCATGTCTATTTTTGCGCGGAGCACCTTTTCGCCGTCGGCGTATTTGCCCTCTTTCATTTCTTCGAAAAGGCGCAGGTTTTCTTCTACGCTTCTTTCTCTCCACGGGCTGTTCTCTCCGGGCGTCGTAAGATTGCCGCGCGTTCTCTTAATGTCTTCTGCCGAATAATCGCAGACGTATGCAAGACCTTTTTTGATGAGTCCTACCGCACACTCGTACATCCTGTCGAAATAATCGGACGCGTAGAGCTCGTTATCCCAATCGAATCCGAGCCATTTTATATCCTCTTTGATAGAGTTGACGAATTCTACGTCTTCTTTGCTCGGGTTTGTATCGTCGTATCTGAGATTGCACTTGCCGTGATACTTCTCTTTCATACCGAAGTTTATGCACAAGGATTTTGCGTGTCCTATATGCAGATACCCGTTCGGTTCGGGCGGAAAACGGGTGATGATCTCCTTTACCGCTCCGCTCTCAAGATCTTTGTTTATGATTTCTTCTATAAAATTTACGTTGTTTTCAGCCATATTAGCTCCTTATTATCAGAACAATCCTTTAATTTCGCCCGTAGCGCTGTCTATCGTCATATTTATCGCGTTGGGAGTCTTGCTGAGTCCCGGCATCAGCATGATGTTGCCGCATACCACGACGAGGAATCCCGCGCCGCCTCTCAGTTCAACGTCCTGAACGTGCAGCGTGAATCCTACGGGTCTGCCCAGCTTTGACGCGTCGTCGGAGAAGGAATACTGCGTTTTCGCGATACATATCGGCAGATTTTCTTTGCCGATCTTCTTTATCTGCGCTATCGACGCAAGCGCCTTCTGCGAAAACTCGACTTCTTTCGCGCCGTAAACGCGCGTCGCGACTGCCTGTACTTTTTGTATTATGTCCATATCGTCGCTATAAGAGAATCTTATTTTGCCGCCTTTTTCGACAGCCGCGAGCACTTTCTCCGCAAGAGCGACGGATCCTGCTCCGCCCTTTGCCCAGCACTCGCAGATCTCGCACTCCGCACCTGCCTGTTTGCAGACTTTGGCTATATAAGCGATCTCTTCGTCCGTATCCGTAATGAACTTGTTTATAGCGACTACGACGTTTGCGCCGTAAACTCCGCGCAGGTTGTCGATATGTCCGAGAAGGTTGCATATTCCCTTTTCAAGCGCGGCGGTATTTTCTTTTGCAGCGTCTTCTTTGCTGACGCCGCCGTTGTATTTGAGCGCGCGCACAGTAGCCACAAGTACCACCGCTTTGGGCGCAAGTCCCGCTAAGCGGCACTTTATATCGAAAAACTTCTGCGCACCGAGGTCCGCGCCGAATCCCGCCTCCGTAATGACGTAATCCGCAAGCGAAAGCGCGGTCTTTGTCGCAATTATGCTGTTGCAGCCGTGAGCGATGTTTGCAAACGGTCCGCCGTGTACGAGCGCGGGCGTACCTTCGAGCGTCTGCACGAGATTGGGCTTGAGCGCGTCTTTGAGCACTATCGCCGCCGCCTGCGCGCAGCCGAGATCGCCGCACGTCACGGGGTTGTCGTCATAATCGTAAGCAACTACGATATCAGCAAGTCTTTTTTTGAGATCGTCGAGATCCTTTGACAGGCACAGTATTGCCATGACTTCTGACGCCGCGGTAATGTTGAAACCGTCCTGACGAGGCACTCCGTTGGTAGATCCGCCGAGACCGCAGACAATATTTCTTAGAGCGCGGTCGTTCATATCGAGGCATCTCTTCCAGATGACCTTTGTCGGATTAATTCTGAGTTTGTTACCCTGATAAATATGATTGTCGAGTATAGCGGATATGAGATTGTTCGCGCACGTTATAGCATGCAGATCTCCCGTAAAATGAAGGTTGATATCTTCCATCGGAGCTATCTGAGCCATACCGCCGCCGGTCGCTCCGCCCTTGACGCCGAATACGGGTCCCAAAGACGGTTCTCTGAGTGCAAGGCATACCTTTTTGCCGAGTTTCGACATGCCGTCCGCCAAGCCTATCGAAGTGGTCGTCTTGCCCTCTCCGAGCGCGGTCGGATTTATTGCGGTAACAAGTATGAGTTTGCCTTTTTCGTCGTTCCTCTGATTGACTTTGGCTTTATACTTGCCGTACTGCTCATAGTCGTTGTCCGTAAGCCCGAGCTTTGCGGCTATTTCGGCTATAGGTTGCAGTGTCACGCTGTTTGCGATTTCGATATCCGTCTTCATTTGCACTCTCCTCTTAAAGCGTATATTATTATTTTATTATTTTAATATTTATAAGTCAAGGGCAAAAGGGGCAAAAGCGGATTTTATCGCGCTTATAATAAAACGCACTGTATTTTGTAAAATGCTCTGCAAAATAAAAACGGAGAATCAAGTCTCCGTTTTGTTTGTATCCTGCAATCATATTTATCTTTATGATATTGAATTACAGCATTGCAAAAGAAATGGTAAAAATCAATACGGCAATAACGATCCATGCGATACTTATGCCCAGACCGATCTTGCAGTAAGTCAAGCCCTTTACACACTCTTCGTCGTCTTCTTTATAGTAAAACAAGCCCACTATAGAGAGTACGAGTCCGAGCCATCCTCCGAGCACCGAGAAAATTATCGCAAATATTCCGATAATAGAACTTTTCTGTTCCGTCTTCAAAGAACAGCCGCACTTAGGGCATACGACGGCTTTTGCGTCAATGACTGCACCGCAATTGCTGCAATATTTCGTTTCGCGCCCGCCTCTGTAAGAATTGCTATATCTGCCGTCATCGACAGAACTGAACGGGTCGTATTGCGCCGGCTCGGACATCAGTCTGAAAAATCTCGACAAAAACTTTTCATAAACAGAGTCTGCATATTCTTCGTCCACCGCGGATTCAGGTGTCAATTCTACGGTCACTCCCGTATCGTATTCTCCAGCCTCGCGTAACGTTACATATGCGTAAAAAGAAAAAGACTCGCCTTTTTTACGCACAGAATTGAATTTATACTCGTCGTTACCGAGCGACGTATAACCTATGCCGACGTTTGCAAGTCTTTCTCTGCACTCTATGATCGAGCAAGAAATATAACTCGTATTTTACATAAACACCTCCTCTTCTTGTTATATTATAACATTGTATTTTTTTATTTTCAACATGTTATTAAATTTATCGGCGACAGGCGACAGTTTTATTTCTTGCAACTGACATATGTTTGATGTTATACTGATATTGTACAGGTTGCAAAAGCGACCGGGAGGTGTAATTTTGGATCTTACAAAAAAGAAGAAGATCGTATTGATAGCTGTACCCGTACTTGCGGTTTTTATTGCCGCTATCGTTCTTACCACCGTTTATTTCTGCACACAGAACGAGGCTTTGGATTTTGTAGAGATACCCGTCGTCAGACTCGACGAAAAATACATTTCTACCGTTGAAAACAACGGCAACTATCTCGGTCACCCCGATCTCGTGCTTGCGGACGACGGGACGCTTTACTGCGCATACCCCGCAGGACACGGCAAAGGCGATATAATCATGCAAAAAAGCGTCGACTACGGCGACAGCTGGACAAACGTATCAGACACTCTTCCCGACAGCTGGGAAAAATCTCAGGAAACGCCCACCCTTTACAACCTCAGGTTCTCGGACGGCACGTCAAAACTGCTGCTTGTCAGCGGATGTCCTTCCTGGGCAGAAGACGACGAATATTACGCAGACGGGTTCAACTGCTCGATATCTTCTGACGACGGCAAGACGTGGACTGAATTTGAAAATTTCTACGGTATCGAGTGGGCAAAGAATCAGCCTGCAAAAACGGCTGAAACCGACACTTCGGATCCTTACTCCCCCAACTATGACGAAAACGGCAAGGTCCTTCCTTACGACGTTATCGTTTCTATGTCCTCTCTCACTCAGCTCAAACAGGACGGAGAATACATCGACGCATGGATGGGCACTTTCCACGATTACGATTTCTACAACTACACCTCGATCCTGACTTTTGACGAAGACGGAAATCCTCAGTGGTCACAGCCAAAAAAATTCCTCTGTCAACAAAGAGAGATAGAGCAAAAAGCTAATATCTGCGAAATTGAGATAGTCCGCGCCGCCGCACCCAACGACGACACGCTTATCCTTATCGGCAGAGGCAACTCGAGAGAAACCAATTCTCTTATCTCAATTTCCGAAGACGAAGGACAGACGTGGTCCGAATTCAGAGAACTTCCCTATTCTCTCACAGGCGACAGACATAAAGCCGAATACGATGAAACAACGGGCAAACTTCTCATATCTTTCCGCCTCGTCGTCCCCGGCGTAAAGCGCAACATATTCGACAGCTCCAACTTTACGGGCGGATATTGGGTCGCATGGGTAGGCACTTTTGACGATCTCCTCTCTTACGCCGAAAACGGCAATAAGACAGATAAACTCGGAGAAAAACTCATAATACTCGGCGAAACCAACGACGGCAAAGCCGACTGCGGATACAGCGGTACGATATGCAAAGACGGCACCTTCGTGCTCACATCTTACGGCAAGTTCGAAAAGGGCGCGAAAAATCCATATATCATGCAGGCAAAATTCAAACTTAGCGACGTATTGGAAAGTTAAAATTATATGCCTGTAAAAACTTGTAAATGAGGAGCAAAAGTTATGGAAAACTCAATAATTACATTTAGGCCCAAAGGAGGTTTGTATTTATTTGGAACAGTTATACTTTATGGTTTTATTATTTCTTTCTTGATTATTTTTCCAATATACTTCCTCTTAAAAAAAGAATATTTAGGAATTGCACTATCTTTTACTCCAGCATTATTTTTGATGATATTGCAGACAAAAGAAGTTGTAAAATACAAAATAGTTGTTTTTAACAATAAAATTTACATAGCAAAAAATGGTGCAATTTTAATGACCTATGAAAAAGAATTTGAAATAAATTTAAAGAAATTAAAGTCTATTCAATTAGTATACGGACAATCTGCTGTTAGCTATATAATGGCCGTAATAAATTTGGAATTTGATAACAATATTTCTAAATATATAAACCTAAGCAAATTCAGTAAAAAACAAATCTATGAAATTATAAACGTTATTAGGCAAAAAGCTGAATCATACAATGGATACGAAATAGAAATAAAACCTGAAATAAACGGATTTAAAAAAAAGAGTAATAATAAAAAACAACTATAAGCTCATAATCCTCGGCGAAACCAACGACGGCAAAGCCGACTGCGGATACAGCGGCACTATATGCAAAGACGGTCAGTTCGTGCTCGTATCCTACGGCAAATTCTCCAAGGGAGCAAAAAATCCTTATATAATGCAAGCAAAATTCAAATTGACGGACATAAATTAAAATGTGTTTATTCAACAAAAAAAAGACGGCGAACATTACACCGTCTTTTTTTATTTAATAACAGGACCTTACAAACTTCTCTATATCTTTCCACGCCGCTCTGCTTTCTTTGAGAAACGGTGCAACGTATAAGAAGTCATGGAACATACCTTTGTATTTTTTGTATTCCGCGTTGACGGCGGCGCGTTTAGCTGCACTGAAAAGCATCTCGCTGTCGCTTTCGTCCACTTCAATCGCTCCGCAGATTATGAGCATAGGCGGAAAATCCCTGTAATCTCCGAACGCGGGCGAAAGATAGGGGTCTTTCAGATCGCACTTGCCTGCGTACGGCGGCACTCTTCTCAGCCTGTCTGCGTACTTTTTCTTACTCATATAAAAAGGCAGCGCATACATAGGATCTTTATGCGCGTTTACATAATACGATTCTCCGCTCGAAGTACAGTCGAGAAAAGCGCATATAGAAACAATCGCGCGAGGCAAAGGCATGCCGGGATCTCTCGCCTTAAGACAGGTTGCAAGCATAAGATTTGCGCCCATGCTGTCGCCGACGGCTATGATATTTTCAGGCTTTATTCCGCTATCTAACAGACCACTATATGCATTGAAACAGTCGTTTAAGAGCGAAGGATGAACTTTGTCCCGTCCCGCAGAATAATCTATACTCATTACGGCAAGTCCTGTCGCTCTGACGTATCTTTCCGCTATCTTGCGATAAAATCCGTCAGACATATCTCTGACCGCACCGCCGCCGTGAAAATGCAGTATTATCCCTTCCCCGTTATAATTTTTAAGTGAAAGTTTTTCTACCTTTATACCGCCATACTCTGACACTTCGTAGTCCAGCTCTTTAGGGCATTTATAAACGCGCGCTTTTGTCTTTATATTGTAAGACAAAGACGCCTGCTTTCTTCTGTATCTGAAGGTATAGAGCCTTATCCCCGCCTTTACCAGACTGCCGAGAAATGACGTCATAGCGTTTCAAGCCTCTTGTTCATGTTCTTTACGAGAGGATTCATTATAAACGGGATAAGCGTACCCGCCTTTATTACGCAAAAAACCTCGTTCCACAATCCGTAAAAAGCAAGCTTATCGTCGCATCGTCTGCTTTCTCCGTATTTTTTGCGGTAGATCTGACTGAGAAAAAACCTTTTTCCGTAAAGATTATCGAACTGAAACAGATCGTATTCTCTGTCTGCGTACATGGAGTTGAGCGGATCTATAAAAGATATTTTATCCCCGCATTTTAATATGTTCATTATGTTAAGATCGCCGTGTATGAGGCAGGCGTCTTCTACTTTTTCTTCGAATATTATATCGAATTTCTGCCAAGCCGTTTTCATCGTATTTATAATTTCTTTGCTCAGCTCTCCTTTCTTTTCAAACTCAACGGCTTTATCGAGCACCTGCTTTGCGAAAGGCTTGTAATAATCAAGCCATGTATCGCAGTCGGGATTCATCGTGTCTCCGAATTTCGCGTTCTTTACCCCGTGAATTTCGTGCAGAGCGTCAACTATCTTTTCTCCTATTGCTCTCCTTTTTCTTTCAGAAGAAAGAAGCGAGCAAAGAGAGCTCAGCAGCGGCTTGCCCTGCATGACCGTCATGCCGTAACAATCGACGGGAATCTTGTCGTCCTTATCTCTCGAAAAAAGCACTTTCGGCATATCGAGCGGACAACTCTTTCTAAGTAGTCTTAGATCGAAGACCTCTTTTTGCATCATCTTATCGGCACGCATGAACTTAACGACAATGCTTTCGCCGTCTTCAGATGTTACTTTATAAGCGATGCCGAACGACCCTCCGCCAAGGCATCTGACCTTTGCAGCTCTTTTCTTTGCGTATTCTTCATACGCGCAGGCGGCGTACTTTGCGGCGGATTTTTTGTCGAGCGGTACCGTGATTATTCTGTCAGCGATCATATATTTCCCCTTGAAGTTGCTGAATACATTATACAATATATCGTTAATCAAATGTATATCCGTTTCCGACTTTTAATTATCCTTACACTACTATCTTTGCGACTCTCTGTACTGCGCGGGAGTAATGCCGAAAGTAGCTGTAAACTGCTTATAAAATCCCGAAGCGTTCTGATACCCCGTTTCCGCAGATACGCTTTCGACGGACATATCCGTAGCCTTTAACAGCTCTTTTGCCGTTTTGAGTCTTACGTCTGTTACGCTTTCCTTAAAAGACTTGCCCGTCAAGCGTCTGAGGACTCTGGAAAGATAATCCGGGTTATATCCGACAGACTTTGCAAAACCAGCTAAACTAGCCGTTTTCAGATTCTCTTTTATATAACAGCCGAATTTTTCTGCTATATCCCCGACTTTTTCCTTTTTGCCGATAAACAATTCTGCAAGAAAAAGGGTGAGCCATGCTTTTTCGGTAATGCGTGAAATCTTGTCTTCATGACTGTTTTCTTTCGTGAAGTTCTGAAAATACGCCTGAGCTCTGTCTCCTATACTGTCAAACGTCCCTATCTCTCCGTATGATACGGGCAGCACGCCTTTGAAAATATTTTCGAATATTTCTTTAGGAATAACCGCTTTCAGTATCACGTCTTTCTTGCTGGCTCTGCCGATGG
The DNA here is from genome assembly GCA_944383895.1 of uncultured Christensenellaceae bacterium. Classification (GTDB taxonomy): domain Bacteria; phylum Bacillota; class Clostridia; order Christensenellales; family UBA3700; genus Ornithoclostridium. The sequence continues at coordinate 76 of CALWRH010000016.1, read as the reverse complement.
CATGCACCGCACCCGGTGCGACAAGACACGCGCTCCCTCTGTCGATCGCATAACGCTCCCCGCTCGGGTAATGAAA
>CALWRH010000015.1 GCA_944383895.1 uncultured Christensenellaceae bacterium | reverse complement strand
CTCCTGACCACCGTCAAAAAACTTTGGACGAGCGCCTTGACAGGACAAATGCTTTGAATAACCTGTTTCGCCTTCCAGCATACTTTCGAGGATTATCCCTTCCGGAGTGTCCGGGATATTCTCCATAGCGGACAAGACTTTAACGCCGTTGTTTTTCAGCGTGTTTTTATGTATTGCCGTTTCGTATTTATTACGGGAAAATCTATCAAGTTTGTAAACTGTGACACATTTTTATGGACACTCACAGACACTTTTTAGTTTAGATAATAATCCTCCAAATATATCGTCTTTTCGGCAGCAGTGGGTGGCACAAAGAAAATCGGAAGTAAACGGGAAAAAAACAAATTCAGTTAAAAGAACGCCCCGAACGGAATCGTTGGTTCCGTCGGGGCAATCTTATTTTTATGGGCTAATTTGCTTTAACAACTATTTTATGAAAAAAGGACGCAGAAAATCTATTGAACAAAAAAGCTGCGAAACTTTAGTAAATTATTATGAGGACTATTCTTTTTGTTGTAAACGTCATTTTACTTGCAATTCCGATAACAAATTAAACAATACAAGAAGATAAAATATGATATTCTCTTGAATAAAATTTTGATAAACAAGACGCTCGTCGAGATCATCCGCCCCGCCGCTCATTAATATATACCTGCCTACCCCCTTAAAGTGTTCAGGATAATGAGTTGTGACGATAAGTAGCTTGTCCGTGGCGATCTCTGTCATCAGATTTGCCGTCTTTTCCCTCATGTAAAGGAAAGGAACGGTTTGCTTTTTCGTAATCAAGCAAGTTTTTTATCTTTTTTGTTATCCCTAACAAAACTTGCTTGTCATTTTCGACCGTTTGACAGTTCGTGCGGATATCTCGATTCGAGCTCTTTAATACCTTTTTCAGACGACTTTGTTGCGATATCGCTTTTACGCTGCCGAAACGACGTTCTCGCTTATGGTAAACATATCCGTATGATTTGAAATATGAGATATGCAGCGATTATTGTCCGCCCGACCTTTATGCGCTACTCTTTTGCGATGTTGATCAGATTGATTATGTTTTCACTCAAAGTCTGTCTTAAAATATGTTTTAATAAAAAATGCGCGCTATTCTCCTTTTGTTTTTATATAAAGTCAAAGGACTTCTATAAAAACTTAGCATAAATAACGCGCGATGTCAGCATATAAAATTCTACATTTATGTACAATTTTATTTACATCTCAAAAATATTTTTAATTTAGAATTTTCAGTTTATTACGTTTGCGTTTGCGTCGTAGTGCACAATCTCCGTATTATCGTATTTCCAACCCGTATTGTCTTTATTGTACATCACCGTGGCGCACCAATATTTTGCCTTGCCTCCCGTATAAGCCTTAGCCGTGATCGACTTGAATATGTTGAGGTCTTCTATATAACTTCCCGTGACAAGATCCATTTCGGACACGTCGATAGGCTTTGTTTCAGACGCATAAAGTTCGACCTTGACCGCAAGAGTCGTCGTTCCCAATGTAAAACTGTTTGTTGCGGTAGCTGTGACCAAACCGTTTCCGTCACCTTTAATGGTTAAAGACACGGATACAAACAAACCTCTCGTTTCAACGTCTTCAGCTACAAGACGCGCAGTATCGTCCGTGCTTTGCGCCGATACGGTGCTGATTCCGCCGAAAATCATAACGGCGATGCTTATCGTTAATGCCAGAATAACTATTTTTTTGTGTTTCATTTGCTACTCCCCTTTTTATTGATCATTTTTGCAACGCCTGTTGAAATGCCGACAAATGCGACAACAAGCGCAATTCCCGCCAAAATAAGTTTATCAATATCACTGAGCGAAAAGGCATACGAAATGGCATATGCGTCGCCATCCATATTCGTTATGACTGTCATAACCATTACGACGATTATAAACAGAACCAGAAGAGCAAAAACTGCCAGCCCTGTTATCAATGCTATCTTCAGCAAATCGCTTTTGCGTTCTGCCACGCTTGCGCAGATTTCTTCACCACACGCAAAGCAGGCTGTTCCTTCGCACTCGCTTTCTCTGCTAAACACAGTTTCTTTGCCGAGGATCTCTTCTATCGAGGTAGAGCACTTGTCTATAATAATGCCGACTTTGTCTACCGACGGCAGACTGTTGCCCTTTTCCCAATTGATCACGGTCTGACGGCTTACGCCTATGAGCTCTGCAAACGCCTCCTGAGATAAGCCGTTGTTTTGTCTTATGCGTTTCAGGTTTTGTCCTATCTTACGCGCCTCGTTAGAATTGTAATCGTCGTATATGTTATCTGTTCCCTTTTGCAATTTCACACCGTTTATCGATCGTTCTGATTAATCAATAAAAGTTTACTACAATTCATTTCTAAATGCAATAATTGTTTGAGGTGTTAATTTAACTTTTACGTCTATTTTTCGATTTTCTGACAATGCCCGTCTATTTCTTAAGCCTTTTTGGAAATCAGACTTTAACGACAAAACAAAAATATGTTTTCTCTAAGTCGAAATCAAAAATCCGGGCGGAAACCGCCCGGTTGAACGTTTACGAATTGCTTTTACTTCTCGAGTGTGAAGTGGATATCGTATATCTGCAATAAAGATAACGCTGTATTGCCATACGGATAGTAAAATACGGCGTCCATATCCGACGTCATAGTAAAAATGAGTTCTTCGCCTTCAATTACGAAACTCGCCTCTGTCGTTACGTCTATATTGCCGTTCAGCCCGCTCGAAGCGAAGATATCTTCCATATCGAAACCGAGCATTACGTCGCTTGTTATCACGTTTTTGCCTTCTTCTTCGACAAACGTGTATTTTGCAGTAGAGTTACCGGTCCGGATATACAGAGTATTTCCTTTAACGTAAGCTTTGGAGTTTTCATAAACATCCTCCATATGCTCCTTCAACTGATCGTACTTGGAGGTAAGCTCTCCGTTTTCGTAAACCGTTATTTCCGTAGACGTATAGCCGTACACTTCGTCGGGCAGCTCCTGTTCTTCGTCTTTGCCGGAAACGTCCGCTTTTTCGCCAGTGTTTTTATATGTTATCGTAATGGAAAAACTCATGCCTTGCGTATTTCCTTCAGTTACGGTAACTATTTTTTCGTCGTCGAAAGTAAGCGTCGACTTGCCTTGTACGCCGTTCATATCGAAACCGTTGACGACGTATACTCCGTCCTCTTCGGAAAGAACATAGGACGCCTCTACATCGAATTCTTCATTGTATAAAACCAATTCTCCTTTATATATATACGCATACATATTTTTATACATATTGCGTATCTGATCCTCTGCCTGAGCCAACGAATCCTCAATTATGTCGCTCGGAATACCGACCCCGTCCATATCCATTTCGTATTCTACATCTTCGAAAAGATACAGATCGGCATTGCCAACGTCGAGGCGTTCGTTTTTATCATCGCACGCAACGAAAGACGTGCAAAGCGCAGCGATCACTACAACGGCAATTATGCCGAAAATCATCTTCTTTTTCATATACTCCTCCCTTGACGATCCTGTCCTGACCGTTTTCTGACTGTTATATTATAACCGTTTTATGTAAAATTGTCAAGAATTATTGTTTTGTGATATACAAAAAACTCCGCACTTATTCAGTTCGGAGTTTTTATTTTATTCCTGCCCGTGTCTGTTAAACGCGGTATATGATTTGCAATATATGTCTTGCCTCTTCTCGTCTATTCAAACTGCGCGTTATATATCTCACTGTAAAAACCGCCTTTTGCGAGCAGTTCTTCGTGTTTGCCGCGCTCTACTATGTCGCCGTCTTTTACGACGAGTATCAGATCTGCGTTGCGTATAGTCGAAAGCCTGTGCGCAATGACGAAACATGTCTTGCCCTGCATAAGCCTGTTCATCGCGTCGCGGATGAGCAGCTCTGTACGAGTATCGACGTTGGACGTCGCCTCGTCGAGTATAAGAAGATGCGCAGGCGACAGCATGGCTCTCGCTATCGTCATAAGCTGTTTCTGCCCTTTTGAAAGGTTAACGCCGCCGTCGGTAACGGGAGTGTCGTATCCCTGAGGAAGAGCGTCTATAAAGTCGGCTATATTGGCGTTTTCTGCCGCCTTTCTTATCTCCTCGTCAGTCGCGCCTACCTTGCCGTAAACAATGTTCTCCCTCACCGTTCCCTCAAACAGCCATGTATCCTGAAGAACCATAGAAAACGCTGCGCGCAGACTCTTTCTCGTATAATCCTTTATATCATTTCCGTCCAGCGTTATCCTGCCGCCCTGCGGGTCGTAGAAACGCATGAGAAGATTTACGAGCGTAGTCTTTCCCGCACCCGTAGGACCGACGATAGCCACGGTCTGCCCCGCTTTCGCGTCAAAAGAAAGGTCTTTGATTATGACCTTTTCGGGATCGTAGCCGAATCTGACGTGCTCGAAAGAAACGTCGCCGCGCGGATCGGTCAAGTCTTCCGTCGCCTCGTCTTTCGCTCCTTCGGGCAATTCGTCGAGCAGCCTGAAGACGCGTTCTGCCGCTGCCAAAGCGGACTGTATCTCGCTCATTATGTTGGCATATTCGTTGATAGGACCCGAGAACTTTCTCGCATAAAGCAAAAACGAGGAAATGTCGCCGAGCATTATCATATCGAACAGATACATCAGCGAGCCCGCGGTACTTATGAGCACGGTGCCGAAGTTGTTGACGAAGTTGACAGAAGGTCCGATAAGACTTCCGTAGTAGTCCGCCGCATAGTAAGCGTCCACCGCGTCTTTGTTCTTGTCTGCAAAGCGCGCAATCATGTCGTCTTCTCTGCCGTATGCCTTGATCGTCTTGATTCCCGATATCATCTCTTCGGAATAACCGTTGAGCTGCGCGAGCTTGCCCGAACGTTTGCGGAACAGCGGTCTGACAGAGCGGCTTCTCTTTATCGTAATGAATACCGAGAGAGGTATGGTTATCGCGAACACTCCGAAAAGCGCGGGCGATACGGCGAGCATGCCTATCAGCGCGCCGATGACGGTAACTATACCCGTCGCCGCCTGCAAGATATCGTTGGAAAGCGACGCGTTGACGGTATCTATATCGTACGAAATTCGGTTGATAAGATCTCCTGCCTGCATCTTGTCGAGATAACCTACGGGCAGAGCTATTATTTTGTCGAAAAGGTCCTTGCGCATGCTCTTGACTATCTTCTGACTGAGCTTTATCATGACGACGGAAAGTATGTACCCGAGCACGCCCGAAACAACGTAAAACACCGCCATGAGTGCGCAGTAGAAGAATACCGCCTGAAAGTCCACGCCCGTTTCGAGGTCTATCGCGTTTATCGCCTTGCCCGTGAGAAGCGGACCGAGCAGCGCGAAAAGGTTGCTGCCGAGCATAAGCAGGAAAGCCGCTATCACCGTGAACTTGTAGCACATGAAATATTTTGCGAGCCTTGCCGCTACTGCGCGACGGTTGGTCGGGACATGAGAAACTTCGTTCATCTTTCCTCACCTCCCGCGTCGTGCTGAGAATCGTATATACTGCGGTATACGGCGCAATCTTTCATGAGCGTCGCGTCGTCCCCGAGCCCGACTGCCTCACCCTTGTCGAGCACGAGTATTTTGTCCGCAAACCTAACCGAACTTATCCTCTGCGCTATCATTATTATCGTAGTATCCGGATATTTTTCTCTGAGCGTAGCCCTCAGCTGAGAGTCCGTCTTGTAGTCGAGCGCGCTCGAAGAATCGTCCAGCACGAGTATTTCGGGCTTGCCTGCCAACGCGCGTGCTATAAGAAGTCTTTGCTTTTGTCCTCCGCTGAAATTGGCACCCCTTACCGTGAGTTTGCTGTCGTATTTGTCATCGAGAGCCTCTACGAAAGGCGCGGCTTTTGCGTGCTCCGCCGCCCTCTTCATGCTCTCGTCGTCTATATCTCTTTCAAACTTGATGTTTTCCTCTACGCTCGCCGCCATAAGAAAATCGTTCTGAAGAACTACTCCGAATTTTGAGCGCAGCTCCTTTTCGTCGTACCCTCTGACGTCGATTCCGTCAACGGTTATCCGCCCCTTGTCCGCGTCGTAAAAACGCAGAAGAAGAGCGACCAGCGTCGTCTTGCCGCTGCCCGTCGCGCCTATAACGCCGAGGCTTTCTCCTTTTTTGAGCTCGAAGCTTATATTTTTGAGAGCGGGCGCGCCGTTGTAAGAAAAACTCACGTTCTCAAACTTCACGCTGCCTTTTTCCGCTCCCTCTTCTGCAAAGGAAAGTCTTTCGTCCTTTATCAGTTCGTCGGGCATGTTGAGTACATTGCATATACGCTTTGCCGACGCGCTGCCCTTACTCACGTTGACGAATATCCTGCTTATCGATATGACAGCGTTGAGTATTATCGTGAAATATGACGTAAACGCGATTATCTCTCCGACCTTGGCAAGCCCTTCGCTGACTCTGTACGCGCCTACGAGCACGACCGCCGTCATGCCGAGATTGAGCATTACGTTCATAATAGGGTTGGTAATGCTCATAGTCACTCCCGCTTTAGTTTCCTTCGCGACCACGTTGTCGTTTATCTCCGCAAAACCTCTCTCTTCATACTCCGTCCTCGAAAGCGCCTTTATCACGCGTATCCCCGTATAGTCGTCGCGTACCTTGCGGACCATCGTATCCACGGCTCTCTGCAGATCGGTGTACAGAACTATGCCTCGCGACGAAACGAATATCACGACTATAGAGAGAAAGGGTACGACTGCGAGCAGTACGAGCGCGAGCACGGGCTCTACCGTAAAAGTCAGAGCTACGCCGCCGACAAGCAGTATCGGCACTCTCACTCCGAGCCTCTGTATCATGCCTATCATATTGTGCACGTTGTAAGTGTCGGACGAAAGCCTTGAAACGAGCGACGGGACCGTAACCTCGTCAGTCTGCCTTGCAGAGAGATAGAGCGTAGACGTAAACAGATCGTTTCTTATGACTTCTGTCGTATCCCGCGCGACTTTAGACGCCATGCGGTTGGCGACCACGTTGCCGCCACAGGCAACTACGGCAAAGACGAACATCGCCGCGCCCCACAGCGAAAGCGAAAGCACGCTGCCCGTAGGTGCGACGTCGTCGATCATATAAGCCATTATCATCGGCAAAAACAATTCCGCAAGCGTACCGATCGCTTTTATCGCAAGACCGATGCTCATGCGTTTTTTATGCACCGAAAGATAACCCCCGAGACTCTTCATCTCTTGTCCTCCGTCTTTTCCTCTTTTTCTATGATCTTCTTTGCTCTTTCAGCGAGCAGTGCAGCGAGTCTTTCTACTTCTTCCCTCTCTTCTTCGCTGAAACCTTCGAGCATTATTCTGTCCCACTCCGCATTGACTCTCTTTATTTCGTCAAGTACGGCATATGCCTTTTCGGTAGGATAAACCAACATGTTGCGTTTGTCAGACGGGTCTGTTTCTCTTCTTATAAACCCTTTTTCTTCAAGAGAGCCGAGCTGTCTTGCGACGTTGCTCTTGTGTATGTAAATAAGCTTTGACAACCCTTCCTGCGTGATGCCGGGATGCGCGCATACGTTGAGGATATAAGAATCCTGATAACTTCCGAGCCCTAACGACTCGTATCTCGACGTGCGGTAGAGATTGCCGCATCTCCATATCTGCCCCGTGTTTTTCATAAACTGTGCCATGTCTTCTCCTCCGCTTTTGCGATATGCGCCTTGTGCGGTTTTACAGAATTTGTTGCGCCTGCAACTGTTGCGAGCGCAACTATATTGTATGCCCGACGTCCGATTTTGTCAACAACTTTACAAAGCCGTTCTCCCTATCACGTCAGAAACGCCTGTTTTTTATCTGCGGCACTGAACTGTTTATCGACATAGCAAACACGGGCGCGATAATTTTCGTATACTCTCAACTTAACGCAAGACAACCGCCTTCTTTTTTACCACATGTTGCCGCCCGACAAACTTACGGCTTTATGTACAATACTTTACACTGAATTGACATATCGTGCGCGTTGTTTTATAATATAGGCGTATCGGAAGAATTTTTAACCGTCTTAATTTCAGGCGTTTACAAAACGCAAAGGAGTAATATGCTCAACATTATACCGCAGACAAAATCGTACAAGCTGTACGGCGGCGACGTCGCCATGGAAAGACAGCCTAAGATCGTTTGTTGCGAAGGGGCTGAATTCTGCGACCCTATGGCAAGAAAGCTCTTTCAGAATATCTGCCCGGCAATCAAACCCGACTTCGAAAACGAAAAGGTCACAGTATCTTTTCTCAAGGACCCCTCCCTGCCCGACGAGGGCTACCGCATCGACGTAAACGGCGACTCGATAACGGTGGAGGCACGCGGCGCGAAAGGCTGGACTTATGCCCTTATTACGCTAAGGCAGATAATGAAAGCGGACGACGAAGGCAAACCCTTTATGCTGTCCTGCCCCTGCTGCCACATAGAAGACGCACCGCGTTTTGCTTACCGCGGTTTAATGCTCGACGAAGCGCGCAACTTCCTCGGCGAAGACGTAGTAAAACGCGTGATCAATCTCATGAGTTTTTACAAACTCAACGTTCTGCATTGGCACCTTTCGGACGACCAGGGCTATCGCATAGAGAGCAAGCTCTATCCGCAGCTCAACCGCATCGCGTCCGTCAGAAACGACACTCAGGTAGGAGGTTTTTCTTCTACAAAGTTCGCAGGTTGCAAGCACGAAGGTTTTTATTCTCAATCTCAGATCAAGCACATAATCGCATTTGCCGCAGAACGCAATATAGACGTTCAGCCCGAGATAGATCTGCCCGGTCATATCAGCGCTCTTACCGCCGCTTTCCCCGACATTTCCTGCTCGGGAGAGAGCCACAGCGTTCCGACCACTTTCGGTAACTTCTCGGGAGCATTCTGTCCCGGATCGGAAAAAGCATGGGAAACAGTATATTCCCTGCTCGACGAGGTGTGCTCGGTATTCGAAAGCAAATACATACATATCGGCGGAGATCCTTTCGATTTTTCGGATTGGAAAACCTGCCCCGCATGCAAAAAATTCATGCAGGAGAATAATCTCTCCGACGAACGCGCGCTGTTTACCTTCACTCTCAACAAGATAATCGATCACCTCGATAAAAAAGGAAAGATAGCGATCGTCCGTACAAGCGACTTCCTCAACGGAATAGACAAACGCGCGGTCCTGCACCTGTTCAAACAGGTCCCGCAGGAAACCATAGAAAAGTTCGTATCAGAAGGCAGAAAGTTTATCGTTTCTCCGCATCAGCTCTGCTCTTTCGATCACCCCTACGTCATGTCGCCTATAAAACCTCTGTACGCTATGGAGCCTCTGCACTATCTCGGCAAAAACGCGTCTGACGAAAACGTGCTCGGCGTAGAAGGCCTTCTCTGGGGCGAGTGGATATACGATCTGCTCAAAGTCGAATTCAACTGTCTGCCCCGCTTGTGCGCTTTAAGCGAAACGGGCTGGTCGCCAAAAGATGCGAAAGACTTTGCAAAATTTACAAAACATTGGCAGGCTAACCGCAGGATACTCGATCTGGTCAACGCAAACTGGGCTTGCGATAAGCTCGCAAAAGGCGGATTCTTTTTCAAAAACCGCGATATATTCATATGGAAAACCGCCGATCAGTACGGCGAAGTGAGGAAAAACAAAAAATGATAACTCTTGTAAACGTGCGTCCTTTATCGGGCGGAAAATTTCTCAGCAACTGCAACGTTACCATCGGCGACGACGGCAAGATCGTTGCTGTCGGCAATCAGACCGAAGGCGAAGTAATACGCTTTGAAGGAGAACCCGTCGCTGCGGGATATATAGATATCCACACCCACGGCGGCTACGGCAAAGACTGCATGGAGCCCACATACGAGTGCATAGACACCATCGCGCGCTATCACCTCGATACGGGTATAACTTCTTTCTGCCCCACCACGATGACGGCAAGTCCCGAGGACATAAACAAAGCCGTCGACAATATCAGAAAATACGACAGCCGTTACGCTCGTATCGCGGGCGTACATCTCGAGGGTCCTTACCTCTCGCAGAAAGCTGCAGGCGCGCATCCGCCTCACCTGCTCATATCCCCTCTCGACGACGATTCGTTTGTCAGAAACAATCTGGATATCGTAAAGAGAGTCACTATCGCGCCCAACGTACGCGGCAGTGCGGAATTTACAGCAGAATACAGCAAAAAAGGCGTGCAGATATCTCTCGGACATGACAACTCTATCGACGACGAGATATATCCCTGCATAGACGCGGGCGCAACGAGCGTTACGCACATGTACAACTGCACATCCCGTCCTTCGCGCCGTGACAACCCAAAAAAGCACCTCGGTCTTACCGAAGTCGGCCTTATCGACAACCGCATTACGACAGAGATAATCGCGGACGACAGACACGTCGCCAACACGCTGTTCAAAATGATATACAAGCTCAAGGGTTACCGCCGTATATGCCTGGTTTCCGACTCCCTCAGCGTTGCAGGCATGCCCGCGGGCGACTACTATATCGGCGCAGGCGACAGCAAACAGTCTATCCGCGTTGAAGACGGCGTCGCGGTACTGCCCTCAGAAAATACTTATGCGGGATCGGTTACCCCCGTTTCCAAAATGGTCTGCAACCTCATAGGCTGCGGCATAGCTCCCGCTCACGCAATATATATGGCTACCAAAGTGCCTGCAAGACTCATAGGCCGCAAAGACATCGGCGATATAAAAGTCGGCTGCCTTGCAGATATAAACGTACTCGATAAAGAAGATTACAGCGTAAAAGCTACTTTCCTCGGCGGACAAGAAGTCAGATACAGGAGATAATCGTGAATATAGCAAAAATAGCTTTCGACTTTGACGACGCGTTCAAAGACGTGATGACAAACCGCGTAAAGACGCTCCATAAGATAGAGGCAGAAAAAGACATAGTTTACGATACGTCGGATCCCGAAACGTGCGTGCTCGACGTATACTACCCGCCCCGCGACGGCAAAAAACTGCCCGTGCTCTTCGACGTGCACGGCGGCGGCTGGATCACGGGAGATAAATATTGGCGACGCGGTCTTAACAAGGCGTTTGCCGATCTCGGGCTCTTTGTCGTATGTCCCAACTACGGGCTCAGCCCCAAATTCAAATATCCCGCGTGCGTAACTCATCTTTACAATGCGCTCGAGTGGGTTAGGGAAAACGCAGAAAAATACAACCTCGACCTCGACAATATATTCATAACGGGCGACAGCGCGGGCGGTCAGCTCGCCTGCCTTATGCTTGCGGCGCAGAACAATCCCGTACTTCAGGCGCGCCTTAAGCTGGAAAAACAGCCCCTTTCTTTCAAAGGCGGACTGCTCGTATGCGGCGCGTACGATCCCGAGGGCATGGCAAAAAATCCGCTGTCAAACAAGATGTGGGTCGAGATGACGGGTTACGGCAGAAAGCACCTCAGAGAATTCCCCGACTTCGATCTGCTCCGTCCGTCCGACTTTATAACAGAAAACTTCCCCAAAAACGTGTTTATCACTTACGCGCGTTTCGACGCGTTCGTCGGAGGCAACGAAAAGCTCGTCCTGAATAAGCTCGAAGAACTCGGGATCCCTCACCTCGTCTACCGCGCTAAAGGCGCAGGCGAACACTGTTTCCACCTGTGGCACTACCGCAGACCGACAAGCGCGCTTTTCTTCGAATACGCTCGTCAGTACATAGAGCAGGAACTCGCGGGCAAAGAGGATATAAAACTCGTCAAACCTACCCGCAAAGAGATGAAAGCGCACCGCAAAGGCGCGAAATACTATAAGTAAAATGATTAAAAAAGCAGATATTAACAATCTCGATGATCTTACCCGTCTTGCGTCTGCGCTTTGGAGCGACTGCCCCTAAAGCGACCTCAAGGACGGATTTTCGTCTGCTCTCGGAAACGCAGATTGCGCCTGCTTTATCAAACTCGTTGACGGACAAGCCGTCGGTTTCGCTCAATGCGGACTCAGGCGCGACTACGTCGAGGGGACGACATCTTCTCCCGTCGGCTATCTCGAAGGCATTTATATAGAACCCTCTTTCAGAAAACGCGGCTTTGCAAAAGAGCTTTTGCAAGCCTGCGAAAGTTGGGCAAAAGCAAAAGGCTGCCTCGAATTTGCAAGTGACTGCGAACTAAACAATTTGTGCAGCTTTGATTTTCACCTGAAAACAGGATTTGAAGAAACAAACCGAATTATATGCTTTGTAAAAAAGCTTTGACCTCTCTTTTTTCGTAAACACCGAGAAATTATTATCTTTTTTTATTTTAATTACCGATTGTCAGTACTGCCCTCTTTTCTCTTAATCTAATATTGTTTTACCAATTTTTTGATAGTTTTGTTTGTTCAAAGCGATTCTTTTTTCAATCATAACCGATTATCAAATTTCTTGGTAAATTTTATCTAATTAATAAGAAGCTGTCTTCTCATTTATCTTAAAATTTTTCTGCTTTTTTCTGCTCAACTATGTATGCTTATCAGGCTTTACCAATTTTCTTGGTAAATTTATATTGTCTTGTTAATATTTTGGATATTTACGTATAGTCTGTTTTGAATATTCTGTTCATCTTTTCTTGACAATAATTATTTATTGATTTTTACCAATATTTTTGGTAAAATAATTATATGGTCGATTTGAATTTCAAAGAAAATCTCAGAAAATTACGAAAAGCGGCAAAACTTACTCAAGCCGAACTCGCCGATAAAATTAAGGTGGATCAAAGAACGGTCAGCGCGTGGGAAACAGGAGTTGCAGAGCCTGATATGCAAACTTTGTCCTTGCTCTGCGATTTTTTTGATTGCGATTTCAATACGTTGCTGAATAAAAATAATCCGTCCGAATAAACGGACGGGATTTTTTACGAATTTTCTCTGCTCTCTTTTTCTAAGTTTATATTAATCTTCAGTATTATTAAAATATTCGGGTGAAAAGAATTCTGACAACGTTATCCCTGCCACTTCGCAAAAGCTTTTAACCGTTTCGACTTTCGGGCACTTTGTTCTTCCTTTTATCAGATCGCATATCGCGGAAAGAGATTTACCGACGCCGAGCGTCGCTCCGCAAACGGATATTCCTTTTTCTGAGCAAATATCCTCTATTCTTTTACTCTCACTTGATTTGATTTCATATCCGCCGAATAAACTTTTACGGCTTGATCGCGACTTTGATCACATTGTCTTGCCTGTTCTCGAAAAGAGCGTATGCCTTTTCTATATCCTTAAGCGCGAAAGTATGAGTTATCAGAGGCGTCGTGTCTATCTTCTTCTGTGATATAAGCTCAAGAATTTCGCCGCACTTGCAGCCGTCTACTCCGCCCGTCTTGAAAGTAAGGTTTTTGCCGTACATATCGGGGAGCGGCAATATCTGAGGTTTGTCGTACATCGCGACCACGACGACAGTAGCGTTGGGGCGCGCGCACTTCCATGCAAGTTCGAAAGTGTTGTCCGCGCCTGCGACCTCGAACACTTCGTCTGCTCCGCCGCGCGGACAGCTTTGCCTTATATACTCTTCAGTATGTTCGGGAGAGATAACTTCAGCCTCCGGGCAGACTCTCTTTGCAAATGCTCTTCTTTTTTCGTCCTTTTCGCAAATAATCAGCCTGGCGGGTTTTTTCAAAGCAACCGACAACGCGGTGCATATACCCGTAGGTCCTGCGCCGATAATCAGCGCGGTGTCGCCCTTTTCGACGCCCGATATGTCCGCCGCCCAATATCCCGTAGACAGTATATCCCCTACGAAAAGAGCATCTTCATCCGATACGTTGTCAGGGATTTTTTTGAGCCCCGTGTCTGCAAACGGCACTCTGACATACTCCGCCTGCACTCCGTCTATCCTGCAACCGAGCGCCCAGCCGCCGTTTTTATCGGTGCAGTTGTTGACGTATCCTCGCTTGCAGAAAAAGCACTCGCCGCAAAAAGTTTCGACGTTTATAGCCACTCTGTCGCCTGCTTTGACGCTCTTCACATCCGCGCCGATATCTTCGACTATGCCGACAGCCTCGTGCCCTACTGTTATCCCTTTTACGGCGCGCGGCACAAATCCGTGCTTAATGTGCAGGTCGCTCGTGCAGATACTTGCGAGCGTGATTTTTACTACCGCGTCTTTGGGGTCCGCGATAACGGGCTTGTCCCTTTCTTCGAGAACGAACTTTCCTTTGTCCTTATAAACGTATGCGAGCATGATTTTCTCCTCTGCTTTATTTATACTTTTAACAAATTTTATTTTCAATATAGTTACAGATCAACTCGCAGAACTTTCGTCAAAAATAAAACTGCCCCTCTATTGAAACTTTCTGCCGATTTCCAATAAAAAACACGCAAAGTAAATCCTTTGCGTGTTTCAAGTGATGATAATCAAGTGTTTCTGTTTATCTCGTTTACATATTCAGAATATCTGTAAGGGTCAAAATCCTCTACCGACGTTCCTTGCGAAGATACCGTTCCGTTTTCTTTATACTCTTTCAGTATTTCTTCGGTTATGTTTATGCGGATAAATTTCATCGTCATATTCTCAAGATCAAAATCGCCGTAATAATAAATCCCGCTTGCATAATTACTGCGAATTTCTCCGAGAACGTAGCTTTCCGTCTTCCCCGATTTTTTCCCTACCGCAAGCTCCGCCATTTTTTCTGCAAGTTCGTTCAGCAACTCGCTGTCTTTTTCTTCAAATAAAGTCGGCAACTCCGCAGATTCATATAATTTTTCATAATCCGTATATTTCTCTCCCCAATGATTATCCTTCAAAAATTGAGCGAATTCCGGATTTTCTCTAGACGGGTCGTCTGCGCAAACGGAATACTTGTCTTTTTTTACATAATAATCGTAAGACATATACGGACTATAACAAATAAAATAAATATTACCTATATCGTAAGCAGACTTCCCAAAATCAGCAACGTCTTCTCCTTTGACATAACATCTGAACATATAATGATTTTGTTCATCGTAATTCATACAGAGAACATAAACCGGTGCGCCGTCCGGAAAAATATCCATTGCCGACGAAAACGAATTCTGCATTATTATACACGGTGGCGTAGGCGTACAAGCTATAAGACCAATACTTGATCCCAAAACGAATAATATCAATACTATAAGTTTTTTTAACATGCCCCCTCCTTTTTCTTTTTCAATTTAATCCATCCAACCAATCGGCAATATTTTTTATAAATCGTTTCTTTTTTACATAAAGAGATTTTTCGTTAGTATTATCTCCCAAAGGATAAGAACCCTCTTCGTAAGAGATTTCTCTATTTACTTTGCCCAGTTTATCCGCACCTCTTTCCCATGGCTGAGAATAATATTTGACTGTATCATCAATTTCAGTATAACCTTTCATTGAAGGAATTGCAACATCCTTTATATATTTTACAGGTCCCATATTGTCATATTGTTTAGTATGTCCATACTCGTGCTTGACATCCTTTTCGTACTCATTAATGTTGAAATCTCCGTTAGCATCCTTTCCCGCATTCTCTCCAAGGACAATTAAATCACCGATTCCGAAAGTTGACCCTATTTTAATATTGCTCGGCTTAGCGTCCTTGTCTTTATCTTTATTTATCTTGTCTATAGTGTCATTGACAACAGATATTTCTATTAGCCTTAATATTTATCTCATCAAACTCATCTCCATACTTTTTTACCGTATAAACAATGAAATAACCTTAATCTAAGTGATTGTCATTATGGCAACAAAAAAAACCGCCCCGAAGGGCGGTCTTTATAGTCGCGGATAAACCGCTTATTTTACTTCTTTGCGAGCACTTTCTTGAGCTTAGCGAATCTCGGGAGACCGTCCTCGAGCGGAGCTTTGCTGTCGCCCTGGATGAGCGGGAGCGCGTAGTCGACGTACTCTTTGGAAAGCATCGTGCCGTCGTTGATTATCCACTCGAGCGGAACTTTCTTCTCTGCGTTTGCCGCTTTAGCAACGCTCATAACACCAACTTTGCACTTATACTTGCCGCTACTCATATCTCTCTTCAGGATGACCATCTTGTCGGTCGTGCCCTTTACAGCGTATTTGACAGCTGCCGCACCAGCCTTGAAAGCCTCTTCGACGTCGGTCTTGGATGCGAGGTGAGCGCCGCATCTCTGCATAAGGCTGAACTCTACCGCACGCGTCTTGCAGCCGAACTCTGCCTTGCACATATTAGCGAGAGCCGCGCCTACGCCGCCGAGCTGAGCGTGGCCGAAACTGTCGCGAGCGAGGTTGTCGCCTGCGAGAACTTCAGCGATAAGTTTGCCGTTTGCGTCGGAAATACCTTCGGAAACTGCTACCATGCACTTGTTGTTGTTCTTCTCCATGACTGCCTTGACGTCGCTCTTGAACTTCTCGACGGAGAACGGAACTTCGGGGAGATAGATAAGATCTGCGCCGAGACCCTTGTAGTTGGCAAGACTTGCAGCAGCGGTGAGCCAGCCTGCGTGTCTGCCCATGATCTCTACTACGGTGATCATCGGGGTGTCGTAAACGTTTGCGTCGAGCTTGAGCTCCATCATCGTGGTAGCGACGTACTTAGCCGCGCTGCCGTAACCGGGACAGTGATCGGTGCCGTAAAGGTCGTTGTCGATAGTCTTGGGTACGCCGATGACTCTGCACTCCCAACCGGACTTCTTCATGAACTTGCTGACCTTGTTGCAGGTGTCCATGGAGTCGTTGCCGCCGTTGTAGAAGAAGTAACGGATGTTGTACTTCTTGAATACCTCGAGAAGTCTCTTGTAATCGGTATCGTCAACCTTTTCGGGTTTGAGCTTGTATCTTACAGAACCGAGAGCGGAAGACGGGGTATTCTTGAGGAGCATGAGCTCTTTCATATCCTCTTCTCCGATGTCGTAGAATTCTTCGTCAAGTACGCCTCTGATACCGTGAGCCGCACCGTAAACTTTGGTGATGCAATCCTGCTTGAGCGCCTCGGTGAAAACACCTGCAGCGGAAGAGTTGATAACCGACGTAGGACCGCCGGACTGACCGAACATACAAGCGCCGACCAATTTTTCCATAATATTTTATCCTCCGATAAACTTTATTGTTTTTGTATTTGTCCCGCGAAAAGCGGATCTTGTCTTATTGTTTTTTTGTACCCGTGTCGATAAACAGTTACATGCTGAGTATTCTCGAGCGGTTGTAGAGATCTGTCTGAAACTCTCTTTTCATCTTGAGCGCCTCGCCTATCTCTTCGTCTATGATCTTGTTGTCGCGTATGCCGACCACTCTGCCGCCCTTGCCTTCGAGAAGAAGATCGACGGCTCTCATGCCGAACTGCGCCGCAAGCACTCTGTCCTGATTGGACGGCGCGCCGCCTCTCTGGATATATCCGAGAGTAGTAGTCTTGATAGAGCCCGTAACGCCCTGCTCTTTGAGTTTCGCCTTGAGTTCTTCTGCCTTGCAGACGCCCTCAGCGAGCACGATTATATCGCTCGTCTTGCCTATGCGCTGATTGAGCTTTATGCTCTTGACCACCGCCGCGAGATCGAACGGAACTTCGGGTACGAGTATGAGCTCCGCACCGCCGCCGAGCCCTGCGTAAAGCGCAATGTCGCCGCACTTTCTGCCCATAACTTCAATGATGCAGACTCTGTCGTGCGAAGTCATGGTATCGCGCAGATTGTTGATCGCGTTAAGCACGGTATTTACCGTGGTGTCGAAACCGAGCGTATAGTCGGTATAAGCAAGGTCGTTGTCTATCGTACCGGGGATGCCGATGACCTGAGTGCCGAAATTGTCGTACAGGTCCTTTGCGCCTCTGAACGAACCGTCGCCGCCGATGACGACGAGTCCGTCTATGCCGTAAGCCTCCATATTGTCGACCGCCTGCGACATATATTCGAGCTCCTTGAACTCGTCGCAACG
Source organism: uncultured Christensenellaceae bacterium (assembly GCA_944383895.1). GTDB lineage: Bacteria > Bacillota > Clostridia > Christensenellales > UBA3700 > Ornithoclostridium. The sequence goes on along the minus strand of CALWRH010000015.1, from coordinate 29,679 downwards.
CGCGGTCTTGAGTATCGTGCCGCCTCTCTGTATGATGTCCGAAACCGAACGGCGGTTCATCTGGTTGATATGGTTGTTTATAAGACCGACGTAACCGCGCTCTATGCCGTATACGTCGAGCCCTTTATTGAGCGCGTATCTGACTACCGCTCTTATGCAGGCGTTCATGCCGGGGGCGTCGCCGCCGCTCGTCAAAACTCCGATCCTTTTCATAAAACCTCCGATTGGCGCGTTACTCTCCGCAGATCACGACGCCGTGTTTTGTGTAGATTTCAGCTTTCCCTCTTATCTTCATAGCCGAAGTCTTTTCGGTAAACTGCATCACGATGACCTCGTTCTTGTCGAGATTTTCGGTATGATGCGGTTTTGTATTATCTCCGCGGGTGAGCCCGATTATCTGCACGGGGCTGCTCAGAGCCTTGATCACTATATAATCGTCGCTGAGAAAATTCTTATCGTCCATGGTTCACCTCTTCTTTTGCCAAATAGGATTATACCAAATATATCGCGAAAACTCCATTGTTTTACACCTTTTTTTAATATTTTGCGCGCAAAACGAAGGTTTTTTTGCGTCATATCCGATATGTTGACCGTAATACGGTTATTTTTTCTTTGCAGTCTTTACGCACGCCTCGCCGAGAAGTCCCTTGAGCTGAGATACCAGCGCGCCGCTTATGTCCGCCCTTTCTTTGCACTTGTACAGCTTGCCGTTGAACTGCACGAAGGTTTCCACTTTGCCCGGCGCGAGCCTGAGCAGACCGCATACTTCTTCGTACTGATCGTTGGAGTCGACCTTGACGTACAACACGTCTTTCTGCTCTTCTTCTTTTTCTTCTTCTTCGTTGTCCTGGACGGTGTTTTCGAGCAGCTGCACGTCCATTGCTACTATGCTCGCCCTCTCTTCTTCGAGGTTAAGCCTGCCCGTTACCCTGACGATCGCGTCGTCGGGGATTATGTAGTGCACCTTGCTAAATACCGCGGGGAAGAACACTACCTCTATCGTGGCGTGCATGTCCTCGAGCAGTCCGTAACCCATAAGCTTGCCCGACTTGGTTACCTTGGGCGTAACGTGCGAGAGCATACCGCATACGGATACCGTCTTTTCGTTGTACGAATTTATCAGTTCGAGATATCCGTTGTCCACTCCGAAGTCGTCTGCGCCGCCCTCTTCTTCAGTCTTTTCTCCCGCGCGGATATTGGCTATCTCTTTGAGATACTCCGCAAGCGGTTTCAACGTGAACGGCTGCTTTTCGAGCACTTCTTTCCACTCGTCGAGCGGATGTCCCGACAGATATACGTTGAGCGCGTCTTTTTCGTTTTCAAGCAACACCTTGAGCGGGAATTCCTGAAGAGCGGGAATATCGTCCGTCTTCTCCTCTTCGAGAAAATCGAAAAGCGAAAGCTGTCCGCTGCCCTGCTTTTTCTTTTCGTAAGCGGATACGTTGAGCATGCCTTCGTAACTCGCCATCAGCGATGCGCGCGTATGCCCGAAACAGTCGAACGCGCCCGCCTTTATGAGGTTTTCGAAAATACGCTTGTTTATCGTACCCGCGGGCAATCTCGACAGCATGTCGGATATGCTCTTGTAGGGTCCGTTTTTCTCCCTCTCCTCGACGAGCGTCTGCATTGCCGCCTCGCCGACGTTCTTTATTCCTCCGAGTCCGAATCTGAGTCCGCCGTTCTCTGTCTTGAACACTGCGCGCGACTTGTTGACGTCGGGCGGATATATCGTATACCCTTTAGCACGGAGATAGGTCAGATATTTCTGCACTTCGTCCGCGTTGGTGATGCGGTTGTTTATTACCGCCGCGATAAACTCTATATTGTAATAACGTTTGAAGTAAGCCGTTTCGTATGCGAGTACCGCGTATGCCGCCGCGTGCGACTTGTTGAACGCGTACTTGGCAAAGTTCTCCATTTCGTCGAATATCGAGTTGGCAACGTCTTCGTCCACTCCGCGCTTGAGCGCGCCGTCGATATGCATCTTCTCGTCGCCGTACAGGAATATCTGACGGTGCTTTGCCATTACGTCTGGCTTTTTCTTGCTCATCGCGCGTCTGAGAAGGTCCGCGCTGCCGAGCGAATATCCCGCGAGCACCTGCACTATCTGCATGACCTGCTCCTGATATACGAGCGTGCCGTAAGTCATGTTGAGTATCGGCTCGAGCGCGGGGTGTTTGTAGGTTATCGTTTCGGGATTGTTCTTTGAACGCAGATAATCGGGTATCGCGTCCATCGGTCCCGGTCGGTAAAGCGAAATGCCTGCTATGATATCTTCAAGGCTCTGCGGTCTGAGTTCCTGCATAAACTTCTTCATGCCCGTACTTTCAAGCTGGAACACCGCGTCGGTTTCTCCCGTACCTATCAGTTTGTAAACCTCGGGGTCGTCGTAACCGAGTTTCTGAAAATCTATCTCTACGCCGAAGTCCTCTTTTATGTACTGCCTCGTCTTGCTGACGTCCGTCAGAGTCTTGAGTCCGAGGAAGTCCATTTTGAGCATTCCCATCAGCTCGACTTCTTCCTTCTGGAACTGCGTGGTGATATCCTCGCCGTTTCTCTGCAAAGGCACGAAATCCGAAATGACTTCTCTGCAAATAACGACGCCCGCCGCGTGCTTGGAACAGTTACGCGGCATGCCCTCGATACGCAAAGCCATGTCTATGACGTTGCGCAGCGTAGGATTGTCGTTGTACATCTCAACGACTTCGGGTGAATACAGTTTTTTGTCGTCTTCGTTACCCGTCCTGCCGAGCACCTTGTCGAGCGTGACCTTGGGGTCGTTGGCGATAGCCTTAGTCAGCTTGTTGACTTCGGTAAGCGGAACGTTGTAGACGCGCGCGACGTCCTTTATCGCGCCCTTTGCCTTCATCGTGCCGAGCGCGAGTATCTGACAGACCTTGTCGCTGCCGTACTTTCTCGTAACGTATTCGATGACCTCTCCGCGCCTCTCGAAACAGAAGTCGACGTCGAAGTCGGGCGGCGACTCTCTTTCAGGGTTAAGGAAACGCTCGAAGAGCAGATTGTACCTGAGCGGGTCGACGTTGGTGATATGTATCGCGTAAGCTATGACGCTGCCTACGCCGCTGCCTCTGCCTGCTCCGACGGGAATACCGTGCTGGCGCGCGTAGTTTATGAAGTCCCAGACGACGAGATAATAGTCTGCAAATCCTTTAGTGATAATAACGTTGAGCTCTTTTTCCGCCCTTGCCCTGAGTTCGTCCGAAATCGTGCCGTAACGCTCAATCAGCCCCTCGTAAGCCATCTTGCGCAGATATTCAGGCGGAGTAAGTCCGTCAGGCGGCTTATACGGCGGCTGAAGGTCCTGCTTTTCTATCGTAACGTGGCACTTGTTCATTACCTCTACGGTATTGGTAACAGCCTCGGGACACCACGAGAAAAGCTCCATCATCTCGTCGTATGTCTTCATATAGAACTGATCGGTGTCGAACTTCATGCGCGACGGATCGTCTATCGTCTTGCCCGTCTGTATACAGAGGAGCACGTCCTGCATCTCCGCGTCTTCGCGTTCTATGTAATGCACGTCGTTGGTCGCAACGACTTTTACTCCTATCTCTCTCGCAAGTCGTACGAGAAGAGGGTTTATCTTCTTTTGTTCGGGCAATCCGTGATCCTGAAGTTCGATGTAAAAATCTCCCTCTTCGAACATATCGCGGAGCATTATCGCGTAATTCTTCGCGCCCTCGTAGTCGCCCGCAAGCAACAGCCTCGGGATCCTGCCCGAAAGACACGCCGATAAGCATATCACGCCCTTAGTGTGCTTTTTGAGAAGTTCTATATCTATACGCGGCTTATAATAAAAACCGTCGACGTATGCCATGCTGTCCATCTGAACGAGGTTGCGGTATCCGTCATTGTCTTTTGCGATAAGCAGAAGGTGGTTGAAGTCGCTCGGTCTGCCGCTCTGCTCGTACATGTTTTCGCAAGTATAGAATTCGCAGCCTATGATCGGCTTTAAGTCCTTGAATTTATCCGCGCAGGCTCTGTACATCGTGAATACGCCGAACATGTTGCCGTGATCGGTTATCGCGACGCCCGGCATGCCCTTGGCAACAGCAGCCTCGAGCAGAGGGAAATGCTTGCCTTTCGTCAGTCTTGCCGCTCCGTCGAGAAGACTCATGTCAGTATGGACGTGCAAATGCACAAAGGGTTTGACTTCGGGCTTATCGTCCGCCTTTTTCTCCTCTTTCTTCTGCTCGGGAGCAGGCTGAGAAACGGGCGCCGTCGCGTCCGCAGCGTTTTGTACGTCTTGTCCGTTCTGTTCCTTCTTTATCTCTTCCGCCATGTCATTTCTCCCCGAGCGAAGTTATCTTCGCAAGTCTGTGATTGAGTCCGCTTTTGCTTATGCCCATCTTTGCCGCAAGCTGTTCGAGAGTGAAATCCTTGTACTGCTCTCTCGCAACGCATGTTTCTTTGAGTTTGTCGTCCAGCTTTTCGTACTCTCCGCTCGCTTTCAGCCTTTCTATCGCCTCGAGCTGACGTATGACCGTTGCCTGACTTTTATCTATGTTGGCTATCGTGCAGTTTGTCGCGCGGTTGATGGAATTATTCATCTCTCTCATAGCGCTCACGTCCGCTATCTGCATAACGCTGTCCGACGCACCCATGAAAGCGAGGATGTCGCTGACCGCGTTTTCGGATTTCGCGTACACTCCGAAATAGCTCCCTTTCTCCGCAACCTGTACGTTTAACGCACACCTGTGCAATAATTTTTGAAATTCTTTGGCAGCCTCTTCGCCGAAAAACAGAAACTCTGCGTGATAACCTCCGCCGTCTTCCGAAGGTATGTACGCGCTGCCGCTTGCGAGAAAAGCTCCCCTTGCATACGCCTGCGCCTGCAAGCGGGATTTTATCCCGTCCGTACTGCCGAACGTAGAAAAAAGCCCTCCTTCTCCGAACAAAGAAAGAACCTTGCCCGCGTCCTCTCCGTTTATCCTGACGTAATAGCTCTTGCCGCCGCCCGAGCCGTATTCAACAGATATGTCCGTAAGTTCCTTGATCAGTCCGACCGCGGTTATCACGGGCAGATTGTGCTTGCTCTCGAGCTCTAAAAACGTCTTTCCGCCGCTTATTCCTACCGACCCGAGGCACTTGACGAGTGCGAAAAGAAACGCGGTTTTTTCCGCGCGGCTCTCCTCTTTTTTCGGCAATATCTGCTCTTTTACCTCTGAGGTTATGTTCATACGGTCAGTCCCCTTCTGAAGGTTATCGGCTTGTCCGAAATGTTCACCACTTCGTTGTCGGTAAGTCCGAGCTCTCCGATAAGATCCAACGCATAAGCGCATCTCCCTACGTTTACGGGTTTGTGCGCGTCGCTGTTGACTATGAATTTCGCGCCTGCCTTGAGCGCCTGCTCGAGTCCGCTAATGTCGGGAATACGGTGCCTTGAAGACAGCTCCATAAACGTGCCTGCCTCTCTGCATGCCTCCGCGACCGCGTAGTAGTCAACGTCTATCCTGAAACCAGGGTGAGTGAGTATGTCGATCTTGTTTCTGAGCACGCTGTCTATTACCGCCTGCGTATTGACCGCCTTCTGTTTCGCGCTGTTCTTGAAAAAAATGCGCGTAACGCCGTTGAAAGGAAGCGCGAAATAATCCGCTAAGCTCTTCTGATAAGCGGTGAGATGAAACCCGAGCAACAGGAGATCGAGTTTTTCGGCGTCTTCTTCGGATACGTCTATATCTCCCTTTTTGCTTATTATGTTTGCCTCGAGCCCCATGAGAACTTTTATGTTGCGGTACTCTTTGTCAACCGCGTTTATATCCTGTCTTATAGCGTCAAGCTTGGACTGCTTTACTCCTACGATAGGATGGTTCCTCGCGTGATCGGTTATCGCTACGGCGCGCAGTCCCAGACTGAGCGCGTTTACCGCGTTGTCGTTGACCGTTCCCGTGCCGTGAGAGTATCTGGTATGCGTATGAAAGTCTGCAGTTATCTTCATGCTTTCTCCTTGTCGCGTGCGCCGACTTTCTTATTATATACCAAAGCCGCGACTTTTTCATCTCTCAGCCGAGGCTTTTTGAAATTTTACATTATTTTTTACAAAAACACTACTTCGTATTCGAGCTCTATCCCGAACTTATCGTAAACGGCTTTTTTCGCGAGTTCCGAAAGGTATACGAAATCCGCCGACGTCGCCTCACCCGTATTGATTATGAAACCCGCGTGTTTTTGCGATATTTCCGCTCCGCCGATCCTCTTTCCCTTGAGTCCTGCCCTCTCTATGTAATAGCCTGCCGAAATGCCGTCTGCGCGTTTGAATACGCTGCCGAGCGATCTGCCTTTGGGCTGGCTTTCACTGCGCCGCAAAGCAAACCCATCTATGCAGGTCTTTACCTCTTTTGAGGACGAAGGGACGAGCGAAAACTCCGCACCGAGCACGGTGAGCCCTTTTGCGGATATTTGCGTATGACGATATCCCGCACCGAGCGCGTCCGCATTAAAGCTTACCACCCTTCCGTCCCGCGTGACCGCGTCGACTCTCGTGACAAGCTCGGCAATCTCTCTGCCGAACGCGCCTGCGTTCATGGTTATTGCGCCGCCTACGGTGCCCGGTATTCCCGACAGTTGTTCCATCCCCGAAAGCGCGTATCCCGCGCATTTTTTTACCACATCGGGCAACCTCGCTCCGGCCGAGCAGTATATTTTATCTCCTCTCCGCATCACGTCTTTCGCCTTTGAAGTAGCTATGACGGTGCCGTCATAATCTCCGTCGGGAAACAGCACGTTGGTCGCGCCGCCCAAGACGACGCTCTTCTCGTCTTTCAACAGTCCTATCACTCTCGCTAAGGACAAGCCGTCGCAGGGATATACGGTTTCTTTAATTCTCCCGCCGCTGCCGAACGCGCCGAAAGACGCGCTGTCTTTCTTTACCGCCGCGCCGCATTTTTTAAGCGCTGCCGATCTTGATTTTTCCAATAAGTCCATAACATCATTTTATGCCGCTCCGCTCTGAATTTGTGCAGATAATCCACCCCTGTACGAAATTTTGAAAAATCTGAGTAAAATTTTGTAAAATCGGATTTTTTTACCTTTTTTCCGTTTGTTGGATGAGGCGTAATATGTTAATATGTTTGTGGATAAAATTATGTCGGGTAACGTAAATGAAGAATAACTCTTTCTTTAGGCTTTTCAGAAATCTGAGATATACCAATTTTATATTCCTTACGCTCGCAGGCGTGATCAACGCCGTGGGCGTTACGCTCATGCTCGCCCCCGCAGGTATGTACGACGGCGGTTTTTCGGGTACTTCTATACTGCTCAGTCAGGTAACTCCGCTCAGCATGAGCATTTACCTGATGATCCTCAACGTACCGTTTTTCCTGTTCGGGCTCAAAAGACTCGGCGGTCCGTTCATCGTGTATTCTCTTTATACCGTGGCGGTCTATTCGCTGTTTTCTTACCTCTTTCAGCACGTCTTCGGTATAGATTTTTCAAACGGCTCACCTATCGCAGGTAGCGATTTGCTGCTCTGCTCGGTATTCGGCGGCATTATATCGGGTATAGGTAGCGGCATTACGATACGTTTCGGCGGCGCGATAGACGGTGTAGAAGTCATGGCTGTCGTCTTTGCTAAAAAAATAGGCATGACGGTAGGCTCTTTCGTAATGAGTTACAACGTCATACTCTATGTGATCGCGGGTATAGTAACAAAAGGCTGGGTCGCTCCTCTGTACTCGGTGATCGCGTATACGGTAGGTCTTAAAGCTGTCGACTTTATCATTGACGGTTTCGACAAAGCGAAATCTGCGTTTATCATTACCGACAGCCACGACGAAGTCGCAGACGCTCTCACCGAAGAATTCGGCAGAGGCGTGACCGCGATAGACGCAACGGGACATTTTTCCCAATCCCGCAAGACGGTGCTCTACTGCGTGGTAAACCGCTTTGAAGTAGGCAAGCTCAAGTCTATCGTAACGCAGATCGATCAGAGCGCTTTCCTCGTAATAAACGACGTTACAGACACGCTCGGCAGCAGTCTTAAGTACGAGCGTTTTATCCGCCGCAGCATAAAGAAAGCCCGCGACAAAAACAGTGCGGGAGGAAGACGCAGAAACGACAAACCGCAAGCCATGTCCGAAAAAAGCGTCGATACAGAAATCCCCGACACCTCTACGTCAAACGTGCTGCCCGACGTATCGCCCTCACAAAAGAACGCCGACGAAATTCCCGAAAACAAAGATAAAAAATAATCAGACATTGCCGCTCATTTGAGAGCGGCATTTTTATTTATACTATTTTTTGTCATCCGTATTGTTGCTGTTTTCCGCAGCGGTATTGTCCTTATTTTCGTCTACTGAGTTTTTGTCGTCTTTATCGCCTTTATCCGCTGTTTCGCGAGGCGCGCCAGACACTTTGCATATAAGAGTGTCAAGACGGCACGCAAACAGGATAACCGCCGCTACGACAGACGAAACCGATCCCTGCAGAATATTCCACGGCAGATTGACTATTCCTCCCTGCCACCTGCCCTCTGCAAGCAGCAACCCTTCTGCTAAAAAGTAGCCTGCCGCCATGACTATGCCTCCCGCTAAGTTAGTCAATGAACCGAATATTACGTTTTTAATCGTCCTTTTGTTTTTCAGAACAGTTTTTTTGCATATCGCAAACAGGCTGCCCGCAATATAACCTTCCAAGGCTTTAATTACAAGTGTAAACGGCGCGTAAAAAGTATAGCCGAGGATAAGATCGCCTATCGCTCCGCCGAGTCCTCCGCAGACCGCGCCGAGAGCGGGACCGAGAGATAAGGAGCACTCGAAAATCGCGACGTCTCCGAAATTGTAATATCCCCCTCCCGGCAAAGGAACGGAGATAAGGGTGAGCACTGCAGTAAGCGCGCTCATTGCCGCGGTCAACGCCGCTTTTTTTGTAGTGAGAGTCATAAAAAACACCTCCGAAATATTTTTCTCAGAGGCAAACGCAAAATACGCGTCAATGACGCGAAAAAACCCGCTGCACGATATGCAACGGGCAAGTAAGATAGCAAACTCGGCGCGCTTTCGCACGCTTGTCTACACTCTTTCCCAGTCTGACTTTACAGGCGGTTACGGAATCTCACCGTATCGGCTATTGAGGTTGTTGGACTAATCCGTTCAAAGACGGCATCACCACCGGTCAGCATTACGCTTGCCCAAAGAATATAAACTTTATACCGATATGATACCATTACTTTCCGCAGTGGTCAATAATTTTTTATGAAACTTTGAAAAACAACAAGCCGCCCCTTTTCGGGCGGCTTTGCTTGCTTATGATAGTCTGTCAAAGCTTTTTATTATTCTTTTTTGTCGTCACCGTCTTCGGGTTTTGCGACGTCGTCTTTTTTGACAGTCTTTCTCGGTTTTCTGACGGGTTTGACTTCTGCGGGCGTTTCTGCGGAGCATTCTTCGACTTCGGTTTCAGCGGGCTTTTCCTGCTCTTTTAAGGGAGCCTTCTTTTCTGCTTTTTCCGCCGTAAACTCGCTCGCGCTGACTATCTTTGCCTCCTGCTCTTCGCGCTTGGGCTCGTAATCGTAACGGTAGGTCTCGTGTCTTGCCTGTCTTTCGTCTATCGCCTTGATCACTTCGTCCGCGCTCTTGCCGTCAAACAGCATTTCTACCTCGTCGGTATAAATGGTATTCTTGGCAAACAAAACCTTGACCATGTTGTCCATGACGCTCCTGTGATCCTTGATCAGCTTGAGCGCGCGGTCGTAAGCCTCGTCGAGGATGCGCTTGACTTCGCTGTCGATAAGGCCTCCGAGCTTTTCGCTGTAAGAGTGCGTCGTGCCGTAATCTCTGCCGAGGAACACTTCTTTGTTGCCGCCGAGGAACATATTGCCGAGCTGCTCGCTCATACCCCACTCGGTGACCATCTTGCGTGCGATGCCGCTTGCGCGTTCGATATCGTTGCTTGCGCCTGTGGAGATGTCGTGTATGACGATCTGTTCAGCTGCTCTGCCGCCGAGCATCATAGCGATGTTGTCGAGCAGTTTGTTCTTGGTAACGTGGCTGTCGTCGCTGTCGGGACGCGTGAGCGTATAACCTGCCGCCGCGCCTCTCGGGATTATGCTGACTTCCTGCACCTCGTCGCAACCGGGGAGAAGTCTTGCGATTATCGCGTGTCCTGCCTCGTGATAAGCGGTGATCCTCTTGTCGCTCTCGGTAACTACGCGGCTCTTTTTCTGCGGACCTGCTATGACCTTATTGATACCCTCTAAGATATCTTCCATAACTATGACCTTTCTGCCCGCTCTTGCCGCAAGGATAGCCGCCTCGTTGAGAAGGTTGGCGATATCCGCGCCGCTGAAACCGCTCGTCATGCGCGCAAGTATCTTGAAGGATACGTCCGGCGCGAGAGGTTTGTTGCGGCTGTGGACCTTGAATATTTCTTCTCTTCCCTTTACGTCGGGGATGTTGACGTATATCTGACGGTCGAATCTGCCCGGTCTTAACAATGCGGGGTCGAGTATATCCGCACGGTTGGTCGCCGCCATGATTATGATACCCTCGTTTTTCTCGAAACCGTCCATCTGCACGAGCAGCTGGTTGAGCGTCTGCTCTCTCTCGTCGTGACCGCCGCCGAGACCCGCGCCTCTCTGACGACCGACGGCGTCTATCTCATCGATAAACACTATACAGGGCATATTGCGCTTTGCCTGATCGAAAAGATCTCTGACACGCGCCGCGCCCGTACCTACGAACATTTCTACGAAGTCAGAACCGCTTATCGAGAAAAACGGTACGTTGCTCTCGCCTGCGACGGCTTTTGCGAACAACGTCTTACCCGTGCCCGGAGGGCCTACGAGAAGTACGCCCTTGGGGATACGCGCGCCGAGCTCGCTGAATTTCTGCGGATTCTTGAGAAAGTCGACTATCTCTTTGAGTTCTTCTTTTTCTTCTTCTGCACCAGCGACGTCAGAGAACTTTACGTTGGTGCTCATAGTCATCCTCGCCTTGGTCTTGCCGAAGTTCATAGCCTGCTTATTTGCGCCCGCGTTCTGTCTGATAATAAAGAATATCGTGCCGCCGAGCAGCAGAAGCATTATTATCGGGAAGACGATCGAAGTCCAGCTGACTCCCGTTTCGTAATGGAGCGTAAGCTCTGGAACAGTGATGTCCGCGCCCTCTTCCTGCTTGTTTCTGAGATCGTCGAAAAGTTGCAGAATTGCGGTATATCCGCCCGTTTCAACATGAAAATCCGCCGTTTTGGAAGGATTTTTTATAAAAGTATCGTAACTCGTCGCCGAGTTTTTCTTCAAAATATACGCGTCGCTTCCGTTGACGACGTAGACTGCCTCTATTTCTCCTTTTTCAAGCATCGTGACGAAGGAGTCCCCGCTGCCGTCGTAAGGAAGTTCTGCAGGTTTTTTGCCCGTACCGAGAATTATCCATACAAGAGCGATCAGCACGACTATCGTAACAATGATTATTACAGTCCTGATTATTCCGGCTTTTTTACTCATTTTACCTCCGAAAAATTACGGTAGACCGCGGTAATTCCCCGCGGTCGATTATCTAAATAATATATTATTTAAGGCGAATAGTCAACAACTATTAGGTAATCATCTTGTAAAATGGAGATTAAAAAAACGTTAATATTTCACCGATCCGACAAGATTTACCACGTCGTCGGCAAGTTTCTGAACAAAAGACGGGTCGGCGGTTTTGAGCTGTAAAAGCATATCCCCGTCCCTCTCTCCTACGATCGCCATAATACCTATATCGCCGAGCTTTGCAGAATTTTTTCTGAACGCTCCCGCAGGGCGCAGACCGCCTTCTACGACTTTGAGTTTGCCCACGTCTTCGAGATTTCCCATAGTCGCATCTATTGCCACGATCAGATCTCCTCGATGATATGTGCTAAGCATTTTTTTGTACCCGTGTAGGTTAAGCGCGGTTATAGGACGTCTGAGCGTACCGTAGACATACGCGCTTACGTTGCGTTTTCTGAGTTCGTCACCCACAAGAGGACCGAGGCTGTCCCCTACTATCCTCGGCGTACCGATACAAACAAATACGACTTTTCTTTTTTCCATACATCGAGTATTGACCCGTTGCGAATTTTTATTCTGCCTTTGCAAACCTGTCGCTTTTTCGTCAAATACCGCACTTTTCACATGCTTTCTTTCATCTTATCAACATTTGTCCGATAGCTGCTCTCCCCTTGTCGCTTACTTACGATTTTTTCTTAGGACTTAACTATTAATTTTGTTTTAAGCCTTGACATATCGGCAAAACTTTGATAAAGTAATATTAGAGCCGAAAGTTATATCTCTCGGTGATACTGTAATTGTATTTTTCCTCGCTTGCGCATACAATAAAACAGCGCGGAAACGTACACTATTAACGGAGGGTGAAGATATTATGATACTCTGTGTAGATCTCGGCAGCATGTTGCCGCCGTTGCCTATATCCTATATCACGATAGTCCTGCTTGCTTTCGTGCTGCTCGGCTTTATCGCTGGTCTTGTAAAAGGTTTCGGGGTAGAATTGCTCGGTCTTATCAAGATGGCGGGCGTGATTTTCGGTGCGGCTTTCGCAGTCGGTTTCGTACAGCCGCTCGTTGCAGACCAGCTGAACAGCTTTATTGCAGACGCAAACGTGCAGCAAACCGTTCTTTATGCGGCATGCTTTATTGTAATATGGATAGTTCTCGCTATCGTGATCGGACTTATCAAAAGACTGTTCCTGCGTCGTCTGCCCGGAGGCCTCAGCAGATTTACGGGCGGTCTGCTCGGTATAGTCAAAGGCGCGTTCATTGCCATGGTAGTAGCTTATATCGTGGTGACTCTCGCTCCGACATTTACCGAAGTCAACTTCTTTGTGGAAAACGCAAAAGAAACCGATCCGATAGGCAAATTCATCGTGGAGAACAATCTGATCACTAAAGTCGTGGACCTCGTAAAACAGATCCTCGCTCAGTAATCTTATATCACAAGTCAACTGCGGACGGCGTTTGCCGTCCGTTTTTTTATCTTATTTCTTAAGCGGTTTACTTCTACCCCTGCAACAACGACAAAAATTCTACCCTAAAGCTGCAATATTTTTGCGATAAGTCTTAAGACGCAGAGCAACCCCTGCCCCGTTATGCCGAACAAGCCTCCCGACAACAAGAACACCGGGTCTGCTTGTTCGAACGCGACAAACGCGACGGACGATATAAACCCCGCTACCGAATTGACGGCATAGAAATAAAAGGCTGCCTTCTTTTTTACGCCCGAAATATACAAGAGCAGCAAAGAGAGCGCGAACCCGACAAAATAACATGATATGTATTCGTATATCTGCATAATAAAGCTTATGCGTTTTATCCTCAACGGATTACGCGCGGCGAGTATTTGCGAAAAACGCAAAGCTTTGCCGTTAAAGCGGTTATTTATATGATAAAATCACAAATTTTTACAAACGCGATAAATTTATTCTTTTTTATTCATTTATCGGCGCGATTATGATATACTTTAGATATGTCTGAAAAATCGGTAAAATGGCTGCGCCTCGATAACAGCGCGAAAATATTCCCAATGATGGCGGACAAGCAGAATCAGAACTTGTTCAACATTTTCGTGCGCCTTAACGAGGACGTCGATAAAATGGTCCTGCAACGCGCTCTCGAAATAACGATAAGACGCTTTCCTTCCATGAACGTAATGCTCAAACGCGGCGTCTTCTGGTTCTATTTCGAAGAACACGGCGGCAAGCCGAAGGTTTACGACGCCGACCCCGTGGTAATGAAAAAGATAACCTCTTCCAACTGCGGCGGGTTCTGTTTCAGGATAAGCGTTTTCAGAAACGTGATATTTGCCGACTTCTTCCATGCAGTCACGGACGGCACGGGAGCGGCTGAATTCATAAAGAGCCTGCTCTTCACTTACTTCACGCTCAAAGGCTATCCCGTTGACGGAGAGCAGAAAGTCCTGACCGTAGGCTCGCCCGTCAATCCGCGCGAATACGAAGACAGTTTTCTGACCAACTACAAAAAGAAGAAGATAAAAGATCTGACTATCAGCTCTCTCAAGGGCAAAAAATCTTACCGCATAGACGGCATACGCTTTGAGAACGCGGGCAAGGGCGTCATCAATATGTACACCCCCGCAAAGCAGTTCGTCAACGTCTGCCGCGAGCACAACTGCACGGTTACCGAAATGATAGGCGCGCTGTTCATGCTCAGCGTTTACGAAACCAAGATCAAGCCGCGCAATCTGCCGCCACAGGACATACAGCTTTTCGTGCCTATTAACCTGAGAAAGATCTTCTCTTCCGTAACGCTAAGAAACTTTTCTCTTTTCTCGCGTATCGGCGTAACGGCAAGCGACGACATGACGCTCGAGTCGCTCACGCAGACTATACACGAGTGTCTGAAACGCGACACGCGCAAAGAAGTGCTGTCCGACAAAATATCCACGACCGTCTATGCAGAAAAATTTCTGCCTATGCGCATGCTGCCTCTTTTCCTCAAGCGCGTCATCTTCAAAATTTCAAATCTGTTCTTCGGCAAGAACAAGAAGACAGCGACTTTCTCGAGCGTAGGCGTGGTATCTCTGCCCGAGAGTTTCAGACCTTATATCAAGGACATGGGATTCGGCATTACGGCAAACAACGCCTGCCCCGTAACCATTACCGCGGCAACGGCATACGACACCATGTGTATAAACTTTACAAGGACGATAACCGACACGGAGATAGAAAAACGCTTTGCGCGCTATCTCACCGATTTTGGCATAGATCTCAAGGTAACATCTAATTTCTGGGAGGTGGACGACGATGCGATGCAAATTCTGTAACGTAGAAGTTGACTGCAAAACGCATATCTGCCCTCTGTGTCACGAACTGCTGACTGCCGAGGACGACAAAGAGGACCTCTCCCCTGCGTTCCCGCCCAAAACGGCGCGCGCGGAGCGCAGACATCACACGCATTTTACCGCGACAAACATTTACTTGGCGGCAAGCTTTGTCATATTCGTCGCCTCTCTCGCGGTAAATCTCGGACTTCATCAGCCCACCAAATGGTTCCTCATGGTAGGCGCGGTGCTGCTGTACGGATTTCTGACCATGAGAAATACCGTGATGAGCAATAACAGCGCATGGATAAAAGCTTTCTGGCAGATAGTCATGATATCTCTGATACTGTGGCTTGCTCAGGTCGTATTCGACAATATAATGACTGATACCTATTGGCTGCTCGACCTTGCCCTGCCGCTTATCATCATGATATCCGTGCTCACGCTCGGTATTATATCCTGCGCAGTGGTACGCAGAAACAAGGCTCTTCTGTACGATACCCTTTTTCTGTCCCTGATAGGTTTCGTACCAATAATACTGTTTGCGTTCGGACTTGTGCATCAGGTACTCGCAAGCGCGATCTGCGCAGGTTTCTGCGCGGTCGTCATTGCCTGCGTGATAATCTTCGCGCGCAAAGAAATTCTCGCTGAAATGGAACGTCGCCTTCATTGGTAACGTTATTATAAACAATACTCTCAAAGGAGATAAATAATATGTATTACATAGGTGTCGACGTAGGAGGCATGAGCATTAAAGGAGGTCTTGTATCCAAAGACGGCAAGATAGTCGCAAGATACACCGTCCCCACCAACGTCTACGACAAAGATTACAGCATAAGCGAAGACATACGCAAAGTCATCGACGGCACGATGAAGGAAGGAGGCGTGACCCTGTCCGACATAGAAGGTATCGGCATAGGTCAGCCGGGCGCGGTAGATTCTGCCCGCGGCGTGATACGTTACAGCAACAACATCGCGCTCGAAAACGTACCCGTTGTAGACGAGCTCAAGCGTTATTTCAACGTTCCTATCAGAATAAACAACGACGCCAACTGCGCCGCTCTCGGAGAACAGGTCTTCGGCGCGGGCAAGGGCTATAACGACGTCGTATTCGTAACTCTCGGCACAGGCGTAGGCGGCGGCTTTATCATAAACGGCAAACTGTTCGAAGGCAGAGAGTGCGCAGGCGCAGAACCGGGACACATGGTCATCGTCGTCGACGGAGAAAAATGCAACTGCGGCAGACGCGGCTGCTGGGAGGCTTACGCATCCGTCAGCGCGCTTATCCGTCAGACCAAAGCGGCAATGGAAAAAGACTCCTCTTCTCTTATGCACGAAGAGGCGGCAAAAGAAGGCAAAGTCAGCGGCATGACGGCTTTCGTAGCGGCAAAACGCGGCGACAAAACCGCTCAGCAGGTAGTAGACACATACATAAATTATATCGGAGAAGGACTCGTCAACCTCGCCAATATCTTCCGCCCCGACGTAATTCTGCTCGGAGGCGCGATATCCAAAGAGAGAGATCGCCTTACCGTACCGCTTCAGAAGATGATGGACGAAAAATCTTTCGGCACGAAATTCAATCCTCGCGTAGAAGTAAAGATCGCGTCCCTGCAGAACGACGCAGGCATACTCGGCGCGGCGGCACTTCTTCTGTAATCCTTAAGAATACGAAAAAAGCAGGGATCATCCCTGCTTTTTTATTTGCGATAAAATGCCTTAGCATTGTCAGGTTTATATATACGGTCTGTTCTTTACCAAAGCTTTATTGCTTTTGCCAAACAGATGTTTTTGTGATATGATAGAGTTATGAGAAAAATAAACAAAGACGAACTCAAAAAAACAAGCGCGGCTTTTGCGGAAATTTTCTGCGACTATACGCCGTACCGCCTTTTCTTTGATGAAAAGCGTCTTGCAAAAGGCAGAGAGTTGCTTTTCAGATGCGAAGTCTTCTGCGCGCTCGACTATACTTACGTCGACGAAAACTTCGAGGTGATCGCAAGCGTAAAACGCCCCGGCGACAAAGACCGCGACTTTGCTCTTCTTCTCGCCGATCCTCGCTTTATGTTCGAGGCTATGAAACTGTCAGACGCGCACAGCAGAGCCCTTCTCAAAGAATACGTTTCTTTTGCGCAAGGTTTTGCAGGCAAATATTACAACCCCGAAACGGATTGCTATATAAAAAATATCGGCGTAGCAAGTTCTGCCCGCGGCAAAGGACTGCTGCGCAAGGCTATCGATGAGCTGTGCGGAGATATGCCCGTCTATCTCGAAACGCATACACAAGAAAACGTCGCTCTTTATAAACATCTCGGTTTCGAACTCCTCGAAAGCGCGCCTTTTCACGGCTATACGCATTATTGCATGAAAAGACCCGCATTGAAAAAGACGGATTGACGGTTCGTAAGGTATTATAAGACAATAAAACAGAAAAAGCAGGCGCAAGCCCTGCTTTGTTTTATTTCAGAGATAATAATTTATCCGTTCTGTGCCGCGTTTTTGATTTCGTTTGAAACAAGCCTTTCAAAATATATTTCCGACGGCACGATCGCGGCGATTATACCGACGACATATACGATAACGAGTATCGCTATCTGCGCTGCCGCTCCGAACGCCGCGCCTATCGCCACGCCGAACGCGTTGCCGTAGTCCACGACCTGCACACCTGTTTCTGTCAGCTCTATCTTGGCGTTGAGATGCTTTTCATTGAGTACATAATAAGAGATCTTCTCGCCTTTATATTCGATATTGTATGCCCTTATCGTTACCGTTACGACGTTGTCGTTCACTTCGTAATACTTATAATTTTTGAAATCCGACTCGTCACACTCGCCCGACAGTGGCACGAAGTCCGCGGTTATCCTGAACTCATTTTTGTTACTGCCCGTCATCCTGACGGTTATCTCGTACTTGTCGGAGAGCCCGCTGGTCTGAAGAAAGTCCACGGCGTCGTCTATATTGTCGTAAGTGCCGACGACGTTGGCGTTTGCCGCTGTATACAAAGCGAGCTGATATCCTACTATGCCCGACAGAAGACATATGGCGGTGAATACAGAAACGACGGTACACGTTGCTATGATAGGAGATCTGCCGCGTTTTAACATATCTTTGCCGTATACGTCGGGTCTTATCAGTATGAGCACTTTGTCAACGACGAAAGCCGCCGCGATGATTATCGGTATAGATATGAGAGGAACGGCGGGTTCGAGCTTGACAAAGCACAAAGCGACTATGCTCAGCACTACTGCAAGCACAGCCACAAACGTCCTTTTTCTGACGGTGTACGTCTTCATTTTTTTGCTGTCGATTATTTCCATCCCTTGCCCGCTATCCGAAGTCGGATCCCTGAAAAATATCATTTATATAATACCATAAACAACGCGCGCGCGCAAGATGAAATACGTTTTTGCTTTCATTTGCCTTGTTTTTCCTGCAAAAAGCCGGGCTTGCCATAATTTCCACGTTGAGGCACAATGAAACGGACGCACGGCGTCAAAGGCGATACGGTTGCAGATTGAAACCGCAAACGTAAAGACGGGCGAAATATTTGAAAACCATGATGCTTATACCCTCTTATTTGACAATAGCAATATACAAAAAGGGCGCGAATTTTTCTTTATCTGTGAACTGTTTATGGCGCAGAACTTCACCTATACCGACAGCGACGAGATGAATATAATAGCCGGCGTAAAGCGCCCGGGCGACAAGGAAAATCCCCTTTCCGAACTGCTTGCAGACCAAAAATTCAACGGCAAACTTCACGCCGTAGCGGGAGAAAAAGCGCTCGCTTTGCAGGCGGATATTTGGAGTTTACCGACGCTCCGGCGAAAAAATACTGCAATCCGTCAACCGATTGCTATATCAAAAACGTCGGCGTAGACGAAAAGGCACGCGGCAAAGGTCTGCTCGGAACGGCTGTGGCGGAACTGTGCGGAAATATGCCGATATACCTTGAAACGCACACGGAAAGCAAAGTCGCGCTTTACGGCAAAACGGGCTCTGGACTCAGAGAAACCTCAGACTACCACGGCGTGCCCGTCTTTGCGATGACGAGAACGGGAGCGTAAGCGCCGCCCCTTTTTGAATTTATCGCAATTAAGCTTTATTAAAACAATAATATTTGTACTGTTCCGATATTAAAAATATCAGATTTGTTGAATTTTCTATATCGTTTTTTATCTGATTTAATTGCCGAAAAAGCAACGAAACAAGCGGAGTTTTAGCTATAAAAACTCCATTTAACGAACACGCGCGAGAAAATTCCCGCGCGTGCCTTTTGTTTTTTTGTTTGAGAAAATCAGACTATCTCCCAAACTTCGCTCAATATGTAAATCTCGATGTCGATACAGGGCGATCCGTTCTCTGTAATATCACCGATTCTGACAGAGATGTAAAGATTTTCTCCGGTCGTCTCGTCAAAGTATTCATATTTGTCTATCGTGATAATAGTTCCGTCGCCGTTAACTTCTTCCAATTTCCCGGTATGGGTATATCCGGTGAGAGAGGACGGGTCGTCGGCAAGCGCAATGTTTTCACCGATAAAGCGAATGGTCGCTTTCCTCTCTCCCTCGTTTATGTCGACAATCATAAAGCTGTCAAAGCCGGTCACGCCGACAACGCTCGCGCTGACCTTATAGTCGTCCAGCCATCTGTCCGCGCTCATCTCTTCACCCTGTTCAGCCATATTGCCGTAATCGGGCTGTGCTGGCATTTCGCTCAGGTCTGAAGAGAAGGACAGGATGCTTGTGTTCTCCGCTCTCCAAAGTTCCTCTCCCGTTTCAGGGTCAATATCTATGCTGAGCGAGTAGTTCTTTACCGTCACTCCGCTGCTCTTGTCCACCCACCATTTGTTGGTGACCTCGCCGCCGATTGTGACCTGATAGAGATAGCAGTCCACGCCGTTCACATTCTCTTCCGTGGCGGTTGCGATACCGTCGGCAACCATCGCGGCGTAGTCATATTTTTGGGTGTGTTCGCTCATCATTCTTGACAGACAGCTCTCAATCGTTCCCTTTTCCTTGTACACATTGACCACGCTCAGCGTGCCGACCGTATAGGGGTTATCATATGATATTACATAGCCGTCCTTTTCGATATTCCAATTGCCGTTATAAACCGCGCTTCCGTCAAACATTATCTCTCTTTCCGATTGCGTCGTTTCGCCCGCGCTTGTCGAGCTGTAAGACGTGTTGTAAGTTCCCTCGCCGTAGACGGACGCGATGTCGACATAGCCGTCTGCATACATGTAAATGCCAATCTCCCCGAAAACTCCGTCCGTATATACAGACTCTTCAACAGTCAGGAGCTGATTGTCAGAATAATATCTGAATACGACGAGGTAATTCTCCATGTCGGTCGCCGTAATTCTGCGCTCCTTTTCATCGGCGTATTCTTCGATAATCCTGCCGCCTGCCGCCGTAATCTGCGCCGCAAGTCCGTCCATATACTGCTCTTCCACGCCCGTTACACGGGTCGATACGGAAATGTCGCCGTTCTGATAATAAATCACTTCTTGAGCGCGTCCGTCCATGTCCTGCGGCATGCATCCGTCCTGAATAAAGCGGATGTCCGTTGAAAATTCGGTCACCTCTGCCGTCGTGACGAGTTCATTATCATACATAACCTGCTTTTTCATCAAAACGCCGCTGACCTCGTCGAAATAGTAGCGCGCATAGACGGTGCCGTCATCTCCTCTGTATTCATAAATTGTCACGGTGACTCCGCATATCTCCTCTGTACCTGCCTCGACATAGTTGTCGTAAATTACAAAGTCGAAAAGCTCATACCGCATCATATCGTTTGCGACTTCTTCAAGCGTGTTCGTTTGGCTGCTCGGCTCGTTTTCGTTGTTGTAGTACCGATACGCGTCCTCGCCTTCTTTAATATAGCAGAATTGCAGAGAGTATCTTGTGACGCCCTCTTCTCCCCAATTCGGATCTTTGTACAACGCAAAGTCATCGCCCTCTTTTATAAGAATATATCTCTCGGTTTCGCCGTCGTCGTTGACTGTAAAGTGTACGCGGAACGTGCCTTCCTGCTTAAAAAATTCGGGGACGTCGTAGATTTCCTTGCTCAGGTTTATCACCCATATCGATTCGCCGTCGCCGTTCTTGCCGGCGAATATATGTACGACCAGCGTCTCTGTCGCGTTCAACTTTACATACCACCTTTCCCCGTCTGTTTCGTACTTTTGGCTGAGCAGGTCTTTGTGCGCCCGCATCTCGCTGTCGGTCACTCCGTAAACCTGAATTGTCGGCAAAAGGGTTTCTATCGCATTATCTTCGCTGTCCCATGTGGTTTCGACATAATATTCGACATAATATCCGTCCGCGCCCTGCACCTCGTCTATGTATGCGTCCGCGCCGTAATACTGCTTTATGATGTCTGTCGGCATCGTGCCCGGCTCGTATGCAAGAGGCAGAGAGGAGTACGGATTGCCGCCCTCGCAGGTCGTGCTGAAAGACGTGACGACAAAGTGTTCGTTCCGGATTTCCGTTTCTGTTTCAACACCTTCAACCTTGCCCTCGAACACGACGCCGTTTTCCGCCTTCCAAAGGGTCATCGGCGCTTTGTTTTCAATATAAACGCCCTCTTCCGGCTCTTCGGAATAGTCGTAATAGCCCTTGTACTCATAGACGGTCACCCCGGCGATTTGCTTGGAGTTGCCCGTCTTTTTCATGTCGGTTGCATTTAACGCATAGTCGGAAATACGGCAATTCATATAGAAAAACTCGTATGCGAAATAACAGGGGTTGCTCTCGTCAATCTCTTTTGCGTAGCCGTAATTTACCACCTTATAATTTTTATGCTCGTTGATGTCGTAGTAGTCTATGCTCGGCTGGTTGTAATATGACGTCTCGCTCTTATCGGACCAAGACTGCGTCTTGAAGAGAATAAAGGAGTCGTTAAACCTGATCTCTCCGATATCGGTGTGCTCGTCGGTAAAAATCTCCTTGCCTTCGTTTATTGTCCGCGAAACCTCTGTCGTATATGTCATTTCCAGCTCGGGATAGAGTGTCCACAGGCTTGCCGCTCCGTCCATCACCTCGTCATAGCGCACACTGTCGTACACCCTTAATTCCGCGTCATACCTTGTGCCGAGCCGTTCGTCCTTAAAAGAATTGCAGAACAGCTCCAGCGCAAAGAACCGCTTTCCTGTTTCATAAAAATATGTATAGTATTCGCTTCCGCCCTCGCTCTCATCGATCTCTTCATACGGGTCTTGCACGTATCCCGCATTTTCGACAAGCTCTTTCACGCCGTTAAACCATTCTTTGTTGCCGGTTTCAACTCTGACTTCGATTGACGGAACAAGCCCGAGCGCGTCCATACCGTTTATCCAAAGACCGGATATCCTGCCGTCTCCCTCGTCGGGCAAAGCCGGCAGATAAAATGCGGACATCTGCTCCGCGTCCGGCATTTTGTACACCTCTTGCGTCTGTACATATTCATAGTATATCACATAGTAGGTATCGTCACAGATAAGGATAAAGACGCATTGGGTCAGATACTCTATCTCATCCTCTCCCTCTTTTGTCACGTCATTCTGATACATTCTGGCGACAAAACCGTTCTCTTTTGACTCTCCGCTGTATGTAAATCCCTTGGAGATAAGATCCTTTTCATACTGCGCCATGCTCGCTTTGTCCTCTGTCGCAAACGCGCTCGACGTGGCAGAATCGTCAAAGACCGCTTCAACGCTATCCTTTACCTCTTCGGGCATTCCCTTGTCTTGCAATGCGCCGATAAGTCCGTCCTTGTCATAGTCTGTCTTTTGCCCCGTAAAAGAGGGAAGTTCGAGTTTTGTACCCGTCTCTCCGCCGCCTCCCGTCTTCCCCGTATCGTCACAGGCGGCAAGCGCAAACGTCATTGCAACGCAAAGCAAAAGAATAAAAACCGTTAATTTTTTTAACCTCATAGAACGCTCCTTTCACGGCAAAAATCCGTAAACATCTCTTTTGATTATAATACTGTCGCGCATTTCTGTCAATATCACCGCCGTCCTCGTGCAGATAATGTACAGGTTGCTTTTCTGCGCTCCTTGATTTGCCTTGCGACCGCCTTTACACTGCCCTGCAAATTCAATATGCCTATACGTCTGACAATATGAAAGTATTGCTTTTTCTTTTTTGTTTTTAGAAAATTTTGTCAGGAAAAACACCGTTTAATCAACACGGGCACCTTTTTTCTCTTTCTCTGAACCTCTTTATAAAAATTGCGACAGCCCCGGGAGCTGTCGCAAAGTGCTGTTTTGATTTTGGTAGTTTTGATTTTAACGGATTTTTACTCCTGACCGCCTTCTCCTGTAGTTTCCCCGCCCTCTGCGGCAGCCGTTTCCGCGGTCTGCTCTGCGGTCTCTGCAGGAGCCTCTGTCTGCTCTCCTTCGTCATGCGGCACTACCGTGAACGCGGATACCTTGCTGGTCGCGTCCTTCATTCTCATTATCTTTACGCCCTGCGTATTTCTGCCCATCTTGGAAACGTCGCCCGCTTTTACGCGTATCGTGATACCGTTGTCTGCGATGATTATGAGATCGTCGCTCTCGGGATCTACGAGTTTAAGGTTGACTACGTTGCCCGTCTTATCGTTGAGCACGCCTACCTTGACGCCCTTGCCGGCTCTGCCCTGCAGCGAATACTCGGAGAGATCGGTACGCTTGCCGTAACCGTTCTCAGTGATGGTCAGCGCGTCGCAACCTTCTTTGATTATCGTCATGTCGACGACTCTCTCGTCCTTATCCATCTTGATGGACTTGACGCCCTGGCTGGTTCTGCCCGTCGGACGGACGTCTTCTTCGCTGAATCTGATACACTTGCCGCCGCTCGACGCCATGAGTATCTCGTCGCTGCCGCTCGTGAGCTGTACGCTGATGAGCTCGTCCTCTCCCACGAGAGAGATAGCGATCTTGCCGTTGTTCTGAATACGCTCGAATTCTTCGAGAGCAGTCTTCTTGATAAGACCCTCTTTTGTAGCCATGACGAGGTATCCCTCTTTCATGTCGCGAGGTACCGAAACGTACGCGTTGACGACTTCTCCGTCGCCGAGGTTGAGCAGGTTGACGATAGCTCTGCCCTTGCTGTTCTTGCCCGTTTCGGGGATCTGGTATCCCTTGCAGCGGTAAACCTTACCCTTATTGGTAAAGAACATTATAAAGTCGTGCGTATTGGTCGCAATGACGTTTTCTACAAAGTCCTCTTCTTTTGTCTTGTGAGCGGTAACGCCTATGCCGCCGCGTTTCTGCACGCGGTATTCGTCCACGCCCATGCGCTTGATATAGCCGTCGTGAGTAACGGATACGATGAGGTCTTCTTCGTCGATAAGGTCCTCGATGTCGATGTCGCTGTAATCGTAGGACAGCTCGCTCCTTCTGGGATCGTTGTATTTAGCTTTGATCTCGAGAAGTTCCGTCTTTATAATATCGATAACTCTCTGCGGAGTTTCGAGTATGTTCTTGAGATCTGCGATCTCTTTTTCGAGTTCGTCGAGTTCTTCCTGCAGTTCGTGCACGGCGAGCTGATTGAGTCTGTGCAATCTCATGTCGAGGATAGCGTTGACCTGCTTTTCAGTCAGATCGAATCTCTCCATAAGTCTTGCCGCGCTGGTTGCTCTGTCGGGCGACTTGCGGATTATGGCGACGACTTCGTCTATATTTGCCTGCGCTACGACAAGACCTTTGACGATATGCTCTCTTTCCTGAGCCTTGTCGAGGTCGTACTGCGTACGGCGCACGATGACGGATTTCTGATGCTTGATGTACTCCTCGAGTATTTCCTTGAGATTGAGTATCCTCGGGGTGCCGTCTACGAGCGCGAGCATTATCATTGAGTTGGATACCTGCAGCTGCGTGTGCTTGTAGAGAAGATTGAGCACTACCTGCGGATTGTATTCCTTCTTGATCTCGATGACTATTCTCATTCCTTCGCGGTCGGACTGCTCGTGAATATCGCTTATGCCCTCTACTCTCTTCGTCTTTACGAGATCGGCAATCGCCATGATAAGGTTGGCTTTGTTGACCTGGTACGGGATCTCGGTGACGATAAGGCGGCTCTTGCCGTTGCTCATCTCCTCTATCTCTACCTTGGAGCGGATTATAGCGTTGCCCTTACCTGTACGGTATGCCTTCTTGATGCCGCTCCTGCCCATGATCACTGCGCCCGTAGGATAGTCGGGGGCGGGTATGTATTCCATGAGCTCGTCGATGTCGAGTTCGGGATTGTCGAGAAGTGCGACGGTGCCGTCGATAACTTCGCCGAGGTTGTGCGGAGGAATACTCGTAGCCATACCTACCGCGATACCGTCAGAACCGTTTACGAGAAGGTTGGGATAACGGGACGGGAGCACTACGGGTTGTTCGCGCGTATCGTCGAAGTTGGGATAGAAATCTACCGTCTTTTTGTCAATATCGCGTATCATTTCGTTGGCTATCTTGGACAGTCTCGCTTCTGTGTAACGGTAAGCCGCCGGGGGGTCTCCGTCCACGCTGCCGAAGTTTCCGTGTCCGTCCACGAGAGTGCATCTTATCGAGAAGTTCTGCGCCAGTCTTACCAACGCGTCGTATACCGACGAGTCGCCGTGCGGATGATATTTACCCAGAACGTCGCCTACGATGAGCGCGCACTTTCTGAACGGCTTATCGCTGGTAAGTCCCAGTTCGTTCATATCGAAAAGAATTCTTCTGTGAACGGGTTTAAGACCGTCTCTTACGTCGGGGATCGCACGCGATACGTTTACCGCCATAGCGTAAGCGATAAACGATTTTTTCATTTCGCTTTCAAGCTCTATATCGACGACGTTCGTCTTTTCGAGCATCTCGGCTATATCTTTCTTATTTTCGTTTTCCATGTTTCACCTCTTATACGTCGAGATCGGTCACGAGGTTTGCGTTCTCCTCGATAAACTGTCTTCTTCTTTCGGGTTCTTCGCCCATCAGCAGGCTGAAAAGTTCGCTCGCTTTTTCCGCGTCCTTGACGTTGACTCTGAGAAGAGTGCGGGTCTCAGGGTTCATAGTGGTTTCCCACAGCTGTTCCTGATCCATTTCGCCGAGACCTTTGTAACGCTGTACCTCGCCCTTTCTGTCAATGCTTACGAGGAAATTTTCGAGGTCTTCGTCTTTATAGAAATACTCCTCTCTCTTGCTGTTCTTGAGCGTTACCTTGTAGAGCGGAGGCTGAGCGATATATACGTGTCCTTCCTCTACGAGCGGTTTCATGAAACGGTAGAAGAACGTCAGAAGAAGTATTCTGATATGGCTGCCGTCTACGTCAGCATCGGTCATGCAAATGATGCGGTCGTATTTGAGTTTTGAAAGATCGCAGTCCTCGTGTATGCCGCAGCCGAAAGTCGTGATCATGTTCTTGATCTCCTCGCTCTCGAGTATGCGGTGCAGACTAGCCTTTTCTACGTTTAAGATCTTGCCTCTGAGCGGCAGTATAGCCTGGAAACGTCTGTCTCTGCCCTGCTTTGCCGTACCGCCCGCGCTGTCGCCCTCTACGAGATATATCTCGCACTTTTTGGGATCTCTTTCGCTGCAGTCCGCAAGCTTGCCGGGAAGAGTCGTAGACTCGAGGAAACTCTTGCGGCGGGTAAGATCGCGCGCGTTTCTCGCGGCGTCTCTCGCCTTTTTGGCGTTGACAGCCTTGGTAATGAGTTCTCTCGCCTCTTTGGGATTTTCTTCGAGATAGGTTTCAAACTTCTCTCCGAATACCTTGGTAACGACGTTTCTCATAAAGCTGTTGCCGAGCCTCGTCTTGGTCTGACCTTCGAACTGAGGATCGATAAGCTTAACGCTGACGATAGCAACTATACCTTCGCGGCAGTCTTCGCCGGAGAGTTTTTCTTCGTTCTTGAGAAGTTTGAGCTTTTCGCCGTAATCGTTGAACAGCTTTGTCAGCACTGCCTTGAATCCGTCGAGGTGCGTGCCTCCTTCATGCGTGTTGATGTTGTTCGCGTAGCTGTAGATCGTCTCCTGATAAGAGGTATTGTACTGCATCGCGATCTCTACCTGATATGTATCCGTCGACGCGAAGATGTAAAGCGGCTGCTCTGGCATGCCACCCTTCGTATTGAGGCTGGAAACGTACTCTACGATACCGCCTTCGTAATGGAAGGTCTCACAGTTCTCTTTGAGTGCGCGGGAGTCCTTGAGGATTATCTTCAGACCCTTGTTGAGATACGCAAGCTCCTGCAAACGGTGCCTCAATGTGGCATAGTCGAATTCAAGCGTTTCAAATATCTCTGCGTCGGGATAGAAAACGACTTTGGTTCCCCTTCTCTTGGTGGTGCCTATCTTTGCGAGCGGCTTTTGCGTCTTGCCGCGTGAAAAGCTCATCTTGTACAGACAACCTTCCTGCGCGACTTCGACTTCGAGCCATTCGCTGAGCGCGTTGACGCAGGATACGCCAACGCCGTGCAGACCGCCCGAGAATTTGTAACCGCCGCCGCCGAACTTGCCGCCTGCGTGCAACTTTGTCAACACTACTTCGACCGCAGACTTGCCTTCTTTTTCAATGATACCCACCGGAATACCTCTGCCGTTGTCGGTGACCGCCACCGCTCCGTTGGCGAGCAGTTCCACTTCAACGGTGTCGCAATAACCTGCCATCGCCTCGTCGATAGAGTTGTCCACCACCTCGAACACGAGATGATGCAGTCCTCTTTCGTCGGTCGAGCCGATATACATGCCCGGTCTTTTGCGTACGGGTTCCAGCCCTTCGAGCACTTGTATGTTGCTCTCTGTGTAGCCGTCGTTTTTGGACATTTTAACCTCCGTTTTTCCTGCGCGCATACGTGTGTGCGTGCGCCAATGCGCGTGCGCTCGCGCAAGATTATAATATTTTAACAATCGTATTATATCACAGCTTTTCTTGCAAGGGCAACCCTTTTTGCAAAAAAGGTTGTCAGAGGGCGTAAAAACGCCGCTTCGGGTTTTCTCGTACTTCTTCCCGAATGCGGCTTGAATTTGTCTTAAACGGCTTGATTTCGCCTTTTGACGTCAATTTTTTATGATTTTGCGCTCAATCCTCTTTTTCATGCTCTTTTTTCTCTGCGCTTTCCGGCACATTTCTCGTGACCGTCATTTCAGTGATTCTTCTCTTTTCCACCTTTTGCACCTTTATCGTCAGATCTCCGTCCGCCAACTCAGGCGTATCGCCGTCTGCCGGCACATTTTCCAATTTGCCCAGCACATAGCCCGAAAAGGTTTCATATTCCTCGTCCTCGTCAGGCTTTATCCCGAAAAGATCCTCCGCTTCTTCTATCGGCAAAAGACCTTTGACCTTCCAGCTGTTTTCGTCCACGCTTTCCACCGTGTAGTCCTCTTCTTCGTCCTTGTCCGTCATTTCGCCGACGAGCAGTTCGAGCAGGTCTTTTATCGTGACTATGCCCCTCATGCCGCCGTATTCGTCCACGACGACCATGATATGCTCCTTGCTTTCCTTCATCTTGTAGAAAAGGTTGTTCGCGGTCAGGTTTTCGGGCACGAAAAACGCAGGGCGCACCGCCTTTTCCATGACCTCGCTTCTGCTCTTGTCGGGCAGTCTGAAGTATATCTTGGTGTCAAGCATACCCACCACGTCGTCCGCGTCCTTGCCGCAGACGGGGTAATAGATATGCTTGTTTTCCATGATTGTCCTGTTCCAGCTCTCGTCGTCCTCGTAAGTAAAAAGTATTACCACGTCCTTTCTGTGAGTGCAGACGTCGCCTGCGCTGTTTTCCTTGAACTCGAACACGTTTTGTATCATCTCGTTTTCCTGCTCGTCTATCTGACCGGTTTCCCTGCCTGCCTCCGCCATCAGGATTATCTCCTCTTCGGTGACCTTCTTATCATCCTCTTCCGCCTTAACGCCGAAAAGCTTGAGCACGCCGTTCGCCGTAACGGTAAGCAGCCATACCAGCGGCGCAAAGACGACCGATACCCCTGTCAGCGTACCCGACAGCGCGAGCGCGAGTTTTTCAGAGCTTTTCATCGCAAGCCGCTTGGGTATAAGCTCCCCGAACGTAATATTGAAAAACGCAAGTATTATCGTGACGAGTATCACGCACACCGTCTCAATAACGCCGCGCGCTCTTTCCTCTACGCCGAGGCTCATTATCGCCCCCGCAAGCGGCTCTGCGAAAAAGTCCGCTGCGAACGCGCTTCCCAAAAGTCCTGCAAGCGTAATCGCAACCTGTATCGTGGAAAGGAATTTCGCCGGGCGCTCCGTCAGGCTGACTATCCGCCTTGCCCTCTTGTCTCCCTCTTCAGCCATTTTTTCCAGCTTCTTGCCGTTGCATGATATGACCGCAATCTCCGCCGCCGCGAATATCGCGTTGAGTAAAATGAGTACTATCTGTAATATTATCGCTCCAACCATATTTCCTCTTTATAACGCAAAAAAGCACAATCCGATTTTTGTCGGATTATGCTTTTATCGTCTTAAATTATAGCTTCTACTGTGAGAACCGGGGTCCTCGCCGCTCAAATTGTTTCTCCTTTTTTTCCGCCGTTTTTTCTTAATAGGCATTTATACGACTATTATACACAATATAAATATGTCTGTCAAGCGCTCGGTGCGACCCGGAGCAGCGGGTGCTAACCGCGACGAGGTAGGCTTACCCGACCGTGTGACGGGGAACATGGGCAAGCCGGCGCGGAACGTCAATTACCGTGCATGACAATATGGGATGAACGAAAACATGAACGCACTCTTGCTCAAAACGTAGCGAAAATAAATAACAGACCATAGAAAGCGCTGAACTTCCAACCCCCGGCAGACTTGTCAAAACAAGAATTGTAAAAATGTTGCGCTTATATTGACAATCCGCTTATTAAATAATCCGTGTTTTGCGTTTTTAATATCCTGTAATTACAGCCGTATGACCTTAAACGCGATTTATAGATTGCGCGATTATGTTTTTTCTTTTGTGTT
>CALWRH010000014.1 GCA_944383895.1 uncultured Christensenellaceae bacterium | reverse complement strand
AAAAACAGACGAGTTTCCTCGTCTGTTTTTTACGCCTCGTCTTTGCCGCGCCGCATTTGTGCCTTTGTACAGGATAGACTGAATTGGTGACGTTCGCGCGGCTCACTATTCTGTCGCTCGTAAGGTGAGCTTTACAAATCGGGGCATTTTAATGTTATTTAGTAGTAAATATCAGACTGTATCGCGAAAAATCGACGCCGTTTTGTATAATTTTGCAAAATCTGGTAAAAATATTTTATTTATATTAAGGAAAACGCAAAAAAACTTCGTATTTAGTTATTAGAAGCATGAAAGAACAGACCTTTAACGAGTGGTTGGACACTCTCAAATCCAAAGCGAATATCGTAGATGTCGTTGCGGGATACGTTCCGTTGACGAGCAAAGGCGGCAGGTATTGGGCTTGCTGTCCTTTTCATCACGAAAAAACGCCGTCTTTCTCGGTAGACGAGCAAAGACAAGCGTATTATTGTTTCGGTTGCCACGTCGGCGGAGACGTAATAAAGTTCGTTATGGATATCGAGAATATTGATTTTATGAGCGCGTGCAAACTTCTTTCGCAGAAAGTAGGTCTGCCGATGCCCGAGTTCAAGTCCAAGCGTCACGGCGAGAATACGCATAAAAAGAAGGAAAGGCTTTACGATCTCATGAAGACGGCGGCGAGGTTTTATTACGATTGCCTTGTCTCGGACGGCGGAAAGATCGCGAGAGATTATCTCGAAAAGAGAGGTATTTCCAAGTCTACTGCGGTTACGTTCGGACTCGGATATTCGCCCGATTACAACAAATTGCCCGCGTTTCTCAAAGAAAAGGGATTCAACGAGCTCGAAATGATCGAGGCGGGCGCGTGCGCGCAAAAAGAAGGCAAAGTCTACGACGTAATGGCAGGCAGGCTCATAGTGCCTATCATAGACGGTATGAAAAGAGTTATCGCGTTCGGCGGGCGCGTGCTTACCTCTGAAAAACAGATGAAGTACCGCAATACCAACGACACGTTGATCTTCAACAAGAAGTGCGAAGTTTTCGGACAGGACACTCTCAAGAAATACAAGCTCAAGAACGCGGTGAACAGCGTTATCATGGTAGAGGGATACATGGACGTCATCTCTCTGTATCAGGCGGGAATACAGAACGTAGTCGCCTCTATGGGCACCGCGCTCAACGTGAAACAGGCGGAGATAGTCAAGCGTTACAGCGACACCGTATACGTTTGTTACGACGGCGATACCGCGGGACAAGCCGCTACTCTGAGGAGCCTCGATATATTCTACGGTGCAGGTCTTAACGTAAAAGTCGTGTCGTTGCCTGACAATCTCGATCCTGACGAATACGTCAAGGAGCGCGGCGTAGAAAACTTTTCTGCACAACTTGCCAAGGCTTTGCCGCTGTTTGAGTATAAACTGCGCACGCTTGCAAAAGGCTACGATATGAAGGTTGCAGAAGAGCAGGGCAAGTATGTAGTCGAGGCGGTAAAGATACTTAAAACTTTGCCTTCTCCCGCGCAGATAGACGCGTATATACCGATAGTATCCAAGCTCAGCGGACTCGGAAACGATACGGTGAGAAGACAGCTTATGCAGGAGTCTGAATTCTCTGAAGAAGGCGCGCCGACTCTGCTTACCGAAAAGCCTAAAAGAAAAGACGGCAAATATTACAAGGCGATGCGTTTTGTGCTGTACGCGCTTTTCGGCGGAGTGGAAGATCTGAGATTCGATAAAGATCTGTCCTTATACTGCGAGGATGACGAACATAAAAAGCTTTACGATTATTACAGGCAGAACAGCGACTCGGAATTGTCGGTCGACGATCTCATATCGCTCGAGAAACAATATCCCGAGGCGGCAGAAGTAATAGCGACGGGCAGGATAGTCAACGAGAAAGTCGCCAAAACATACTTTTTCGACTGCGTGAGGGCACTCGAGAACGAGTTTGTGAAAAAACAGCGCAAATCCCTTCTCAAGGCTTATACCGAAAGCGGATCGGAAGACGAAAAAACGCAAATACTCGCTCAGATGAGCAACAACCAAAAGAAAAAATAAAGTCGGAGGAAATATGGACAACGAAAAGAAAGAAAGCGACAAGAGAACTGCGAGAGAGGAGAAAATCGCGCAGGAAGTCGCAAAACTCATAGCTTCCGCCAAAGACGGAAAGCTGAACGAAGACGAGATCAACGAAAAGTTGACCCGTTTCGACCTCGACGTTCAGGAGATGGAAAACGTCTTTACCGAGATCGAGTCCAAGGGCATAACGATAGAAGAGACGACGCTTGAAGAAAAGATGTCGCTCGATTCTCTCGAAGGCACGACGGACGACTCCGTAAAGATGTATCTGAAGGACATCGGACAAGTTCCTCTTCTTACGTCAGAAGAAGAGATCGTGCTTGCGGAGAAAATGGCAAAGGGCGATCAGG
This sequence comes from uncultured Christensenellaceae bacterium, assembly GCA_944383895.1. Taxonomy (GTDB): domain Bacteria; phylum Bacillota; class Clostridia; order Christensenellales; family UBA3700; genus Ornithoclostridium. The sequence continues at coordinate 47,808 of CALWRH010000014.1, read as the reverse complement.
CTGCAAAAGACAGATTAAGCGAGGCAAACCTGAGGCTTGTCGTATCTATCGCAAAGAGGTACGTCGGCAGAGGCATGCAGTTCCTCGATCTTATCCAGGAAGGCAATCTCGGTCTTATGAAGGCTGTCGAGAAATTCGATTATAAGAAGGGATTCAAATTTTCGACGTACGCGACGTGGTGGATAAGACAATCCATTACGAGAGCGATCGCAGATCAGGCGAGGACGATCCGTATTCCCGTTCACATGGTGGAAACAATAAATAAGACGGGCAGAGTAACCCGTCAGCTTATGCAAACTCTCGGCAGAGAACCGACGCCTGCCGAAATTGCAAAAGAAATGAATATCCCCGAAGAAAAAGTCATAGAGATCCAGAAGATAGCGCAGGATCCCGTTTCGCTCGAGACTCCTATCGGCGAAGAAGAGGACAGCCATCTCGGAGATTTCATAGAGGACAACACGGCGGCATCTCCTGCAGAGAAGGCAGAGGCGAAGATGCTGAGAGAACAGCTTTTACAGGTGCTCGATACTCTTACCCCGCGCGAGAACGAAGTTCTTTTGATGAGATACGGTCTTCGCGACGGCAGACCCAAGACTCTCGAAGAGGTGGGCAAAGAGTTCAACGTAACCCGTGAAAGAATCAGACAGATAGAGGCGAAGGCGCTGAGAAAACTGCGTCATCCCAACCGTACAAAGAAACTCAAAGATTATATCGGCAAGTAAATCAATTGCTTTATAATCTACACGGGCAGGAAAATTATGACGGTAAAAGATATACTGAAAATTCTTGAAGATTTTGCTCCGCTCGAGATGCAGATGAGCTTTGACAACAGCGGATTCTGCATCGGAGATTCATCATCTGAGGTGACGGGAATAATGCTTTGCACGGACGTTACCCCCGAGGTCGTGAGTGAGGCTGAAGACAAAAACTGCAATCTTATCATAAGCCATCACCCCGTGATATTCGGCGGGATCAAGACGCTTTGCTCGGACAAAGACCGTATGAGATATGCCGTAGTCAGCGAGCTTATCAAAAAGAATATCGCTCAGATCGCGATGCATACAAACGTCGATATCTGCGAGGGAGGAACAAACGATACGGTGGCAACGATGCTCGGCGTAAAAGTTGCGTCGGGATACGGCGAGGCTCTGAGGACAGGGATTCTTGACAAAGCCGTAACCCTTGCGGAGTTTGCGGAGAAAGTCGCACGCGTTCTCGGAGATCCCGTGGTAAGATACGTCGGAGAACCCGGTAAGATAGTCCGCACAGTTGCTGTGAGTACGGGTGCGGGAGGCAGAGAAAGCGATCTTATTTACCGTTTGCAGGACGAGGGCATAGACGCGCTCGTTACCGCAGAGGTCAGACACAACGTAGCTCTCGAGGCGCGCTATGCGGGAGTAGCGATCGTGGAGACCACTCATTTTTCGAGCGAACGCTGCATTGTCGATATAATCGGCGCAGTGCTTGACAAATACAAAATCAACTATCATAAGAGCGAGACGGAAGGCAATCCTTACCGCAGGGCTTGAAGGAGAAATTATGAATATAGAAGGTATGCTCAAATACCAGAGTCTGGACAGAGAACTCAATCAGCTCAACGAGAAATTCAGGACGAGCGACGCGACCGTGCTTTACAACAGAAACATGAAGTTGTACAAGCAGACCATCGAGGACGGCAAGCGCATGAGCGGCGTTATAGGCGAGCATTTCGTAAATATCGACAGACTTACCAAACAGTACGAAAAGCTGCTTGCGGACATAGACGAATATTATAAAGGCGTCGACGAGATAAACGATCTCAAGCAGGCGGATTATTATGAGAAACAGTTGATAAAACTGTATACCATGATAGAAAATATCGAAAAGGAGCTTGACGGAGTGCGCAAAGAGCTCGTAAGACTCGACGCAGACGCAAAGACTTTCTTCACAAATGCCAACGGATATTTCATGAACGTCAAAAAGTGTACTCCAGATATGGAAAAAGTCAAGCAGGAGATACAGACTAAAGCTAAAGCCGTCATGGCAGAGCAGAAAGAGATAGAGAAGACTATCGAGCCCGAACTCTTTGCAAAATACAAAAAAGCAAAGGACGTAGCAAAATTCCCGCCGCTCGTTCCGTTTGACGAGGCGACAAATTCATGTATGGGCTGCGGACTCGAACTGTCCAAGGATATAGCTGCAAAGCTCCGTCAGGACGGAGGACTCGAATTCTGTCCCAACTGCAACCGACTCGTATATAAAAAGTAATATGAAGAAAAACGGAGTAAAGTCTATCGTGATCGCGTCGATAGTAGGGCTCGTGCTCATACTCGTTCCGATGGCGGTCATGATAATACTGAAAGACAACGAGGGTATACAGGGCGCGCAGGCATCGCTGATAATAGCGATGATCGCAGGCGTCGTCGTCATTGTCTTTGCCGTGATCTATACGGCGAGATACGTTGCGTACAACAAAACCCTCGTTAAAGGAAAAAAGATACAGGCGACCTACGTTTCTTGCGATCTCAAATCCACAAGCTCTGCAAAGGATTATTACAGCGTTACATACAGCTATGAAGACAACGGCAAGAGCTTTACCAAGACAACGGGCATAATATATTCGTGGGAGCAGGCGCTCGCGCTTAAATTCGCGCAGACTTTCGAAATAACGGTTTATAACAAACACAGCTATCTCACACAGAAGATAGACCCGCTCATCAAAGAACACAAGAGAGAGATTGAAGAATTCAAACGCGCTTACGTCGAGGCTTACAACAAATATCACAATTCGTAAGATCGATACACGATAAAAAAAATACGGACGGATAAAATTCCGTCCGTATTTTTTTGTAGTTCACCGTTGATCTCTCAACGGCAAGAGGATTGTCTTATCAAAGCGATGCAACGAGATCGGGCATCGAATAAAGCCCCGGTTTCTGTTTTGCGAGGAAAGCCGCAGCCCTTATCGCACCCTGAGCGAATACTGCCTTGCTGTGCGCCTCGTGAGTCAGGGTAATGACTTCGTCTTCTCCGAAGAAGTGCACCTCGTGTTTGCCAACGATCGTGCCGCCTCTGACTGCGTGTACGCCTATTTCGTCCTTTTTGCGTTTTGTGTCGTTGCCGTGCCTGCCGAAAGTCAGATAAGAATTTTCTTTTTCTTCCTTAATAGCGTTTGCAAGAGTGAGAGCAGTGCCTGACGGAGAGTCGACTTTCTTATTGTGGTGTGTTTCGACTATTTCTACGTCGAAACCTTCGCCGAGGAACGCCGCCGCCTTTTTGCACAGGTGTACGAGAAGGTTTACGCCGAGAGACATATTGCTCGCGCGGAAGATCGCGATCTTTTCAGCCGCCTTTTTTACTGCTGCCTCCTGTTCGGGAGAATATCCCGTCGTGGCAAGCACGAGCGCGACGTTGTTTTCCGTAGCGTAGGAGAGAAGTCCGTCCAAGGCTTCAGGTCTTGAGAAGTCAACTATGACGTCTGCCGCAACGTTTATATCCTGCGGCTTGTCAAACACGGGCACGGAAAATTGCGATTTGTCCGTGTATGCGTCTATACCTGCTACGCACGTCACGTCGTCGAAACTTGCAAGCGTTTCGAGAATCTTGCGACCCATTTTTCCGCCGATACCGCAAACGATTATTTTTGTCATAAAATCTCCTTACAGGATAGCGAGATCCTTCATTATTTTTTCGAGTGTCTGTCTGTTGCCGTCGGTAAGCGTCGTGAGGGGCAGGCGCATATAGGGCTCGCACATGCCGAGCAGAGCGCACGCCGTCTTGACGGGGATAGGATTGACCTCGAGGAACATCGCGTCGAAGAAAGGCTTATATTTCATCTGCATATCGAGAGCCTTCGCAACGTTTCCGTCGAGCCAGGCGTGTATCATTTCCGAAACGGTTGCAGGGATAGCGTTGGACGCTACCGAGATAAGACCGCTTGCTCCGACCGACATGATCGGCACTGCGATGCAGTCGTCGCCTGAATACAGGTTGATCTGAGAGCCGCGTATGCGCCTCGAAGTTTCGAGTATCTGCGCGATGTTGCCGCTAGCCTCTTTTACTCCTCTTATGTTTGAGAGAGAAGTAAGCTTTTCTACCGTTTCGGGTTTCATGTTGACGCCCGTTCTTCCGGGGACGTTGTACGCTACGACGGGGATATCGATAGCGTCGTTTATAGCCTTGTAGTAAAGATAAAGACCTTCCTGCGTGCACTTGTTGTAGTACGGAGTTACGGCAAGTACGCCGTCAGCGCCCATAGCCTGAGCGTGTTTGCTCAGTTCTACCGCATGTGCGCAGTCATTGCTGCCCGTGCCTACGAAGACGGGGATCTTTCCGTTTACCTGTTCGATTACAGAACGCACGACTTTATCTCTTTCGCTTGCGCTCATTGTAGGCGGTTCGCCCGTCGTGCCGCAGACGAAAAGCGCGTCCACGTTGCCTTTGAGCTGACCGTCAACTATTTTTTCGAGTGCGGAGTAGTCTACCGCGCCGTCTGCGTCAAACGGCGTTATCATCGCCGTACCGAGACCCTTAAACATACTATTCACCTCAGATGATTTCAAATTTTTCCGTTTTCGATCATGTATTCCGCAATCTGTACGGCGTTGCTTGCCGCGCCTTTGCGGATGTTATCGGCAACTACCCAGAGGTTTACGCCGCTGTCAACGGTGTCGTCGATCCTGATTCTGCCGACGAATACATCGTCGTGACCTGTTGCGTCGATAGGCATAGGATAACTGAGCTTTGCGTTGTCGTCTACGACTACGATGCCTTTCTGATTCTTGAGAGCCTCGATGACGCCTTCCTTGGTGCAGGGCTTTTTGAACTCAACGTTGATGGATTCGCTGTGAGAGTTGAGCACGGGTACGCGCACGGTCGTCGCGGTGACCTTGATGCTCTGATCGCCGAGGATCTTCTTGGTTTCTTTTATCATCTTTTCTTCCTCTTTGGTATAGCCGTTTTCGAGGAATACGTCGATGTGGGGCAGACAGTTGTTGACTATCTGATAGGGGAATTTCTGAGTCTTGTAGCTCTCGCCTTTGCTGAAAGCCTTGATGCCTTCCATAAGGTCGTTGTAGCCCGCAACGCCTGCGCCGCTGACTGCCTGGTAAGTGCTGTAAACTATTCTCTTGATGCCGTATTTATCATAGAGAGGTTTGAGCGCGACCATAGCCTGTATGGTAGAGCAGTTGGGGTTTGCGATGATGCCGTGATTCCAATCGATATCCTGAGGATTGACTTCGGGAACTACGAGAGGAACGTCGTCGTGCATACGCCACTGGCTGGAGTTGTCGATAACGATTGCGCCGTGCTGAGCGAAAACGGGCGCGAATTTCGCGCTGGTGGAGCCGCCTGCGGAGAAGAGAGCGATGTCGATCTTCTTGTCGACGACGTTAGCTTCGGTGAGCTCGATGACGGTGTAGTCATTGCCCATAAAGTTGACTACCTTGCCCGCGCTCTTGGCAGACGCGTAAAGATAATAGTTTTCGACGGGGAGTTTTTTCTCCGCCAGAACTTCGAGGAACTTGTTGCCGACCATGCCGGTCGCGCCGACGACGGCTACGTTGTACTTTTTCATATTAACTCCTGTTTTTGCGGCTTTTTGCCGAATATTTTATCTGTATGAAATGCAATAAAAAATCCGTTACCGAAAGACGGAACGGAAAAAGGGAAATCGAAAAAAGGTTTCCGCAAATAGCGCTCCATCATACGATGACAGATACGGAACTCTTAACTCCGCATCCAGCCGCGACCTCTGTCAAGGAGAGAAGGCGACTTCGGCGGTAAACCCTTTCGGCGGCGTTCCTTGAAACGTTTCTCCGCGTACTGATGAGTACCGCGCCTCTATTGCTTTGAACAATAATACCACAAAAGACTGTTTCTGTAAAGCGTTTTCAGCTTAATTTTGTAAATAGTTGGCGATAATTTTATTGCTCTTTTGCAGAAAGTAGTGTAAAATAATGTGTGCAATAATTTTTATTAGTACAGGAGTACAAAATGTCAAAACTCACTCAACTTGCCTCCAAAATGACTCTCGGCAAGGATCTGGGACCCGAAAGGGATTATTCCGAAAGGGGCAGAATACGCAAATCTTTTTCAGTGTTCGGCTCCAATCTCAGAAGGATGCTTGCTATCAACCTTCTTCTCGATTTATTCGCGCTGCCGTTTATCGTCATGTTCATCATACTCATGCCTATGTACGAGCAGAGTCAGATAGCAGGACTGAGCTTTTCGGGCTTTCTCGGCATCGGATACGGGCTTGCTGACGATACCGTTGCAGGCATCAATATCATTTACGGCATAAGGAGCGATTTCTTCCTTTATTTCTTTACGCCGAGTCTTATGATCTTCTCGATAGGTCTTTCGGGTGCTTATCACTGCATCAGAAACCTTTATTGGGGAGTAGACGTAAAGATAATCAAGCACTTCCTCAGAGGCATTAAGCTGCATTGGTGGAAATTCCTTATCGCGTTTACCTTCCTCGGACTTGCGGGCACAAACGCCGCTTGCGCTACGATAGAACTGATGCGTCTTATGGGTACGGTAGGCAGTGCTGGTGCCGGCATCTGGGTATGGTGCATACTTTCCCTTTTGCTGGTATTGCTGACAATGCTTTTCCTTGCTGTATACATCCCGATGAGCATATCCTACAAGTTCAAGTACGGAGAAACGATTAAGAACAGCGTTCTCGCTACGATGATCATGATATTCTTCGACGTCGTACTCACGATCCTGCTTGTTGCTCCGTGGTTCCTGATGATGGTGAACATACTCAAGTACATCTTCTACTTCTTTATGATCACGATCGGAGCGGGTCTGTACATCACGCTAAACGTAGGTTTCGGCAACTTCTGCAACGACCTTCTCATCAACGCCATGTACGAGTATGAGCAGGAGCAGATAGCGAAAGAGGCGCTTGCGCAGAAAAAGCAGCAACTCAAAGCTGCGTCAAAGGCTCAGCGCGTCAATCCCAAGAAAGGAAAGAAGAGATGAACGGATACGGTTGTCTTGCCGCGTATTACGACAGGCTGATGACGGACTTCGATTATGAAGGATATCTGTCTTTGCTGGACAGAGAGATCGAAGGGCATGAAGGAGTCGATCTTTGTTGCGGCAGCGGCAGAATAACCACCGCGCTTGCCAGACGGGGCAAAAAAGTCATAGGCGCGGATATGAGCGCGGAGATGCTCGGTGAGGCGGTCAAAAACGCGAGGGCGGCAGGAGTAAACCCTCTGTTCGTTCAGGCGGACGCCACGACGTTCAGACCGCAGCACAGCGTCGACTTCGCGACGTGCGTATGCGACGGACTCAATTACATAAAACCTAAAAATCTCGCCGTGTTTTTTGAAAACGCGGCTTGCTTTCTCAAAAAGGGAGCAAAATTCGTATTCGACGTTTCGAGTGAATACAAACTCAAAAAGATAATCGGCAGCAACGTTTTTTTCGAAGATTACGACGATCTGACCTATCTTTGGACAAACACCCCGTTCGCGGGAGGCGTGAAGATGGAACTGACTTTCTTCATACGCGGCGACGACGGAAAATATACTAAACAGACGGAGGAGCATACCCAATACGCGCACAAGCAGAGCGCGATCGAAGAGGCTATGACGGGTAAGTTTTCTTACAAGGCATACGACTTTTCGACGATGGGCGTTGTCGGAAGTAAAACGACGCGTATTTTATGGGTTTGCGAAAGATTATGACGGATATACTTTGCAGGTCTATGCTTTTCGAAGGCAAGGCAATAGTTACGGCAATAAACTGCACTGAAACGGCAGAAAAAGCGCGCGTTATACACAATACGTCCAAAAGCGCGACCAACGCTCTCGCACGCGTACTTGCAATGGGCGTGTTCATGAGCGCGGGATTCAAGGGACTCAGACACAAGCTGACCGTTATCGTAGACGGCGGCGGAAAGGGCGGAGATATAATCGTTTGCGGAGATTGCGGCTCTAAAGTACGTTGCCGTATGGACAACCCCGATTGTTTCAGCGGCGAAGAAGTCAGACCCGTGCAGGAAGTCATAGGCGCGCAGGGCAGACTGACCGTAATAAAGGATTTCGGGCTCAAAGAGCCTTATAACGGCACCGTAAAGCTCGTGAACGGCACTGTCGATACTGATTTTGCGTATTATTTCACGGTATCCGAGCAGCTCCCGAGCGCGATAGCAACGGGCGTAAAACTTCGCGAAGACGGCAGCGTTGCCGCGGCGGGTGCGGTAATTGTCCAGCCTATGCCCAATTGTCCTCCCGAAATTGTGGAAACGCTTGTCGACGTCGTGAGAAATTTCAAGGATATGGACGAGATAGTAGCGACGCATACGCCTACAACGCTTATCGAAGAGTATTTCGGACATTTCGACAACAAACCTCTGCAACCGACTTATCCCGCATACGTCTGCAGTTGCAGCAGAGAGGCTATGGAGCGTATACTCGTATCAATGGGCAAAAAAGACGCAACTGAGATAATCGAGCAGAACGGAGTAATAGAATTCAACTGCGATTTCTGCCATAGAAAACAGATATTTACAAAAGAGGACGTAGAAAAAATATTCGAGGAAGCCAATGACAAGAATAACGATTCCGACAATAAATAATTACGATCCCGAACAGATACTTACGCTTGCGGAAGGCATGCTCGCCAAGGGCAAGGCGGCTGAAAGCGTAAAACTTCTCAACCGTTTCGGAATTAACGATATGCGCGCCGACAAGACGCGCGGCATTGCTTTTGCCGAAATGAGCAATTATCCCGTGTCCAATTACTTCCTGCACCGCGCGCTCAAACAGTATATGCGCACGGGCGGCAACGTAAAAGACGCGTCGGTCAAACCTCTTATCAGAGAACTCGTCAACAACAATATCCAGATGGAGAACGCCGAGGCGGTCGGATACTATTTCGGACTCGTAAAGGACACTCTCGATTTTTCGGCTGCTCCCGAAGGAGAAAGAAAGGTGCTCGAGAGAGCTTTCAGAGATTTTGCGATGTCTTTGCAGAATTTCTCTCAGCCTATGGACGGGCTTGACGGCGAGCCTATGCCTGACGAAAACGTCTTTGAGATCATGCAGGAGGCGAAAGAGCTCGTAGCTAAAGGAAAGTGCAGGCAGGCGGTCAATCATCTTCTGAGCAAAATAGACGTTGCAGGCGAGTACACTTGCGAGTTTTACCGCATTATCGCGCGTTGCTGTCTGAGATTCGATTGCAATAAGGCGGTCTATTATGCCGACAAAGTGCTCGAGATAGTGTCTTCGGACGTAGCCGCGCTGTGTATAAAGTTCAATGCGGCGTTCGTGCTCGGCGACACTTATCTTGTCGACGAGTGTGCTGACAGACTTATTGCCGCAGTGGATTCAGACGATCTCAAGGGACTCAGAGATATATTCGCCGCGTTCGTGTCGTGCAAATATTACGGCAAACTTCTCGAACTCGCGTCTTCGCTCGCAAAAGAAGATCCCGACTATTATTATTACAATAAGATGTACGCGATAGCTCTCAATCTGTGCGGAAGACGAGAGGAGGCAATAAAGGTCATCAACTCTCAGGTCGCGCTTATGGGAGATACGGACGACGCGAAATTCGTAAAAATGTATCTCGAGAAGTATTCGGACTGCGACATCACTCCCGCGTTTTACGATTTCGCTCCGAGAGAGATGAAGGCGGATATGAAGGCGCAACTCGACGAAATAATAAGATTTCTGCCTATGCGCACCACGGCTGAAGGAACGCGCATGACGGGCAGCAGCAGAGAGCTCAAAAACGCGCTTCTGAAAGTTCAGGACAAGATGATCGCATACGAGTTTTTTATCCGTTTCGGACTCGAGAGTTACGCCGTTGACGAAAAAATGGGCATAATCACGTTCGCGATTTTCCTCTGTGACAGCAAACAGCTCAAGGATCTCAGAGAACGCGTTGCCGATATGCTGCTCGACGACGATATCACGCCCGTACTCAAAGAAGAGATAATAACCTGTATGTTCCTCTATTCTCCTGCGGGCGTCATATATTACGTCCACGACGGCAGGATGTACAAGATGAACACCCGCGCGCCGAGGATAATCGACAATTCGGATCTTATTTTCAGACGCGCATACGTCACGCTACGCATAAAAGGCGCGATGGAAGGCAAATATTCTCATAAACAGTTAGACGATGCGGTAGAACGCATTATGGCGGCTCTTATCTCGCAGAATAAAGCGGAGCAGATCGAGGAATATCAGACCTTTGTAAAAATGGTCGTATATTATATCGAAAACGCAGCAGGCGACGGCGACAACAGACGCGTGCTTGAAAAGGCAACGGATATCGCGTTTGTCGAAAAACAGGAAGACTACGAACTGTTTACCTGAAAGGAGGCATTATGGTAACTTACGAGGACGTCAGAAACAATAAGGAGATATCTCTGATGATAGACGGCTCCAACCACGTTCTGAGCGCGATGAAGTATACCGAACACGGCTTAAGGCACGTCGGATACGTTTCTCGCACCGCGTACATGATACTCGATAAACTCGGCTACGACGAAAAGACCAAAGAGCTTGCGAAAATAGCGGGTTACGTCCACGACGTAGGCAACATGATCAACCGCAAGGATCACGGCGTTACGGGCGCGCTGCTGATTTATCCGATACTCAAAGAAATGGGTATGCCGCTCGAAGACGTCTGCACGGTATGTACGGCAGTAGGCAATCACGAAGAAGAGATCGGCAACGTAGTCAACGAGATAGCGGCGGCTCTCGTTATAGCGGACAAGAGCGACGCTCACCGCACTCGAGTAAAGCGGATAAACGACAGAGTGGACGACATACACGATATAGTCAACTATTCGATACGCAAGAACATCGTGCTCGTAGACGGAGAAAAGAAGATAATAAGCGTAAAATTCTATATGGACAACTCTTCGTCGGTAATGGATTATCTCAAGATTTTCCTGCCACGCATGGTAATGAGCGAAAAAGCCGCAAAATTTCTTGGCTGCGAATTCAGACTGTATATAAACAACGTCATAATCAATACGGTTAAGCGCATGAGCGCAAAGCAGATCGCTCAGGTGCCCAAGACGGACGACGACGATATAATGTGACGGATAGTTTATAGTTTAATGAAAATAATAATAACGCGCGGAAGATCGCGCGTTTTTTTATGTCTGTCATACAGAACTGTCGGATCTTTCTCCGTATATCCTCGCTATTACGGCAAGAACGAGCACGATCGAGGCAGTCACTATATAATAGGTTCTTAGGGGAGTGAGCAGGGACATAGCGTAAAGCACGAAAGACACGAGGGTGAAACGGTAGGAGTTGCGCGTGCTGAAAATCATAGGCAGCAGAGTCTTGAGAGGAGTTCTTTGCACGGGTTTTACGTCGGAATCGGAAATGATGTCGCTTTTTTTGATTTTTTTGTAAAGAGGTCTGAGAGTTCTGAATTTTATTTCGACTCCGGGCAGAGTGCACGCAATGCCTACGCCCGTTCTTTCGTAGTCGGCGCACCATACGGTAAGATGTTTTACGTTGTTTTTCAGACATTTTTTGTATAGAGTCACGATGTAGTCTTTAGACGGTTTTGAGAATTTCAGATAAAGGCAGGCGACGCCGTCCTTTGACGGATAAAAGCCGTCGGAAATTTCTGTGCTTGTGATAAATCCCGTTTTTTCGAAAAGCTTTGCGACGTCGTCTTCTTCTGACAAGATGCAGTATGTAACGAAAGAGCGGTAGTCGGGTGTTCTGTTTTTTTTGGAGTGCGACATACGCGCTATGACCAAGACAGCGGCTATCGCCGTGCAGAAAGCAACGATGAGTTTTATCGCAATATTCGCGGTGAGCAGTCCGCACAATATAAAGCTGACTATAAAAATGCCGAGCAGTAAGAAAAAAGTGTCTGTATATCTGTGCATAACAGAATTTTTGACCGTTTGCGGTATAATAAACCCTATTATCAAAATTTTGCAAAACCGTTGATTGAACTCCCGATTTGATATATAATAATCGTATGGCGAAAACGGGCATATTCGGAGGAGCTTTCGATCCTCTGCACAATTCACATATAGAAATGGCATTAAAGGCGCTGGAAACGGGGCTCGACAAAGTCGTATTCGTGCCGTCGGGCATCCCTCCGCACAAGAGCTGCAACGTATCTTTCGAGGACAGAATAGAGATGTTGAGGCGCGTTATATCCGATTATCCGCGCTTTGATATCTGTACGCTCGAATACGATCTCGGCGGCGTGAATTACGCAAAAGACGTTTTGCCGAGGCTCAAAGAAATTTACGGGGATATAGTATATATCATAGGCGGCGACAGCCTTATAGATCTCGACAAATGGAAAGAACCCGAACAAGTCATTGCTGCCGCGCCTCTTCTGGTATTTCCCCGTGCTGACAGAGAAGAAGAGTTCAGTCGCGCGCTCGTATTCTGGAGAGAAAAAGGTGCGGATATCACCGTGGCGGAATATATGCCCGCGGCGGTCAGCTCGACGTGCATAAGATATTTGATAAATATGGATAAAACGGACGGAATACCCGAAAAGGCGACTGAATACATAAACGAGCGCGGACTATATAAAAAATTCGCAGACAAGGCGCAGAAACTCAAAAAAGAGGTGCTGCCCGCGACCTACGATCATATCGCGAGGACATGCGAGTGCGCTTTAAGACTCAACTTTGAGTGCAGGCTCGGACTCGACAACGACAAGGTCTTCCTGTCGGCAATGCTGCACGATTGCGCTAAGCTCAGGAGCAGACAGCCTCACGATACGTCCGAAGTTCCCGAGGACTGCATCGGCAGCGAGGTTGAGCATCAGTTCCTCGGCGCTGTCATAGCTAAGAAAGAATACGGGATAGAGGACAGTGAGATATTGTCGGCTATAAGAAGTCATTGCACGGGGAAACCCGACATGACTACGCTTGAAAAGCTCGTGTTCTGCGCGGATATGCTCGAAGACGCACGCAGTTACAACGGCGTAGAGGAGCTCAGAAAACTTATCCGCGAAAATTTCGAAGACGGTTTCAGAGCGTGTCTTAAGCGTTCATACGACTATCTTCTCGAAAAAAATTGCTATATATATCCGCTCACTCAAGAAGCGGTAGACTACTATAATAAAATATCGGAGTAATTATGCAAGCTGAAGAACTCAAAAATTTGATTTGTAAAATCCTCGACGACAAGAAAGGCATCGACATCACGGTTATCGATATCGGCGAGCTCTCTATCGTCGCTGACTATTTCGTGATAGTAAGCGGTCGTTCGACAACGCAGGTCAAGGCTCTCGCAAACAATCTCGAAGAAGAATTGAGCAAGAACTATCAGATCGAGCCTCTGCGCAGCGAAGGCAAGCGCGACGGCAGATGGGCTGTTGTTGACTACGGCAGCGTAGTGGTTCACGTTTTCCACGAAGAGACGAGAAGACTGTACAGCCTCGAGCAGCTCTGGGGCGACGGTCAGAACGTGACGAGATACGGAGAAAACGAATAAAATATCGTGTCCGTGTGCGTTATTTGAGCTGTAAAAATTTGGCGGTTAGTGAATAATTCATGCTTTATTGCGCACAGCTAAAGTATGAACACATTTATCATCGCGGCAATGTCCGTACCCGTTGCATTGATACAGCCCGCGTATGCGGATCTCGATTCTTTTCTTTCCGACTACAAGCTGGTAGAAGAATACAGCTATACCTCGTCGGGAGATTATATCGCCGTAGGACTCATCACGCAGCCTATGTTTACGTTAAGCGGCATTACGGCTTATACGAAAGAGCTTGAAACAAAGCTCAGAGAGGAATTCGGATACAAAGACGCAGTCGTCACTTTCGATACCGACCTCGTATACAGAATAAAAAAACTCGGCAAGGACGGCAACGAGCGCGACGTTTTGCAGATAATCGAAACGGCGCGGAGAAGGAGATAATATGCGTATTTACGACGTTATCGACAAAAAGAGAAAAGGCGGAGAATTGTCCGGAGAAGAAATAGGTTTCTGGATAAAAGGAGTCGTCGACAAAAGCGTAGCGGACTATCAGTCCGCCGCTTTGCTTATGGCGATAGCTATAAACGGCATGACGGAGCAGGAAACGTTTTATCTCACCGACGCAATGGCAAAAAGCGGAGATACGCTGGATCTTTCAGCTTACGGCGACAGGACTGTCGACAAGCACTCTTCGGGCGGCGTAGGCGACAGCACGAGTTTTATCGTAATACCCGTCATGGCTGCGCTCGGCAAGGTCTGCGCAAAGATGAGCGGCAGAGGGCTCGGACATACGGGAGGAACTCTCGACAAGCTCGAGTCGATAGACGGCGTGACAACTGCCATAGACGAGAAAAGTTTTTATAAGCAGCTGGACAAAACGGGGCTCGTCATTGCAGGTCAGACTAAGGACGTATGTCCCGCGGATAAGATACTTTACGCTTTGAGGGACGTTACGGCGACCGTCGAGAGCATACCGCTAATCGCATCGTCGATAATGAGCAAAAAGCTCGCCGCAGGAGCGCGCAACATTGTGCTTGACGTAAAATGCGGCAAAGGCGCGTTCATGCACGATCTCAAGAGCGCGGAAAAGCTTGCGCGTCTTATGGTCGATACGGGCAAAAAGGCAGGCAGGAAAGTCAGCGCACTGATTACGGATATGGATCAGCCTCTGTCGGATTACATAGGCAATTCGCTCGAAGTGCAGGGAGCGATAGAAGTGCTCGAAGGCAAGACGGATTGTCCTCTTTACGAGGTAGCCAAAGCACTCTGCGTCAGGTTACTGAACGGAGAAGGCGGAGAGGAAGAAGTCGACGAAGCGATATTGTCGGGTGCAGCACTGAAGAAGTTCAAAGAAATGCTTATCGCGCAAGGCGCGGCTGAAGACGTCCTGGACAAACCTCTCGTCAGAGCTCAATGCAAGATAGAAGTCTTTGCCCGGAAAGGCGGTTATGTATGCGGCATTGACGCTATGAAGGCAGCCGAAACCGTGCTTTTGCTCGGCGGCGGCAGAAACAAAAAAGAAGACGCGATACGTCCTCACGTCGGCATAAAATTTCATGTGAGAAAAGGCGACAAGATAAAAGAGGACGACGTTATAGCGACGATGTATTTCGACCGCTACGAAGACGTCGCGCTCGCAGGTCAGATATGCGACGCGGTGGAAATTTCAGATAAAAAACCTGAGATAAAGAGCCCTGTGCTCAAAATAATAGAGTGAGGATAAAAATGCAGATCAACAAATACATAGACTATACCAATCTCAAGGCGGATGCAAAATACGCCGACATAGAAAAGCTTTGCGCAGTTGCAAAAGACAAAGACTACGCAAGCGTATGCGTAAATTCACGTTATGTCGCGCTATGCAAAAAACTGCTCGAAGGAAGCGACGTAAAAGTTGCGTGCGTCGTAGGTTTCCCGTTGGGAGCAATGAGCACTGAGGCAAAAGCCTTCGAGGCGAAAAAAGCTGTCGAGGACGGAGCGGACGAGATAGATACAGTCATCGCGGTAGGCGCGGTAAAAGACGGCGATTACGATTATGTAGAAAAAGACGTTGCGGCAGTTCTCAAGTGCGGAGCTACCGTCAAAGTCATACTCGAAACATGTCTTCTGACAGACGAAGAAATAGCAAAGGCAAGCGCGGTATGCGCAAAAGCAGGCGCGCATTTCGTAAAGACGAGCACGGGATTTTCTACGGGCGGAGCGACGTTGCACGCGGTAGAGATAATGAAGGCGAACTGCGGCAATTGCAAAATAAAAGCGTCCGGCGGAATAAGAGATTACGATACGGCTCTCAAGTATATAGAGGCGGGCGTCAGCCGTATAGGAACAAGTTCCGCACTGTAAAGATATGAAAAGAAAAATACTTTTCTTGCCGTACGATCCGGAAGTCGAAGAGCTTTACGCTTTAGCGTCGAGGCAGTCAAAACTTTGCCTCGTCGTGTGGGCGCACGAATATTCTGAAAAATATGTCGGTCTGTTTGAAGAATACAGCGACGACACTCGTGTAAGAACGGCGAGGGACGCGGCTTATATCTGGGCAAAAGGCGAAATGAAAATGCCTGAGGCACGGCACTTCATACTTGCCGCGCATAAAGCCGCCGCGGAAAGCGGCAACGAGATTGCCGAGGCGGCGGGTAGAGCTGTGGCGCATGCTGCGGCGACGGTACACAGCGCGCGTCACGCTTTCGGGCTCGTGTTGTACGGGCTTACGGCTTTAGCGAAGATATACGGCAGGGATTCTGCAGAGGTGAAAGAGGAGATAAAAAGACTTTATCTGGGACTCGAACAAATATCCGCTGAAGAAAAATTCAAGAGCGAAAAGTGGGCAAAATTTCTTATTACGGAAAAACGATAAGCTTATAAACCGACATGAAAGTCGGTTTTTTGATAAAATGCGCATGACGGAACAGCAATCGCGTGTTAATGTAAAATTTTGCGTCGTACTATTGTATTTTCAGCGCATATAGGCTATAATATATTTGACCGAAGGCGATATCATTTAACCGCAGTTATTAATAAGGGAATGCGGAGTTGACGGTCGGATGGCGTGCCTCGCTTAGACGCTTTGCGTCGAGGATTACAGAACATCGTCACAGCGTACCCACCTGCTTGAAGCGGGTTTTAACTATTTCGTCTTTGGTTGTTTAGTAAAATTGCGGATTATCCGCATAAAGGGACTTGAAAAAGTCCCTTTTTTCTTAGAATTTGCACGTTTTATTTGCTTTATAGCTTGCGTTATGCTAAAATCATTAATACTATTATAAATTGCCTTATGGCAGACGGAGTGGTTATGCAAGAGTTGACTTTGAGAGAGTTAGGCGAAAAGTTCGCCTCTTTGGACGGTCAGACCGTAAAGGTCGAAGGCTGGGTAAGAACGATAAGGGACAGCAAGAATTTTGCTTTTATCGAGCTTAACGACGGCACTAAATTCAAGTCTACGCAGATTGTAGCGGACGCGGATATGCAGGGTTATAAAAACGTTGTTTCGCAAAACGTCGGCGCAGGTCTTGAAGTGATCGGTACAGTAGTCGTTACCCCCAATGCACAGCAGCCTTACGAAATTAAAGCACAGAGCATCGAAGTGGTTGCGACTTCTTCTCCTCAGTATCCTTTGCAGAAGAAAAGACACAGCCTGGAGTTCTTGCGCGAGATCGCACACCTTCGCCCGAGAACGAATACGTTCCTTGCGGTTTTCCGTGTTAGAAGCGTTGCGGCTCAGGCTATTCACGCGTTTTTCGCATCGAGAAACTTTATTTACGTCAACACTCCGCTTATCACGGGCAGCGACTGCGAAGGTGCGGGCGAAATGTTCAGAGTCACGACTTTGGATCCTAAAAATCCTCCTCTTAAAGAGGACGGCACCGTCGACTATTCTCAGGACTTCTTCGGCAAGAGCGTAAACCTTACCGTCAGCGGTCAGCTCAGCGCGGAGTGCTATGCGCTCGCGTTCAGAAACGTGTATACGTTCGGTCCTACGTTCAGAGCGGAGAAGAGCTACACAAACCGCCACGCCGCAGAGTTCTGGATGATAGAGCCCGAGATAGCTTTCGCCGATCTCAACGACGATATGGATCTTGCAAGAGATATGATAAAGTACGTCATCAAGGACGTTCTCGACAAGTGCCCCGAAGAAATGCAGTTCTTCAACAACTTTATGGATAAAGGCCTTATAGAAAGACTCAACCATATCGTAGAGAGCGATTTTGAAAAAGTCACCTATACCGAGGCTGTAAAGATACTCGAGCAGCATAAGGACGAGTTCCAGTATCCCGTATATTGGGGCGCAGATCTTCAGACGGAGCACGAAAGATTCCTTACCGAAAAGGTCTTCAAAAAGCCTATATTCGTTACCGATTATCCCAAGGAGATCAAGGCGTTCTATATGCGCCTCAACGACGACGGCAAGACTGTTGCGGCAGTCGATCTGCTCGTGCCGGGTGTAGGAGAAATTATCGGCGGATCGCAGAGAGAAGAAAGACTCGATCTTCTCACCAAGCGTATGCAGGAACTCGGTCTGAAAGAAGAGGATTATTGGTGGTACCTCGATCTTCGCAGATACGGCGGCGTAAAGCACGCAGGTTTCGGTCTCGGTTTCGAAAGACTCATCATGTACCTCACAGGCATGCAGAATATCCGCGACGTCATCCCGTTCAGCAGGACGACGGGCAGCGCAGAGTTCTGATAACGGTCAATTCAATACAAATATGATGTGCACCACAAAAGTTAGCCCTTTTGGAGGTGCATATATTTTATAGCAAAAAAACAAAAGCAAAAAAATTATATTACAGTGATCTTGCTTAGGCAATATAAAATATTGGCGTCATAGGAAATTCTCACGAAAGAGATCATATATAAGATAAACGTCGCCTTATTTATAGGATCTTTAACAGTTAAGGTTTTTAGAGCTTACGGAGGCTTAATGCTGTAATGTTGACAAAAAATATAAATATAAGTATAATGTTAAAGGATAAATATAGGTAATAATTTACAGAGGAACACATATGTTAAAAAAGAGGAATTTGAAATTTTTGATTTTATCAATAATCATAGTCATAAGTGCGGCTGCGGTCTTTATTTCATGTGATACAGATCAATCCGATGATGGTATAGGAGATATTGGATATAAATCGATCTCGATTCAGGGCCCAGAGGAAATAAACGCAGGAGCTTTTGATTTCTCAGCATATACCGTTATTTTGCGTAAGGCTGACGGTACATCCGATGAATTCGTGATGAGTAAAGATATGATATCTTCCGAAGATTTGGCAAAACTGGAACAGATAGGTAAACACAGGATCACTGTGTCATATCTCGGACTAAGCACTACTTTAATTATTAAGGTAAATGCGATAGATTACGATATTTCGTCGATTAAATTTGAGAGTAAAACTTTCGAGTATGACGGCACAGCAAAGAGTCTGGAAATTGTAGGCAATCTGCCGAGCGGAATACGCGTTGAATATATAGGCAACGGTCAGACCGAGATAGGTACATATACGGTTACGGCAAGGTTTATCATCGAGAACGACATTTATGAGCCTATAGACGATATGGTTGCGACTTTGAGTATCGTCGCGCCTGTTTACGAAGTAAGCTTCGATCTCAAAGGCGGAACAAGTGAAAAAGAATTTGTTACGCTTAATGTAACTTCTGTAACAAAAGATGATTTTGCTTTTGACCTTGTAAAGAGCGGTTGGTCCTTTAGAGGCTGGTCGTTGAACGGAGTAATAATTTTTGACAGCAAAGGAAACCAATTAAACGAGATAAAATATTCTAAGAAGATGATATTTGTTGCCGAGTTTAACCAAAAGGCTGTCCTGACGATTGAACAAAAACTTATCTTTGAAGGAGAACTTATCGATATTGCTGAAGAAACGGGAGTTCTTACGGGGGAGGGAGAGTATAACTACAATACTAACGTAAATCTTTCCGCAAGACCATATGATGGTTATAAGTTCGTAGGTTGGTATTACCAAGGGTTGGCTTTGTCAAATCAACAGGATTACAAATATATGATGTGGGATAAAGACATAACTCTGCAAGCTGTATACGAATATTCTAAGTACGATCTCAACGTTTTTTCCAACGATCAGAGTCTTGGTAAAGTTATGGTGCAAGAAAGTGGAGAATTTTCTTATACAGAAAGCCAGACGTATAGAGCGTATTATACTCAGCAAATTACTGTTGCGGCTTATACAGAAACGGACGTAAGATTTTTGGGTTGGTATACTGAAGACAACACGCTTGTTTCCACAAACGCTGTTTACACATTTGTAATGCCAAACAGTAACTATAAATTGCAAGCCGTTTGGAATAAATTCAATATAACATATGAATTAAATGGCGGAACGAATAACGTTGATAATCCGATAACGTTTTCTATTGAAGATTTGCCTCTAACATTGAAAGAAGCAACAAAATTGGATTGTGTGTTTGAAAATTGGTATACGGACAGTGAACTTACAAATCAAATAACGCAAATAACTCAAATTGGAGACATAGAAGTGTTTGCTAAGTTTGTACAGCTACAGCCTACAGAAGGCCTGCAGTATCAATTGTCCGATGATGGGACATATTATAGCATATCAGGATATCTAGGAAGTTCAGATAGCGTAGTTATATCAGATACTTATCAAGGCTTGCCCATAAAAGAAATATCCGAAAGCGCATTTAGTGATTGTAGTAACTTGAAAAGTGTTACAATACCGAGTTTGTTGACCAGAATCGGAGATCGTGCTTTCTATAATTGCAGTTCGGTAACGAGTATTACTGTACCGAGTAGCGTAACAAGTATAGGATCAGAGGCGTTCAAATATTGTAGTTCATTAAAAGAAGTGCACATAACCGATATAGCAGCCTGGTGCAATATAGCTTTTTCTGATGAGTACGCAAATCCTTTGGGTTATGCTAATAGATTGTATTTTAATAATAAAATGATAACAGATTTAGTTGTCCCGGATGGGGTAACAAGTATAGGATCTTATACGTTTTTCAACTATACATGGCTTGGAAGTGTAACTATACCTGATAGTGTAATCAGCATAGGAAACGAGGCTTTTTCTAATTGCACTTGGCTTATAGAAGTTAATATTTCTGAAGGCGTAAAAAGTATAGGAAAATATGCTTTCAGTAATTGTGAATGGCTTACTAAAATAATTATCCCTGCCAGCGTTACATATATTGAATACAATGCATTTGAATATTGCAGAAATTTGACAAATATTATTTTTGAATATTCCGATAATTGGCAGATATCGAGAACAAGCGATTTTTCGACATATACAGAGCTGTCAGAAAGCGATTTGTCTGATCGGAAAACCGCTGCAAAGTATTTGACTAGTTCTTATAGTTATTATTATTGGAGAAGAGTTGAATAGTGTTGGATATTGTAAAATATTAACTAATTTTATAATAGTTTTTAAGATCATTTTGAAGTATTAAAAATCTATATTAACAAAATGCGGCCTATAAGGTCGCATTATCAATAATCTTTAATTAAACTATTTATAAATTAAATTTGATGATGTTAGCACTTTCATAAGTAACCACAATGTAAAAGCAAGCCTGAAATGGCAAGAGCGGTTACCGGGGGCTTTCTCTGTGCGAAAAAAGAAACGAGAGAGAATATGTTATCCTAACAAAATCGTTGCTTCGTTTCTTTGAACCGTTCGCCGATAAAGTTTTTGCAAATTCAAATTTATTTACGGCTCACGGTTAAAGTAGTGGGTAACCGAACAACAAAAAAACGAGAGCATATTTGCTCTCGCATTTTGTTGGTGCGGTTACCGGGACTTGAACCCGGATGGTCTCCCATACGCCCCTCAAACGTACGCGTCTGCCAGTTCCGCCATAACCGCATTTCCTTAAGTTGCATTAGTAATCATAAAGGTTTTTTGTTGCTTTGTCAATAAATTTTTTATACTTTAGTCAAAAAAAATTTATATTATTTCAAATAAATATAAGACCGTGTTGCTTTTGCGTCTGAAAAAGGCTATAATAATCCTGAAAGTCGAAAAGGAGATAGAAAATGGACAATTTTGTCGAAATGCTGAAGAGTATCGGTACATGGATTTTGACCGAAGGGCTGAAAGCCATTATCGGACTCGTCGTATTGTTTATCTTGTTTAAGATAACCAATTTCTTTACAAAAAGATTTGAAAAATTTCTCAACCGCAAGATGATCGAGCCGACGATCATAAGAATTCTCGTGCCTACGTTGAGAAGAGTTATCAAGTTTGTACTTGTACTTATTTATCTTGATTATCTCGGAATTCAGACGGCAAGCATTACCGCCGCGATCGCAAGCGCAGGCGTAGCTATCGGTCTTGCTCTGCAGGGATCGCTCTCAAACCTTGCAGGAGGAATAGTTATTCTCGTAATGCATCCTTACAAGGTCGGAGATTATATTCAGTGCGAAGGCTACGAGGGTACGGTCACGGATATAAAACTATTTTACACTTATCTGCAGACAGGAGACAATAAGGTAATAGTCATGCCTAACGGAAAGGTTGCAAACGATCATATCGTCAACGTAAACCAGAACGATACCAGAAGACAGGATATAGTTTTCTCGATATCTTACGACGAAGATTTCGAAAAGGCGAAGAAGATCATTGCAGATTGTATTGCAGAAATGGATTATGTCCTGACAGATCCCGAACCGTTTATAAATATTACGGAACATGCAGCGAGCAGTATCAACATTTTGGCGCGTTTCTGGGTGCCTACTGAAAAATATTGGGTGTCAAAATGGTTTATGCTTGAAAGAGTAAAGAAGGCGTTTGACGAAAATAATATCGAAATACCTTATCCTCAGCTGGACATTCATCAGAAAAACAAATAATAATCATATTGAAATTATAAAAGAAAGCGCGGTTTCCCGCGCTTTTCTTTATTCAGACTATCCAAAGCACTTTGTTGAAGAGCAGGATAGTGATCATATCTACGATCCAGAATAGAATCGGACAGACTACGAGCATTATTACGGCAAGTACCGTCGCTATCACGCTCTTTTTTGCGATACTGCGTATAAGTCTGTAAATAGCCCAGATTATATCGAGTACCGGCAACGCAAAAATAAATTTGATTATTATAGGCAAAGAGTCAAAGCTTTTTACAATAGAATTCATAAAATCACCTCCGAGCTTCTATATAATCATTATACATCGGTCTGTCAATCATTACAAGAGGGTATTTATTCCCCGCCGTATATCTCACTATACGGACGGGGCGTTGATTTATTTTATTCTTACGGCATGCAGCATCGCACGTTTTGGGGCGATGTTCAGCACAAAATCGGGATATTTCGAGGCGTTGGGAAATTCAATGCAGAGATCCACATTGTCTCCTTTTTTCAGATCTGCGATAAAACTGTTCTGAAAATCTTTAGGATAAGCCGTGTCGGATGTGGTCAGCATTGATCCTGACTTAGAATAAAGTCCGTTCAATGCGCTGTGTTCTACCGCAACGTTGTTGATCCTGACGTAAGGTTTGACTTCGCCGCTTTGTTTGCTCGAAGCATTGACAGAGTAAAAAATTCTGTATGTGCCCGTATTGTTTACGTTGAGTTTGTTTGAGCTTGCCGTCATAGTGTTGACCGGCAATGCAGCGTCGAGTGTGATCCCTACGGGGGAAGAAGATGACGAAGGAGTTATCTGTTGTGCAGACGTGTTGTATAATCCCGCATATTCGCTTAACGTCGTACCCGTCGCGCCGTCTGAACCTGTTGCGCCTCGCGGACCCGTAGCACCCGTTGCACCTGTCGCGCCCGTGGCACCGCTCGGACCCGTAGGGCCTTTGCTTCCTGTCGCACCTGTTGCACCTGTTGCGCCTGTAGCTCCGGTTGCACCTGTAGGCCCTTGCGGGATGACAAAGTCGAGTATGGCTTTATTCAAAGTGCCGACGTTGGTAACAGATGCCTGAGTGCCAGGCTCTCCCGTCTTGACGTTGCCGACGGAAACAGTCGCTGCCTGACCGTCTTCGCCCGTTGCACCTGTGGGACCTGTGGGACCTGTTGCACCTATTGCACCTGTTGGACCCGTTGCACCTATTGCGCCTGTGGGACCTGTCGGCCCCGTTGCGCCCGTTGCTCCTGTGGGACCTGTTGACCCCGTTGCGCCCGTCGGACCCGTGGCACCCGTCGGACCGGTGGCACCTGTAGGCCCTTGCGGGATGACAAAGTCGAGTATGGCTTTATTCAAAGTGCCGACGTTGGTAACAGATGCCTGAGTGCCAGGCTCTCCCGTCTTGACGTTGCCGACGGAAACAGTCGCTGCCTGACCGTCTTCGCCCGTTGCACCTGTGGGACCTGTCGGTCCCGTTGCACCTGTTGCTCCCGTGGGACCTGTGGGACCTGTTGCACCTATTGCACCTGTGGGACCTGTCGGCCCCGTTGCGCCCGTGGGACCCGTGGGACCTGTGGGACCTGTTGCACCTATTGCACCTGTGGGACCCGTTGCACCTGTTGCTCCCGTGGGACCGGTGGGACCCGTTGCACCTGTCGCGCCTGTGGGACCTGTCGGCCCCGTTGCGCCCGTGGGACCCGTGGGGCCCGTTGCACCTGTCGAGCCAATTCCCGTAGCACCTGTTACCCCTTTAAGAGATGAAAGCGGAAGTCCGCAGAGCATATAATACGGTGTCGAGCACCGTCTTCTGCAATTGTCGCTGATAAAATATCGCATATTGATCTCCTTTATACCGCATAAAGCAGTCGTTCATTATATGCCGTTTATCTATTTTGACGTGACTTTGATAAAACAGAGAATCGGCTGTCCGAGAAACTTCGGCAGACAAAATATTATCTGAAAACTTTTCTTCGATTGAAAATAAAAGGTTTATATGTTAATATTAAATTACAATCGTTTTTTATATGATAAAGAGGA
This sequence comes from uncultured Christensenellaceae bacterium, assembly GCA_944383895.1. Classification (GTDB taxonomy): domain Bacteria; phylum Bacillota; class Clostridia; order Christensenellales; family UBA3700; genus Ornithoclostridium. The sequence goes on along the minus strand of CALWRH010000014.1, from coordinate 23,492 downwards.
GAGCATGAAGAAAACTATTCTTACAGTTGTTGTTTTGTTGATACTTGCGGTTTCTATATTCGCAGTTTCTTGTTCGGAAGCAAAAGTCGGCACTCGAAAATCCGATACCGTCATATCCGTATCTGACAATATGACTTTCGATGAAAAAGAGTGGGTCGATTATCTTGCGGAAGAGAAGTCTATATGCCTTGCAAAAGACGGAATAACAGAATATAAGATCGTTATCCCGTTTAGCGAAAAAGACATATTAGAAGAAGACGCTGTCTGTCTTGCAGAAATTTTACGCAGGATGACGGGGAGCTTGGACGGGTTCGAAGTAATAACGGACGACGAGTTTTACGCAGGAAAATTCATTTCTATCGGTAACACTGCTTATGCGTCTGACATTACCGCGGACGGAGTGATCTACGACGGTTTTACCATTAAGAGCACAGAAGAAAATATCTACATAAAATCGTCTGACGAAGTTGATCCCGATACTGCAAAAGACGGAGTAATAAACGGTATTTACGGCTTTGCGGAGGACGTCCTCGGCTGCATGTTCGTCAGAAACGATTTCGATTACGTTCCGTATGCCGAAACAGTTTATCTCGATAGGCTCGATATAACCGACAATCCCGATTTTGCGTGGAGAAGGATATATCAATACGAAGTATCGCAGGACGGTTGGAGCAAAAAGATAAAGAGCAACGGTACGGGCGAAAATTCAGACATCGGCAACGATGCGAACAAATATTGGGGGACGTGGTGTCACAGTGTTTTCAAATTTGTCGACCCCGATCTCTATTTTGAATCGCATCCGGAGTATTTTGCATATATCGACGGAAAAAGAAGGGCCGAATACGAAGGCAGCGACACTCAGCTGTGTTTTTCAAACCCCGATATTTATCCTATAATCGAGGCAAAACTTGCTGAGTTTATAGAACAGTACCCTGAGGCTAAATATTGGGATTTCAGCATAAACGACAACAATTATTATTGCGTGTGTGCCGAGTGCGAGAAATCGTATAAAAAATACAATTCAAGGGCAGGCGCGCTTATCGAGATACTGAACAAACTCGCAAGGCGTTTTCCCGATAAGTATATAAGCACTCTCGCGTACCTGTACACAAAAGACGTGCCTGAAGGGATAGTCTGCGAAAAGAACGTAAATATAGTGATAGCGCCTATACAGACCTCGCAGCTTTATAGCAGCAGATTCGGTGATAACGACGCATCCGCCGAGGCTAAAAAGATGATAGAAGGGTGGAGCGCGGTATGTGATAATCTGTTTATATGGGATTACGTCGTGGATTTCAAAAATCTGCTGATGCCTTATCCTAATTTTGCCGTACAGAAAGACAATGCAGAATTTTATAAGGAAAACAACGTGAAAAGCGTTTTCCATCAAGGCAGCAGAGAGAAAAAGGATGAATTTGCATGTCTTAGGAGTTATCTGTTGGCTAAACAGTTATGGGATACGGATACAGACGTCAATGCGCTTTTAGGCAAATACGTCACCGTAACTTACGGAGATGCTGCAGGATATATTGCAGAGTACATAGATATCATGCACGATTCTGTTGCGACCGAGGCTAAAGAGCTTGATCTCTACGACGCGCCGCAAGCTCATTACGGAGATTATCTGAGCAGCGAAAATATAGATAAATATATGCAGCTTACGCAAAACGCTCTCGATGCTGTCAAAGGTGACGACGAACTTACAAAATTCGTCGAAGAGATCAGGATCAACGTATTATATGCGAAGATGTACGAAAACAGTTGGGATTTTTTAGAAAAAGAAAAGGCTTTTGAAGAATTCAAAACTCTTGTAGCAAAGCACGGCATAGAAAGACCTTACGAGGTCGCTCCTCCGGATATGAACGAATTCGTCAACGATACGTATCCGATGCAGCTGACTTTGATAAAGTTGTATGTTTCTTTGTGCGTTATAGGAGGAATCGCGCTTATCGCAGCCGGGATCACTGTGTCCGTAATAGTAATAAAGCGCAGAAAAAAGAGGGCGTGACGACGATATTGAGCCGATCGCTTTTGCGGTCGGCCTTTTTAATAAGGGTTTTCAGCAATAAAAAGACAGGCTTTGAAATCTGCATCGAGTATATCTTGTATATACCTTTCATAAAATATCGGTATGTGGAAGAAGACTGTAACGATAGACAAATCGTATGGCAAAGAGTGCAGAGCGTTATTGCGCGAACTCGGAAAGAACAAGTCGTTGGTATGTGCGGTCGAAGAGAGCAAGACCCGTATTCTGATCTCGGTAGCGGCAAGGGACGCGGACGGAGAGAATGCGCAGGAATATTTATGCGACAAGATAACAAAACTTCTTACGACTTATTTCAAACATCTGTACATAACTGAAAGCATAGGGATAGACAAATTCACGCCTGCTCAGGTGTGCCTGCTTGCCGTAATGGTTTATTATGATAGCGAGGCAGAGTATGCAGAATTGTTCGATAAGATAAGCGGATATGACGTGATCTGTATAGACGGAGTTTACAATTTCGCGATGAAAAATCTGAAGGAAGAGTGGGACGAACTCTGTGTCGTTTCGGAAAATCTGTTCAACGGAGATTATGAAGACAAAGATCTGTACGACGTCGCGGGTTATGTCGTACAGGAAAAGTCGGACAGAACGAGGCTTCTGATCGCAGACGCAGAAAATCCCGTTGTTACCGACGTGTCAAAAGGCGGGTTTGTGAGCGTGGACGATTTTTACGGCGACACTACGCTGGATCTGATAAACTGCGCCGTAGGCAGAGGCGCTAAAGAGGTAACTCTGGACGCAAGTTTCAAAGACAAAAGACTTATATCTGCGTTGTCGCGGTTTGCAAAAGTCAGGAACATATAAAACACTTTCGGCAAAACCGTTGACAACAAAAAGACTGCGGTTTATAATAAATGCACAAGCAAATTGCCGCGCCCTTACGGGCAGACAGAGGACACGCTTCAACGGCACGCGCCACAGAGAGCTTTCGGCAGCTGAAAAGAAAGCGCAAACGGACGTTGACAGTACCACCGCTGAAAGGCACGTCGCCGCACGAAACGGTAAAAATCGAGAGACGGCATTTATGCCGTAAATAAGGTGGAACCGCGACAGACAGTCGTCCTTATGTGAAAACGTAAGGGCGTTTTTTTATACGCAACGGAGGTATCTTTATGATAATCACACTCAAAGACGGAAGCAGTAAAGAGTACGAAAACGGAAAAACCGTACTCGAGATCGCAAAGGATCTTTCTGAGGGACTTGCGAGAGTTACGCTCGGCGCGATAGTCGACGGCAAAGTCGTCGAAGCAAATACGGTGCTCGATCGCGACTGCAATCTTCAGATCCTGACTTTCAAGGATCCCGAAGGCAGAAAGATATACCGCCATACCTGCGCGCACGTTCTCGCACAGGCGGTAAAAAGCATTTATCCTACCGTAAAACTCGCAATAGGACCCGCTATCGACGACGGATTTTATTACGATTTCGATTTCACTACGCCTATAAGCATGGAGCAGCTCGACAAGGTAGAAGAGGAGATGAAACGCATTATAAAAGCCAATTATCCTCTCGAAAGATTCGTTCTGCCCCGCAAAGAGGCTCTCAAACTCATGAAGGGTTTTGACGAGCCTTACAAGGTAGAACTTATAAACGATCTGCCCAAGGACGCGGAGATCTCTTTCTACCGTCAGGGCAATTTCACGGATCTCTGCGCAGGACCGCATCTGCCGTCTACGGGCATGATCAAAGCGTTCAAGCTGACGAGCCTTACGGGCGCATATTGGAGAGGCAACGAGAAGAACAAGATGCTTTCGAGAATTTACGGCACTTGTTTCGATAAGAAGAGCGATCTCAACGAATATCTTACCGCCGTCGAAGAGGCTAAGAAACGCGACCACAACAAGCTCGGCAGAGAACTCGGCATCTTCATGACGGACGAAAAGATAGGTCAGGGCTTGCCTCTGCTCATGCCTAAGGGTACCAGGATATTCCAGACCCTCACTCGTTTTGTCGAGGACGAAGAGGAAAGACGCGGCTACGTCCGTACCAAGACGCCTTATATGGCAAAATCCGATCTCTACAAGGTTTCGGGACATTGGGATCATTACAAGGACGGCATGTTCGTTATCGGCGACGAAGAAAAGGACGACGAGGTGTTCGCTCTGCGCCCGATGACCTGTCCTTTCCAATACACGATATACAACAACGGTCTGAAGAGCTACCGCGATCTGCCGATAAGATACGGCGAGACTTCTACGCTGTTCAGAAACGAGGCGAGCGGCGAGATGCACGGACTTATCCGCGTAAGACAGTTTACGATAAGCGAAGGACATATCGTCTGCACTCCCGAGCAGCTCGAAGAAGAATTCAAAGGCTGTGTGGACCTCATCAAGTATATGCTCACTTGCTGCGGATTGCAGAACGACGTGACGTACCGTTTCTCCAAGTGGGATCCGAAAGATACCAAAAAGTATATCAACGAGCCTGAGATCTGGAACAAAGCAGAAGACACGATGCGCAAGATACTCAACCATCTCGGAATAGAGTATACCGAGGCGGTAGGCGAGGCGGCGTTCTACGGACCAAAACTCGATATCCAGATAAAGAACGTTCACGGCAAAGAGGACACCATAATCACCGTACAGGTCGATATGTTCCTTGCAGAGAACTTCGATATGAGTTATGTCGACGAAAACGGCGAAAAGCGCAGACCGTATATTATTCACCGTACGTCTATCGGCTGCTACGAGCGTACTATCGCTCTCCTTATCGAGAAATACGCAGGCGCATTCCCGCTCTGGATCGCTCCGACGCAGGTCAAAGTCATAAGCCTTACCGACAGAAACGTAGAGAGCGCAAAGGCTATCTCCGACAAACTGTACAGCTACGGTATAAGGACAGAGCTCGATACAAGAAGTGAAACTGTAGGCTACAAAATAAGGAGCGCGCAGCTCGAAAAAGTGCCTTACATGATTGTCATCGGCGATAAAGAGGCAGAAACGGGAGTCGTTTCTGTTCGTCGCAGAGGTGAGGGCGTGATAGGAGAAATGTCGCTCGACGACTTTATCGCGCGTCTGCAAAAGGAAATCGCAGAAAAGCGTCTTGACTGATAAAGAAAACATTATAATAAAACCCGCTTTCTGATGAAGGCGGGTTTTTTGTATGATTTATTGCGACATTTAATATAATTATTTGTCTGAATACATTTCCGATGCCTGACTGTGAAGATCGGCAACGCTGTTCCTTAGCGATAACGGCAACATTACTTCGACGTCGGCGCCGAATCCTGCAAGCTTTCTCAAAGTGGTTTCGTTGTCATACACTTCGCCTTGCGCGATATAGTGTCTGCCGTCCTGGGAGCGCGTTACGTTTTCTATGCCGAGCCACTCTTCGACGTCGTAACGGGCAGGCTCTTTCACGTTGAGCGTTATCCTTACTTTTTCCTTCTGCGTCGGGTCCCACAGATTCCACTCTTTTTCGTAAGCGGGTATCTGATACCTGACGTCGAGCAGGATTATGTGAGTTATACGCGAAATTTTGAACAGTCTTAAAGCTTTGTCGCGCAGACAGTTTGCGTAGACGTACCAATTATTGTTTGAGAGCACGAACGCGTATGGCTGTATATCTCTTTCGCTTATTTCTCCCACTCTGTTGTGATAACTTATTCTGACCGTTCGTTTTTCTTTTTTAGCCGTCGCAAGAGCGTCGAATTTCGCTGCGAGTTTAGGGTTGGAGAGCAGAGTGTTTGCGTTGTCTACGACAAAGTCTTCGTTGAAAAATCCGCCTTGAGATGCAGAACGCACGTTTTTTATGGCAGACAGCTTTTTGATCACTGTCGCTATCTTGTCCGTTTTAGGCTGGATCGCGTCTACCGCGGTCGCAATGAGCTGCAGTTCGTCTTTGGTGAAATAATTCGCGCCCAGCTTGAAGTCGTCGCCTATCATAATGCCGCCTCCGCGCCCTTTCTGGCAGTAGACGGGAATATGCGCTCCGCTGAGTACGTCGACGTATCTGTAAACGGTGCGTTGGCTGACTTCGAGTTTAGCCGCGAGTTCTTCTGCGGTGACTACGTCGTTGTTGAGCAGTTCTATAAGCATCGTAAAGAGGTTTTCAATCATAAAATATTCGCTCCTTTATGAATATTTTATGAATTTTATGCAATAATGTCAAGAAAAATATGACATAATAAGTCAGTTTAGCAATGTAAATTGAATAAAAAAACAAATATAAGGATATACAAAAACGACAAAATCGAGTATTAGCATACGGATATCCAATGAATAATCGTATAGAAAAGATGCAAATATTCAGTATAAAAGCCCGTCATACAACAGGCAAAGCGCAAAATATAAAGATTTTTTTGAAAAAGTGTATGAGATTATTTGCCTATCAAAAATCATTGTGGTAGAATATGCACAATAAATTATTTTTTATACAAGAGGTACACAACTATGAACGCTTATGTGCAAAGAGTGTTGAACGACCTTATCGAACGCAACCCCGGTGAAAAAGAATTCCATCAGGCTGCTACGGAAATACTCAATTCGCTTTCCGTCGTATTCGATAAACATCCGGAGTACGAAGAGAAAGGATTGCTCGAACTTCTCGTAGAACCCGAAAGAGTTATCATGTTCCGTGTTCCGTGGGCTGACGATCAGGGTAAGATTCATGTCAACAAAGGTTACAGAGTGCAGTTTAACAGTGCGATCGGTCCTTACAAGGGCGGACTCAGATTCCATCCTTCAGTAAACCTTTCCATCGTCAAATTCCTCGGTTTTGAACAGATCTTCAAAAACTCGCTGACGAGCCTCCCCATCGGCGGCGGCAAGGGCGGCAGCGACTTCGATCCCAAGGGCAAGAGCAATATGGAGATCATGAGATTCTGTCAGTCTTTCATGAGCGAGCTTTACCGTCATATCGGTGCTGATACAGACGTCCCCGCAGGAGATATCGGTGTTGGCGGCAGAGAGATCGGCTATATGTTCGGTTATTACAAGAAGCTCGTAAACGAGCACGTCGGCGTTCTTACCGGCAGAGGTCTGACTTATGGCGGTTCGCTTGTCAGAACAGAGGCTACGGGTTACGGTCTTATCTATCTTATGCAGGAAATGCTTAAAGAGCAGAACCTGGAGTTTGCAGGAAAGAGAGTTGTCATAAGCGGTAGCGGCAACGTTGCTATTTATGCTCATGAAAAGGTAAACCAGCTCGGCGGAAAAGTTCTTGCGATGAGCGACTCCAACGGCTATATTTACGACGAGAACGGCATCGTCCTCGACACCGTAAAACTCATCAAGGAGAGAAACCGCGGCAGGATCAGCGAATACGTCAAATATCATCCGTCCGCAACCTACGTCGAAGGCTGCAGAGGCATCTGGACTATTCCTGCAGATATCGCGCTCCCGTGCGCTACGCAGAACGAGCTCAACCTCGAAGAGGCTAAAACTCTTGTCAAAAACGGCGTTCAGGCAGTCGGCGAAGGCGCAAACATGCCGTGCACGATCGAGGCGGCAGAGTATTTCCAGAGCAAGGGCGTATTGTTCGCTCCCGCAAAAGCCGCAAATGCAGGCGGCGTAGCTTGTTCCGCTCTCGAAATGGCTCAGTCCAGCATGAGAACCTTCTGGTCTTTCCAGGAAGTTGACGATAAACTCAAGCACATAATGATAAACATCTTCCACAATATCAAGGATGCAGCGGCAAGATACGGTCTCAACGGAAACTATATCGCAGGCGCAAACATCGCAGGATTCGAGAAAGTTGCTAACGCAATGCTCGTACAGGGCGTTTGCTGACGCATACAGGCAGAATATTCAAAGCAATAAAAAATCCGCTTTTCGTTACGGAAAGCGGATTTTTTTATGCATGCAATATAATGATAATAAATATTTACCTTCAATCCGTGGCGGGCAAAGCAAAAGTTTCAGATTAGGGCAGTGCGTATCGGCGAGCTTTTTTAACTAAGATATCGGCAGCCTTTTTATTATGAAAACCGAATTATTTTTTGCAAAAGTAATAACGGTTAAAAAGAAGTATTTTACAGTAACTATTTTTCGGGAAAAGCCTTCGTAAGAGGTCGTTTTGCAAGCTGTTTCAAGAGTAATTCAAGGTAAATAACAGTACCGGATCATGAATAAAAATCTGCAAATGAATAAAAGTGGATAAATCTTCTCAAAAGGGGAGCGCGACGCTTGCAGAAAAAGTCTTGCTTAGTGTAGGTTTTGCGCGTTATTTGAAAAATCTCAAGAGCTTTTGCTTCGGCGATTTTATGCATTTTGATGTGGATAACTTATGCAAAATGTGGAAAACTATGTGGATAACTCACCCGAAACGGGCTTTCGTGTCGATTAAAGCGAGTTTTGTGACGTGAAAAGATAAGGTTACTGAAAAATACTTTTTTGCACTGACAACGTAAAGCCGAGGTGTCGGAAATTGACATAAAATAGTTTATTTTACCGCTGCTTTTCCCTTGTATTAAAACAACTTTTATGCTAAAATTTAGATATTAAATTTATCTGCGGTATTTATCGGACGTTTTCATGTTCTTATCCGCAGGCACCGAGGAGATTTTTTATGGCAAAAGTTGCTGTTATCATGGGAAGCATCAGCGATCTCGACGTCGTAAAACCCGCGATCGACGTTCTCAAAAGTTTCGACGTAGAAGTAGAGGCGAGAGTTATTTCCGCTCACCGCACTCCCGAACTCGCACACGAATTCGCAGTGCAGGCTGCTGACAACAATATCGAAGTGATCATCTGCGCGGCAGGCAAGGCGGCTCATCTCGGAGGCGTTATCGCAAGCTTTACGCCGCTGCCCGTTATCGGTCTTCCGGTAAAGAGCTCGACTATGGACGGCTTGGACAGCCTTCTTTCCATGGTGCAGATGCCGGGCGGTATCCCCGTGGCGTGCGTTGCTATCAACGGCGGTCTCAACGCGGGTCTTCTCGCCGTTCAGATACTTGCGGTGAAATATCCCGTTCTTATGAAAAAATTGCAGGATTACAAGCGTAACCTTGCGCAAAAAATACAACAAGACGACGCAAAATTGCAAAAGGAGTTAAAGTGATGGAAAGAACAACCCAACTTTATGAAGGTAAAGCAAAAAAAGTGTATCTGACGACGGATCCGGACGTAGTTCTCGTTTCTTACAAAGACGACGCAACCGCTTTCAACGGCATTAAAAAAGGCACGATCAAAGGCAAAGGCGTCGTAAACAACGTCTGCAGCAACCATCTGTTCAGATTGCTCGAAGAAAAGGGGGTTCCCACTCACTACGTTGAGCAGATAAACGAGAGAGAAACTTACGTCAAAAAGGTTCAGATAGTTCCTCTCGAGGTCATAGTCCGCAATATCGCAGCAGGTTCTCTTTCTAAAAGACTCGGTATTCCCGAAGGAAAGAAACTCGCTTGCACCGTACTCGAATTCAGCTACAAGAACGACGATCTCGGCGATCCTATGATCAACGACTATCACGTTTACGCTATGGAACTCGCTACCAAAGAAGAAGTAGAGAAGATTAAGGCTATGGCTCTCAAAGTAAACGATATCCTCAGCGAGTACTTCAAGGAGATCGGTATCGAGCTCATCGACTTCAAACTCGAGTTCGGACGTTACAAGGGCGACATCATCCTCGCAGACGAGATCTCTCCCGATACCTGCCGTTTCTGGGATACCAAGACGGGCGAGAAACTCGACAAAGACCGTTTTCGCCGCGACATGGACGACGTCGACAAGGGTTACAGAGAGATAAAGAAGAGGATGGGACTCGAATAAGTCCGTTTGAAATCACAATACCTACGAAAAGGAGTATTTATGGCTATAGATTACAAATCCGCAGGCGTTGACGTCGAAGCGGGATACGAAGCCGTCAGGCTGATGAAGGAATACGTCAAGACCACTTACAACGGCAGCGTTCTCGGTGATCTCGGCAGTTTCGGCGGTTTTTACGCTCTCGACGACAAAGAGGACGGAGATTGCCTCGTAGCGGGTACGGACGGCGTAGGAACAAAGCTCAAATACGCTTTCGTTCTCGACAAGCACGACACTATCGGTATAGACGCGGTCGCTATGTGCGTGAACGATATCGTATGTCAGGGCGCTAAGCCGCTGTTCTTCCTCGACTATATCGCGCTTTCAAAGCTCGAACCCGTAAAGGTCGCCAACATCGTCAAGGGCGTCTGCGACGGTTGCAGACAGTCCGGTTGCGCGCTGATAGGCGGAGAGACGGCAGAAATGCCCGGTTTTTACGCTAAAGACGAATACGATATAGCAGGTTTCGCGGTCGGTATCGTCAAAAAGAACAAGATAATCAACGGAAAGAGCATAAAGGCGGGCGACGTGCTTATCGGTCTTGCGTCGAGCGGTATACACAGCAACGGATATTCGCTCGTCAGAAAGCTGTTCGGAGAGGACAAGGAAAGCCTGAGCAAGTACAACGAAACGCTCGGCTGCACTCCCGCGGAGCTCGTTCTCACGCCTACGAGAATATACGTCAAGACGGTGCTTTCGATAATCGAAAAATTCGAGATAAAGGGTATAGCTCACATTACGGGCGGCGGTTTTATCGAAAATATCCCGCGCATCATCCCCAAGGGTCTCGGCATTTCTATCGACAGAAGTTCTTATCCGCTGCCGCGCATATTCAAAGCGCTGCAGGAGATCGCAGGTATCGACGACCGCAAGATGTGCAACACCTTCAACATGGGCATCGGTCTTGTGATGGCTGTCGATCCCGCTATCGCGAGCGACGTCGTCAAAGAGCTTGAGAATCTTGGAGAAAAAGCTTATATCATAGGCAAGGTCACCGACAAAGAGGGCGTTGAACTATGAAAAAAATCGCCGTATTCATATCAGGCTCGGGCAGCGATATGCAGAGCGTCATCGACGCGACGCTGAGCGGTTACATAGACGGCAAAGTCGTCTGCGTAGTTGCGTCCAGAGACGGCATATTCGGGCTTAAAAGAGCTGAAAAACACGGCATAGACAGCGCGGTTTTCGCGCTTAAGGATTACGACTGTGACTGCGGAAAGAGAGACGAGGCGATCTTGTCTTATCTTTCCGGGTACGGCGTAGACCTTATCGTGCTTGCGGGCTACCTCGGCATAGTTACGCCTAAGCTCGTCGGCGCGTACAGAAAGCGGATGATAAACATACATCCGTCTCTGATACCCGCGCATTGCGGAAAGGGCATGTACGGACTCAAAGTCCACACCGACGTGCTTGCATGCGGCGACAAGGTGAGCGGAGCTACCGTTCATTACGTCGACGAGGGCACGGATACGGGAGAGATCATCGTACAGCAGAGAGTTGAGGTAAAAGAAGGAGATACGCCCGAAACTTTACAGGCGCGCGTCCTTGAAACCGAACACGAGCTTTTGCCCTACGCGGTACGCTATTTGTGCAGAAAAGACAATTAACGTTGCCTTTTCTCTTTTTTATCGCGCGCGTTGCGTCGCGTGCATATCAATATCGAAAATAATTATCAGGAGTATACAATGAAAAAAAGAGCGTTGATCAGCGTTTCCGATAAAACGGGAATAGTGGAATTTGCAAAGAGCCTCAGCGGCTACGGTTACGAGATCGTCTCTACGGGCGGCACCCTCAAAGCGTTGCAGGGCGCAGGTATCGCGGCGATCGACATCAGCTCCGTTACGGGCTTTCCCGAGTGCCTCGACGGCAGAGTAAAGACGTTGCACCCCAACGTGCATGCGGGTCTTCTCGCAATGAGGAGCAACAAAGAGCACATGGATTTTCTCGAGAAGATGAATATCACCCCGATCGACATCGTCGTGGTCAACCTCTATCCGTTCAAGCAGACTATTTCCAAGCCGGGCGTAGCACTTGCAGAGGCTGTCGAAAATATAGATATCGGCGGTCCTACGATGCTGAGAAGCGCGGCTAAGAACTATCAGGACGTTGCGGTAATCGTAGATCCGAGCGACTATAAGACCGTTCTCGACGAACTTGCAAACGGCGGCATCACCGTAGACACCAAGTTCCGTCTTATGTACAAGGTATATCAGCATACCGCATATTACGACACTCTTATCGCAAATTATCTCAGACAGAAACAGGGCATAGAATTCCCCGACAAACTCACGCTTGCTTTCGACAAGGCGCAGGATATGAGATACGGCGAAAATCCGCGTCAGAAAGCGGTATTCTATAAAGAGCCTTTCCCCGTGGCAGGTTCGCTCGCTTGCGCAGAGCAGCTGCACGGCAAAGAGCTTTCTTACAACAACATCAACGACACAAACGGCGCGCTCGACCTTCTGAGAGAGTTCTCAGAGCCGACCGTAGTTGCCGTAAAACACGCTAATCCCTGCGGCGTAGCTACCGCGGCTACCATCAGCGAAGCTTACAAGAAGGCTTACGACGCAGACCCGACATCTATATTCGGCGGTATCGTAGCTGCAAACAGAGAGATAGACAAGGCTACCGCGGAGATGATACACTCGATATTCATCGAGATAGTCGTCGCTCCGTCTTTCAGCAAAGAGGCTGTCGAGATCTTGTCGCAGAAACCCAATATCAGACTGCTCAAGCTCGAGTCGATAAACGCTCCTATCCCCGCAGGTTGCTACGATATGAAAAAGGTTCTCGGCGGCTTGCTCGTTCAGGAGTACGACACGATGGTAGTAGAGCCTGAAAAGGTAAAGACCGTTACCAAGAAAGAGCCTACCAAAAAGCAGATGGACGACATGGTCTTCGCTATGAAAGTAGTAAAGCACACCAAGTCCAACGCGATCGTCATTGCAAAGGACGGAGTCATACTCGGTATCGGTTGCGGACAGGTAAACCGTATCAGAGCTACGGAGCAGGCTATCGCGCACTCTCTCGTCGACACCAAGGGCGCGGTCCTCGCGAGCGACGCCTTCTTCCCGTTCGACGACTGCGCACGCGCTGCGGCTAAGGCGGGCATAAGCGCGATAATGCAGCCGGGCGGTAGTATCAAAGACCAGCTCAGTATCGACGCTTGCGACGAAAACGGCATCGCAATGGTATTTACCGGCGACAGACATTTCAAACACTGACGGAGGGCGTATGAACAGCGTACTCGTGATAGGCGGCGGCGGCAGAGAACACGCGATCTGCGTCGCGCTTGCAAAAAGTCCAAAAGTAGACAAGCTCTATTGCCTCCCGGGCAATGCGGGCATAGCGGAGATAGCGGAGTGCGCTCCCGTTTCCGCAACAGACTTCGACGGTATTCTCGCGTTTATAAAGGCGCATGACGATATCAAAATGACCGTAGTCGCTCCCGACGATCCTCTCGCTCTCGGGCTTGTCGATCTTCTCGAAAGCAACGGTTACCGTGCTTTCGGTCCGCATAAAAACGCGGCGATAATCGAGGCGTCCAAGGCGTTCAGCAAGTCGCTCATGAAGAAATACGGCATACCGACCGCGGCTTACGAAGAATTCGATGACGTCGACAAGGCGAAGGAATACGCTAAAAAGCAATCCTATCCGCTCGTAGTCAAGGCGGACGGGCTCGCGCTCGGCAAAGGCGTGATCATCTGCCAGAACGAGGCAGAGGCTATGACCGCGCTCGACGAAATGATGGTCGGCAAGAAATTCAAGGACGCGGGCAGTAAAGTCATTATCGAAGAATTCATGGTCGGCAAAGAGGTATCTATACTGAGCTTTACCGACGGCAAGACGATCGTGCCGATGGTTTCTTCTCAGGACCACAAGCGCGCTCACGACAACGACGAAGGTCTGAACACGGGCGGCATGGGCACTTTCTCTCCGTCCAAGGCTTATACCGAAGAATACGCAAAAGAAACGATGGAAAAAATTATCCTTCCCACGATGCGCGCCATGAACGCAGAGGGAAGAACTTTCAAGGGCGTGCTTTACTTCGGACTCATGATCACGGATAAGGGCGTAAAAGTTGTTGAATACAACGCACGTTTCGGAGATCCCGAAACACAGGTCGTTCTCCCGCGCCTTAAGACAGATCTTTACGAGATCTTCGACGCGATAATCGACGAAAGACTGTCTGACGTAAAGATAGAGTGGGACGACAACGCCGCGGTATGCGTAATAATCGCGTCGGGCGGTTATCCCGAAAGCTACAAGAAAGGAGTGCCGATAGAGATAGGCGAGCTTGACAAAGATATCGTCCTGTACCATGCAGGCACGGCGATGAAAGACGGCAGACTCGTTACGAGCGGAGGCAGAGTTATCGGCGTTACCGCTACGGGCAAGGACATTGACGAGGCGCGCAAAAAGGCGTATGCGAACGTAGATAAGATACGTTTCGAAGGCGCGTTCTACCGCAAAGACATCGGCATAAAGAAATAAACTGAGAGGACAAAATGGTAAAGAGAATTTTTGTTGAGAAAAAACGCGGCTACGATGTGAGCGCGCAGAAGGTAAAATCCGACGTGACCAACGTGCTCGGCATTGCCGCGGACGACGTCAGAGTATTCATACGTTACGACGTCGAAGGACTCGAAAAAGAAATCTTCGACGAGGCGAAAAAGACTATCTTCAGCGAGCCTCCCGTAGACGATATATATGAAGACGCTTTGCCCGCGCTTGACGGCTATGCGGCTTTCGTTACCGAATATCTGCCCGGTCAGTACGACCAGAGAGCGGACAGCGCGATGCAGTGCGTTCAGTTGCTTTCGATGGGACAAAGACCGCTTATCAAGTGCGCGACCGTTTATGCGGTAAAAGGCGTAAACGACGCTCAGCTTGCAAAAATCAAGCACTTCCTTATAAACCCCGTTGAGAGCAGAGAGGGCGATTTCGCTATCCCCGATACTCTTGTGCAGAAAGTCGAGCAGAATCTCACCGTACCCGTTATAGACGGATTTATAGCGCTTTCGGACAGCGACGTAGCGGCTTATCACGCAAGCAAAGGCTTTGCAATGAGCGTAGAAGACCTTATTTTCGTCCGCGACTATTTCAAGGGCGAGGGCAGAAACCCGTCCGAAACGGAGCTCAAAGTCATCGACACTTATTGGTCAGACCACTGCCGTCATACGACGTTCGCGACCGAGATCACGAAGATAGATCTCAAGTCCGACAATCCGCACGTTCAGAAAGCTCTCGACGAATACGAGGCTCTGTTTGCCGATCTCTACAAGACTAGACCCGACAAATACAGATGTCTTATGGACATCGCGACTATCGCGGTAAAAGAGCTCAAGAGAAGAGGAAAACTCGACAACCTCGACGTCAGCGACGAGATCAACGCCTGCTCCGTCCGCGTAAACGTGGACGTCGACGGCAAGGATGAAGAGTGGTTGATAATGTTCAAGAACGAAACGCACAACCACCCGACGGAAATAGAACCGTTCGGCGGTGCTGCTACCTGTCTCGGCGGTGCTATCCGCGATCCGCTCAGCGGCAGAACTTTCGTATACCAGGCTATGCGCGTTACGGGCTGCGCCGACCCGAGAGAACCTATCGAGAATACTCTCAAAGGCAAACTGCCTCAGCGCGTTATCACCAAGACGGCGGCGGCGGGATATTCGAGCTACGGCAACCAGATAGGTCTCGCTACCGGTCAGGTAAGCGAAATGTATCACGAAGGATACAAAGCTAAGCGACTCGAAACGGGTTATGTTATTGCAGGCGCTCCCGCGGCTAACGTTGTAAGAAGAAAGCCCGTCGAAGGCGACATCATCGTCCTTCTCGGCGGAGATACGGGCAGAGACGGTTGCGGCGGTGCGACGGGTTCTTCAAAAGCTCATACGGAAAAATCCGTAGAAGTCTGCGGAGCCGAAGTCCAGAAAGGCAATCCCCCGACAGAGCGCAAGATACAGAGACTGTTCAGAAATCCCGAGGTCAGCAGACTTATCGTCAAGTGCAACGACTTCGGCGCGGGCGGCGTTTCGGTCGCTATCGGCGAACTTGCTGACAGCCTCGACATATTCCTCGACAAAGTACCCAAGAAATACGAGGGCTTGTCGGGCACCGAACTCGCTATATCCGAATCGCAGGAGAGGATGGCAGTCGTACTCGATAAGAACGACGTTGACAAGTTTATCGCTGCGGCGAGAGAAGAAAACCTCGGTGCAACCGCTGTCGCAGTCGTTACGGACAACGGCAGGATGAGAATGTACTTTGCAGGCAATTGCATAGTCGATCTCAAACGTGCTTTCCTCGACACCAACGGCGTAAAACAGAAACAGGACGCAGAGATAGAAGAGGAGATCGCAACCTATCTCGACGAGGCAAACTCCGATACCGAAAAAGCTTTCCTCGGCGGAGACGTAAAGGGTGCGGTGCTTAATGAGCTCGCAAGACTCAACGTATGCTCGCAGAAAGGTCTCGGAGAAATGTTCGACAGCACGATCGGCGCGCGCACGGTGCTCATGCCTTTCGGCGGCAAGTACCAGCTCACTCCGTCCGTAGTCATGGCTGCAAAGCCTCCCGTTAAAGGCGAGACGGATACGGTAACTGTCAGCGCGTATGCGTGCAATCCGCACCTTATGAGCCAGTCGCCGTTTACGGGCGCGGTATATTCTATCGTTACTTCGCTCAGCAAACTCGTTGCGAGCGGCGTAAGACTCGATACAATCAGACTTTCTCTTCAGGAGTTCTTCAAGCGTCTTAATAAGGATCCCAAACGCTGGGGACAGCCGCTTTCGGCACTTCTCGGCGCGTTGTACGCTCAGCTCAACATGAACGTCGGCGCGATCGGCGGCAAGGACAGCATGAGCGGTACCTTCGAACATATAGACGTACCGCCTACGCTGATAAGTTTCGCTATGGGTATTTCCAAGGCGAGCAAGCTTATCTCAAATACTGTTACCGAAGACAAAAAGGCTGACAAGATATATCTCATATCTCTGCCGAGAGACGAATACAACATGCCTGTATTCGACAAGGTTACGAAACTCTACAACGTGCTGTCCGACGCTATCAATAAAGGTCTTGTAAGATCGTGCAACGTAGTAGAAGAGGGCGGTGCGGTAGCGGCAGTTCTCAAAGGATGTCTGGGCAACAAAGTCGGCGTCGATATTGAAGAGCTTGACGAATCTATGTTTGCTCCGCGCATGGGCGACTTTACCGTTCAGTGCGAAAACGCAGATTTCGCGGCAGAGTTCGAGCCGCGCCTTGTCGCTACGCTCAACAACACGCATACCGCAAAGATATGCGGCACTCCGATAAAGTGCGACGAGATGATAGCCGCTTTCGAAGGCACTCTCGAAAAGATCTTCCCGACGACTGCGCCCGCAAGCGGCAACGTCGGCAATCTGATCTGCTGCGCGAGAAAGAAAGAGCATACGCCTCAGCACATAGTCAGACCTACCGTGCTTATCCCTGCTTTCCCCGGTACCAACTGTGAAGACGATACCGCGAGAGCTTTCGAAAGAGCAGGAGCTAAAGCAGAAATTTTCGTAATCAAAAACCAGAGCGCGGCTGACATAGAAGAAAGCGTAAAAGCTTTGACTAAGGCGATAGAAAGAGCGCAGATACTCGCGTTCCCCGGCGGATTCAGCGGCGGCGACGAGCCTGACGGCAGCGGCAAGTTTATCGCAACTACTTTCCGCAACGCCGCGATACGAGATGCTGTCATGGATCTGCTTTACAAGAGAGACGGCTTAGCACTCGGTATCTGCAACGGTTTCCAGGCACTCGTAAAACTCGGTCTTGTGCCTTACGGCGACATCAGAGAGCAGAAAGCAGAGGCTCCTACGCTCACTTTCAACAATATATCCCGCCACGTTTCTACGATAGTCAGAGTCAGAGTAGCGACAAATAAGTCTCCGTGGCTGTCTTCGGTCAAGGTTGACGACGTGTTCAGCGTACCCGTGAGCCACGGCGAGGGCAGATTCGTAGCCTCTCAGGAAGAGCTCGACAAACTAATCAAAGCAGGTCAGGTCGCTACGCAGTACGTCGACATGAACAATCTTGCGACTATGGTCAGTCCCTACAACCCCAACGGCAGTATGTACGGCATAGAGGGTATAATCTCTCCCGACGGCAGAGTGCTCGGCAAGATGGGACACGCAGAAAGACTTGACGAAAATCTGTATAAGAACGTCGAGGGCAATTACGACATGAAGCTTTTTGAAAGCGGCGTGAAGTATTTTGAGTAAGATATAAAACTGATTTCGGGAGCGCGGCTATGCGCTCCCGTTTTTTATTTACTTTATTTATTGGAAAAATATATGCAGAGATATGCGCTACGTTGCGATTGCTATTGAAATTTCCTCGCGCGCGTGTTAGAATATAATTATGTTTTTACCTGTTACACCTGAAGAATTGAACGGGCAGCAGCCCGATATAGTTTACGTCATAGGCGAGGCTTATTGCGATCATCCGTCTTTCGGACATGCGATAGTTTCGAGACTTCTCGAAAGTCTCGGTATGACTGTCGCCATTTTGTCGCAGCCGCAAAACGATGACGATTACAAAAAATTCGGAGTTCCGAAAGTCGGATTTTTTGTTACGGGCGGTGTTGTTGACAGCATGGTCAACAACTACACCGTGGCAAAACGCAAAAGAGACGTCGACGTGTACAGCGAAGGCGGCGAGGTCGGCAGACGTCCGAACAGATGCGTGGACGTATATTGCCATAATCTCAAAAGACTGTTCCCGGACAGCGCGGTCGTTATAGGCGGTATCGAGGCGTCGCTGAGAAGATTTGCACATTACGACTATTGGGCGGACAGAGTCATGCCGAGCATACTCGTGTCGAGCGGCGCGGATCTGCTCATATACGGCATGGGCGAAAGACCTATCACGGAAATAGTAAGGCTCGTGCAAAAAGGCGTTCCGCTCAAGGATATTCGCGACGTGAGAGGCACCTGCTATCTTGAGAAATACGAAAATCTGTCGTCAAAACTCAAAAAGGCGATAGAGGAAAGAGAGGCTATTTTCTGTCCGTCTTTCGAACAGGTCAGGGACGATAAAAAAGCATACGTCGAGGCTTTCAATATCCAGTCGAAGCAGAACGATCATGTAAAGGGAAAGATCCTTTTACAGAAACACCAGGGCAAGTATCTCGTTCAGAACAGGAGTCAGCTCCCCCTGCTTCCCGAAGAGATGGATAAGGTTTACGAACTGCCGTATATGCGCGACTATCATCCGTCATATACGCGCGGTGTGCCCGCAATGCAGGAAGTAAAATTTTCTCTTACTTCCGTCCGCGGCTGTTTCGGCTCGTGTAATTACTGCGCGCTGACTTACCATCAGGGCAGGATCGTGCAGAAACGTTCTAAAGAAAGTCTTGTCAGAGAGGCGAAGACGCTTATATCGGACAAGGATTTCAAAGGATATATACACGACGTCGGCGGACCTACCGCCAACTTCAGAGATCCCGCTTGCACTAAGCAGATGAAAGGCGGAGTGTGTGCGGAAAAGCCTTGTATCGGATACAGGAAATGCCCAAATCTTCAGGTATCGCACGAAGAATATATCGAACTTCTTAGGGATTTAAGACAGCTCGAAGGCGTAAAAAAAGTGTTCGTAAGGAGCGGTATACGTTATGACTACGTCATGTACGACAAGGACGATACCTTCCTGAAAGAGCTTGTAAAGCACCATATAAGCGGTCAGCTCAAGGTCGCGCCCGAACACGTTTCGGACAACGTGCTCGAGGCGATGAACAAACCGCCGCTTTCTCTTTATCTCGCTTTCAAAAAGAAATTCGACGATCTAAACGCAAGGCTGGGCAAAAAACAGTATCTCGTGCCGTATCTTATCTCGTCGCACCCCGGGTGCACGTTGAAAGACGCAATAAGGCTTGCAGAGTATCTGAAATCGATAGGCTATATGCCCGAGCAGGTGCAGGACTTCTATCCCACGCCGTCTACCAAGTCGACGTGCATGTATTATACGGGCATAAATCCCGATACGGGCAAAGAGATCTACGTCCCCAAAGACAAGCGCGAAAAGATGATGCAAAGAGCGCTTATGCAATGGCGCAAAAAGAGCAATTACGATCTCGTACACGAGGCGCTCGTAGAGGCAGGCAGACAAGATCTTATCGGATTTACCGAAGAGTGTCTGATAAAGCCTACAAAAGAAGAGGCGATAGCAAGAGCGAAAGAGAGAAAAGCCGCTAACGCAAAAAACGATACAGTAAAAAGCGGACGGTTTCAGAAAAACAAATCCGCAGAAATGAGATCAAATCATAAAATTACAGACACAGGCACGAAAAAATCTGATAAAAACGGCAAAAGCGTAAATGTGCGCAATATGCACGGCGCGGAGAAAAAAGGCGGATCCTCTAAAGGCAGACGATGAGCGTTATTACAGATATAAAACCAAATAAAAGAGATAAAGACAGGGTAAACTTATACCTTGACGGAGAGTTTTACGGCTCTGTAAGCGCGCTTGTCGCGGCGGCGAAAAGACTCGAGGAAGGCAAGGAGATAGACGAAAAAGAACTTGCAGACATAATTTTCGAATCCGATAAACGCAACGCCTTCGAGTATGCTCTCGGATATATATCGCGCTACGTCTGCACGCAGAAAAAGATAACGCAAAAGCTGTACGACAAAGGTTACGGCAAAGTAGTCGTGGAATATACGATAGAAAAACTCAAAAGCTATAATTACATCGACGACAGAGAATACGCGGAGCAATACGTCGCGCTGAACAAAGGGTTAAAGGGCTCGCGCAGGTTGCGTGAAGAATTGAGAGCGCGCGGAGTTGCTGCCGAATATATCGAAGACGCGTTGAAAGGGGTATCGTCCGAAGAAGAGGATGCCTTAGCTCTTGCGTCAAAGCATGCCGCTGGTAAAGATCTCAATGACGAAAAATACGTCGCAAGGCTCGTCCGCTATCTGTCTTACAGAGGATACGGTCAGGACGTTATTGCCCGTACGCTGACTAAACTGAGATCGGACCGCGGACAAAAGGAGTGAATTATTATGTACGTTGTTTCCAATAAAGTCATGGCGGAGAGCGATAAGGCTTGTATCGCGGGCGGCGTTCCGTCCGTAGAGCTTATGGCACGCGCCGCAAAGGGCGTATTCGACAATATCGACAAGATCGGCAGGACGTATATCATTTGCGACAAAGGAAACAACGGCGGAGACGGTTTCGCGCTCGCATGCCTTATGGCAGACGCAGACTGCGACGTTTCGCTTTTTTATATTTCAGAGAAAATATCTGCCGACGCGCAGTATTACAGAGAGCAACTTAAAGAGCGAGGTTTTTCTAAGATATGTCCCGTAAGTGAGTGCGATTACGATTGCGACCAGATAGTCGACTGCATTTTCGGTACGGGTTTTTACGGCGAACCTGCCAAAGAATACGCAGATGTCATAGAAAAGATAAACAATAGTTGCGCTGAAGTCGTTGCAGTCGATATACCGAGCGGACTCGACGGCACGGGCGGCAGAGCTTTCAATGCCGTAAAAGCGGACAAGACGGTTGCGATTCAGGCAGTCAAGAGCGGACTTTTGCTCGGAGACGGCAAGGACTTTTGCGGAGAAATAGTTACGGTCGATATCGGTATACATATAAAAGGCGAAACCTGCGCTGTGATCGACGAGAGTTTCGTAGCTCCGCTTTTTGGCAGAAGAAAGCAGAACTGCAATAAAGGCAGTTTCGGGAAAAGCCTTATTATCGGCGGATCAGCCGAATTTCCGGGTGCGCCCAAGCTTGCCGAGGCGGGAAGAGCCGCACTCCGCGCAGGAGCGGGGCTTAATACGTTGTGCGTGCCGTATTCTCTCGCTGCGGCTTACGCGGCAAACGTTGTAGAAAGCACATTGTTTCCTATGGCAGACTCGGACGGAAAACTCGTTTTCGATAAAGGCAGTTTAGACAGCGCGATGAAAGGCGTGACAGCCGTTGCCGTAGGTCCCGGTATGGGCGGCAACAGAGAAGAGAACAAAAAAATCTGCAAATATATTGCTGAGAATTTCGACTGCGATTGTATTTTGGATGCAGACGCACTCAACGCTTTCGGACAAACCATAACCGAACTCAAAGAAAAAAGAGCGAGACTGTTGCTCACCCCTCATCCAAAAGAGGCGTCGAGGCTTACGGGCAAAAGCGTGGACGAAATACTTGCAGACCCTATAACCGCTGCCGCAGAACTCGCAAAGTCGTGCGACGCGGTCGTATTGCTCAAAGGTGCGACTACCGTCGTCAGCGACGGCAAAAAGTCTGCGCTCGTCGCCAACGGAACTCCCGCGCTTGCCAAAGGCGGTAGCGGAGACGTACTTACGGGTACCGTGTGCGGGCTTGCGGCGAGAGGCATATCTCTGTTTGACAGCGCGTGCGCGGCGGCTTATCTGTGCGCGGAGGCGGCGAAAGTGGCAGAAAAAGAATTCGGAGACTTCGGCGTTCTTGCAAGCGACGTATGCAAGGCGGCAAAAAGAATAGTCGACTCATACGTCAATTAGTTTGTAGACAACGCTGATATATAATTTTTTTATACTTTGTTAAGTCGAAGAAAGCGCGATAACAATAATTCTGCATATTTAAGGCAGAACCTCTCTCGTAAAGATATTATTTTCGCATTTGATAATGCCTTATATAAAAGAGTTAGCGAAAGTTATCTCTTTTTTTATCTCAAAGTTCAGTATTGAAAATATAATCGGTAACGATCTGTCAGGTGTCGTTGCTTGATTTTTATATTTTCAGATTAAAATTTCTCATGTTGTCAAGAATAACATTGTCCTCAAAACGTTCATACAATGAAACGGGGGCAATTTTATTTTACGGAGAACGAAATGATAAAAAGAGGAGAACTATACTATGCGGATCTGAGCCCCGTCGTAGGCAGTGAGCAAGGGGGAGTGCGACCTGTCCTCGTCGTACAGAACGACGTAGGCAACAAATACAGTCCTACTGTAATAGCGGCGGCGGTAACGAGCAGGATAAACAAAGCAAAACTTCCTACGCATATAGAACTCGGTGCGAAAGAGTACGGGCTCCCGAAAGATTCTGTCGTTCTTCTTGAACAGATACGCACTCTCGACAAGTGCAGACTCAAAGACAGGATAGGTGAGATACCTACCGACGTTATGGCAAAAGTAAACCGCGCTCTCATGATAAGCCTCGGGTTTTATGAATAAAAACAAGCGACGCTGAAAATGCGTCGTTTTTTTGAAATAAAGATTTGAATATATAAACTTTCGTAAAAGCTGAGCACAAAACGGGTCATATGCGAGTTGAAATAATACCGAAAATTGAATAAAAACCGCCGTTATTTTTATAAAAAATCTTTTTGAAATGTAAAATATATGAAATTTTCTGGACATGTGTCCATTATTTTCCTTATTTTTGCAGTTTTTTTTTAGAGTAAGTAATTGTATTAATATTAAAATTGTGTTAAAATTGTTTTTAGGTTGTGAGACCTTACACTTATAAGGAAGGAAAATTATGAAGAAACTCAACGACATTGCAATTCTTCACAAGCTGTTGGGTACTGACCCCTCAAAGAAAGAGGACGTTCAGCCCAAAGAAGCGCTGTCTTATTCCTTTGCAGGTCTGGGACAGAACATTATCTGCCAGTTGGTCACCACGTTCTTTATGATGTACATGACGGACGTTGCGGGCGTAAGCGCGCTGTGGCTTTCCTGGATGTTCCT
>CALWRH010000013.1 GCA_944383895.1 uncultured Christensenellaceae bacterium | reverse complement strand
GCTTACATCTTGTATATCGTCGCTTACATCTTGTATATCGTCGCTTACATCTTGTATATCGTCGCTTACATCTTGTATATCGTCGCTTACATCTTGTAAATCGTCACTTACATTTTGCATATCGACATGTTCATTCTTGAGACACTCTATCATTTTCTTAAAATCTTCAACCCCACCGTTGAATTCTTTTATGTCGTTTAAATAACATATATTACTTGCAAGCATCTCACAACGCGTCAAATCAGGAGCCAGACAAGGATCTTTTTTAATTTTAAAAATTGATAGTAATGCTGAAAGCGATGTGTAGTGCCAATATTGTCGTGCTTTATTATTTTGTTGTTTGATGAAAATCGCACTTTCTCCGTTAAGTATATTACTACGTTTTACTTCATTTAACAATTTGTTATCCATCATTTTTCTTCCTTTTCCTTCTTTAAAAAACTATAACAACAAGCCATAACACATCCTATAAATTGATATTTTATATAACAGCTTCTGCACATTGCAAATATCTGTTTTTTTGTTTCATCTCGGCTATTTTCCCAATCTTTTATTTCGAGCCTTTCAACAACAGTATCGTTATCCGTCGTGGTACCATTGTCAGGTTTTACTGTATTTTTGTCTGTACGTTCAAAAAAAGGACGCTTACACCAAATAATGTTTTCTTCTTTTATGTCGACCTCATGTATCTTAGATGATACTAAGATAATTTTTATGTTATTTTTTTCTGAGAATTTTTCGCCAAGCGCTTTCGCACAAATAAGCCCCGATTTATCATCAGACTCTGGCGAATTATTCCAACGATAATCAATTACAAAAACCGAATTGTCTTTGTCATCATTATTTTCTTTGCCTTCAATATTATCTTCTTTTTTCGGTAAAAGCTTAACAAACGTATGGATTGCTGATTTCTCATCATCACTTAACTGTTTTTCATCATCACTCAACTGTTTTTCATCACCGCTTAACAGTTTTTCAATATCCATCTTTAACAATGCTGTTGCATCAATTTTTATTACTGCAATTTTTTCTGTTTTCTTTTTTCCATCCTCGGCTGATATGATGTTGTTTATAATTTTTGTAAAAACTTCTTCCTGCCAATCATTTATTGATTGCATATCATCAATAAGTATTAATTTCGTCATGTTTAATCTCCTTATAATTTATCAATCCCACTAAGCATGTTAGAAAATTTTTGTTCTTCTTCTTTTTTATTAAATATTTTTAATTTTGATTTAAAATATTTTCCTTTTTTATACATTTGTATTTCATATCCGTTCTCTTTCTCCAATAAATTCAAAAATTCAACAAAAAACTTTTTTGTCATACCTTTACTTCTTACACTGTTTTGTTCTCCTATCTCGTTAGAAAATATAATTTCCATATAATCCCCCCTGGCATTAATATTACAGTATAATTGATTATTTACACCATGGTTTTTAGCATTTTCTCTAAATTTCAATATAATACCCACTAAAAACACTTCTGCCATAATCTTTTTTTTGTCATTATCTAAATCCAACATGATTATGCCGTTATTAAGACTATCGAATTTCTCAATGTTAAAACCATTCTTTTCAAGGACTGCTTTTATTAGGTTTTTCCCCTTCATCTGATAATGCATACGCTTAAATGGTTGCTGATCAACCTTGAATTTTTGTCCATAAAATTTAGCCAATATAAGTAAATTGTGAGCATAAGCAATCATATTGTCAAATAATATCGTTATCAAGGTTTCGATTTTGCTTATTGCTGTTTCATTTATGTTGGAATTTTTATACAACGTCTTATCAACCTCTTCAACAATTATCTCAACTAACGAATTCAAAAATTCTGATCTTTCATTATGTGAAACAGCTCTGCCTTCACTGATTAATTTCTGTGATGCCCTTGCTTGTATCGCCGATTTAACTGCACCCTTTTCTATATCCTCATTGAGCATTTTTGCCAATTCATATTTTTTTACAAGAATCTTCCTAATTATTTCAAGTTTATCTGAAAGATCACACTCTGCACAAAATGTGATTCCAACATAAGGCGTTGGTTTACTCAAATTCGTTGTCACCTGTACCTTCTTCTCTTGTTCCTCCTGTACCTTCTTCTTTTGTTCCTCCTGTGCCTTCTTCTCTTGTTCCTCCTGTGCCTTCTTCCTCCAATATTCATCCGTAAAAAACATCAAATCAAAAATATATTTATTCTCTCCGACCGCACAATATCCTATTTCATTCAGTAGCTTTTGTTGTTCGTCGTTAACAATCTCTTTACGCAAAACATACCCATCTTTTATTTCTTGATTATCACCACTTGCAATTATGTACCAAATTTCATCTTTTAAGCAATTCATGCTGTCATCTTTATAATACAGTTTGACGCTTTGAATTTTTTCGCTCTGCTTGCTTAATATTGTGCAAACATCGGAATATTTTTCAAGCACGGATCTCGTCTCGTCTTTTTTCTTATCATCTTCCGGAAGAAACGATTCCCCTTTCGATATGCTCTCCAAATACATAGCTTCAAACAGATCTTTATATTCAGATTGTTGTTCGTCAGTAATACATTTTAAAATCTCTATTCTGAATCGGTCGTTTTTCTGTTCTCCGGCAATCCCGCATATTATTCTCTTATATGCATTCAACAATATGGTATAGTATCCGTCTGCATCATAATATTTTTCCCAACCGCTTTTGTTACTCAATGCTTTCATTAAATTGCATATAGTTTTGATTCGAGTTTTGTTTAATATATAGGTTGATTCCATTTGTGCCAAGCAATTGATCAATATGTTGATAAAATTATACTTTTCCTTTTGTTCTTCGTCTTTGAACACAATGTTGATCTTTTTGCCTAAAACCTTTTCATCGATAGATATGTTTTGATCTTCTATTATACTATGCAATAAAGCAATAACGGTTTTCAATGCAGCTTTTTTTAAAATTTCTTTATAATATAAAAACGGACTGCTTATAGCTTTTAATACGGAAATTGCCTTTTCTATATGCTCTTTGGAAGATTTACTTCCTCTATTCAACAATTCAGCAAATACTTTTGTATAATCTTCAACCGTATTACAGTATTTGGTCTTAGTCCAAAGTTCATTCTCGCAATCAAAACGCCGAAATTGACGTCTTCTTTTTTCGTCATCGTTACCTGCTGCTTCATTTTTTGCTTCTTTTAATGATTTAACCCTGTAATCGTAATGCTTTTTACTCCAATATTCTGCTACCGTTTTCAAAGCGGCGCTTTCAAGTATATCCTGTGCTTTATAACGTATATTACAACTCGGGCAAGAATCGCCGTAATTCCTTATTGAAGGTACAGCAAAATCAATAAACGAATGGTAATTCTTTACGTCATACTTAAAGCCTTTTTTTGTATTTTTGTCATCGCAAACGTAATCTTTTTTCGTTTTGTCAGACATTCTGCTGACAAAAGTTATGACCTGATCGAATATTATAACGTTTTCTGCCAAAGATTCAGAATTACCGCGCATCAGGGAAGATAACAATGACTTTGCTCTCGCAAAGGTACTTCCCGTAACTATTTGATCGTCAACATAATGGAACCGCACCTTAACCTTAGCGGCATCATTTTTAGTTTTGATCTGCTCCAAAAAGTATTCTATATTAGAAAACTTAGTCTCAAAATTGGAACGATATTCTTTTTTGGGCTCAAAAGCAATAACGTGTGCATTACCTCCAAAAACGTGCCTGTTTATCGCATGCGGAAACAATTCGTTGCTAAAATGCGACGGCGCAATGATTACGTCAAGAAAAGTCTCATTGTTAGTAGTCTTCTGTCTGCCGTCACTTTTTTCTTTAGAATTGTCATTCCCAAGACTATTTTTTATATCGTCACAAAACGTCAAAAATGCGGCACGTTCTTTTTCAAACTCTTTTCCATAATAAATATCATAAAACAAGTTGCCTGTTCGGACATAATACTTATAATGATGATCTTCCCTGTCAATATGATTATAATACAGATAATTCTGATACATATAATTTCTGTCTTTCTTTTTTTTGAAAAAATCGATATATGGCGTCTTCCGATTATTTTTATCCGACGATTGATCTGAATCCCGCTTGATCATCTGTATCGGTATAACGGAAGTTTCGCTAGTAGCGATAATCGGACGTTCTTCCATAGGGTTATTACTCGGAAAACACAACTCACACTCTTGCGCTTGATACCAAGTGCAATTTACCGAAACAAGGTATTGGGATTTGATTAGTTTTTTCTTGTCTATTTCTAACGTAGCAGTCTTCTTTCCCGATTCCCAAAATAATGTTTTAGAATCACTTATTTTAAGTACGGATCCATTTTCCTGTGTTGTTTCCGATTCGTTCTCTGGTGTTTTCGGTAACACGTGAATGATACTTAAATATTGATATTCCAATTTGTCACTTATTTTTTTGGGGGGGTTATTTTCTCCTGAGTCTTTATTGAATTTCTCAAGTTCTTCGAGAAATTTATCCTTAATTTTAATAAAAGTATTTAACGTCGATGAAATACCGCAAATAAACACTATTTTGTTATACTTGTCAACATCTTTCTTTTTCAAAATAAACTTTTCAAAATATCTTATTTTTTGCTCCGACTTTACTTCGCTTCTTATATATTTCGGCTCTTCGTACAAGCAATAATCGACAGATCTGCCCGATGTTGCTGCTTTATCTTTCAATGCAACCAACACCGGTTCAATATAAGTTTCATAACCGATGACCAAAGTTTTTTTATCTTGAGGCACTGCGATTTTTTCATACAACCAATTAGCGAATCTGTTCACCCATCTCGGATGCGAAAAAAGTATCTGAGCTTCGTAAAAAGTATCGAGATGGACCTCTCCGATTTTTACGTGCGTATTGCTAATTTTGCAACCCAAAGGTTTCTGATGAATATCGGCTTCTAAAATATTCTTTAATTTTTTTATCCAAACTTTTTCGTTTTCGCTGCCTATTTCCAAGTTGTATAACCTGTTTCTAAGCGTTGACAAACTACTATTCATGTCTGACATCACTTTTCCCCCTGTTAGTTCTGCTATCTGCAAAATATCTGATTATTTCCATAGCTTTACCGTCAAGCCCACCTGTCAGCTGGCTGATATACATACTCTCTGCCATCCTATCAATTGAATCGAAAAGCAAAACGTCTAACTCAGCTTCCTTATCTACAATAAATATACTCTTCCATTTTATCAATTCGCTTTCGCCCCTTCTGTAAAATAACATAAACTGCCTTAACAAATGGATCACCTTATATCTGTCTTCCACATTTATAACAGCTATTGTCCTTTTCTGTTCTTTCTCTTCTGCAATAAAACGGAATATTGCCTTTGCTAAAATCTCATACAGGTTATATTGAGAAAGTTGATCCAAAATGTCTGTTATTTTTTTGTCTACCTCATTCCCCGAATCTTCTTTTCCAGCATTTTTGATAGAATCCTTGATAATCTTGTGCAGTTGCAAGCAATCTATAACCGGAATCTTGTCTTCTTTACACTTATTAATTGATAAAATTTTGCTCAATATCCCAACTAGTTTTTCTTTTTTGGGTATATCTTTATTCATAATTTCTCTTATTTCTTCGCGTACATCCGAAATCGACAAGTTTTTAAATAAATATACTATTTTTTCATCGTCTTGCCCCATATTTGTATCGTTATTTATTTCAACTGCCGGAATGTCGACATTTGAGATCTCTTCTCTCAAAGCGATGGGGAAATATATGATGTATGCCGTACCGTCATGCCATTCAAAATTATTAGAGACCTTATAGATATTCTTCTTTTCTTCAATTTTCTTTTTTTTATCTTTAATTGAAATTTCGCTATTGTTTTCATAAATACATTGACTTATATCAATTCCGAGTCTTTCATCTTCATTCCCGCTCCTGACAAACATATATCCCTTACTCAATTCAACAGTATTTGCCAAAATTTGCAGTCCAAAGTGAAAAGCAATGTTTTTTGCATTATTAAAATACTCTTCTAAATCATCACTTTGCTTAGCTCCAAAAAGCTGAACCAACTCTAAATCTTTAAATTTATCCTTATACTCTCCTTTAACATCGCGTCTTTTTACGTTTTCTTTGAATTTTTCAACTATACCTTTATAGTCCCCGACATAAGACAGATCCGTGACATAAAGTTCCATAAAAAATTTCGTATTCTTAAAGACGTCTTCGTTTTTAACGTCATCGGATAAATATTTACTATCTTCTTTTTTTCTTATTCTCAAAGTAAATACACCGCATCCGTCCTGACTTCTTTCTGAACTCTTGTGAATTGAGTGTACTATTGCATTTTCTATTAACTGATGAATTCCCTCTGCATAATCAACACAAACCTCATGTATAATCTGTAATTTGTTTTTCAGAATGTTTACAATTTCATTTTTATATTTTTGCTTTTCATCCATTGTCGGATGTTTATCCATACTGTCTTTTTCACTTTTACAAATATAATACAACGTATAAATAAATATTAGTTGCGTTAACAAATTGTCAGAATTATTTTTATCTGTTAAAAATACTGTATCTATATCAGCCCCGCTTTCCTTTTTAATATATTGCAAAAATTCATTATAGACGTCTTTAAGAATTTTGATGCTTTTTCCATCCTTGTCCTTAATTTGAACCAAATCACCATATATATCTTTTGTTAAAGGAATAAAAGGAAAAATCCTGCCGAAATGCTCTTCCTTTTGTTCTTTCTTTTTCTTTCCGTTTATTCCATCAGGTTCAATTCCTTTCCCTTCATTATCATTATTTACTCTATACATATGCTTAATGCCGTCACCATCATCATAAAAAAAATAATCTATAATATTTGAAAATTTTTCATGATAAACACGCAAAGATTGTCTAATCTGAAAATAATGATCATTTCGTTCTTCCTTCTCCAAACTCTTATCACGAACTACAACCAAATAATTAAATTCATTGTTATTAAGTTTTTGCACTAGCAATAATAGATATTGCATGAAAAGCGGATCACACTGGTCGTTAAATTTACCCGAAAACTCATCACTTTGCATATTCGGAAGATAATCTACATTAATAATTATTTTAAAATTCTCTTTTTTCTTATCGTAATGATTCTGATCGCACTTTTTTATTTTGATATTTCTTTTGTAATGGAATTTAATCCAAGTCTCTGTATTATCATAAATTCCTTGATTTTGAGATAATTGTAATAATTCAGTATATTTATTATCATCAACTGAATAGTCCTTTACCTCTCCGTTATGATCGATTTCAGAAATTTCTCTTAATATAAACTGTAGATTTTTAAATTCACTATTTATATTAATGTTTTTTGAAGGATTTTCATATTCACTTATAATACTATCTAACAACTTTTGCAATTCGCAAATCGCACTATTTTTACCGTCTACGTTAATTATACAAATATGTTTTATTTTTTCTTTTGATTTATATGCCATTTCCCCACACCTAAAACTTATAACTATTATGATTATATCATAAAAATTTATAGCATTCAATATTATTATATCAATTAAATAACTTTTAATTAAATACTGTTATTGACTTCATTTTTGCACTCTATTAATTATTTCATTTTCGGTATTTTAAGATCAGATAATATATTATCAAAATTATTTAACGTCTCTAGCGTAAATACTTCTCCGTCTTCCACCTCTCTGTAACCTATCTTCATCTTTTTATTCCCGTTAGAATAAGCCTTTTCATAGAAATATCTTCTTTTATCTTCTTCGGCAAAACAGTCCTCAAGACTTCCTTCTTTACCTTTTTCTGGAGTAAAAACACAGTTTTCATTTTCTGTAACTATTTTTATGTATTCGTCATAGCCGCGATGATAATTTAACCACTCTTCATTTTTATTCTTATTATCTCTGTCAAGCAAAGCTTTAAATTTGATATTTTGTTTTATACACAAATATGCCAATGCTAAAATTGACGAACCATGACAAGTAAACACATAATAATCTGACAAATCATATCCTAATTTACTTGCAAATTTTTTTATACACGTCTCATCAGAAATTCCTTCTACAAATAATATCGTTTTAGATAAATTAAATAAAATATCGTTAGTCCTTGATATACCAAGTTCCGTATTAATAGTTTGACACAAATCAGTTTCGTCTTTAAACGATAATAATTGTGTCCCTTGACTCGTCATATTAACATTAAAAACGTAATTCCAATTATCAGGAATCATATACGGACTATGTGTAGTGATAAAGACTAATACCCCTTTTTGCGTCAAATTTTCTAAATCTTCTCTAAACTCAATTTGTGCCTCAGGATGCAAAAATGCTGCCGGTTCATCAATAAACAACACTTCCCCCGATTTTATAACATTTTTAATGAAACTATATGTCAAATACCATCTTCTGCCTAAGCTTGTCAAATTAAAATCTACCCTTTCTCCGGTTTTTTCCAAAACAAAAAGATTTATCCCTTTATCGGTAAATTCCGTTTCAAACCCGTTAATCTCGCGTTTGTCGAAATTCGCCACCAAACTTTTCAGAAAAACATCGTTTACTGCCTTTTCAAGTATTTTTAATCTTGTTAAAGAAATTTTATTGATTTCCAAAACAGATTCATTTTGTTTATATAGATTTGAATTATTTAAAAAGTTATGAATAGCCAAAATAATTGGATTTCTTTCGTAAATGAAATCAATTCTTCTCGAAACAGAAAAACTATCTTGCTGATAAAATAACAACGATGTTTCATTGTCAATGAAATATCCTGTTCTAAAAATAGCATCTTTTACCGACAAACAAAATTTATTGTATTTTTCCTCTATTTCCTCTGCTTGTTCATAATATTGCTCTTCTTTTTCAAAGAAAAGTCTTTTCATTTCCTGTTGTATTTCTTCAAAAGATGCCAGGCACTTTCTAATTTTTTCATAGTCTTGATTGAGCAAGCTGTTTATTTTATGAATTTCTTGTCTTAATTTACGGTTAATTTCCTCAATGCCTGCCGCATCCAATTTTAAAATATCGGCGATTATCGGGCTGAACGAAATATCTTCTTCCTCTATTTGATAAAACTGTATTGGCGTCAGATACGGGGAATCATAATAAACCTTGTGTTCTTCAAAAATAATATTATCTTTTTCAAAATTTTCATTCAAGAACTTATTGATCTCTTTAATTTGCTTTTCCACCCTATCACAGACATCTTCTATCCTGTTTTTATCAATATAACTTATGCTTCCGTTCTTATCAGAAACTTTCAATCCTATCAACTGTCTTTTACTGTAAGACATCTCTATCTTTTGCAAATCTTCAATATAAGATCGACTTGCTTTCTTTAATTCTTTAATTATTTTTGTTAACTTTTCTTTATACTTCTTTACAACTATTTTAATCGGAGGAACAACGACTTTTTTAACGTTCGGCTCTTTTGCGGAAAAACTTACTTCTATTTTATCAGAAATCTTATTGAAATCTATTGCGGAAAAATACTCCTGCTTTTCTTTTTCCGAAATCGACAAAACGTATTTTCCTTCAATCGGAGATTTTTCTCCCAAATAATCTGATTTTAGCAATATCCTTTTTATTGCTTGTAAAAGATTGGTTTTTCCGGAGCCGTTTTTACCTATAAAAGTTATTACTCCTTTCTCCTTCGGCATTTCTAAATAAATTGCTTTTTTTATTGATTTATAATTTAATATGCTGATTCCAATTAAATCCATATATCTTTTCCCCCATACTTGTTGAAATAATTATAGCAAATTATTTTTAATCGTTCAATATTCAATAAAGAAAATTAATAAATAGAGTTCTTAAATTAACTCTCGCGTGGCGCCAAAGCAACTTTATTTGAACCCTCGGATAAAGTTGCTTTTTTGCACTGAGAAAGGGATTCTCAGAAGCCTTGTCATAAGCGCAGCGTTGACAGGGTTCGGCAATCCGCTGCAAGCGGTTGCTTTCGCGGCATGCAACTTCTACCGCTTTTCGCAACAGGATTCTGAGCGAATATACCTCTCTGCGCGTTTCGCTATTCCGTCGCTCCGCTCCTTACGGCAATCCGCTGCAAGCGGTTGCTTTCGCGGTATTCAGAAACTATCGTTTTTTCAAACAGTTCCTGAGCGAAACAATAGCGCGGTGCGGTTGCTTTCGCGACCTGCAACCACTATCGCTTTTCGCAACAGGATTCTGAGCGAATATCCCTCTCTGCGGGCAATAAAAAACGAGGCAATACCTCGTTTTTATTTTTTGACTTTTTTTACTGCACTCTGCCGTAGATAAGTTCCTGACTCAGCAAAGGATTATCTTTTATTTTCTCTGTCGGCTCTATCGTTAAATCTCCGTTTACTATTCCGTAAACCATACATGTTTTTATCAATGCACTAATCATGCTGGGAAGCGGTAAGTTCTTTATTTCCAATCCTACGTTTTCTGCTCCGTTGATGACAAGTTTGTCTGCATCAAATTTACCCGTTGCAACGATCAATAGCCCGAAATGGAAATACTCGTTGCCGTCAGAATCTTTAGCGTAAAACTCATCATATTTATCTTTTGCTGCTTCTCCTTTTATCAGATCGTTGATGATCTCTATTACCATACTGTTTCCGATTGAAGGAGGTATAGAGTTCTCTGCATACCTTTCTTTCCAATTGTATATATCGACAAAACCGTCAAAATTCAGCGAACAGTAATAAGAATCGTCAACAATGTCTTCCCAGCTACAAAGACAAATACCGAAAAATCTCGAATTGCTGAACACCGAATTCTTCACCATTACGTTTGCGCCTTTTACGTTGCCGGTTTCTATCGCAAGCAATGCGTCAGAGCCGTTTCTGAAAACGCTGCCCTCGACAACTACGTTCGCTCCTTTGACATACATCATCTTCTGCCCGTTCTGCAAAATACAGTGTTTTACCAATACGTCGGGACGAAGATTATTGTCGTTGTTGACAACGTTTATCAGTTGACCGTATCCGTCAAATTGCGTAAGATCAGAAATTTCGCTCTCTTCACTCTTGTATCCGCTTATTATAGTGTCGTAGAAATATGCTTTTCCGTTCCCGGAAACGTCAAAGGCGTTTTTCCCACGGTTGTCAATATCTCCCTTTACGATATTATTGACGACTATTTCTTTTGCGTTGCCGTAAATTACAGAATTCGTTATTGCGACCGTATCAGCACCGACAGGTGCGGTTATATCTCTGTATAGCGCAACGTTTTTACCGGCATTGATCGCAGATACGAGTTCACTCCAATCGCCTGCGTTTTGTCCGTTTATTACGTTTACGGTAACGTCTGTCGTGCCCGTACTACCCGACGGAGTATATCTTAACGTAAATCTGCCTACTCCCGAAAGCGTAATCAGACTGCCCGTTATCGTAGCCATATTTCCGTAAGCAACATATCCGCTGCCCGGAAGAACGTCGGACAGATCGGCTGTCCCGTCTTTGCACAGATATAACGTATTGTTTGTATAAAGTTCTACGTCCTGTTTCTTCAGCCATTTTGCATATAGAGTAAAATCGCTTTCTACGGGAGCAGCGAAATCGTACGGCTGAGTAAAGTTTTCGTCTATGTACCATCCGACAAAAAAGTAGTCTTCGCTATCCTTAAGAGATATTTCCGAAAGTTTGTTACCTTTTTTTATTTCGATCAAATTTGTCGGTTTATCGCTCATGTTATCTACAAGCGTCACCGTACAATATATTTCTTCGTCATCGTCACTTGTATCTCCGCTATCGTCTCCCGTATTTTCGTCGTCCTGCGACTTTTGAGTTTCCAAAGTGTTGAAACATGCAGTAAAAGAAAATATGAGCACGATAAACATAAGTACAGCTAAAATACACAATATTTTTCTATTCATTTATAACAGCCCCTTTCTAATAATACCGCCGCTCAAAAAGAGCGGCGGTATGTTAAAATCAGATATCTTTGTCAGATTTATCTGTATCTTCGTCTTCAGAATCGCTGCTTACTTCTTTATCTTCGGCAACTTCTGAAATCTCTTCGATCTCGTCGTCTGCGACTGAAACGTCCGCGGTTTCTTCAGGTGCCGCATCATTTGCAACGGGTTCTTCCTGCACAAACGCGTCGTCCTCGACAAAATCGTCTTTTACCGTTTCTTCTTCGGCAAAAACGTCTTCGTTGCCGTAACTGTCATAAACATAGCCGCCGTATGCGCTGTTTTCTTCCTCGGTAAAGTCTGCGTCTTCGTTGCCGTAACCGTCATAAACATAGCCGCCGTATGCGCTGTTTTCTTCCTCGGTAAAGTCTGCGTCTTCGTCGTCGTATTCGGCAAGCGGATCGTAAACTTCTTTTTTGCCGAGCTGTTTGTTCTTGAATACAAGAGCTACGCAAACGCCGACTATTCCGACAACCGCAAAAATCAACTGTACGATAGGCGCGGTGCCTACAGCAGCGTCAACCTTGGGCAACAATTCGGACATACTGAGAGCCGTGTTAAGCAAAATCGTAGAGAACATACCGTATGCCGCCGCGATCAATATAACTATGAACGCAATACCTTTTATCGCTTTAACGTTCTTTCCTCCGCAGAGTCCTGCCAATGCGAACGAGATCGCAAGCGCGGCGCAATAAACCGCTATGACAGAAAGTATGGGTTGCAGTTTCAAAAGCGTTCTGACCGATCCGTATTCTTCGCTTATAAACTTGGTATTCAGCAAAGACGTGAGCCCGTAACCGGTTTTAAGTAAAGCCTCTCCGTCTGCTCTGTCCTTTACGTCTGAATAATAGTTGCCGATCGTATCGAACTCCGCTTTGAGTTCTTCGCTGTCTTTATACAGATCTTCGCCCATATCGAAGAAATATTGGTTGAAAGTTTCAAACTGCGAATAAGAAAACTCGTACTTAACGTTTCTCGCATCTTCATCCGCAGGAACGTATGTATATGTAGCGTTTACCGCAGGTACAGTAGCGCAACATACAACTACGATACCGGCAACGAGTGCGACCGCGTTCGCAACAAGGCTCTTGACGCTCTCGTTCTTTTCGGTAAGTATGCGTACGACAAGACGATAAGCGAAATATATAACTGCAAAAGCGACTATCGCCGCAAGAGCTCCGCCCATACCTGCAACTCCGCCTTCGCCGAAACCTACGTCAACGGTAATTCCTGCAAGAATCGCTCCGAGTCCGACAGCCATTGCGAACATAACTGCGACGAGCACGACGCCGCTCTTTCCTTTACGCATAAACATATTTATCGCGGCGAGAATCAGGACTACCGTTGCGCATATAATGTTGGCAAGGGACAGGAATCCCGCGGTGACCATAGAGCTCGTTGCCCCGCTGAGATCGATACCTTCTCCGGCTTCTATCACGAAAGATGCATATGACAATTTGATAACATCCATATCCGATGCGAAATCAGAAAGCGCCTTACATCCTTTAGACGTTATGGTAACAGTACCCGTAACAGTGCTGACTTTAAAATTGTCTTCGTCTTCGAGTATTTCGTCATAGCTGTCTTCCATCTCGTAATTTTCAACATAATCTATTGCCGAATCGTAATCCGTACCCATAACGAAGAACGCATAATTTATAAGATCTATCGCGCTGTAATCAACCTTGATATCACCGTCAAGTCTGATCTTTTCACTCTCAGAACCGAGAGATTCTTTGAATACGTCCGTCATGTTGAAAGTTACGACGCTGAAGAAAGAGCAGATAAAGAATATAACTGCGACAGTCAGCAGCACTATGCGGTTGATAAGTCCCGTATTCATACTTTCTTTGACGGAATTCCAATTTATCGGAGCTCTTTTTGCTTTGACCTTTTTAGGCTTAGGCGGTTCGGGAGCTCTGTTTACTACTCTGCGAACGGGAGGTCTCTCTGTGACTGCCTCTTCGCGGACGACAGGCTGCGGTCTGCCGTTGACAACGCGCTTTACCACCCTTCTCTGCGGCTGAGCATTTACTGCGGGACGCGGTCTTTCTGCTGCAACACGCGGTCTGTCGGCAATCGTTACAGGTTTAGACGTCTCAACGCGAGGTCTTTCCGCCGCAACGCGGGGTTTTTGAGCCGCCACTCGGGATGCCGGCGCTGCGACAGGTTTTGCAGCAACGCGGGGTCTATCTGCCGCTACGCGGGGTCTCGCTTGCTCTACTTGTTTTTTCGCAACGGGTTCCGCGTTTGTATTTGCTCCGCATTTAGGACAAAAAGCAAAATCTTCAGGTATCAAAGCTCCGCATTTAGGACAATTTTTGTTGCCGTCGACCCTTTTGCCGCAATACGGACAAAACATATAGTCTTCAGGCACTTCTTTGTTACAGTTTTTACAAATCATAGCACACTCCTCCTTCATCTTGCTGATGAACCGAGCCCGATATCCTAATCTTTTCGGGCACTTATACAAATATAATATAACTATTTTTTGTTTTTGTCTATATTTTTTAATTTTGTTTTAACAAAATATATGCGAAAGTTATCGTCGACATGCAGCTTAATACTATCAGGCACGTTACGCCATCATTGACAGACCACCTGGTTGCGGATATAATGGTAAAGTACAGGGAGGCTGAAATGGCGAAAAAAACTATCCTTATCGTAGACGACGACGTCTATATCGGAGATATGGTCGAAGAACTGCTCACTAAGAACGGTTACGACGTTATGCGCGCGTTTTCGGGCACCGAAGCCTCGATGTTGATAAAGGACCGATCGCCCGATCTTATACTTCTCGATCTTATGCTGCCCGGAATAAACGGCGAAGATCTTCTGCCTGCCCTCAGGCATCTGCCCGTGATAGTAGTCAGCGCTAAAGCTGCAATCGCCGACAAAGTCAATCTTCTGACGTCGGGAGCGGTGGATTATATAACAAAGCCTTTCGACACTCAGGAGCTGCTTGCAAGAATAAGCGTGCATCTGCGCGAAAGGTCAGACAAAAATTCTGCCCTTTCTTATGCCGATCTCACTGTGGATCAGAACGACTACTCCGCGACAGTCTGCGGAAAACCGGCAAAACTCACGAAAACCGAATACGCCATACTCTATACACTGATAAAAGCGGGCGGCAAAGTAGTATCGAAAGACAACATGATGGCAAGTATCGAAGACCTTACGCCCGACTGCGAAGAAAGCTCTCTGCGTACTCATATAGGAAATCTGAGAAACAAACTCCGTGCTATCAGCGGCAAAGACCATATCGAAGCCGTATGGGGTATCGGATACAAACTCAAATCTTGACAAATTCTTGACGTTTTTTTGTAAATTCCTTGATTTGACCGTATTATACTCGACTTATCAAAGCAAAGGAGAGTGAATTTATGGATTACTGCCTGACTACATCCAACCTTACCAAGCGTTACCGCAAATGCTATGCGCTTAACGGGCTTACGATGCACGTTCCTTGCGGCGCGATCTACGGGCTGATAGGCAAAAACGGTGCGGGCAAAACCACCCTTATCCGCATGATCTGTGGTCTTCAGCATCCGACAAACGGCTCTTATGCAATATACGGAGCAAACCATACCGACAAAGAAATATACAAAGCAAGAAAACGTATGGGAGCGGTAGTAGAAACCCCGTCCGTATACTCTTTTATGACTGCGGAAGAAAATCTTAAACAGCAATACATACTGCTCGGCAAGCCTTCTTACGGCAATATCGAAGCACTTCTCGATCTCGTAGGATTAAGCAATACGGGAAATAAAAAAGTCAAAAACTTTTCTCTCGGTATGCGCCAGAGGCTCGGTATTGCTCTCGCCCTTGCGGGAGATCCCGATTTTATCGTGCTCGACGAACCCGTGAACGGACTCGACCCTCAAGGCATCGTTGAAATAAGAGAGCTGATAATAAAGCTCAACAAAGAACGTAACATCACATTTATGATATCCAGCCATATCCTCGGAGAGCTCTCTAAGCTCGCAACTTATTACGGCTTTGTCGACAGAGGCAGGATTATCAAAGAAATCAGCGCCGCGGAACTCGAAAAAGCGTGCCGCAGATGTCTTGTCATACACGTCGACTCTTCTGAACGCTTAGCGCCAGCTCTTGACTCGGCAAACGTTGAGTATAAGCTCATAACCGACACGGAGGCAGAAATTTACAGCGAGATCACTATAACAAGACTCAACAAAGTTCTCTCCGACAACGGAATAACACTCGTGAAGATATCCGAAAAGGACGAAGATCTCGAGTCGTATTATATAAATCTTCTGGGAGGTAAAGACAATGCTTAAACTTCTCAGATCCAATTTCTCAAGAGCAATAAAAAACAAAACAATGTGGATATCGCTCGCGGTTCAGGCTATTGTAATGATATTCATGATCATAATCTCTGTAATACAAAGGAAAGCCGACCCGAACTCCTCCCCCGTAGCCTCGGACGAATTCCTTCTCGTGATATACAGCTTGTTCGGCATGCCTCTGCAAAGCATACTTATCTCTGTCTTCGGCTGTCAGATCATAGGAGCGGATTACGCCAACGGCACTATCCGCAACAAGCTTATCATGGGACACTCACGCTCGTCGATATATATTTCCAATTTCGTTACCGTAGCGGTTTTTGCTATTCTGCTCAATATTGTAGGTCTGCTTACTGTCTGCGCGATAGCAATGCCGATATTCGGACCGTTCAAATATTCGGCAAAACTCATAGCATGGATAATCATCGACGGTACCGCAGTAATGCTTGCATACGCTGCCATAGTTACAATTGTTTCTATGCTGTCTAAAAGCACGACCGCGTCCATCGTAATCTGTCTGCTTACCTTGATCATCGCGACTTTTGTATTCCTCTCGATATCGTTCAAGGTAAATCAGCCTGATATGATCGCAGAAACTTCTTTCAACGAACTCGGAGAGCTCGTCGAAGTTATGGTCCCCAATCCCGACAGACCCAAGCCGCAGCTTAAAGCTTTCTATCAATTCTGCTTAGACTTTTTCCCGAGCGGACAAGTACTGCAACTGAGCAAAGGCGAGAAATTCCACGATTGGCAGATGCTTCTGTATTCTCTCGGTATCGTTACCGCGACCACCGCAGAAGGTTGCCTGGTCTTCAGAAGACTCGATCTGAAATAATACATAATTCCTTCCCATCCCACATACGCGCGGCGCAGGCTTTTGTCCCGCCGCGCTTTTTCTTTACCCGTGTGCATAAAACGCAAAAAAAGAAACACAGGCACTTCTTGTCCGTGCTTTATAAATGCGTGTCGTCTGCCCGTAGCCAATTACGGCGAAAGACAAATTTATAATTAAGCGGTGACAAAACGCTTTATGTGCGTTATCATAAAAATATAAAATAACGCTTATCCGATAATTCGGACAGGAGAAAAACATGATTATCGCATTGTCTTTGGCGACAGCCCTGCTCGCGCTCGCGCTGGCTTACACGTCGGTACGCTTAGCCGTATACAGATACGGACTCAAAGAAATAAACCAAGAATTTTCCTTCGCGATAAAGGGCGATACCAACGCGCGCGTTACCGTGAGCTCGGGAGATAAGACTCTGCGCGCTTTTGCCGACAACTTAAACGGCACGCTCACAGATCTCAGAGAAAAAGAACTGATTTATCTCAAAGGCGACAGAGAGATAAAAAGCGCGATAGCAAACGTATCTCACGATCTAAGGACTCCTCTGACCGCGATATGCGGGTATCTCGAACTTATCAAAGACGAAACAGATCCCGACAAAGTGAAAAAATATTTCGGCATAGTTCACGAAAGAACTGTGGCATTGCGACAACTGACAGAAGAACTTTTCGGTTATACTCTCACCTGCAACGGAGAAAGAAAACTCAACGTTCAGACGTTGTCGCTCGGCTCGGTACTCGAAGAAACTCTTCTCGGTTTTTACGACGCGCTGAGTGAGCGCAAAATAACTCCCGACCTGCATTTCTGCAACGCGACCTTCGAGTGCATTGCAGACAAAAGCGTGCTCGTAAGAATATTCGAAAACGTGATAGGAAACGCCGTAAAGCACAGCGACGGCGACTTTGCGATAACGCTTAACGCTGACGGCAGCATAGATTTTGAAAATACGGCAAATTCGCTCGACACTGTAAGCGTAGGCAAATTATTCGACCGCTTTTTTACCGTGGAAAACGGAAAAACGTCGACAGGGCTCGGATTGTCTATTGCAAAAAATCTTACTCAGTCACTCGGAGGAGATATCAGCGCATCTCTTGACGGAAACCGCCTGAGGATCCATGTCGTCATACCCTGCAAAAAAATAAAATAAGCTTTTATCGTACTTACAGAATCGCGTAACAGGTCAAATATCCGAATCCCGCAAGTATCAGAAGGAATCCGAAATTGAGCGCAAGGAAAAGCAGTATATATTTCTTTGTATCGCCGGGCATCAGTTTACGGTATGTATTGAGTGTGATAAGGCTCGCGAGCGACGCTATCGGCGTCCCGAGTCCGCCCAGGTTTACCGCTATGAGAAGACGCGCGTAATCGGTAGTGAATCTCGAAAGCAATACCGCGCTCGGCACATTGCTTATCACCTGACAAGAAAGTATGCCGAAAGCAAGCGGATCTATATCCATAAGGGTGCCTAAAAATTTCTGAACAGGCTCTATCCTCGACATATTGCCTGAAAATACGAAAAACGCGCAGAACGTGAGCAACAGACCGTAATCGACTTTGAGTACGGATCTGAAGTCGAGTACGAGCAGCGCGACCGTGACCGCAAGAAGCCCCCAATAATAAGGGAAAATGCGGAAGACTATGAGTACGGAAACAATGAACAGCGCGCTGTAAACAGCCACTCTCCACGCCTTGGGAGCAGGGCGTTTTTTTGTAGTCACTTGCACCTTTTCGGGTTTAACGAAAAGACACGTCCCCAAAATGAGAAGGAACGCCGCGGCAAACGGCAAAGCCATTATTTTGAAAAATTCCGCCGCGCCTATATTGAAGAAGGAATAAAGATAGAGATTCTGCGGATTGCCGAAAGGCGTAAGCATGCCGCCTAAGTTTGCGGCGATATTCTGCATAATGAAGGTGAACGCCATATAGCGTTTGCCGTTGCAGGACTCGAGCACGAAATAACCGAGCGGCAGAAACGTAACGAGCGCCATGTCGTTAGCCATTATCATCGAGCCGAAATAGGTTACGAATACGAGCGAAACAATGACCGTCCTTATGCTTTTGAAACGTCTGACTATTATGTCCGCGAGCCATACGAAGAATCGTATGTTTTTGAACGCCGCGACAACCGCGAGCGTACAGAAAAGACACGAAAGAGTGCGAAGATCGAAGTATCCGAGATATTCTTCATCGAAAGGCACGAAAAAACAGGTTATCGCCGCTGCAACGATCGAAATGATGAGCACCGTATTTGCCTTGAGAAAATTCTTTATATCCTGTTTGCGGAAAATCTTGCGGATGCGCACCCTTTCAGCATGAGCCTCATGTCCTCTGAGCGGTTCTTCGGCATCTGCCCCCGTTGTTACGGAAACCGTGTTTTCAGACTTGTCTTCTACTTGCCCGTCCGTGACGAAATTGTCCTGCTCGTGTGCGTTATCCGAAGATATTTTCTCTTGTTTGTTATCCTCTTCCATCCTGAAACGTCTCTCTTGTCTTCTTTTCGACAATGAGTATATACCTTTACGCGCGCGAGGTCAACGGTTTATACGTAAAGTTTTATGCGCGAGAATACAAAAAAACGCGCCCTGAAGGGCGCGCACGTTTATTGACCTGACTTTCGTTCTTCGAGAGTCGCCTCTCTGACGTATCCGCAGTAAGGACATACCACCTTTCCGTCTTCGTACACCATAACGGCGTTGCACGAAGGACATTTGCCTACGAATACCGTGGATTTTCTGCGCTCCTTTTTCTCTGCGTAAGCAAGCGTTTCTCCGTCGAAAACGTAACCTACAAGGCATCTCTTCTCTATCAGTTTGCGTATTTCTGCGCATATTTTATTGCGCGGCTTGCCGAACTGACTGCAAAGGCTCTCTACCGTACACGCGCCCTCGCACTCTATCGCGCCCGCAAGCGCGACGCGGAATCTGCTCTCTCCGTACATTACCCAGGCTAGAGGACAACCGTAAAACCCGAGCACGGTAAACGCGATGCCTATGCCCATAAGTACCCAGAGAGAATTGCTCGCGCCGACTATTATCATAGGAACACCCGCAACAAGCATTACGCTCAGAATAACGGCGATCAAGAAACTTTTTTTTGCCAATTTGTTTGCTCTCGCGATGTTTTGATTATCCATATTTTTACGCGGTCATGAAAGGTAAACCGCTATCTCCTCCATGGCTTTTCTCCTGCGCGGCGGTTGCTCGCATGCGGGATAGCCGAGCGAAATTATAAGTTTTGTCCTCTCTCCCACAGAAGTACCGAGAAGTTTATCCACGCTCTTTGTCTTTACCCAGCCGATTATGCACGTCCCAAGCCCGAGCTCTGCCGCCTTGAGGCAAAAACTCTGCACTGCGATGCCGAGATCTATCGACGAGAAATCCTGATGTTTTATCTTGTCTGCCATTTTGTCTGCGATCCTCGGTTTTACGGTAACGGCGATAAGCACGGGAGCTTCGTCAGTAAACCCGTTTGCGCCGAAAAGCTGCGTTTCTTTTGCGATCGCCGCCTTGAGATCTCCCCTCGTAACGTAAAATTTCCACGGCTGCTTGTTGAGCGCAGACGGAGAGAGCCTTGCGCACTCGAGGCACTGCTCTATCAATCCGTTGCCTACGTCTTCGCCGGTATATTTTCTGCAACTGAATCTGCTTTCGCAAGCTTTTGTCACATCCATAAAATCACCTTTTTTTATTTATTATAATCTGCGCGCGAATATTTTGTCAATACTGCCGAAATCATGCATTTTGCTCATACAAGCAAACAACGCTTATTCTCTGTCCTGTTTGCTTTTGCCGAATACCGATGCAAAAAAAAATTAAAACCGTTTTATGCTGAAAAATAACGTATAAAGTATGCTTTTTATACGGTTTATGCCTGTTTTTTCAAAATTACCGCTCGTTTACGTTCCTATTGAGAAAATATTTTTTCGTTTTTTGTTTGACACTTTTCGGCTGCAATGCTATATTTATATACATATTGGTAAAAATTATGTATAAAATGGTTGCACGTCCTAAGTATAAATATTTATTCAATTCTGACATTTTGATGATGTTACAGGTCGTGATCGCCTGCATAGCGTTCTGCCTGAACAACGTTCCTCTCACGGTGACGTTTTTCTCCGTCTACATATCGCTGCTTCTCGTTTTAAGCGACGATATCACGCCCGTGATTCTTCCTTTCTGTCTGCTGTCTATGTCGCTTACGCGTCAATACGGCAGCAAGCCCGAAGATTATTTCGTATACATACCTCTCGTCGTTCTGCTCGTCATCTGCGCGATACTTCATTTCATTTTTTACCCGCCCGTATTCAGACGCGGTAAAATGCTTTTGCCGTCAGTTGCCGTAGCGGTCGCCCTCATGCTCGGAGGCATGTTTTCTATAAACGTTAAAGACTATTTCGCCCCCGTTACGCTTTACTATACGCTCACTCTCGGCATAGGCGTCGTGCTTGCGTGCCTTTATA
The DNA here is from genome assembly GCA_944383895.1 of uncultured Christensenellaceae bacterium. Lineage (GTDB taxonomy): Bacteria > Bacillota > Clostridia > Christensenellales > UBA3700 > Ornithoclostridium. Next base: position 34,369 of record CALWRH010000013.1, on the reverse strand, counting down.
TTTACTCTTATACCCGCACGCAAGGCTCGGTAGTCAGATTGCTCGCGTCGCAGATGAGCTATTTCACTTTGGCGGCGGTGATCATGCTTATAACGCAGGTGACTCCTTATCTCGTACAAGGCAGATTTGATTGGTATTTCACCTGGAAAAATACACTGACGACATTTCTGCTCCTCTCTTCGCCGTTTGCTTTTTACGTTGCGACAAAAGAAGAGTTCGGCATCAAAGCGTGGGCTCATTACGCGCTCGGCATAGCGGGCTACATGGCTGCCGCTCTCTCTCTTTCGAGAGGCGGTGTACTGTTCGGAACGGCTGCCCTCTGCGTATGCGTTATCGTCAGTTGTATATTCTGCGACAAAAGAAACCGCCCGTTTTTTATTGCTTTCGCAATAATAGTTGCTGCAGGCGCCATATCTTTTGCGTTTGCAAGCGGACTTATGCGCAAGCTCGCCGAAAAAATGCAGGTATCGTCGTCGGAGTCGCGCCTGAAACTGTGGAAAGAGGCGTTGCAGAACTTTATCAAAAATCCGGTATTCGGCGCGGGAGTCGGATACCGCGGACAATTTTTCAACCCTAAGACGGGCAATATGTATTGGTACCACAGCACCCCGTTTCAGATAATCGGCACCGCAGGACTTGTAGGAGTCGCGGCGTACGCATACAATTACGCAATAAAACTGAAAATCGCTTTCGGAGCAAAGCGGCTGTTTTTCCTTTTCTTCGCAATAGCCTTTCTGGGCTACGAAGCGTATCAGCTCGTAGACGCGAGCGACTTCGTGCCGATCCCCTTCGTCATGCTCGTCACTCACATGTTTATAATCGCGGAGGCATACGGCTGTGCCGTCCCCGACGGACGTGAAGAACTGAAAATCCAAAGGAGTTGAATCGTGAAAAAAAGAACTATCGTACCGTTGAAACAACTGTCGCCTAAATCGCGAAGACAAATAACGTTCATTGCAGCATTTTACGCCGCAATGTGCGCAATTTCACTTACCATGTTCGTCTATTATACAGCTATCGGCGACCCGTACAAACGCACCGCAAACTGCGTGAACACCGCAGTAGCCGTATGGTTCCCTTTTATAGCGGAGCGCCTGCTCAAGCACAGATTCTCTTTTTTCCAACACCTCGTATATGCGTTCATAATGCTGACGTCCTGCGTGATAGGGTCTGTATTTTACGTCTTCGAGCTGTGGGGACCTTATGATAAGATCGCGCACGGCACAAGCGGATATCTTCTTATGATCTTCATAATGGGCATATATGCCTATTTCATAAAAGACTTTGACAAAATAAACGCGCCCGTGTTGATAATGATGATGTTTGCGTTCAGCCTCGGCACTGCGTGCGCATGGGAAGTCATAGAATTCCTGTTCGATTGGCTGCTCGGGCAGAACGGTCAGGGCTACGTTACGGACGAAGTGCTCCGCCATATCGCCGAGCAAGGATATACGGGCATACGCGCTAACTTTGAGAAACTGAAGTATGTCGGCGTGCTGGACACCGATACAGACATGGCTTGCCATACTCTCGGCTCTCTCGTATTCTCTCTGCATTTTATACTGCACCGCATTACAAAACGCGATCTGCTTATGGGCACCCTGATAAAAGACGCAGGAGCAAAAGAAATGAACGAGCCTTATACAGGACCTGAAAAAGAGCTGCCTCCGCAAGGCGAAGAAGGTTGTACAGCATCTGACGACAACGCCGACCGACAAAACTCTTAAATCAAAACGCAACCGCAAACGCATATTTATTACGAATATCCGTTTTTTCAGTTGACAAACGCATATCTAAATGATATATTATATACATAATAGTACTCAATATGTATAAAACGGTTGCGGACAATATTTGTACTGTTATTATTGAACGTAAACACACGCTTTCTCTCGTTCGGCTACATGCCGGACTTCCACCAAAAAAGGGGCTGCCGATGCAGCCTCCTTTAATTTACCCGAAAAGCAAAACGGTATAAAAATACGGCGGTCAGACCGCCGTATTTTATTGGTATGAACTCTTTTATTCGAGCTCGAACGCACCCGTATACAACTGATAGTACACGCCTTTCTCAGCGATAAGCTGATCGTGAGAGCCGCGCTCTATTATCCTGCCGTGATCGAGAACCATGATTGCGTCGGAGTTCTGAATCGTCGACAATCTGTGCGCGATAACGAATACCGTTCTGCCATCCATAAGGTGATCCATACCCTGCTGTACGAGCGCCTCGGTGCGCGTATCTATCGAGGACGTCGCCTCGTCGAGTATGAGCACGGGAGCGTTTGCGACTGCAGCGCGCGCTATCGACAACAACTGTTTCTGTCCCTGCGAGAGGTTTGCACCGTCACCCGTGAGCATAGTGTTGTAACCTTCGGGCAGACGGGTTATGAAGTCGTGCGCGTTGGCAAGTTTTGCCGCCGCTACACACTCGTCGTCTGACGCATCCAGCTTGCCGTAACGTATGTTGTCCATGATCGTGCCCGTAAACAGGTTGGTATCCTGAAGGACCATGCCGAGCGAGCGGCGCAGATCCGCTTTCTTGATCTTATTGATGTTTATGCCGTCGTAACGTATCTTGCCGTCAGCTATATCGTAGAAACGGTTGATAAGGTTGGTGATGGTCGTCTTTCCCGCACCCGTCGCGCCGACGAAAGCTATCTTCTGTCCGGGTTTAGCGTACAGAGATACGTCGTGCAGGACTATCTTGTCGGGAACGTATCCGAAGTCTACGTCAAAGAGCTGTATGTCGCCTTTGAGTTCCTGATAAGTTACAGAGCCGTCCGCCTTGTGAGGATGTCTCCATGCCCACTTGCCCGTACGGGTCGCGCTTTCGCGGATATTGCCTTTTTCGTCTATCTCCGCGTTGACGAGCGTAACGTAACCGTCGTCGGTTTCGGGCTGCTGATCGAGAAGTTCGAATATACGTTTAGCACCCGCGGTACCCATAACTACCGAGTTGACCTGCATCGAAAGCTGTCCGATGTTTATCGTGAACTGACGGCTCATGTTGAGAAACGCGACGATCGCACCCATCTTTATAGCATTGGATTCAAGACCCGTTATGCTGAGGTTGTGTACTCCGCCGAGTACGAGAAGACCTCCGACAATGGCTACGAGAACGTACAGAACGTGTCCTATATTGTTGATCGTAGGCATGAGCACGTTTGCGAATTTGTTTGCGTTTTCGCTGTCTTTGAAGAGCTGTTCGTTTATCTTGTCGAAGTCGCGCTTGGACTGCTCTTCGTGACAGAATACCTTGATGACCTTCTGACCGTTCATCATCTCTTCGACGAAACCTTCGGTCTTGCCCATCGAACGTTGCTGACGCACGAAGAATTTAGAGCTTCTGCCGCCTACCGACTTGGTAACGAGGAGCATCGCCACGCAACCGAGAAGTACGACGAGGAACAGCCATATACTCGACTGCAGCATGCTGAAAACGAGCGTTATCAGTGCGACTGCAGAATAATACATCTGCGGCATGCTCTGCGATACGAGCTGTCTTAAAGCGTCGATATCGTTGGTGTAAGTACTCATTATGTCGCCGTGCGTGTTGGTATCGAAATAACGTATAGGCAAAGACTGCATCCTGTTGAACATCTCGAGGCGCATGTGTTTCAAGAATCCCTGCGTGACGTATGCCATTATGCGGTTGTATATGAACGAGCATATAACGCCGAGAGTGAAGATTCCCGCCATGATGAGTCCGATATTGAGCATCGTGCCTTTTACCGCATCCCAACCGTTGACAAGACCCGGATCTATAACTTCGTCGACGATTATCTCGAGGAAGATAGACGAGCTTATAGCAGCGACCGCGTTGATCGTAATACAGATTATTACTGCCGCGAGCTCCCACTTGTAGAACCTGAACATGTACTTGAGGAGTCTGCCGAGGATCGCCATCGTACCGCCTTTTTTGTCTTTATTTGCCGTATTATTCATAATCCTCACCTCCCTTTACCGCGTCTGCATTGCCGATCTTGTTCTGCGAATAATAAACCTCCTGATATACGGGGTTGCGGGCAAGCAGCTCTTCATGCGTGCCTACGTCGCTGACCGTGCCGTTTTTCATAAGGATTATCTGATCCGACTCCATGACCGAGGACACTCTCTGCGCGATTATGAACTTGGTCGTATCGGGTATTTCTTCTCTGAACGCCTTTCTTATCAGCGCATCGGTCTTGGTATCGACAGCGCTCGTAGAGTCGTCGAGGATAAGTATCTTGGGCTTTTTGAGCAGAGCGCGCGCTATGCACAATCTCTGTTTCTGTCCGCCGGATACGTTGGTACCGCCCTGTTCGATATATGTATCGTATTTCTCGGGGAAAGACTGTATAAAGTCGTCTGCCTGTGCGAGCTTGCACGCTTTGACGAGTTCTTCGTCGGTAGCGTCCGGATTGCCCCAGCGCAGGTTTTCCTTTATCGTGCCCGAAAAAAGCAGGTTTTTCTGAAGTACAACCGCAACCTGATTTCTCAGCGTTTCGAGGTCGTAGTCCTTGACGTTTACGCCGCCGACGTAGACAGCGCCTTCAGTGACGTCGTAAAGTCTGGGTATCAGGTTGACGAGTGACGTCTTACTGCTGCCCGTTCCGCCGAGAATACCTATCGTCTGACCGCTCTTTATGTCGAGGTTGACCTCTTTGAGAGCGCGACGCTCTGCGTTTTCGTTGTACTTGAAAGACACGTTCTCGAATCTGACGGAACCGTCCTTTACTTCGGTTATCGGATTTTCGGGATTATGCAGCGTGCTCTCCTCTGTAACGACCTCTACGATACGTTCTGCCGACGTGCGCGCTATCGAGAACATGACAAGTACCATCGACAGCATCATAAGGCTTGAAAGTATCTGCGCCGAATAAACGATAAGAGAGCTCATCTTTGTGCTTACCGTCGTGTCGCCGTTTGTCAGACCTACCATAGGTCCCATAAAGCAGATGAACAACGTTGCAGCCCAGAAACAGAACTGCATGAGCGGGTTGGAAAGCGCGATGAGCTTTTCGCCGCGGACGAAGTCTTTCTTTACGTTTTCTGCCGTAGCGGCGAACTTGTTCTTTTCATAATCCTCTCTGACGTAGGATTTCACCACTCGGATACCTTTGATGTTTTCCTGTATCGACTCGTTCATCGCGTCGTACTTCTTGAACACCTTGTCGAATATAGGCCAGCTCATCTTGAATATCACGAACAGACCTGTACCGAGCACAGGGATAAGCACGAGGAACACAAGAGATACTACGGGGTCGATAAAGAACGCCATGATAAGCGAGAATATCAGCATTATCGGGCTTCTTACCGCAACTCTTATCAGCATCATATACGCATTCTGCACGTTGGTGATGTCGGTGGTCATCCTCGTAACGAGGCTCGACGTAGAAAATTTGTCTATGTTTGCAAACGAGAAATCCTGTATTCTGTAATACATATCCTCTCTCAGATTGCGTGCAAAACCCGCAGACGCGGTTGCAGCAAACTTTCCTGCAAGCATGCCGAACAAAAGCGAGAATGCCGAAAACACGAGTAGCAAACCGCCCCAGAGAAAGATATTCTTGAGCGAGTTGTCCTCCTGGATCTTCTCGAGCATCGTCGTCATGTAGAGAGGAAGAACGCACTCCAGAGCGACTTCAAACGCAACGCATACCGGTGACAAAACAGACGTCTTTTTGTACTGCCTGATGCTTTTTGCCAAAGTCTTTAACATATCTGTCTTTTCACTCCTTTTGAGCGGATTCTCCGCCCAGATTGTATTTGCATCTTTCTATGAAAGAATAAAAAGTGTCAATTTCTTGTTTAGTGAAACCTTTTGTCAGCTGAGATTCTGCGAGATTTATCGCCTCTTCACTCCTTCTCATATAATCTCTTGCAAGAGGGGTCGGGACTATTTTTTTGAGTCTGCGGTCTTTCTCGCTCTCCACTCTTTCGATAAGCCCGCCGCTTTCCATGGTGTTCAGCAACTGCGTCATCGTAGAGCGGCGCACGCGGAACTCTGCCTCGAGATCCTTCTGATATATGTCCTGCCCTTCGTGATGAGTAAAATAACCGAGCACCCATCCCTGCATGCCCGTCATCTGTTCGTTTGTACGCATAAACTGCGTTCCGTCTATGAACTGTTTCATCATGCGCGCAAGCGTCTTTATCTCATAACCAAGATTTCTTCTCATCTCTTCTCCGATTTTTTTGTTAGGTTTCCTAACATATTTGTTAGGTTTGCTAACATTATATAGTGATAAAAAAATATTGTCAATACATTTTGAGCCCAAATCCGAAAGTATTTTATGTCTATTTTTTAACAATGTAAAAATCTGCTTTCATATATTCTTTCGGACAAAAAAAAGAGACGCTGTCGCGTCTCTTCTGATACCTGTATTTATTATTCGGTCTTGTTCTGCCCGTCTGAGTTGTCCTCGATTTTTTTCGCCTCGAGCTCTGCTCTCTTTTTATCTACGGCGAGCTTTGCCTTGTTGCAGATCACGTTTATCGCTATGGATACCGCCATTATTATGACGATGGTAATGAAAATAGCGAGAACGCCTTTCCACATTATCTCAAGCGACTTGAGCACGTTGTCTTTGTTCATCGGGGTAAGTTCTGTTACCGCCGCGATTATAAAATACATAACGTTCATATTTTCACCTCCGTTAAGCAAGCACGAGACCTATAATAAGGCCGCCTACTATTGCCGACGCTATCTGACCGGAAACGTTTGCACCGATAGCATGCATGAGCAAGTGGTTGGAAGGATCTTCTTTAAGACCCATCTTCTGTATAACGCGCGCCGACATCGGGAACGCCGAGATACCTGCCGCACCGATCATCGGGTTGAGTTTCTTCTTGGAGAACAGGTTCATGAACTTGGCAAACATGACGCCTGCGACCGTGTCGAATACGAACGCCAGCAGACCGAGACACATTATGATAAGCGTTTCAACGGTAACGAAGTTTTCTGCCTTCATCTGAGCCGCGATCGTGATGCCGAGCAGCAACGTGATAAGATTTGCAAGTATGTTCTGCGCGGTTTCGCTGAGCAGTCTGAGCACTCCGCACTCTCTGAGCAGGTTACCGAACATAAGGAAACCGACAAGCGCGAGCGACTTGGGAGCGATAAGTCCCGCGATAAGCGTAACGACTATCGGGAAAAGTATCTTGGTCGTTCTGGAGACGGATACGGGGTTATAATCCATCCTGATGCGTCTTTCCTTCTTGGTCGTGATGCATTTGACGACCGCAGGCTGGATTATAGGCACGAGCGCCATATAAGAATACGCAACGACCGTGATAGGTCCTAAGAATTGGCTGCCGAGTTTCATCGCGACAAGTATCGACGTGGGGCCGTCAGCCGCACCGATTATACCTATGGACGCCGCGTCGCTGATATCGAAACCTATCATTGCAGCGAGCAGGACCGTCAGGAAGATACCGAACTGAGCCGCACCGCCGAGCAGGAACAATTTGGGGTTTGAAAGGAGCGGTCCGAAGTCAATCATTGCTCCTATACCTATGAACAGCAGTATAGGCATTGCCTCGCTTGCCTCTATACCTACGTCAAACAGCCAATCTATGATGCCTGCCGTGCTGCCGTCGTCCACTACGTTGGAAAGCGGTATATTGACGAGTATCGCGCCGAAACCTATCGGCAACAACAATGCGGGTTCCATATCCTTCTTGATCGCAAGGAAGATAAGTATGCCGCCGATAAGCCACATGACAACGTTCTGCCATGTAACCTGTGATATAGATTCAATCAAAAAATCCATCGCAAAACACTCCTTTATCTCTTTATTGAAAAAACCGTACCGAGCCGCTTTATGCGGTCCGATACGGTCTGGTCATTTCAAATTAAACCGGGAGCTGTGCTCCGTGATACCGATTTAATTGCGCGGCATGCCGCGCCGACTACTCCCCGTGATTGAGATTTACACGTTTATTTTATAAAATCGATCTCTGTCTGTCAAGCATACGGACACTGCACATAAATTTTTTACATTATTTTATATGCTTTTTTGCGCTGCGCTATAGACGGGAAACGTCCTTTGTCCTCTTCAGTTATGGCGCGCAATACTCTGCAAGGATTGCCGCACGCGATGACGCCGTCAGGAATATCTTTCGTAACAACGCTGCCCGCGCCTATGACGACGTTATTGCCCACCGTCACGCCGGGAAGTATGACGACGTTGCCACCTATCCAGACGTCGCTGCCTATCGTTATCGGCAAAGCGTATTCTATCCCCTCGTTTCTCTCGTCCTTGTCGAGAGGATGTCCCGCGCAGTAAAACCCGCAGTTTGGAGCGACAAAGACGTTGTCACCTATCGTGACGCGCGCGGTATCGAGTATGACCAGATTGTGGTTTGCGTAGAAATTCTCACCCACGAACGTGTTGTAACCGTAATCGCAGTTGAACGGCGATTCTATCAGAAAATCCCCTTTCGCGCCGCCGAGTATTTCGAGCATTTTAGCTTTGCGCTCTTCTCTGTGAGATGGAGGAATATTGTTGTACTCAAAACATTTATCCTTTACGGTTTCTCTGTCCTTGGTGAGTTCCGGGTCGTAATTCGGATTGTAGAAAAGTCCCGCTCTTCCTTTTTCTTTTTCTGTCATATTCTGTCCTCCCGCGGCAAAACGCAACCGCTCAATATAATAATGATATCATATTTTTTTACGCGCGTATATATAAGTCGTATATTTTGTGCGCGTAAGGATGAAACCTCTTAATGCGGACACGCAACGAATTTATGTCTGCACACGAAAAAAAGACCTGCGATCGCAGGTCTTGATCATCACGCCGACTGTCCGAGATTTACCGTAGAGCCTTCAGGCAGATTCCAGCCGCTCGGCTGTTCGGTCGCGTCTGTATTTACGGTAACCGCGCTGTCGAACGCATTGGGTTCTATCATCGTCACCGTGGACGGTATGAATATCTCGCTTACCGCCGTGCCGAACGCGCCCGATTTTATCGTCGTAATTACGATGCTTTCTCCGTTGAACTCAACGGACGACGGCAACGTTATTTTATCCAGGAGCGGCATGGCAGAGCTCGTTTTCTCATTGCCGTAAATATACGCGGTGTTATCCGTCTTTACGACTATATTCAGTTTCATCTCTTTGTAAATCGTAGACCAGCCCGTAAGCGTCGTCTGAACCTTTCCTCTCGCGCTCCAATAGGTGGGCAGCTCGGTACCGTTCTTGAGCAGCGTTTCGACTGCTCCCGCAATATTTGTCAGATCTATGCCCGTCAGCGAAGTCGTATAGTTCCAGCCCATCTTGTAGCCTATAAGTCCCGACGCGGTCGGCGCGGAATCGCGTCCCATGAACAGCTCGGCGTTGTTCGCGCCCGTAAACGCGAAGTATCCGATTTCGTCGCATGACGCGGGAACGTAGACGTATTTGAGATTGGTGTTCATCGCAAACGCGAGATCTCCTATCGTTTCCAAGCCTTCGGGCAACGTAAGGCTCTCGAGGTTTGTGCCGTAGAACGCCTGATCTCCTATGACTTTTATCGTATCGGGTATGGTTACGACGGACAGCAGGAATTCGTCCTTGAAAAGCTGCGCGCCGAGCTCTGTGACCGTGTACGTCTTTTCTTTATACGTTACCGTGGACGGTATCGTGTAGTTTGTAAGCGCGCCGACAAAAGTCAGGTTCTGCGCAATGGCAACCGCCTCTCCCGTACCGCGGAGCAGATAGGTCACGTTATCGATCTCAACGAGTCCGTCGCAGTTCCACTCCAGAGTAAGCTTGTCGTTCTTGCTCGTCCAGGTGTTGTAATTCCAGAACATACTCCACTTGCCGAGTATATAGTCGTATTCGATACCTAAAGACTTCGGTCTTTCCATCGCGAGATAAACGGTAGCCGTAACGTTCTGGAACAGGTATGCGCCGAGTTTCATATTCGCCGCCTCTGCAGGTATGAACGCTGTCTGTATATTCGTCATATTCGCATAGCAGTAGTCCGAAATATTGGTTACCGTATACGTCTTTGCCTCGGTATCTGTTGCGCCCTTGTAAGTAACTGTCGTCGGGATATTCACATAAGCGGTGGTCGCGTTGAGGAACTTGTAAAGGATAGCTCCGTTGTCACCGTAAAGTATTACTTCGTAATCGCCTATCGCGACTGCGGTGCTGACTTCCCAGAACACGTTTTCGTCTTCAAGTCCGCTTGACCAGTTCACAGAGAAGTTGCCGCCCACAGCCGCAAGTCCTCCCGTAGGTCTTGAGCACTCAAACAGCACGAGAATCGTCTTTGCGACGTCCGTATTCTTTACATATCCCGCATGCCAGAAATCTTCCTCAATCGTATAAGTATTGTCTGAGCGGAACGCCTCTTTCTGCAACTTAAGACCTTCAGGAACGTAAACCGCGCTGATCTCGTCCTGCGTTCTGCCCCAGAACATCTTGGGTTTGATCTCGGATACCTTCTGACGGTTAGCGTACGTCGGCAATATGACGAAACTTGCAGCGCCGCCGTAAGATTCGATGTTGTTGTCGGCGTCGAAATCAAAGCCTTCCATAACGAGGTTGCCGTAAAGCACCATATCTCCCTGAACGTGTCCGAGCGGCAAACCGTCTTCGTCCACGCCCTCTATCTCGCTCGGCAGAGCAAGCGCGTAATAACCGCCGTTGCCGTCCGACAGATACCAGCTGTCCCACACATAGCCCGCCTCTGCCATCGTGCGGTCTATGATGCTGCCGTAAGGCAACGTATTCGTGCCCTCGTAAGCTCCGCTGTTGAGATCGTAATAAGTTACCGTATAATTGCGTACCGTCTTGGTATACAGAGCGTTTATCACGGTGTCGGCGTATATCGTCATCGTGCCTCTGTCCCAGCCGTTGAAAGCAAAGTCGTATTTTACGGTAGACATCTTGGCAAGCTCTTCTTCGGTGAATTTGGTCGAATCCGCCTCGAATCCGTAAAGCACCGTCTGCACGTCGCTCCTTCCGTCGCCGTAATAGAAAGTCACCGTATACGGTCTGAGCTCTTTTGAGTAGGTAGCCTTGAGGTAGATATCTCCCGTTACCGTCGCCGTACTCATATCTGCCGCGGTGTTGTCGGAATATACCCAGCCCGCGAACGTGTAGATATACTGCTCCGTCATCTCCTTTGTCGGAGTTTCGGGCTCTACCTCGCTTATCATACTGCCGTAATCAGCAACTTCGGTCGCTATCGTCGTACCGTCGTCGTCAATAAAGGTAACGGTATACTGACGTATTGTTTCCGCAAAGTGCGCCTTAAACGTGTAGCTGTCGTCGATAAGGCTGACTTTTTCTTCGAGTTCGGTATGCGAGATAAATCCGCTCTCTCCTCTCTCCGTCGTGTAATCCCAGCCGTCGAAAGCGTATGTGTGCGAAACTGTCTGCTGCTTGACTATCTGCGTAGTGTCGGGAAGTTTGAGCGTATCTTTCTCGTATCTCACGAACTGCGGAGCAATGAGCAGCGTCGATCCGTCTTCGTCATAGAATTTTACCGTATGGTAGATCTCTATCTCGAGATATACCGCGTTTATCGTCATATCACAGGTAACGTTGAGCCAATTTGCGTTGTCCCAACCCTGGAATATGTATCCCGTCGTAGCTGTGGAAGGTTTCTGAGCCTCTTCGGCGGAAGGCTCTTTCGCACTTGCGCCGTACTCTACTTCCTGCACGCTCGTCTTGCCGTCGCCGTAGACGAAAGTCACCGTATATTTGTTGACCGTCGCGTCATAAACCGCGCTGAGCACTGTATTTCCCTGCACGGTATCGGACATATCCGCTGCCGCTCCGTCTTCTTTTGCCCAATGAGAAAAAGTGTAGGTATATTGCGCCGTTGAAGCTTTTGACGGATTTTCGGGAGCGATATCCAAAAGCACGGTGCCGTATTCTTCCGACACGCTCTTTATCTCCGTTCCGTCGTCGTCAAGGAAAGTCACGTCGTAGCTCCTGACCTTTTCCGCAAAATGGACGGTAAAAGTATAGTCCCTGTCTATCGCGGCACAGAGCGCATCCATATCCGCAAGCGCGACGAAAGTTTGCTCTCCTTCGCCGTTATCGTAAGTCCAGCCGTCAAAGACGTAATCGAATTCAGCCGTAGAAGTCTTGACCATATCCGCCGCATCGGGCTGTTTTGCGGTATCCTTGCCGTATCTGACGTACTGCGTCGCGTACAGAAGAGTTACGCCGTCTTCCGCCACGAAGTTCACCTCGTGATAGTTGTCTACCGCGATATATACCGCGTTCACCGTGATATCCTGAGTAACGTTGAGCCAATTGGAGCTGTCCCAGCCCTTGAAGATGTACTCGTATTCCGCAGTCGGGCTTTTCTCGAGTCCGCTACTCGGCTCAACAGCCGCGGATCCGTATTCTATCTCCTGCAAGTCGCTGAGTCCGTCGCCGTAATTGAAAGTTACCGTGAATTTTCTGAGGGTCTTTTCGTATTCCGCAACCTCGTTGATCTCTCCGACTACGGTCGCGCCCTCCTGAGTATTCCAGCCTTTGAAGGTATAATCGTATTTTTCGTCGCTGTAACTTCCGACGGTTTCGGGCAACTGCACGGTATCGCCGTAAGCAAGATTGCTCTTATAAACCACGTCTTTTCCCGCCTCGTCCTTAGCAACGAACACCACGTCGTAACGTCTGACCGTTTTTTCGTAAATAGCGGTGATGGTAAGCGTGCCTTTTACCTGTTGCCAATCCTCTTTGTCCCAGCCTGCGAAAGTGTAATCATACTGCGCGTCGCTCGCCTTGGCGACCTGCTCTTCCGTAGGCTCCGTCGCGGACGAACCGTAAGCGACGTACTGCGTTTCTACGAGCCTGTTGCCGTCTTCGTCCACAAAGTCTACCGCATATACCCTGACAATCGCGTCATAAGTCGCGACCACCGTAAGCTCTCCCGTGATGCAGGAGAAATCCTTGTTCCAGCCCGTAAAAACGTAATGGTACTGCTCGTCTTCGATCTCGGAAAATCTGTCGCCGACAGAGGGTGCGTTGGCTCCCTCTCCGTAACGGACGGTGCAGGTGTAAGTATCGTAAACGTTATCTATACCGTACATGAAAGTGACTTTGTATTCACGTTTTTTCTCCGAAATAACGGCATTGACTTTTACGTCTGACGTAATGTTTTCGAGAGAGCCGTCCCAGCCTTTGAATTCTCTGATATACTGCTCGTCGGATTCGGGCGTATAGTTGGGAGCGACAACGCTTCCGCCGTAACTCGTCGTCCTTTCGGCATATTTGTAACCGTTGACGTAGAAGGAAACGGTATACTGTCTGGGACTGCTTTCGTAAACCGAATTTATCACGAGATCTTCGGTAACGTTTACCGCGCTCTCGCTCCAGCCGACAAATTTATAATCGAAACTCTCGTCCGGACTCTTTACGGGATCGGACTCGGGCTCTTCCGCACTACCGCCCAGCGGAACGTATCTCCTGCAATACAACACGTCGCCGTCATAGTAATCGACGGTATAATATCTGACGTTGTTATTGTACACGGCGTTTATGACTCTGTCTTCGGTAACGTAGCAATAATTGTTGTCCCATCCTACGAACAGATATTCTGTATCCGCAGAAGGAGCTTTATCGAGCTGACCGTTTTCGTTGGTAGGCGCAACAGCGTCTTCTCCGTATTTAACGGTCTGCGTTACGCTCTCTCCGTCACCGTAATTGAAAGTAACGGTGCACGTCATGCGCTCTACTGAAATATCGGCATAAACCTCGGTATCCGACTTTATGCAGGAAAAGTCCTTGTCCCAGCCTTCGAAAGAATAAACGCTGCCTTTGACATCGGGCAACGCCGCGTCTATCGCCTGATCGGACGGAGCGGTAGCCGCCTTGCCGTATTCCACGCTCTCCGTCTTTATCACGACTCCGTCAACAATAAACGAAACGTCAAACGTTCTGAGTCTTGCATCGTATACGGGACGGACTTCCGTGTCCTCGGTAACGTTGGCGAGCGATTTGTCCCAGCCCGCAAAGAAATATTCGTACTGTTCGTCGGACGGTTTATCCGACGCGGTTATGTATCCGTTGAGATTGCTGCCTATCGGGAAATACGCGCTGTAAAGCACGAGAGCATCCGACCAGTCGTAGAAAGTGACTTTTACGACTTCGTTCATATTGAGCCATCTTGCGTAAAGGACGGTGCCGTCCTCTGCGTTTACGACAGAATTGTAGTCAGCAGGGAGCTCCCAGATGTTCTGGTCGAAATACCAGCCGCCGAATACGTAGCCCTCTCTTTCGGGCACAGAGGCGAAAAGCGACTTGTAGTCCTCCTCTTTGACATTGACGCTGTAACCTTCCCAATACACGGCGTTTATGCCCGTCGACGTATCGATAACGCCGCCGCCGTCACCGCCTTCCTGCACCTTGGTTTCGCATGCCAACAACGAAAACGCTGCCGCCAGCGCGATCGCGATCACCAATAAAACGGAAAAAATCTTTTTCATATCCTGCTCCTTATACAGCTTTGCGACGCCTTGCAGTTACCCCTTACAACTTCTGCGCCGCATCCAGAATATCCAGGTCCTCATTTTAATCTTATATATTATATTATAAAAATTTTGTAAAATCAACGGAATTAAGGTAAAATTAAGTCGTAAGAAAACGCCCGTTTTGTACATAATTTTTCCTTTTACAGCAATTTCAAGCGCATAAATGTAAAGAAAAACCCGATATATAAAACAAACCCAAGAAATCTGTCAGACGGGCAGACCATACTCTTCGTATTCGGCAATTTTTTATGTATCCGTGTTTATAAAAGCTTATTATAACAATCCGCGGCAGCTATCGTCAGAATTCCTTTTTCTTGTATATATGGTGCGACAAAAAATGTGTTTTGCACGAATAAAATCATATAGGTAAAATCGCAAGACTTTTATTTTTCCATATACTTCCGACATAAACAATGCCGCGGCGATTTTATGCCGCGGCAGCCATGTATTGATATGTCTTTTGTCATGAAATCAATGGTTTTTCTATGCTCCCGACTCAATCTCCTTTTACGGGATAAACGAATCTCTTGTTCTTTCTCAGTTCTTCAAGATATTTTTTTGCGTAATACTTTGCCATACCGAGATTCTGCTCGAGATAATTGCCGCACTCGTCTTCTTTCGCCCCGGGGATATCTCCCTCGTAATTCACTATGAATCCGAATGCGCCCGAAACGTATTTCTCTATCTCCTCAGGCTTGCAATCCCCGAACACGAGCAGATAACATCCCGTCCTGCATCCCATAGGTCCGAAATATACTATCCTGTCCTTTATCTCGCAATTTCTCAGCCACGTCGCGGCAAGATGCTCTATCGTATGCAGCGCGGGCTGATCGATGACGGGCTCTCTGTTTGGCGCGGTTATCCTTATATCGAAAGTAGACACGACGCAATCCCCGCACCTGTCCTGCCTCGACAGATAAAGTCCGGGGAGCAATCTCGTGTGATCTATACAAAAGCTTGCTATCTTTTCCATATTCTCTCCTTATACGCTGCATCGTGCCGCAGCCGCATGAATCTATTGTCGCCGTATGCGGTTTTCCTGCTCCGCTATAATGCTTACACTAAACTATTCAGCAGAAAAACGCGGTTATCCTGTCAAAGAAAATGCCGCGGCAAGCCGCGGCGTATTTCATATCATCAGCATTTTGTCGCTCTCTATCTTGAACTTTTCAAGCAGTTGAGCAACTGTCAGATTCTTCTTCTCTTCTCCGCGGACGTCGTAAATGATATTGCCCTCGTTCATCATGATAAGACGGTTGCCGTAACGTATAGCGTCTTTCATGTTGTGAGTTATCATTATCGTCGTCAGATTGTTCATCGACGTAAGCTCTTCTGTTACCGAAAGCACCTTTTCCGCCGTCTTGGGATCGAGTGCCGCTGTATGCTCGTCGAGCAAAAGGACCTTGGGCTTTTTCATCGTCGCCATGAGCAGCGTGAGCGCCTGTCTTTGTCCGCCCGAAAGCAGACCTACCTTTGCCGTCATCCTGTCTTCGAGCCCGAGTCCCAATATCTTGAGCTGACTTTTGAACTGTATCTTGTCTTTACGCGTAACGCCCCACGACAGACCTCTGAACTTTCCTCTGCGATAGGCGAGCGCGAGATTTTCCTGAATCTCCATATTCGCCGCCGTACCCATCATAGGATCCTGAAAAACTCTGCCGAGATATTTAGCGCGCTTGAATTCTTTAAGACGCGTAACGTTCTGTCCGTCAAGCTCGATAGTACCCTGCTCGGGAAGATATACGCCTGCAATCAGGTTGAGCAGCGTGGATTTACCTGCGCCGTTGCCGCCTATTACGGTTATGAAGTCGCCTTCTTCTACGTCGAGCGACAAGTTGATTATTGCCTTCTTTTCGTTTACCGTGCCCATATTGAAGGTCTTGGACACGTTCTTAAGACTGAGCATCGTCATTTGTCCTCACCTCCGACTGCGGCAGCTGCCAACGCCTCGCTGTTTTGTTCTGTTTCTTCAAGTTCCTTAGAACCGTATTTTTCAGTGAATTTCTCTTTTTCTCTCACAAGAGCATTGTGCAGTTTTCTGACCGTCTTTTCGTCGGTGCATGTGCTGAGTTGCTCCGTAAGCGACTTTATCTTGTCTAAAGACGCCTGTTTCCTGCGCTCTTTCGCGGCAGCCTTCTTTGCATCTCTCTTTTCTGCATATTCGGCATACTTCGGATACTTTGAAATCAGATATCTGTCCGCCATCTTTGCAAACGCAAGCGTCTTGCTCTTTATCATAGGCAAGCACAGAGCTATGACGACAAGTATAGCAGTGCTGAGCTTTATGAGCTCTGTCGGCATACCAACGTAATAGACAAGCGCGTAAATTATACGGTAAATTATACTGCCTATCACTACTCCCGTAAGCGTTACTGCAAAATTGCTCTTTGCAGGTATCAGCACTTCGCCGATAATGACCGCGGCAAGACCTGCAACTATCGCGCCCTGTCCCATAGACCAGCTCGTTGCTCCCTGAGATTGCGCGACAAGCGCACCCGACAAAGCTATCAGCGCGTTGGAAAGCATAAGACCTATTATCTTGGTATTGTCGGTATTGATACCCTGCGCGCGGCACATCTTTTCGTTTGCGCCCGTAGCACGCAGCGCGCTGCCGATCTCGGTACCGAAAAACCAATAACAAGCGCCTATAAGAGCTACCACGCAGATAAGTCCCATGATGAGCGTAGAATAAAGAGATTTCATCTCTAAAAACTTATAGAACACGGGAACGTTGATAAGCGCGACCGAAGATTTGCCTTCCATCGTGATAAGCGTTACCGAATACAATCCCGTCAACGTTATAATACCCGAAAGTATCGGAGCTATCTTGAGTTTAGTATGCAAAAGTGCGGTAACGAGTCCTGCGGCCGCACCTGCAAGCAGTGCGATAAAACATACCGAAATGCCGTCCCAACCGTTATTCTGCATCATGATCGCAGCGACCGCGCCGCCGAGAGAAAAACTTCCCTCGCAGGTAAGATCCGCGAAATCGAGCAACTTGAACGTGATAAACACGCCTATTGCCATGACTGCCCAAAGCAAGCCTTGGTTCAAACCGCCTAATAATGTTATGTCCATCTCTTCTTCCCGACTCTCCCGCCGCGATAGGCGGGAAAGCCTATATGTTTATTTTACGCTTTGTCCAGAACGCTCTGGGGAATAGTAAAGCCTATTTCTTCAGCAACTTTCTCGTTTACGACATAGTCGAAATCTTCGGTCTGGCTTGCTACCGAAATTTCGCTTGCCTTCTTATTGCCCGTCAGAATATCGTAAGCCATCTGTGCAGCGAGTTCTCCGAGCTTGGTATAGCTAACGCTGAGAGTAGCAACGCCGCAAGCCTCAGCCATGCCGCCCTCTCCGCAGACGATAGGAAGATTGCTGCCGAGTTTGTTCTGAGCGTGTACTGCAGCCGCGCTCTCGGCGAGAACGTTGTCGGTGGGAAGATAAACTATATCCGCACCGTCTTTCTTGAGCGCGTTGAGTCCGTTGCCGATATCAGCGACTTCGGCAATACCGAAACTCGTGAAAGCAATGCCTTTTGCGTCACAGGCAGCCTTTACCGCGTCTTTCTGAACTACGGAGTTGGTTTCCTTGCTGACGTAGAGCACGCCTACCTTGAAATCGGTGCCGCCGCCCATCAGCTCCTGCATGAGTTCTACCTGCTGAGCTATCGGGTTGATGTCGGATACGCCGGTCACGTTGCCGCCCGTAGGAGCGGTGAGGCTCTTGACAAGACCTGCGTCAACGGGATCGGTGACTGCGTTGAATATGACGGGGATCTCGTATTCTGCCGCCATGTTTACCGCCGTCTGTGAAGACGCGGTAGCGATAGAATAAATGAGATCCACTCTCTTGCCTATAAACGTGTTGATTATAGATACGCTGTTGCTGTCTTCGCCCTGAGCGTTCTCGTTGATAAAGCTGACTTTTTTGCCGTCAGCTGCGAGCAGCTCTTCGAGTTTAGTGCAGAAAGCGTCGTTTGCCTGCTGAAGCGCGACGTGCGGCGCGAGCTGGATAACGCCCACGACGAAATCTCCCGACGTTTCGGTATTGCACGCCACGAGCGCGAAACAACCCGTAACGAGAGTTACGAGCAATATAGTCAAAACTAAAATCTTCTTCATAATTCTCTCCTTCCGTATTATACGGATTTTTGAATATTGAAAATATTATACCATATAGTGCACGCAAAATAAAAGAACTTTTTTATTTTTTTATCATATTATAAAAGAAAACGCGTTTTCCGACTGAAAATCCGCTTGAAAAAGCCTTTTTTACAGCAAAAACGCCGCCCGTATATCGTATCGGACGGCGAATTTTATGCATAAACGTTTAATTGATGAATAATTATGCGCGTTTGCGCTTTTCAGCCTTCTTAACGGCGTCAACTACGGGAGCTATCTCCTTGCAATCCGCGTCTTCTATCCTGCCCTCGTCGCAGAGGTGTGCGAATTCGGGATTTATCGGCAGTCTGGCGAGAAGTTTTACGCCGTACTTTTCGCAGACCTCTTCCGCCTTGGACTCTCCGTAGATGTAATGCCTTTTGC
The DNA here is from genome assembly GCA_944383895.1 of uncultured Christensenellaceae bacterium. GTDB lineage: Bacteria > Bacillota > Clostridia > Christensenellales > UBA3700 > Ornithoclostridium. Next base: position 15,362 of record CALWRH010000013.1, on the reverse strand, counting down.
CGCAGTTGTCGCACTCGAAATAACTCATGTTTTCCACCACTCCGAGTACGGGTATATCCATCATATTTGCCATCTTGAGCGCCTTTGCGACTATCATAGATACGAGCTCCTGCGGAGAAGTCACGATAACTATTCCGTCGACGGGCAGACTCTGGAACACGGTGAGCGGAACGTCGCCCGTACCGGGAGGCATATCGACTACCATATAGTCCACGTCGCCCCAATCCACGTCGGTCCAGAACTGCTGCACCATGTTGGCGATGAGCGGACCTCTCCATATAACGGGATCGTCTTCGTGCTCGAGCATCATATTGACGGATATGAGCTTTATGCCGCATTTAGTCATGGCGGGAACTATCATAGAGCCGTTGCCGTAAGCTTTTGTGCTCACTCCGAAGACTTTGCCCATGGAAGGACCCGTTACGTCCGCATCGAGCACGCCCGCTTTTGCTCCGTCTTTTGTGAGAGCGCATGCGGTAAGCGCGCTGACCAGCGATTTGCCTACGCCGCCCTTGCCGCTGACTACGGCAATGACTTTTTTAACGCGCTCCGCGCCGTTTTTCTTTTTCTCTTCTTTGCGCTCTCCGCAGCTCGCGGATGCGCATGAAGAACAGTCGTGATTACACTCCATATTCCCTCCGCAAAAAAGAGTGCCGCGCACTCTTTTACCGAAATGTTTTTATGTTTTTACACGGATTTTTTGAGCCCGTGTCTGTTATCTTATATTATTACAAAGTTGCCGGGCGTTATGAACAGCCAGCTGACAGCTGCAAGTATCACAGCAATGACGACCTGGTGCAACACATAAACCCATATCGCGATCCTGCCCCAGAAGTCGAACGGAGCATGCCAATTGTATTCTCCGAGCCAAGGCAACAGCGAGCGTTTTTTTGGATACAGGAGCGGAGCGATACCTGCGCCTATAAGCATGTATCCCACGGACGGGAACACGGGATAATAGTCCGCAGATGCAAAACTCCTCGGTGCGCCGAGCATCCAATCTCCTACCCAAAACCAGGTATTGTCGTCGGCAAACGCATGCTCGTCTATCGCGTATCTCGCAGTACAGAATTCGTTTATTATCACTATCATTATGCCTACCGCAAGACAGATGACCGCCGTACGCCACGCATCCTTGCGCGCTAAGGCGTTTATCGCTACCCATATGAGTATCGCCACCGCGAACATGTGCAGTATGCCGAATTTTATCTGCATGTCGAGCGCGGTCGTAACTATTGTGATGATAAGCGCGAAAACAGCGACTTCTATGCCTCTTTTGAGGTTATTTCTCGAGAAGGAACACGAAATACCGCAAAGCAGTGCGAACACCCACACGACGATGTCCTGCGTCACGAGCCTGAGCGGGCTTTCTGAATATACGAGCGCGCGCTCGTAAAGTCCTATAAAGAACTCCGTGCCCTTTTCTGCCGCCCACGCCTTGCCGAATATCTCCGCTATATCGAACATGAAGTGGTCGAAAATCATCAGAAGAACGCATACGCCTCTGAGAAAATCGAGTTCCCATATTCTGTTTTTTACGGGTTTGAGTGCCCTCTCCTGTTTTGTCCGCATAAAAAAATTATAACATCGGGCGTTTCTTTCGTCAATCGTATTGCCGTTTTAGCATTTAGCAAAACGCCTTAGCTTTTTGGAAAAGTCCTTTCTGTAATTTCGTTTACGACAAAAAGAGTCTGACTATTTCGCCTACCGCGCTCTTCTTGTCCGCGGGCAGCTGCGCGTATGCCTGCATAAAAGTCTGATCTTTTTCGGATATATCCTTATAGTAAGGCACGAGCCTCAGCTTTTCGTCCACAATACCGAGTATGAAATCCGCAGACGTATCGAAATATCTCGCAATGGCTACTATGGCGCCTGCGGTCGGCACTCTCGTCCCCGCCTCCCACTGCGCGACGGCAGACTGCGAAACGCCGAGCTTTTCTGCAAGCGCGGATTGCGTTATTCCCTCTTCTTCTCTCAGAAGTCTAAGCTTGTCACTAAATTCCATACGCTTATTTTATCACGTCTGTTTTAATATTACAATCGTTATCAATATTATTTTTGAAAAATCACTATTGTAATTTTATTGCGAATAATCGCGGTTTTACGGAATTTTTGAGCCGATTTTTTCTTTGATGTAAAATCCAAATGCAATAAAATGAATTTTGTCAGAAAACGGAGGTAAATTTATGCAAAGAATAAGACTGTTGATCGCAGACGACGAAAACGCTTGTGCGGAAAATCTCGCACGCAGTTTCGAAGGCGACGCAGACGTAGAAGTCGTCGGCGTTGCAAAAGACGGACTCGACGCGATAGCAAAGATAGAAACTCTTCAACCCGACGCGGTTGCACTCGACATCGTCATGCCCAATCTCGACGGTTACGGCGTACTTTCAAACGTCGACTTTTCAAAACTGAGCAAAAGACCCGTATTCATAATGACGTCGGGTCTGTCGGGCGACGCGTTTATACGCAAGGCAATAGGCGCGGGAGCAGATTATTATATGCTTAAACCCGTATCCCCTCAATCTCTTAAAGAAAGGCTTATCGAGTGCACGCGCGTCAAATACTCTCCCGTATCGGTAAAAGACGACTCTCAGGTAAAGCAGGCGATACGCCGCTCTCGCCATACTCTCGACGAAAAACTCGCCAACATATTCATATCCGTTGGCATACCCGCGCATATCAAAGGTTATCAGTTCCTGCGCGAAGCGATAAAGATGACTATCGACAGCCCCGAAGTCATCAACAGTATCACAAAGAAACTCTATCCCGGCATTGCGGCGAATTTCAATACATCTCCGTCCAAAGTCGAACGCGCGATACGTCACGCAATAGAGGTCGCTTGGAACAGAGGCAAGATAGAAAACATCAATCAGATCTTCGGGATAAAGATATACTCTTCCAACGACAAGCCGACCAACGGCGAGTTTATCGCTCTGCTTGCAGACAAAATGATAATGGAAGGCGCGGTATGACCGCGCGATCAAACAATTCGTTACTCCCCCTAAGCGACTTATGTCGCCGCGCCGCAAACCTTTTGCGGCGCAATTTTTTACGATTTTTTCTCAAGAACTACGCTCGTCAGAACGCATGACCGCATGATATCGACACGCACGATTTAATAAACGTTTGCTTACGGCGGACTTTTTATATAAATAAAATGTAAAAATACAAAAATTTTACGGAAAAAGTGTTTACAAACTCAACGATAGTGAATATAATACTACACGCATAGGTAAGGGAATTTTTACCTTTATCAAGGAAAAATTGTGAGGTATCGACAATGGCTAAATACAAAAAATGTCCCAGATGCGAACTTAACTGGATTCCCGTCGATGAGGACTATTGCGACGTTTGCAAAGCCGAACTCAAAATAGGCGGCGCAACTCTGCTCGAGGACGAAGAAGACGACGAACTTCTCTGCCCCATATGTCACACCAACTATCTCGTACCCGGTGAAAAGATCTGCTCCGAGTGCGCCCGCAAGACAGGCAAAGGTGCAGACGAAGAATACGAAAAAGACGATCAGCCGGAAGAAAAGGACGAAAACGAAGTTTCTTTCGACGAACTTGCCGAAGAAGAGGCATGGAACGATTACGACGAACCGTTCGACGACAACGAAGACTTCGACAGCGACGACTACGGCGAGTCTTTCGACGACGAAGAAGAAAGAGAAGACGAAGAAGAGGAAGAATACAAAGACGATCTCGACGACGACTTCAATTACGACATTAACGACGTCGAAGACGACGAGGACGAAGAAGAAAACGACGATTCCGACGACGAAGACGACGATCTGTGATCTTCTTTATAAATTCTATCAGATACAGACAAAAGAGCTGTTCAGACGAACAGCTCTTTTTTATTCCCTTTTCAAAACCCTTTTCTCAGCTTAAGTATTTTTAACGCGATATTTCTTCTCTCTCCTGCGACCCGAGCTTTTATCAACCGCCTATCGTCAGAGTGCCGTAAAAGCCTTTCTGCGTAGCCGAAGTAACTGCGTCCGCTCCGACCCAGCCGAAGAGCTTGCCGACAGCGTTGAGTTTGTAGAAGTTGTCGGTAACGAACAATCCGTCTGTATCGACCTTGACGTATCTGTCGTCGAAGACGTATGCCTTTATCACGGGCAGAATATCTTCGTCCTGCCAATCCGCAGCTGTTCCGTCGGTACGTTCAACAACCGTTTCTTCTGTGCGGCCCTCGCCGTATCCTATCGTGCTTTCGGTAAGGCTTACGCCTTCTGACGTGCCGACCGAACCTTCGCTTTCCGCATTTGCGGCAATACCCTCGACCGCAGAGTCGGCAGCGTCGGAATAAACCCTGCCTACGCTCACGCCGCCCGAGATCGTGCCGTAATTTGTCGCCGCGATACCGCCTATAACGCTTTGAGCCGCGCCTCTGTCGCCCGCGCTGAGCACGCCTTCGAACGCGCAGTTCTCTATCGTGCCGTAGTTGTCGACAGCTATTCCGCCAGCAGACGCTCTGTCGCCCGTAGCGATAACTATCGTGTCCGCGACCGTCAGATCTCTGACTACCGCGCCCTCGTCTATTCTCTCGAACAGTGCCGCGCTGCCCGTTCTGTCTATTATCATACCCGTGATCGCGTATCCGTTGCCGTCGAATACTCCCTTGTAACCGACGACGTTGCCTTCTTTATCGCGCCATGCAAGCGTATCCGTCGTCTTTCCGCCGAAGTCTACGTCTGTCGTGAGCAACATGTCTATCGCGTAATAGTCTGCCTCTCCTGCCTCGTTGTCAATCCACTTGTAATAATCGTCAGTACTCGTCAGAGTGTAATAAGCCGCGCCGTCTTTGATCGTTGTGCCGAAGTAGCGGAGCGTCATCACGGCATTTCTCATCGTGACAACGAAATTGCCTCCGTCTGCTTTTTCGGGCAACTGTGCCGTGCCGTATACCGCATAAGCCGAAGTCGCGTAATACTTGCCGTCAGCGCGTTTTTCGAGCACTCCCTGCGCCGCAAGTTCTTCGAAGAAGTCGGAGCCGAACGTCACGCTTATTCCGCTCTCTGCCTCTAAAACGAGTTTTGCGTAATTCTCCGCCGAAATGCCGAGCTCCGCCGCCTGCTGCTGCGTAATCGTTACCTTTCCGTCAGAAACAGCCTGAGGATCCAGCATCGCCGAGTTGTAAGACTGATCTGCGCCTACCGTGTAGTCTGCGTAAATGCCGAGGTCTACTGGCAATATCGCGCCGCTGACCGTCATTGCGTATCTCTCGGACGCGAATTCGCCCTCGTTTGCTCCTATCGTCATATCCGAAGGCGCGATCCATGCCGCGCTGTACAGCGAATAGTTGCCGCCGTTTTCACCTCCGAGTACGGGTCTGTAAGATACGTCATTGCCGAAGCTCACTCCGTCAGACGCCGCGCTCAGGTCTGCTGTCAGGTTGTATACTCTGACGAATTCAAAGCCTTCGAGCTGCTCTTCGCTCAGCACGCTCCTTGCATAGTTCTCGTCGGCAAGCCTGCTGTATGCCAGCATTAGTTCGTGCGACGTGTACTGACCGACGGTAGTCGATACCGTCATTTCGGTAGCAAGTTCGTCTGTTCCTATCTTTATCGCCTCGGTTTCGTATGTAACGACTACGTTGTCGCCCTCGCCGCTGACTTTCTGCACGACTGCGTACAGCACTCCGTCTTTGGACAGTACCGATCTCGTAAGCGTTGCGAAATCCGCAAATCCGAACTTCTCCGCCGTAGCTACCTGCGAACTGAGAGCGTTTGCTCCGTCGTAATAGCTGCCGCCGATCGTACCTGCGGTCTTATCCCCGTCCTTTACCGTGAGAACTCCGTCGGACGTAGTGTCGTAATACTTTATCGCAGATACGTCATCTGCATCTGTCTGTCTGGGATATATTACGAGAGCGATACCGTTAGCCACCTTGGTGCCCTCGCCCGAGAACGTATATTCGGTTCTCGAACCAGCGTCGTAGGTTACGTCGCCGATAGTTTCGCCGCCTGCGCCGCCGCCGATGATGCCTTCAAGACTTGCCTTGCTGTAATAGCCCGCTTCCGTACCGCCGACCGAAAGCGTCTTGGTTTCGGACACGCCGCCGCTCGTTACGGTTATATTGACCGAATATACCTGAGCGACGCCCGTGTAAACCACTTCTTTTATGCTCGTTTCTACGTCGCCGTCGACTTCTACGTTGCCGCCGCGCACGCCGATAGCGACCGTGAACGCGTTTACTCCCGAAGTTACAACCGTAGTGCCGTCAAACTGCGCTGCAATATCGCCCGCAGCAAAGAGCGCGACGATACGGCTCAGCGACGATCCGACGTTGGAATCACCGAACGGAGTACGGTAGCTTATGCCATAGCCGTCCCAGATAAATCTGTTATACGGCGCGATCGCCTCTACGGCTATATATCCCGCGCCCGCCGAATAGTCGACGTAATAAGACTTGTTGTATTCTCCCGCCGCAGTCAGCTCGTTATGGAGCATGCCGTCTGTCGTATAGTCGTCTGCGGTAGCGAAATAATATCCGATATATCCTTCGGGATACGGTTCGAGGAGCTTAAGCGCGGTGCCTGCGCCGTCCGCGGCAACGTAAGAATATACGTCGGCAACAGTTGCAGATCCGCCGTTCGTCAGCGCGTTCACTCCGACAAGCCTGCCCTCGGGTACGGCGACGATAACGCCGCTGACCGTTCCGTCCGCAACGCCCGCTACATAGCTTGCGCTCGCCGCGGTCACTGTATAGTCGCGCGCGCCGAAACTCTCGTTCACCCTGACCGCCGCTCTGTCGAGCGTGCCGCTGTTTATACCTGCTACCGAGCCCCAAGCCGCGCCCGCCGCGTTCACGTCAGCGGAATATACGAACGATACGTTTTCTATCACTCCCGTATCGTTGTTGACGCCTGCGATACCGCCCGCATTTGTCGCGCCCGTGATTGTCATCGCACTTATCAGCTCGACGGATACGTTGGATATCTCACCGTTGTTGACACCGATGAGAGCACCGACTGAAACTCCGCTCAGTTCTGTCGTCGGCATGAGTTTGACCACGAGATTTCTGATCGTGCCGTTGTTGACGGCAACGAGCATACCCGTCGCGTTCTGCTTTGAAACAGCGCCGCCCGTTATCGATAAAGTGTATCCTCTGCCGTCAAACGTTCCGCTGAACTCTGTCGCGGAAACGTCGCTGAGATCCGCGCCGTAAATGCTGCGGGTGAGATAGAAGTCTTTGTTCTGTCTTATAGCGTCGCGCAGTTCTCCGACGTCGGAAACGGCAATTCCCGCCGCCGCGGTCGGCGCTGTGAGCTGTCCGCTCTCGAGCTCCGACGAAGTGGTGGAAACGTTGGTCGATCTGACGTCGTCCGTATTGCCCTTGACTGCAAACGTGTATCTGTCGGTAGCGGTAGCGTCGTCGTATCCGCTTATTCCCGTAAACGTGAATCTGAGCACATACGCGCCGTCCTGCTCTTCGTAGAGGAAGTTATCCGCGCAATAGTATTCAGTCGACGCGGGCATGACTGCGCTCGGGTTGTTGTTGAGATAAATGCCGAACACGTCGAATACCGCCTCGTTGAGCTTTGCGAAATCTGACGAAGTGTCGATACTGCCGCCCGTCCAGATCTGTCCGCTCTCGAGCCTCGACACGATACGGTCTGCCGCCTCGCCCGAAACGTCGTCCGACTTCGCAAACAGGAAGTCGAGTCCCTTAAGCCCGCTTATTCCTATTTCGTATCTGCCGTTTGCGCGTTCCGCAACAAGTATATCGGCAGTGGTTACCGTATAATTCTCTACCGTGATAACCGTTTCTGCCGTAACGGGTTCACCGCCGTAATACAGGATATAGTTGCCCGCTCCGCTCTCCTGATTGAGCGCGGTGTCGTCTGTATCTACGCCCCTGACGTAAGGCTTTATCTGAATAGTGCCGTACTCTCCCGCAAGCGACGCGTTGAGTTCGCTCGCATCTCCTATCACGACCGTTTCTCCGTCCACTCCGCCGCTTACCTTGAGCGAATACGCACCGTCGAAGAGCTTGCTGTCAAACGCACCGTCGGACAGAGTGACTATCCTCGGCGTAATGCGGTAATAAGCGTATTCGTAAGCTGCCTGCTCGCTCTCGAAAGTCGAGCACGCATACGCGTCGGAAGTCTGATCGAATATATAGTTGCCGCCGTCGAGAGCGAATCCCGTAACGTACATCTGATAGCCCTGATCCGTATCCGCGACCGCGTTGACGGGTACGAAATATTCGTAAACGCCCTCGTCCTCGTTCCAGGTCTTGAATACTATTCTTGCTCCCGAGAGATCTACGCTCTCGAAGACGGACGCGTCTATCACCTTGCCCTGTCTGTCTATCGCGGCGATCGTCCAGCCGTCGGTCGAATACGCGGGAAGATCTCCCGTACCGTCGTATTCCTTTTCGATCGAGCCCGTTGTCACGAACACTCTCGAAAGCACCTGAGGACTTATCACGAACGTCGCGCTGTAACCCGACGGCATATTGTAGTTGCCGACCTCTGCGACGGTAACGTTGAGCGGATATCTGCCGGCATCGGACACGACGTTGCCGCCCGCGAGCGACGCGGTAAAGGTTATGACGTCGCCGTTATCGAAAGTCACGGTGAGAGTTCCTCCCGCATTTACCGCCGCGGCGGTAAAGCCGAGCGCGGAAACCGTCAGCTGCACGTCGCCGGACGAATAAGTCTTGGAGGAATTGTACTCGGTATTCATTACGCCCGCAACGCTCACATACACGAAGTTGTCTTCCGTGAGAGTGTACGGCGTTATAACTCCTATGCCGTCTATTACCGCGTAGTTTATCTGTACAGTCGTTTCCGATCCGTCCTCGGACGTCACGGTTTCTTCGACGGTGGCGAGATCGTCTGCCGCTACGCCGTAATTGGAAAGCACTTTCTCTCCACCCGACAGAACGTATATCGCATAATATGTTACGCCGCCGTAAACGTATGCCGTACCGTCGGTGGAAATACCTATCGTCTTGTCTTCGCCTGCGTTCTTGTCGTCGTATCTCCAATCTGCGGGTACAAGTCCTTCGTCGCCCTGCAGCCAGCCGCCGAGCGTACCGCCTACTATTTCATGTGTCGTATCGTATACCTTGTTTACGCCGTTTACGTCGAGCGGTGCGGGCACTACGGTGCCGACTCCCGTCAGAGTCATCTGATATACGAGATCGTTGTTGATATAAGGAGTATCGTCATATCCGAGCTCGGGATCGGGGACGTAATCTTCGTCAAACTGTACGGGAAGAATTACCGTATCGGACACCGTCAGGCAATAATTGCTCTGAACGTTAGCCGTGCCGTCCTCTCCCACGGTAAGTAATCTGTAATACATTGCGGGAGCCGCGACGTCGAAGTTGAGATAATATCCGAACGGCGTGAAGTCGGCGAGCACGTCCTTGCCCTTTCCGACGAGCGCGTCAGCCATCTTTGCCTGCAGTCTGAGAATAACGGGGTTGCCTTCTTTATCCTCGATAGCGTTGCCCTCGGTATCGGTTATCGTCACCTCGGCGGAGAATCCCTCTTCGTCCTCTCCGTAATATACAAGGCCGTCAGTCGCGTCGTATATCTTGACTACGCCCGAGATAATTACCTCTTTAGGAACTATATAATATGTATAGACTTCGGGTTCTTCTTCGCCTTCTCCGCCCGTTTCTCCCGAGCCGCTTTCTGAACCTTCTTCTCCTCCGTCACCGCCTTCTTCAACGTTTCTGCCTGCATTGACGAGTACGGTAGAAAGTCCTGCGACTTCGTAGTTGTCGAACGCTATACCCGTCAGATACATCTCGTAGCCTCCGACTTCTGTCGGCGCCGCGACGACTTCTCCCGCCTGCTTGTATACAACGTTGCTTGCGGTATACGCGACTATCTCTGTGCCCGAACCGAGATTTGCCGTAACTTCGGGGAGAACGGGATTTTCTCCCGAGCCGTAAACCGTTTCGAAAGTATCGGACTCGAGAGTGAGTTCGTCGGAAGCCACAGCCTTTCTCATTATCTTGGCTCCGCTCACGGATACTATACCCGCGGAAGCCTCTCCGATTACGCAATAGTTGCCTTCGATGCCGCTCTCAGACAGCATATTGTATACGGTGCCGCCGATATCCTTCTGTACTACGGATATAAGCAGATAGTCGCTGCCCTTGTTGCCGTCTATGTAATTTGCTCCCGTGCTGTCGTAGTTTGCGTTGGGAGATTCGTACTCGCCCGTGATCGACTGTGCGGTAATGCCGTCTTCTGCAAGCGCGTCCGAGATCATCGTTGCGCCGTCAAAGGAAACCGTGCCGTCGTAGGTTTTGGATATTTCCGTTATATTGAGCGCGCGCGGGAGTATCGTATATGCCGTTTCTACGGGCAGCGACGGTATGACTATAACGCCGCCCTCATCTCCGCCTTCTTCTTCTCCGCTCTCTTCGCCGCCCTCTTCGGGTACTGTCGGAACGGGCGTGCCCGCAGGATACACGGGTACCCTCGCACTTGAAGCTATGCTGTAGTTGCCCAGCTCTTCGCTGAATCCGCTCGCCCAGACGTAATACTCGCCGACGTACAAGGGACCTGCAAGCGTAGTCAGGAATTCTGCTGAATCGGCAGCCGTAGTATACTCGACCACGCCTATTATCGCGTCCGCGTTTGTAAACGTAGTTCCTACCTTGCCAGTATATTTATCTATAATGCTGACGGTATAGCCGAACTTCTCGTCTTCGACCGTAGGCAGATTGTATCCGCCTTCGCCGTAAACGTAACTGAACTCGTCGTTGAGCGTAATGAACACGTTTGCGCTGCCGCTCGCGTCGCCGCCGCTGATTTCCTGCTTGGTTATCGTAAACGTACCGTTGCCCGTACCTGCGCCGAGCTCGAAACTGACGTTGGACAACATGAGCGTTACCGTATATTCTCCCACGGGCAGAACGTAGGACGAAACCGTATCTCCCGGAGCGAAGGTGTACGTCTTGCTGCCGTCCGAAACGATTATCGTGAAGTCGAGCGTCGTAACCGACGAACCGCCCTGCATGATCTGCACCGAAGTCGCGGCTCTCGCCGTCGTGAATCCGAACTTCATGCCCGCAGTTTCGAACAGGAAGTGTTCTGCCTTATATCCTGCCGCTGCGTCCGAACGGTATTCGAGCTGCGCGCCTTCGCCCTTGAGCGAAGTCTGCTGCCTCGTGGTCAAATCTTTTATCCAGCCGAGTATATACGAATTGAATTCGGATGCCGAAATGACGTATTTGTTGATCACACCCGTAGCGGTACGGTAAGTCTGATTGGTCGCCTTGCCCGTATCTGCGTCGATCAGCAGTTTATACGTCGTGTTGTTTATCGTCGTCGTCACGGTGGTAAGATTTACTGTCTTGGACGTGCCGACAGCCTTATTGCCGAAACTTCCGCCGGGCGTAAAGGTATCGAGCACGTTCATGCTGAACTTCGCCTCGTTGCCCTGCGTGGTAAACGACGTGTTGTTGTCGAAAGTCTTGCTTACGCTGATAGAGACTATCTCGTAAGGAATAACCGAGAAGTTGACTTCTTTGCCCGATCCCGAATATTCGTAATTGTACCTGTCGTCCCCTGTGAATACGGGCGTAACGTACACTCTGTAATCTCCGACGTCGAGATGAGATCCGTTGTAATAATCTCCTCTGAAGTTCTCGTTGGTATTGGTCAGAAGACTGAGCGTCCTGCCTGTCGGGAACTGTCTGCCGTACAGATCGTTCGCGGTGAGCTGCGGATCTACGGTAGTGCCTTCCGGATCGCGCTTGTATGCAAGCACCGTATTTGCGAGATATGCCGAGAAATTGCCTGCCTTGAGCGTCTGTTTGGATATCTTGAAATTCTCCACTCTGCGTGCGGAAGTCGTCACGTCGCTGTCCCACTCGTAGTCGCCGCCTACGATCTCGAGTTCGAGCGTATAAGTGCCCGCATAGCCGTTCTCGAGAGAGCCCGTATGAGTTACGGTGACCGTAACGTGATCGCTGAGAAGATCTCCCTCTATTATCGTGGCCGTCGGATCTATCTCGAATCCTATATAATACCCGTAACGGTAGACGTAAGACTTGCCGGAAAGCTGCGTTACGAAATCGTATTCGGTACCGCTCACGGTTACAGCGCCGTTTGTCTGCATTACGCTGATATTTCCCGTAATGTCGGAAAGCGACAGCGTATTCTTTATTATTTCGCCGTAGAAATAACTTGCGTTTGCGACGTAGTAGTTTCCTGCGAATTTTTCTCCGCTCTCGGGCGCGGCGGGAGTAACGTATATCGAGTTCTCGAGCACGCGGTAATTCTCTCCCGCTATCGTCATATTTGTCGTTGTGAAGTTGACCTGCTTGTTCGTACCCGCGTTTTTATTGACGAACTGCGCGGCGGGATATATATCTATCTGTCTGCCCGAGCCGTCTTTTATCACTACCTCTGTACCCTCGTTGCGGTAGTTGACTATAACGCCGTTGTTGTAGATCATGCTGACTTTTTCAACGGTGACTTTTACCGGGGTTATGTTGCCTTTTGCAAAAGTCGTCGACTGCGTATAATAGTTGTTCGTTCCCTTGTTGGAACCTTCGGTTACGGATACCGTGGTATAGGTGACTCCGCCCAGCGAGATATCTTTGGTATCGTTGAATACTACGCTGAGTCCCGCTCCCGTATCCAGAGTGACATAGCTTATATCAAACACGTCGTTGGTGCCGTTTATCGGTGCTTTGCCCGACGCGTAGGTATATTGTGCGACCGACGGATCTGCCGCCTTGGTATTGTCGAACTCTTTCGTTACCGCGGAGAACTCTATCTCTTTTGGCAATACGAAATAGCTTATCTCGTTGCCCGCGGGATCCACGAAACTGACCGTCATGTCTTCGAGCGTATAGTTGCCGAGCGGACAGTCGAAATTGGATATCTTGAAATACACGTCGTATTCGCCGACGTCTTTTGCACTGACCTGTACCGACGATCCTTTTGCCGTAGTGTACATCGCTCCTACGGTGAGCGTATATTCGTCCTTTCCTACCTCGTAACCATTCTGCGCTATTATCTTGAGATTGTCGGGATTGAAACTAAAGGTAAGATTGCCCGTATTGTCGAAAATCTTGCTCAGATCTCCGCTGACGACGTATTTAACGTTTGCCGTCTGCAACGCATACGACGTAATGGAAAGCTGACCTACGTTCATTCTCTCTGCCTGCTGGTTGTTGGTGTAGAATACAAAGTTGGTCGAATCCTGTATATTGATATAAACGTTGTACGTGCCGTAGTTCTTTACACTCTCTTCGAATACCGAGCTGCCCGACGCAAGGAAGGATATATAGAACTCTACCGTTTCTCCTGCCGCGTAGCCCTGCATGATCATGTATTTCTTGTCCGCGCTGAGAGAAAGCGTATTGCTGAGGATCGTAGAGCCGCTCCTGAACGCCTCGGTATTGTAGACCGTCATCGCGTCGTACTCTATAGGCGGGTTCACGCCGCCCTCGATAAACTCTCTGCCGAACATGTTGAGATCGACGTCTGCGAGAGTTATCTGCTTTTTGTGTATCTCGCCGTAATAGAGCATCACGGGCGCGGACGTATAGTATTTGCTGAGATTGCCGTCCGTGAGCGCGGTGCTGCTCCCCGTCACTCCGAGCGCTGCTGTAACGGGAGCGTAGTTGCCCGTCATATCCGAACCTACGAATACGAATATGGTCTTTTCTTCTATGACTCCGTCTTTCTGGTAAAGGAACGTGAATTCTTCGTAAGTCGCTCTGAATATGTTGCCGCTGCCCGCATCCGCGTTGACGTACTTGCCCTCGCTGAGATGAACTACGTCGTTGCCCACGAGATTGGATCCGAAATCCGTAACGCTGTCGTTGTAATTCACGGTTCCGTCATACGTCTTGGACACGCTGACGTTGTTGCCCGTAACTCCTGCGGGAAGTACTACTGTATATATGTCGATAAAGTTGAAGTCGGAGAACATTATCGTACGGTTCGCCGTATTGACTTTTGAATTCTCCCCTCCTTCAGTAGAGAAGTTTATCCTCACGCGGTAAGCTCCCGCAGACTCTGTATTTGAATATCCCACGGGCGACGTCGTGCCTTCTTTGTAATAAAGCGCTTTCATCGCGGACGCCTTGACGGTTGTCAGACCGAGATCGGGACGGTTTATCGGATTGCCTTCTTCGTCGGCGTAATACAGCTCCGGATCCTCAATATCGTTGCCGTCGTAGATCTTTGCCATATTGTCGTAGAAGACGCCTTCTTCTTCGTTGTAATAATAACGGCTTTCGTCCATCGCGATCTTTATCGCCATACCCATGACGTATGTGAACATAAAGTCCGCGCCGTTGTTGTCGCGGTCGAATATTCTGGTAAAGTTGTTGTTGGCTTTCGCCTGTTCCAGCGAAGTCACGTTGTTGTAATAAGACGTATAGCTGACCGCAGGCAACGGATCGTCGGGATATACCCAGGACTCCCTTATTTCCCACACGAACTGCGCGCCCATGTTGTCTGTCTTGAGCGATATGTTGACGGCAACGTCAGACGTGATGCTCTTGGTCTGGAAAGACAGATACGCGCTTGCGTCGGGGTCGTTCATATCTATCTGCGTACCGTTCGACTCGTCTACGCCGAAAGCCACCTCGTAAATGTAAACGTTGTTGGGCTTGAATATATTATTCCACTCTGCGCTGCCGTTTGAAGTCATCATTGCCGCTGCGCGCGCGCCGACATAGTCCATATTCTTGTCGCCGCCGCTGTCCATAGTCGCGGTGATTCTGGGGAAATACGAGTTGGCGACGTAGAACGTCGTGCCCTCTGCAACGTACAGCGAGAAGTTTGTCGCGCCCGAGATCGTGCTGCCGTCTATCGCCTCCTGATAGTTGGCATAATTTTCAAAAGTGAACGCGGGTATCGTTACGCCATCCACCACTTTGTCTTCTGTGTTGAGGCTGACGGTGCCGTCCGCGTTTCTGTAAGCGACTTCGGTCAGGCTGGGATTTCCGCCCGGCTTTCTTACGATCGCGTAAATCGCGCTGTAGGGGAAGGAGTCGTTTTCGAGAAGTTCGACAGCTCTCGAGGATATGTAGTCGAATTTATCCGCAAAATCTGCGTTTGCCTGTCTTGTCGCTACGTCGCTGCCGTAATACCAGTTATCCTGATGGAAGGTCTTGTACTGATCGATACCGTACATGAAGTAAATGTTGTTGAGCGTATTCTGCTCCGCAACGCCCGCAAGCTGAGCGCCCACGTAATAGTTGACCCTTCCGCTGGACGAATAGAATATGTTGTTGTTTCCCGTGCTGAGGAAGTAAGCCGCGCCGTTCCAGTTGCAAATAACGCCGTCTATCAACCCGAACTCGTCGGGATTGTTGCTTATGGTATATGTGCTATGGTCGGAGTTAAGTCCGAC
>CALWRH010000012.1 GCA_944383895.1 uncultured Christensenellaceae bacterium | reverse complement strand
CTCTTTCATGTTCTTCACCTCACTGTATTCTTTTACGCACATACGATTATACATATTTATTTTTTGCAAGTCAAGCGATATAAACGCTTTTTTTAACTAATGAAAAATTTACAGCTGTTTGGCAATGTGACCTTTCTCTGAACCTTTCACACCCTTGCATTTTGAATTTTAATGTGTTATGATTAAAAGCACTTGAAAAGTGTGAGGGAAGTTTTATATGAAATCGTTGGTTCTCACAGAGCCGGGCAAGCTCGAAACCGTGATAAACGAAGAAAAGGACGTGCCGCACGACTGCGTGAAGATAAGGATCGCCCGTGCGTCCATAACGTCGTCCGACCTGTCGGCGTATAAAGGCAAAGCTAATTTTTACCCCGTAATGCCGTCCAGGATCGCCATGGGTCTTGTCAGCGAAAGCTCGGATTTCACGCTCAAAACGGGACAAAGAGTCATGCTTTCTCCTTACCACAAATCTGCCGGAAACTTTCAGGTCTGCGGCGTGGATAGAAACGGATATCTTGCAGACTACGTCATCTGCCCGCTTTCGGACGTATACGCTATTCCCGAAGGCATCAGCGACGAATCCGTGGTATTTATAGAAGACGTCGCGCTTGCAGTAAGCGTACTCGAAAAACTCGACGTAGGCAAGACGCAGTACATACTGCTCAACGGCTGCTCTTCTCTCAATTACATAATCGGACAGCTTGCGATCTATTATCAGGCTATCCCTGTGATAATTGAAAAAAATCAGGAACTTCTCGACCTTGCGCAGGATCTCGGCATTTACTATACGGTAAATCCCAACGAAGAAAGCGTCTTCCAGAAAGTCAAAGAGATAACGTCGGGCAAAATGTGCGACTACATGGTGCTCGATCTCGACGTATATCCCGATGCAGAGGGACTGCTCTCCTGTATGAGAGAGGGCGGCAAACTCTGCCTTGCGGGTCTTGACAAGAAAATCGAAGAACTCTCGGCAGATCTCGCACCCGTATTCACTAAAGGACTCGAGATATTCGGTCTCAACAACGGCGACGGAGAAATAGAAACGGGTATCAATATGATCGCGACAGAAGTCGTCAAAGTAGACAAACTCGTAGAAAAAACAGTAGACATATCAGAAGTCGCGGAGGTATTTGCAAAGCAGTCAGAAGAACCTCCCCGCTCTCTTAAGACGATAGTAAAATGCTGAAACGACAGGTCAAATAAACAAAGCCGCTGCAAAGCGGCTTTTTATTATGTCTGTCAGACTGTTTTTCAGCGTACCCATTATAAAATCATAATGTAAATTTAGGCGCCCGTGTAGTTTATCTTAAGAATAATATATCTGCGATCTTATCTATCGTACCTGCTCCGAGCAGCAGGATTATCCCTTTGTTGCCGCGCCTCGACTTTATATAATCGGCAGCCGCGTCATAACCGTCGATATAAAGACACGCCTCTTTTTCTCTCTTCAGCCTGACGTAGAGATCGTATGCGTTGCCTCCCTCGACGTTGCTCTCTCTCGCGGCGTAAGTGGGCAGGATAACAACCTCGTCCGCCCAATAAAAACTTTCCGCGAATTCCTTCATAAGCGATTTTGTACGGCTGAAGGTATGAGGCTCGAAAAATACGGTTATCTCACCTCTCGTCATTACTCTCGCCGTGTCTATAGCCGCGGCGATCTCTTCGGGATGATGCGCGTAATCGACTATTACTCTCGTGCCGTCTTCGAGCATACCTCTGCACTCGAATCTTCTGCTGACCCCTGAGAAATTTTCAAGCGCGTCTGCCGCATACACGATGTCGAGTCCGAGAGCGTCTGCCGCCGCAAGCGCAGCCAGAGCGTTGAGAATATTGTGTTTGCCGTATATTCTCAGAACATACCGTCTGACGAATTTTGAATATCTGTACAGCGAAAACGAATATCTGCCGCAGTCGTAACTTATATCGTCCGCACGGTAGTCGCATCCCGCATTGAAACCGAAAGTGACCGCCCTTATACCTTTTGCGCAAAGTTCGTCTTTAAGATTGAAATCCGTTACAAGCAATCCGCCTTGCTTTATATTGGACACAAATCTCTTGAAAGCGTCTTTCAGATCGTTTATGTCCCTGTAACAATCGGGATGGTCGAACTGCATGTTGAGCACGACCGCTATGTCTGGCGACAAAGCCAGAAAGCTGCGGTTATACTCGCATGCCTCGGTCAGAAAGACGTCCCTTCCGCTGTCCGTCAGACTTATCTCTCCCCCGGGCAGATCTCCGCCGATATGCCCGATAAACTTCTCTCCCTGCGCCTTCATTATCGCAGAAAGCATGGCAGTAGTCGTCGTCTTGCCGTGCGTACCCGCAACCGCGACCGTGCGTTTGCATTGTCTGCCCACGAGAGCGAGAAACGCCTTTCTTTCCATCACGACCTTGCGGCAAGCCCGCGCCTTAGAGAGCTCGACGTCGTTTTCGGGAATACACGCGGTATATACCACGAGATCCGCCCTTTCCACAACGCTTTCGTCGCTGCCGCAATAGGCGTAAACTCCGTTGTCGCACAGCTTGCGTAACGCCTCGGAATCCGACTTATCCGAACCCGTAACGTTCATTCCCGCCCTCGCACACAAGAGCGCGAGAGTTTTCATGCTAACTCCGCCTACGCCTATAAAATGCACATTGTGAAAATCAGTCAAATCAAGCATACAACATTATATGCTCGCGACATAAAAATTGTCCTGTAAAAGTCCGTTATTTTGTCTATGCCGAAAATTTTCAGATAATTATACACCTCTTTTTCGCAAAACACGAAAAGTCTGCGTATTTTTTTAATATCGTTCAGACTTAAATTAAAATTAAAAAATTTCTTAAGTTTTTTTTAATAAAAAATATTGTTTTTTATAATGTTATATGATATATTTGTATTATAAAACCTCAGGGGGATTTTATGAAAATCACCGACATAAAAATCAGATTGGTAACCAAAGAAAACGACAGGCTCAAAGCCGTAGCGTCAGTGGTATTCGACGAGTGTTTCGTATTGCACGACATAAAGATCATTGACGGCAAACTCGGTCTGTTCGTCGCTATGCCGAGTCGTAAAACTCCCGACGGAGAATACAAGGATATCGCTCATCCTCTCAACACTGAAACGCGCGATACCATAAACCGCGAAGTCCTTGCCGCATACGGCAAAGCTGTGCAGGAATCAGACTCCGCAACTGCAGAAAACTGAAAGATACAATCTTCACTTTTATAATACAACCCCAAAAAAAAGACAGTCGCTTTATTTGCGGCTGTCTTTTTTTATATATTGTTTTTTCAGAGTCTGTCTTTTTCCATCATCTTGTAAAGCTCGTTGTAGATAGGCTGATTGCGTTCGTAGATCTTCTTATATACGCGGGTATAATATTGCATATATTTGTCGTGGTTTTCAGCGATAGGTCTGAAGGTATCTTTTACTCTCACCATTGCCGCAACCGCGTCTTCTATCTTATTATAATAATTCAATGCATTGAACGCTACTATCGCACATCCCAGCCCGCTCGTTTCGTATGTCTGCACGCGGTAAACTTCTCTGCCCATGATGTCGGCCGTTATCTGACATACTATGTCGCTCTGCGAACCTCCGCCCGCAACGGCTATCCTTGTGATCTTGTTTCTCGACCTGCGCTGAAGGTTTTCGAGCCCGTCGAACAACGCGTATCCGAGTCCCTCTATTATAGCCCTGTAAACGTGCAATCTCGTGTGGACGTCTGAAAAACCTATCATAATGCCTTTTGCCTGAGGAGTCTTGAGTCCCGGTCCCCAATACGGCTGAAGTATAAGTCCGTTACAGCCGAGAGGAACGGTAGAAAGCTTTTCGTCAAGCAGTCTTTCTGCAGAAACACCGAGTTTTTCAGCTTCGAGTTTTTCGTTGAGGGCAAACTGATCTTTGAACCAGGATACCATCCAATATCCTCTGAATATCTGTATTTCGGGATTGAATTTTCCGTTTGCCACAGCGGTATAAGCAGGCATAAACGTTTCAGGTTCGACATATTTATCGGTAGTTATTTCAACAGACGCCGCGGTACCAAGACTTACGGACGCGACTTCTTTTGAAAGGCAGCCGTTGCCCACCGTTTCGCACGCCTTGTCCGCACCCGTAGCGATAAACGGCAAGCCTTCTTTTATTCCCGTTTCTTCGCTGCATTTTTTTGTAATGTAACCGATTATCTGCCCCGGTTCTACGAGTTCGCACATCTTTTCTACGGGGCAGCCGAACACGGGATAATTGAGAGCCTTTTTGCTCATCCAACCTCTTTTTCTGTAATCGTACGGGAATTTTGCAGCCTGTCCCGCCTTGCTGTCGGCAAGCCTTCCCGTAAATTTATAATTGTACCATGCGGTAGGCATAACGACTTTTGCCGTCTTTTCCCACACATCGGGCTGATTGACTCTGACCCAGTTGGTATAAGAAGTCCTTCTCGACACCTTTGCCGTTTCGCCCATACCTACGATAGCGTACAAAAATCTGTTGAATACAGGCATTTTGTCGGGGCAATTAACTTCTCTTTTGTCCATCCAGAGTATCGCGTTCCTTGTAGGATTGCAATCCTTGTCAAGGAAGAACAGAGAATTTCTTATACTTGTCGCGCATACCCCGACGATATCGTTCCATTTTTCGCCGACGATATTTTTCAGTTCGCGCGAAACGGTACATATACCCTGCCAACACTCTGCAGGATCCTTTTCCGCCCTGTTGTCGTTTTGAGATATGTAAGGCGGTTCGTCGTGCTTAGTCTTTTCGATAAGATTGCCGTGCAAGTCGAAAAGCAGAGCGCGGGTACTCTGAGTGCCCACGTCGAACACGAGAACGAGCGGCTGCGAACTATGCATTTTCTCCTCCTGTAGTTTCTAACTTTCTGTAATCGACTTTACCGATCTGCGTGAGCGGCAGCTTTTCGCGGAATTCGACCACTCTCGGCATGGCGTATTTGAGAAGTTTTGCGGCGATCTCGTCCCTGACTGCTTTCTCGAGAGCCTTTTCGTCAGTTCCTTCCATAGGCTGTATGATAAGCCTTACCGCAGGTTTTCCTTCAGCGCTCATTGCGACAACGCAACTGCGCTTTACGCCTGCCACTTTGTTTACTACGTTTTCTATCTCCTGCGGAAACACATTGTTTCCGGCAATCTTTATTACCCTTTTTCTGCGATCGACAAAGTACACGAAACCGTCCTTGTCTATTCTGCCCATATCGCCCGTGCGGACCCACTTTGCGCCGTCATACTCGAAAAACGCGGCTTTGGTAGCCTCTTTGTCGCGGTAATATCCCGTCATAAGCGTATTAGCGCTTATGCAGAGATTTCCCACCGTATCGGGCGGCAACGGATTGTCGTTATCGTCGAATATACCGAAACGGGTGTTCTTGAGCGGCTTTCCCAAAGACCCTTCGCGGTAATGTTCAGGCGTATTAACGCAACATATGCCCGCCTCGGTAAGTCCGTATCCTTCATTGAGGCGTATCGGATTGCCTGCCGCTTTGGTCGCCTCATAAAATCTGTCCTTTATACTATTGCTGAGCTTATCTCCGCCGCAGTAGCAGTGTTTTAGTCTTTTGATATATTTACCTTTGAACAGTCCGCTGTCTATCATCTTTGCGAACATGTTGGGCACTCCCGAAATAAAGGTTGCGTTAGCTGACTTCAGCAATCTGCAAGCGCGTTTCGGTTCAAACTTGGGCATAAGCACAACCTTTCCGCCCGCGCAAATCGTCGTGTGCATACATATACCGAGCCCGAAGTTGTGGAATATCGGCATGACCATAAGCATGCCGTCTTTATCGTTTACAGGCTTACCTCCGATCAGCGCTAATGCGTTGTCAGCAAGGCAGTTGAAAGCGTCGTTGCTGAGCATTACCGTCTTGGACGCGCCCGTCGTACCGCCGCTGTGCATGTATACGGCTATGTCGTCTCCTTTTATATCGGGATAAGGAGTTTCCGGCGTTTCGAAAGCGATCTTTCCCGATACTACGTCATAAAAGCGTACAGTTCTGTCGCCGTAAGGTATGTTTTTCGTATTTTTGCGCGTAGCAAGCTTATAAAAAGGCTTATAGAGCGCAGGCAGATAATCTGCCGCACTCGCAACTATTATCGGTATTTCGGTATTCTTGAGATAATCGGCGTATTTGGGATAAAAATCTTCAAATACGATAGCCGCACCTGCGTCCATACCCGTGATAAGATCGTACAACGCTTGTCCCGTTACGAGCGGATGCACCGCGTTCACCACTGCGCCCGTCTTGTTTATCGCATAATAAGATATTATCGCGTCGGGAATATTGGGCAGACACAGCACGACGTTTTTGCCCTTGCCCATGCCTAAAGAACGCAGATAATCGGCAAGAGTATCGCAATGTCTGAAAAAAAGACGTTGCGATATCTCTCTCCCGTAATACGATATGCATTTGTTTGTGTCGGGAAGATGCGAAACGTTGTCCGCAAAATACCCGTACATCGATTTATCAAAATACTGCATCTAACAACCTTTCGAGTTTATTCTGCGTATCGAAAACCTGTTTATCCAGCTTTTTCCCGTATGCGGCGAGCACAACGGCGCCCTGAACGAAAAAGGATATTCCGAACCCGACCGTAACGTCACTGAGATAATGATGTCCGTCCGTAATGCGTGCGATCATGACTATTGCGACAAACAATGTCGCTGCAACGAATACTGCTTTTTCTTTGCCTTTGAATTTGTCGAGTATTCCGCAAAGAGGCAAGAGAAGAAAAAGCGTACCGCCGAAAGCCGCGTGCCCCGACGGGAAGGAATCTCCGTCCTCGACGCGCACTATTTTATACCACGGTGAAAATACGGCACTGCTCTTCTGCGTATCGACATAACGCGCTCTGCTCCATACCGTCTTGAGCAAAAATACGACAATGCCGATAACCACTACTGAAAAGAGTACGACTATCGCCCACTTCTTGAGCGCAGTGAGTTTTTCAGCCGTAATGTCTTTCATTGAAAGCAAAGCTATACCCGACAAAGGGATAGAAAGCGCAGCGCCAGCTATCAACGCGTAAAGCTTGCTTGAAAGCATCATTTCTCCGAAATCAACAAACGCGAGTATTCCCGCAAGATAACCGCAAACGTAGAAGAAATAACGTTTTACCTGTCTACGCTCGTTCACCTTGGCGTTTTCTCCGAGCGCGAAGCATGCGAACACGGCAAGAACGAAAGCGGGCATTTTGCCTATAGCCTCGTATATCTTTCCGAACGTATTGTCGCGCGCGTAAAGAATTTCCGACACTTTGAGATCGAACAAAGTTGCCACTGCGAGCAATACCAAAATCGCCGCGACGATAAAAGACGACCAGACACAGACTTTTTTGTTATCCACCGATTTCACAGTCCTTTATTTTATTTTCCGCTATACGGAAATTATATATGCCTTTGCCGAAAAAACAGAATCTGCAAAGGACGAATATCAGATATGTCACATATCCGCCTACAAGCACGTCAGACAAAAAATGCGCGTCGTCTACTATTCTGGAAACGGCAACGACTGCCGTAAACAGAAAGCAAGCTGCGTTCAATGCTGCTCTTATGCTCTTTTTGTTAAGGCGCGGATACAGATCGCAAAGCACGCAGAGCACAAAAATGTGCGCGGCGCTCGACGTGTGCCCCGACGGGAAAGAAGTATATGCATAGTCGGGATTCGGGTTTTCTCTTGCGATATTTATCTTGTACCACGGCGTAAATCCGTCAAAATTGCCCTCTTTTATCATATCGCGGTACCTCATCCTGCAAAACACGTTCTTGCTGATCTGGATCACGGCAAGAGTGACGAGCGTAAACACGATAAGAAAAACGCCGTATTTGAAAAGCTTGTTCATCGTCTCTTTCCTGACGAAAGACCCCACCCATAACGTAGCGGCGCCGATACCGACTGCGCCTACGACAGAAAATCCGACAAGATGAGGGATCTCCGTAAGCTTTGTCCCTGCGTACAGAAAGAAAAACCAGCCGCCGAAAACTGCGAGGCAACCTACAACGCGGATGAGTATTCTTTTATATTGTTCGAAAAACAAAGGAGCATTGTAAAAGACTATCACTCCTCCGACAGGTACGGCAAAATATGCCGGATACTCTCCTACGAGAGCAAACAGATCGGCGAAGAAACTGTCAGGATCGGAAAGCGCATGGTTTATCTTGAGATCGTACATTGTCGCGACAACCATAAGCGCGATAAAGAACGCAAACACAAGCGCGTTTATTATCCAGAACGTTTTATTTGAAAATTTGCCTTCTCTTTCCATCCTTTTCTCCGTGCGCAGGTACGCATCCTATATTATTATATAATCTTTACGCCGTATAATCAAGTAAAATTTTTAATCAGTCGCGCGCGTTACGAAGTCTTAGCCGAATTCTCTGCCATATCGTAATAAATATTATTTTGCCGACGATGCTATAATACCATTTCTTATTCTTTCGTTAACGGAATAATACGTACGCAAAAAAAGCACCCGACCGAAGTCGGGTGCGAAGTATGATTGCCTGTAATCAGGAATTATGAGAAAGGCTCATCATCTCGGTCAGATCTGCAGGAGTAAATCCTTCTTCGGTATCGAAGTAGGAGAACTGTCTGAAGCTGTTGAGAGTGATCTCGGTATCGATGATACCGGAAACCTTCATGAAGTAAGACTCGGTGAGGTTGAGCGATTTGATAAAGCCGTTGTCCCACATCGTGATCTCGAGCTCGATCTTTCTGAACTCGAAGTCTTCAGCCTTGGTACCGGTAGAATTGAGCATGTACATCATCTGCTTGGTGTACTCAACGGTAGAAGCCTTAGGATCAGCAACGATCTTGAAGGTGTAGGTGCCGTCGTCGTTCTTCTTGGGCTCTACGGTCTTCTCTTTATCATAGGTGTTTTCGTTGATATCGTACATCCAGATAAGAGTCGGGTTAGCAGCCTTTTCGGTCTGGTAATTGTTGATGTCGGTAAAGTTCTCTACAGCGTTGAATCCGTTCTTGCTGAAGAAGAGCTCGTATTTGTCACCGTCAAGCTTTCTGACTTTAAGATTGTTTTTGTCAGCATTGCGGAAGTTGATGTTGATTTTGTTACCGCTCTTGGTGATCGCGGTTTCTTCCCAGATCATAACTTTAACGAGAGAGGAACCTACGCTACCGGAGATATTGTTGCTGAACTGCTTGTAATCTCCGTTGGAGCTGCCCTGTCTGATCGTCTGAGACTTAACGAACTGGGTAAAATTCAGACCCATGACCTGAGTGTTGAGCGCGCCTTCGCTGTTGGATGCGATATAGCTTGCACCGTAGTAGTTTTTAACGCCGACCTCAAGCATTTCTATTGCGGACATATCTCCGCTGAAAGCTGCAACGGGAGTTTCCGTCGGCTTCTGTTCGCCGAAACCTTTAATACCGCTGATGTCTACTTCGGTGGGCTTGCATCCTACGAAAGACATGCAAGCAGCCGTGATAACGAGTACGGAAACGATTGCAATGATAATCTTTTTCATATTCTTCTCCTTTATAATAACTGCCCTTATTTTATCGGGTCAATGTATAGTTTATCTTAGTTCAGTGTAAAAATCAAGTAAAATCCGAAACAAAATATATACGATTTGAGCATCAAATATCCAAAAAGTCCATATCTCACCGCTGAAAATACGTTTTTTTGAAATTTATTATGATTTTACGGCGTTTTTTGAAAAAAGTTTCAAAATGCTGCTTAACCGCGCACGAAACGTTTAAGGATTTTTTTATTGACATATTATTTCCCTTAGAGTATTATGATATTATTCGTTAAAAATGTACGAAACTTTAAGAAATGTATAAAAAACAACAAGGATTTATGTTATGAGTAACTACTATATTACCACTGAGGCGACATCCGACTATCCGTCATCTCTCAAAGAAAAAGATTTCGCGATAATCCCGATGTCGTACAGCGTATGCGGTAAAAATTACGACGGAGACACAGAAAAACTTACCCCCAAAGAATTCTACGACGCATGCCGCAACGCAAAGACCAAAGAAGACCTCCCTTCTACGGCAATGGTGACCGCCTATACAGCAAAAGAATTCTTTGCTCCCATACTCAAAGCGGGGCACGATATTATACATGTCGGTTTTTCGTCTAAACTGAGCGGCACTTTCGACCAACTCTGCGCGGCGGCAAACGAACTCAGAGAAGAATTCCCCGACCGCAGGATCACCGTGATCGACTCCAAAGCGGCGTGTTTCGTCGAAGGACTTATTGCCTATTACGCATTGCGTGCCCGCGAAAAAGGCGCAAGTTACGAAGACTGCGTAAAACTCGTAGAAAAACTCAGCAACCAATCCTGCGGATTTTTCACGATCGAAGACATAAATCATTTATGCCGCACCGGCCGCGTAAGCAAAGCGGAAGCTTTTATAGGTTCTACCCTGCATATAAAGCCGATCCTTCACATCGATGAAGAAGGCAGACTTATACCGGTAACAAAAGCGATATCCAAAAAGCGCGCCATCCGCGGAGTTATCGAACTTGCAAAGAAAACCATGTTGCCGCCCGAAGAACAGATGCTCGTAGGCATCGGACACGCAGACGCACCCGAAGACGCATTGTTCCTGGAAAATGCCGTAAAAGAAGATCTCGGCGTAAAAAACACGATAATCTTCGACGTCGGTTCCGTCATAGGATCTCACGTCGGCGCGGGTATGCTTGCGGTTGTACTTCTCTGCAAGGACAGAAACGTATAAAATCGACACATACACGGAATATTCAGAAAAAAGACGGAGCGTCGGCTACGTCTTTTTTGTTACCCGAAACCGGGATCGTTACGCATAACAAAAAAAGTCCCGTGAGCTCGCGGGACTTTTTAGACTTATTTCAACGATTAAAACATATGTCAGTTTTTGTTGTTTATTTCCGTTTTCTCTGAGGGTTTAGCCACACGCTCAGGCGGTTCTTCAGCCTCTTTTTCAATGCCTGTCTTTATTGATTTTTCTGCCAAGGAAACTTTTGCCTCATCTGAACCGACTGCTTTCTCGTCTGCGATTTTATCTGCAGCCGCGCCGTCCGTCTCCTCTTTAGCGTCTGTTTCCGCAGCCTCGCAAAGAACCTTACTTTCTTCAGACTCAGCCTTATCCGCCTTTTTGTTCTTTCTTATTTTCAAGAATACCATTACAATATAGAAAGCAAGAACGAGAAGAACTATTATCAGGAATCCCGTAAGGATATAATCCATATAATCCGCAAGGAAATAAGCAAGCAGAGTCACTATAGCGCCCGCCGTAAGGTTTCCTAAAAGCACGCTGATAAGAGCCTTGCCGAAGGACATATTGAGAAAAGCCGCAACGGCACTGCCCGACCATACTCCCGTAAGAGGGAGCGGGACCGCAACGAAAGCGTAAACTCCGAGCATTTTTTTCTTTGTCTTTTTGGGATCGTCCCTTTCGCTTTCTTTTACGACCTTATCGGCTCTCGAACGGAAAGTGCTCTCTACCGCAAGAGCCAGAGAACGGAACCACTTTGTCTTCTTCATCCAATCGAGAACGGGACGCAGTATCAAAAGAAGTATCGGGCAAACCAGAGAAGATCCGAGCCACGCCCATAAATATGCCTGCCATACAGGCATACCCATTGCGATAGCAACGGGAATACTTCCTCTTAGCTCAATGATAGGTATGATCGCTATCACGATTATAGTAAGTATATCGTTATTCAGCGTCTTGTCAAAAAAATTAATTATCGCGTCTGTCATAATACACCTTTACTATTATATATATAAAACCGTTATCTAGTCAACGATATATTCACAAGATTATTTTTTTGTTGATTTTAATCTAAAATTATTCTAATATATACTTATGCAAAAATTGTTAAGCCTCACGAGAAAGGCTATAAACGACTACAAAATGATAAAAGACGGCGACAAAATCGCGATCGGCGTAAGCGGAGGAAAAGACAGTACCGCTCTCTTGGCGATACTTGCCGCGTATAAAAAATTCGCACCCGAAAAATTCGACATCGTAGCTATAAACATAGACCTCGGATTCAAGGATACCGATCCCGCACAAGTAAAAAAACTGCGCGAATACTGCGAAAGCGTAAACGTCCCTCTTCACATCGAGCACACGCAGATAGCGCAAATAATATTCGACGAACGCAAAGAAAAATCGCCGTGCAGCCTGTGCTCCAAAATGCGCAGAGGCGCGCTCAACAGCGCGGCGATAGCACTCGGTTGCAACAAATTAGCCCTCGCTCATCATGCAGACGATATCATCGACACCTTTTTCCTGAGTCTTCTGCACGAAGGCAGACTGTCAACGTTCATGCCTGTTAGCTTTATGGACAGAACGGGTATAACTCTTATCCGCCCTTTTATCTATGCAGAAGAAAAATATCTCGCGGGGCTGTGCAGAAGATACGATCTTCCTATAGTACACAATCCGTGTCCCGAGGACAAGCACACGAGGCGCGAAGACATGAAAAAGCTCATCGAAGAATTAGACGCCCGTTTCCCTCAGTCCAAAAAGCTCATGATGTCGGCTATTTTCAATCCGTCGAGAAACAATCTCTGGGACAAATGCGACTCCTACGTCTCTCCGTCAGGCGATAACGTATCTGCAGACTGATATTTATTATAAATAAATTTTCCGTGCCCGTGTCTGTCAGACATGGGTTTTCTTCTGCTCGTACAACTTTTTTGTACTTATGCCTCCGCGCAGATGCCTTTCAGCGAGATTGACGTCGAGCACGTTTTTCACGTCGTCGTATAAAGCACGGTCAACATATTTCAGCTTTTTGGAAACGTCGGTATGAACGGTGCTTTTGCCCACCCCGAAAGCCGCCGCGCATGCGCGCAATGTCGCATTGTTTTCTATAATGTATACTGCCTCTCTAATCACCCTGTCAGAATACAAGTCAACCATTTTCCCGCCCCTTGCATACGTTTCGATATACGATATTCCGTGCGGAGCAGAATTATTCACATTACGGATATTTATCCGCCTTTATGTCATCTTGAGCGACGTATCGGCTTATGTTCATATCCGAATAAATCGTTTTGACTCACGTTCTTATTTTCATATCCTCTTATCTGCATATCCTCACTTGAACATATATGTTTACTCAAGGATATTTACACACGTTTTGCACAACATAACGCTATGGATAAATTAAAGAACTTTTTATCTTTACACAGAAAGACCGCGACTGTCGCAACCGTGACAGCTGCCCTGCTGACAGGTATCGCCAACGGACTTTTCGGAGGCGGAGGCGGCATGCTCGCGGTGCCTGCATATACGGTATTTCAGGGTATGGAAACAAAAAAAGCTCACGCAACCGCAGTGGCGGCGATATTGCCGCTGTCGCTTATCAGCGCGATAATTTATATCGCTAACGGCAATTTCAATCCTTCTTTCGGATATTACGTCTGCGGCG
Source organism: uncultured Christensenellaceae bacterium (assembly GCA_944383895.1). Taxonomy (GTDB): domain Bacteria; phylum Bacillota; class Clostridia; order Christensenellales; family UBA3700; genus Ornithoclostridium. Next base: position 43,635 of record CALWRH010000012.1, on the reverse strand, counting down.
CCGTAATAATCGGCGGTATTACAGGCTCTTTTCTACTTAAAAAAATCTCATCTCGGCTGCTTGAATTCATATTTTACGGAGTCATGCTCGCCGCAGGTATAAGGATGCTCAACCGATGACGCACAATCTGATATTTTATATCCTCGCAGGCATAGCAGGCGGTATCATGGGAGGTATGGGACTTGGCGGAGGCACGCTGCTTATTCCGCTGCTTACGGTTTTTCTCGACGTAAACGGCAAACAGGCAGCCGCCATAAATCTCATATCTTTTATACCGATGAGCGTTATAGCCTGCGTTATCCACGCAAAAAACAAACTACTCGACATAAAGAAAGCTCTCCTGATCGCCTTGCCCGCGACGGCTACCTGCGTCGCCTCGTCGCTGCTCGCTCAGAGAATATCCGCGGATTCGATTTCCAAAGGTTTTGCCGTCTTTCTTATTTGCCTTGCGTCCGTAATGCTTGTCACGCGGGCATACTCTCTTTGGCGCGACGCATGTTCTGCGCTGCGCGCTTATCCTCTCTTCCCGAGACCCGACTGACAATTACTCTCTGTATCGCAACCACTGAAAAACCGCTTTATCCGCCCTTCGGTTAATATTGTTTTAATAAAACTTTACTTTTTGTTTTTACATTAAAAGTTTATAATAAATATAGGCGTTTTTATTTGATTTTATCTGGCGCTTACTATATAATTATTAGAGTCAAACAGGCGCACGCCCGTTTTATAATATAGTAAACAATAACTGACAAAGGTGGTTAAATGAAAAGGAACAAGAAATTTTTGCTTACAGTGATTTCGGTAATCATTCTCGTCGTTCTCGTAACGGCTTTCGTAGGTTGTAAAAACAACACTACTGCCACACCGAGCGAAGAAGACACGTCCGAACTGTTCACCAACGGCAGTTTCACCGGAGCGACTGGCGAAAGCTACCCGCTCACCCCGTCCAGCTGGACAGGCGCACCCGGATCCACGAGCAGCAGCGACAGCTACAAGACTCCTACCGGCAGCGATAACCTTATCGCAGGCGTTATCAGCACTGAGGACAAAACTTACCGCAGCAACAGCAAGACTTACGGCAACGCTGCCAACCCCGGTAAAAAAGGCGAAGACGACAACATCCTTATGATCTACAATAAGGTGTCGACGGTATATAAATATACTTCGTCAAGCGTCACCCTCAACAAGTCCTCTTATTACAAACTGTCCGTATGGGTAAAGACCATAGGCATAAACAAGTCGGCAAGCGATTACAACGAAGGCAAGAGCGGCGCATATATTTATGTCAACGGCGCGGCTTATGCGGCTTTCGAAGCGATCGATACCGAGGGCGCATGGAAGGAATACTCCGTATACATCGAGACTTCCGACATATCTTCTCAGACGATCACCGTAGTGCTTTCTCTCGGTAACGGCTCCAAGATGGAAAACTCGATGACCCAGGGCTGGGCATTCTTCGACAGCGTTACCCTGACCGACCTCACCGACGTTGAAGAAGGCGAAGAAGCATGGACGGCAAGCGATTTCAACAAGATCGAAGAAAGCGCGACCGTGTCGAAATACACGATGAAACTCGCTGACTCCGATTTCGACTACATCACCTCCCCCTCTTCCCCGTACAGCATGAGCAAGTACACCAAAGTCAAAGGTACGGGCAACGGCGACGACGCTCCTTCCGCATCCGACTATATCACCGCAGGTATCATCAAGACTTCGGAAACAACGAGCGTAGTCAACAGCTCTGACAATTCGGATCTCAACGTCACGACTCATACCGGTGCTGACGGCAGGATCTATTATCAGCAGAACAAAAAAGCTACCGCTTACGGTATCAGATCGTCAGTAGCTACCCGTTTCATGGGCGGCGAGCAATATTACAAGCTCGGTTTCTGGGTAAGAACGAATATTGCAGACGCTGAAAAAGGCATGACGATAAAACTCACCGACGGCACGACAGATTCCACCGTATATTACAGCATCGAAAACATCAATACGGGCAACGAGTGGAAACTCATCGAGCTTTACGTTGAGTCCAACCAATTCCGTTATCAGGACGTTTATCTCGAGTTCTGGCTCGGTGAAGGCGGCGCAGACGATACAGAAACACACGTTCAGGGTATCTTCTTCGTAGACGATCTCAACCTCACTTCGGTTACCGCTGAAGATTACAACAACGCTAAAGAGAGCGAAACCGTTTACAAGCACAGCTTTGCTACCACTCTCAGCGAAGATTCTCTTCTCAATCTCGCAGATTTCGGCGAAGCTAACGGCGAAGACGCTATCTCGGGCAGAAGCACCTACGGCGTAGTCGACTCCGCAAACTGGGAAAGCGGCGCGTTTAAGGATATCGAAAATCCGGGCTCTCCTACCAGCGTAACCTCGAGCGTTCTCGTCATCAACAACTATCTGCCTTCCGTATATACGCTCTCTACCGTATACGAGAAAGACGATAACGTCGTCAACGGATCTATCGAGCTGAACCCCAACTCTTACTACGCCTTCTCTTTCTGGATCAAGACCAAAGATATAGATAAGGCTACGGGCATCAACGTTTCTCTTATCAGCTACGACAAAGAGAAGAAGTATGACGAGTCCAAGACAACTCTCGCTACGTTCTCTTCTCTCAACACCGAAAATCTTACCGATTACAAGAGCGCGAACAACGAGGATTATACCGAGATCAGATTCTTCGTTCAGACCGGCACCGAAACCGAATATGTAGGATTCGACATCAGCCTCGGTAGCGGCACCGCGAACGATTCTTCTTCTCACGCAACGGGCTATGCGTTCATTTCTACCGCAACGGTTGAAAAAGTAAGCGCGTCCGACTACTCTTCCGCATCCACGTCGACCGTTCTCAAGACCTACTCCTTCGTAGCATCTTCCGGCAGCGCAGAAGTTTCCTCCAACGGTTACTTCAAGCTGACCGACGTAAAAGCTACTCAGGAACTGTACGGTGATGACGTATACAGCGAAAGCGGTTCTCTCGACGGCGCTCTCGGCGTACCGACAGGCTGGACTGCTTACAATACCGACATGCTCAAGAACGGCAAGGCAACTGCAGGCGTTCTCAACATCAACAACGACGCTCAGAAAGCGGCAACCGGATTCAGCGTAAACGCAAAAACTTTCTACGACACTCTCGGCATCGAGGGCATCAACGCAACCGATTATCCTTACGTTCTCGCAGTACGCAGCAGCGAAGGATATTACGGATACAAGTCAAAGACTCTGTCCCTCTCGTCCGACTCATACTACGTCGTATCCGTCTGGGCTAAAATGGAAGCGGATTCCGTTATGACCGTTACGCTTGACACGACCACCAAGAGCGCTAACTACACCGTTAACCCGATCAGATCTACAGACGTAGGCACAGGCTGGCAGCAGTACACCTTCCTCGTAAAGACCAGCGCGACTTCCTTGAGCGCGACTCTCGGACTTTATGTAGGTAGCGAAGACGGAAACACCGCAGGCGAAACCAAGACCGCTTACTTCACGATGGCGTCTTACACCTCTGTTTCCGAAAATGCATACAACGCTCTTCTCGACGCGGCTACCAAAGCAGAAACGCTTGAAAAGACCGTATTCGAAAGAACCTTCAACACAGACTCTTTCGACAGCTACACCGAAAGCGACAGCACTGCGTTCACTCCCTCCAATTGGACGGGCGCTAAGATGAGCGACGACGCAAGCACGGACGCAGCAGATCTCACCGCAGGCGTATTCAATGCAAAAGAAGGCGACTGGACTCTCCTCGACCTCGATCCCGATGACAGCGAGGACGAAAAGATCGTAAACGCTATCTACAACAATACCGACACCAACTACGTCGGCGACAACGTTCTCGTGATTTACAACAAGAACGCAAACGGATACAAGTACACCTCTTCTTCTCTGAGCCTCAAGGGCGACACCTATTACAAGATCAGCGTATGGGTACTCACCTACGGACTCGAGAAAGACGATACTGCGACCGTATCTCTCAAGCTGAACAACCTCAGCTACACCTTCGGTAAAGAAACGCGCACTGAAACCAACGACGCAAAACGCGCTATCAACACTTCGACTTACGCGGACGACGGCACCGAAACCATCGGAGCATGGACCGAGTACAACTTCTACGTCAAGACCGAGGCGGACGTTACCCCGACCGCAGTGCTCACTCTCTCGCTCGGATTTGACGACGAAGAAGGCTTTATCAAAGGCTATTCGTTCTTCGACAACTTCACTGTAAACGAGATCACCGAAGAAGAATTCATCGAGAGAAAGCCCGTTGAAGGCGAAACCGAAGAAACGATAGACGAATCGCTCATCGCTGACGAGCTCGTTCCCAACAACTACCGTATCGTCTTCACTCAGGAAAACGCAGACGCTGAAGAAGAACCTGCTCCGTCTGAAGAAACTCCCGAAGAGAATCCCGCAAACCAGTATCTGTGGCTGTGGATCTCTACAGGCGTGATCGGCGCACTTCTGATCATCGCAGTCGTAGTAGTTCTCTACAAGAAGTTCTCCAAGAAGAGCAAGAAACTCGTAAAGGGCGGCAACAAGAAACAGGTTTCGGCTCAGACGAAGAACAAGAAGGATAAATATTCCAAGTAATTTCCTTTGATCGAAAACAAAGGCGGGCGCAAAAACGCCCGCCTTTTTCATTGCAGATATTCAAAGTCATACAGCTATGTAAAGCCGCACAAAGATATTCTACTCTTTTTCAGAAGGAATCAAAATCCTCTGGCCGACGAAAACGGCATCCGTCATATTCAGCGTTTTCAGCCTTTCACTCGTCACTCCGAATTTCTTCGCAATGCTATCGATAGTATCGAACGGTCGTACAGTATAGCCGAACGCCGCCTGCTCCTCTATTATCAGTTTTAACCCCTCGAAAATCTCTCCTTTAAGATTGTTCCTGACAGCGATCGCGGCAGCCGTAGTATGAAATTTCGCCGCCAGATCCGCCAAGCTTTCTCCGCATTTTACCGTATGCAATACAGTTTTCATAACATCCTCCGTGTTTTTCTCTCAATATAAAATATTGCGGCAACCGCCGTAATATCATATAGTATGAAAAAAATCTTCAAGTCTTTTGCGCTCGTAACCGCAGCGGCAACGGTTACAAGACTGTTGTCTTTTGCCTTCAAGATATATCTTTCCAGAGCACTCGGCGCCGAAATACTCGGCGTATATCAGATCGCCACCTCCGTGATAGCAACCCTTGTATGCGTAAGCGCAAGCGGCATACCCGTTACTCTCTCCCGTATGACAGCAGAAAATTCAGCCTTGGGCAGAAGATCAGAAAGTCAGAAATTGCTTTCAGCGGCTATCGTGCTGTCCTTGTCTTTCGCTTTGACGGCGTGCGCCGTATTCGTCGCTTTTCCCTCTCTGTCTTCTCTGTTATTTTCTGACAGCCGATGTATACCGATATTCTACATAATGCTGCCATTGCTCGTCACTGCGGCATTGTATTCGTGTCTGAGAGGCTGGTTCTGGGGCAACAGGAATTACGGCGTTTACGCGGCGACCGAGCTGACAGACGAGATAACAAAAATACTCTTTTCAGTCATTTTGCTTTCGGGTATGCTTGCCTTTATCAACGTTCAGGAGGCTTATGCCTACGCAATGGTCGCGAGCGACGTGACAGTAGTAATACTTCTTATCGTGTTTTATTTCGTATGCGGAGGAAAACTGTCGCGCCCTCACGGCTACAAACCTATCGTAAAAAGTTCTCTTCCGCTTACCGCTACACGCCTTAGCGGCAGTATGATATCCACGCTTATTTCGCTCTCTCTGCCTTTATTGTTGTGCTCAGCCGCAGGTCTGACCACGGGACAGGCAACCGCAGAACTCGGCAGAGCCACAGGCATGGTAATGCCTCTGCTCTTCGCTCCTACGGCAATAACGGGCTCTCTCGCCGTAGTCGTCATACCGGAGCTTGCCTCTCTCAACGCAGGCAACGACATGGACCGTATAGGCAAGACGTTGTCCCTTGCCGTTAAATACTCGTGTATCGTCAGCGGATTTTTCTTTGCACTGTTTGCGGGATGCGGTGTCGCGCTCGGCAAACTGCTGTACGCCGACGAAACGACAGGCAGATACATCTGCGTCGCGGCTATTGCGGTCCTCCCTATGGGTGCAAACGGTCTTTGCGTGTCCGCCCTCAATTCTCTCGGAAAAGAAACTTATACCTTTATAAGCCACGCCGCGGGACTTGCAATGCTGATAGCGATACTCTTTTCAACTGTATGGTTTATCGGTATTTACGCATATTTTGTCGCACTCATTGTTTCTCACGTCCTGTCTCTTGCCATAAACCTTTTCAATCTCTCTAAGCTTGTGAAACTTGACAAAAAACCGCTTTTGCACGCGTTGTTCTCATACGCCTTCTGCGCCATCGCCGCGCTATCGCTCTCGCCGCTTTCCGTACTTCTCGACGACGTTTCGTCAAGTGCCGTCGCAGTATTTACGGTAGGCGCGCTGCTGACGCTGTGTTACCCCGTATATCTGCTCTCAAGCGGAGCTCTGACAAAAGCAGACACTGCGTTTCTATCTTCTAAAAAACATAAATAGAACCGTTATCTTCAAACGTAACACATACAAAAAGCCAATCGGGGAGATGTCCCGATCGGCTTTTGCAATATATGCTTTTTAATTTATTTCCCGAGTACGACGCCGTCGTATTTAGACGGAGCGTTGCCGTCTGCGGGCATACCGGCTATAACTACGCCGTCGTAGCGTGAACGGTAATTGCCGTACATATTCTTCTGCTCGTCCTTGGCGATATATCCTCCGCGTCTGAGCAACGGCTGAAGCCTCGAATATATGACGTAGGTAACGAGAGAGTTGAGTACGATCCAGAGCGGTTGCTGTATAGCCTTTGCGAGCAGCATCTGAAAATACGGCTCACTGACTCCCCAGCCTTTACCGATTATAACTTTGGCGAGCGTGTACGGATACATGCTGTAAAGGCTCGCAGCCTCGTATTCTCCAACAGGTATTATCAGCACGCTGTTGACCTCGCCTATTACGGTAAGCGTAAGCGTACAGACGGCGAAAGACGTGAGTGCGGTCGCGATAAGTTTCCAAACGACTTTCCAATGGGTGTATCTGCCGAAACATCCCGCAATAAGCGCCATAGTCGCATTGCTGACGGAAATCATTATCGAATACGGTCCCGTCGGGAAAAATATACCCGGTATAAGATCGGCGACAAACGCAACGACGAATCCTTGCCACGGACCGAGAATAAATCCCGAAAGGTAACAAAACAAATAGACTAGACTTATCCTGCCGAGATAAGTGCCGAACGACTGAAATGAACAAAGATTTAACACCACACCGAGGGCGATAAAAATTGCCATATCAGCTATTTTTTGTGTCCTGCTTCTCATAGCGCAGTCCTCCTTGAAAATAGTGATACAGCAGAGCCGTTGCAATAAAATTTTATAATAATAACATTTTACAGCGGACGCAATACAACACCGCAAGCTTTCGCTTTTCGTTTGAAGGCGACATCCCATCCTTCAACACTTAACGCGTTGTATTTACTCTGCTGTCTGCATTATAACATCATTGCCTGACAATGTCATCTTTTTTGATGCAGTTTATAAAAAACCATTGTTTTCAACTGTTTTTTTGCATTAAAAGACGGTTACGGCATAAAATTCATACTCTTTCGCAGACTAAAAGTATGCTTACTGTTTTTACTCGCGCGATCATAATATACGTTTTTCTGCTTATAGCAATGAGGCTTATGGGCAAAAAACAGCTCGGGGAGCTGCAGCCTTTCGAGTTTGCGATAACTCTAATCGTCGCAGAACTCGCATGTATCCCGATGTCGGACACCCAGGTGCCCGTACTGTACGGGCTTGTGCCGATTTTTACCTTGTTCATAATAGAATTCATATTTACAAAGGCGGTAAAACACTCTCTCAGGATACGCAATCTCGTAAACGGCAAACCTGTGATAGTTATAACCCCTAAAGGGATAGATTACAAGGCGATAAGCACTCTCGACATGACGATAAGCGATCTTATGGAGGCTCTGCGCGGCAACGGCTGTTTCTCCCCCGCCGAGGTGCAATACGCGATAGCGGAAACAAACGGCGACATTTCTATCGTACAGAAACAACAGCAGGAGAACGGACAAAGAAACAAACTGCCGTACACTCTTATATGCGAAGGTAAAACAATGAGCAACAACATCAAAAAAGCCGAACTGTCACAAAATGCCGTCATGTCATTTCTGAACCGCAAGGGACTGAGAACAAAAGACGTACTGCTCCTTATGGCGGAAAGCGGCGGAGATTATTATCTGCAACCGATAAAATCCACTTGCGAAACAGGCAGCGTAAAGGAGTTTGAAAATGTATAAAATAATATTGGCAATTGTGCTTTTCGTCGTGATCGTTTCTTTGGGAATTTCGGAACAGGTGTTTATCAGAAAGTCTTTTGACGATCTTTACGAAGATTGTGCGGACATACAACGTCTTCTTTTACAAGGTGATTACGAAGGCGCAATGCAAAAGACGGAGCATGTCGAAAATGATTGGCGCAAAGAGCGCGATCTACTTGAATTCGCCTGCCCTAACACAGACATAAAAGACATTGCCAAAGAGATAGGAGAGCTCAAAGGCTCGCAGATCGCCGAAATGTACGATGACTCGATAACACGTTGCGAAGTCATTATGGCAATGGCGGAAAACTCTAAAAATCTGCTTGCGTACAAATGGAAAAACGTACTGTAAAAACAGGTACGTCATATAAATTGCAAACAAAAAAGCCGACTTTTTGTCGGCATTTTTATTGTCTTTTATCCCTTTAATCCGAGTTTCGGTCTTAGATACTGTCCCGTATAGCTCTTCGGATTTTCGGCTACTTCTTCAGGCGTTCCCTCCGCGATTATTCTGCCGCCTGCGTCGCCTCCCTCGGGACCGAGGTCGATTATGTGATCAGCGACTTTTATCACGTCGAGATTGTGCTCTATCACGACTACGGTGTTGCCGCCGTCTACAAACCTCTTGAGAATAGAGATAAGCTTTTTGACGTCTGCGGTATGCAGTCCCGTTGTAGGCTCGTCGAGAATATATATCGTCTTGCCCGTACTGCGCTTGGAAAGTTCCGTAGCCAGCTTGACTCTCTGCGCCTCTCCGCCCGACAGAGTGGTCGCGGGCTGACCTAGTTTGATATACGAGAGCCCTACGTCGTCGAGAGTCTTTATCTTGTTGTATATCTGCGGTATGTTCCTGAAGAATTCGCATGCCTCGCCGACAGTCATTTCGAGTACGTCGTATATGCTTTTACCTTTATACTTGACCTGGAGAGTTTCGCGATTGTATCTCTTGCCTCCGCAGACTTCGCAAGGAACGTATACGTCCGACAAGAAATGCATTTCTATCTTTATTATTCCGTCGCCCTGACAGTTTTCGCATCTTCCGCCGCTGACGTTGAAACTGAATCTGCCCGACTTGTAACCTCTCGCCTGCGCCTCGGGAGTCTTGGCAAACAGTTCTCTTATGTTGGTAAACACTCCCGTATACGTTGCGGGGTTGGATCTCGGCGTCCTGCCTATCGGGCTCTGGTCTATCTGTATGACCTTGTCAAGGTTTTCAACGCCTTCTATACCGTCGCAATCCGAATACGTTTCTCTCGCGCCGTTAAGTCTGCTGGCGAGCACGGGGTAAAGAATTTCGTTGATAAGACTGCTCTTTCCGCTGCCCGACACGCCCGTTATGGCGACAAACTTACCGAGAGGCAACGTAACGTCTATTCCCTTGAGATTGTTCTTTCTCGCGCCTTTGATAACTATGCTCTTGCCGTTTCCAGCGCATCTTACTGCAGGCACTTCGATTTTCTCTCTGCCCGAAAGGTACGCGCCCGTTATCGACTTCTCGCAGGCCTTGACTTCGTCGGGAGTACCGCATACGACCACCTCTCCTCCGTGCACGCCCGCACCCGGTCCGATATCCACGATGTAGTCGGCTTTTTCCATAGTTTCTTCATCGTGCTCGACGACGATGAGTGTATTGCCGAGATCGCGCAGTCTTGTGAGTGTATCCAGAAGTTTGGTATTGTCGCGCTGATGCAGTCCGATGCTCGGCTCGTCGAGGATATACAAAACGCCCATAAGTCCACTGCCTATCTGCGTCGCAAGCCTTATGCGCTGAGCTTCGCCGCCCGACAGCGTACCTGCCGAACGCGAAAGCATGAGATAGCCTAGTCCTACGTTTTTAAGGAAGTTCAGCCTTGCGTTTATCTCTTTGAGTATCTGATTTGCGATAGTCGCGTCCTTTTGAGAAAGCCTTAGATCCGCAAAGAATTCGAGAGCCTTGTCTATCGACATATCGCAAAGTTGCGATATATTTATATCTCCCACCGTAACCGCGAGAGCCTCTTTTTTCAGCCTCTTGCCGTGACATACGTCGCAAGGGACCTGAGTCATGTATCTCTCGAGATCCGCCTTTACGTTTACCGAAGAAGTTTCGTTGTACCTTCTCTGCAGATTATTTATAACGCCTTCGAATTTTCTCTTGAATACTCCGTGGAAAGTCGCGCTGTCATAGGTCACTTCTATATCCGAGCCGTCACCGTAAAGAAGTATCTGCTTAATATTTTCGGGCAGATCCTTATAAGGAGTGTTCAGACTGAAACCGTACTTTTTAGCAAGCGACTGAAGTGCCTGTTTATTGACTTTGCACGAGTCCATGATATACCAACCCGACGCGTCGAGCGCACCTTCGTTGACCGATTTGTCGCCCTTTATTACTTTTACCGGGTCTATCTTCGACGTAAAGCCGAGTCCCGAACACTTCGGGCACGCGCCGAACGGGCTGTTGAAACTGAACAGCCTCGGCGTCAGTTCTTCTATGCTTATATCGCAATCGGGGCAGGCATACAATGTAGAATACAGCACTTTTTTGCCGTCTGTTTCGACTTCTACGAGTCCTCCCGCGAGTTTGAGCGCAGCCTCTAAGCTGTCCGTAAGACGGCGTGCGAGATCTTCTTTCATAACGAGTCTGTCCACAACGACGCCTATCTCGTGCTTGATATTCTTTTCGAGATTTATCTCTTCGTCGAGCGTATAGTCGCTGCCGTCCACGATAACGCGCATATATCCGCTCTTTTTGAGCTGTTCGAGCTGTTTTGAAAACTCTCCTTTTCTTCCTCTCACGACAGGCGCTATGACGCGCAGCTTTGCGCCCTGCGGGGCAAGCATGACTTTGTCGGCTATCTGATCTACCGACTGCTGCTCTATCTTCTTGCCGCATTTAGGACAGTGCACTACGCCTATTCTCGCGTACAGAAGACGAAGATAATCGTATATTTCGGTAACCGTACCCACGGTGGAACGCGGATTGTTGGACGTCGTCTTCTGGTCTATGGATATTGCGGGAGAAAGCCCGTCTATTCGCTCCACGTCGGGCTTGTCCATCTGCCCGAGAAATTGCCTTGCGTATGACGAAAGGCTTTCCATATATCTGCGCTGACCTTCTGCGAATATCGTATCGAAAGCAAGCGAAGATTTGCCCGAGCCGCTCAGTCCCGTAAAGACTACGAGCTTGTTCCTCGGTATCGTAACGTCAATATTCTTGAGGTTGTGCACCTTTGCGCCTTTTACGAATATGTCATCTCTCATTTTATCGCCTCTTTCTGCCGTGAGAGCCGCTGCTCTCTTCCTTTTTACTCTTATTTTCCTCTTTAACAGCCTTTGCGATCCTGTCTTTCAACGCCGTGATCTGTTCGCGGTATTTTATGGCGAGCTCGAAGTCGAGGTTTGTCGCCGCTATCTTCATGGCGGAATTTATCCTCTCGAGTTCTTTGTACAGATCCGCCTGAGTCGCCTGCTCTTTTTCTTCGAGTTTCTTGGTGATCTCGAGCGTATTGTTGATCTCTTTTACTATGGTGCGCGGCGTGATGTTGTGCTCTTTATTGTAAGCCTGTTGCTTTTCGCGGCGGCGGTTTGTTTCGTCTATCGCGCGTTGCATGCTGCCCGTGATATTGTCCGCATACATGATGACTTTTGCCTCGCTGTTTCTCGCCGCTCTGCCTATCGTCTGTATAAGTGCGGTTTCGCTCCTCAAAAAGCCTTCTTTGTCTGCGTCGAGAATCGCTACGAGTCTTACTTCCGGAAGGTCAAGACCCTCTCTCAAAAGGTTGATGCCGACAAGCACGTCGAAATCGCCTTTTCTCAAGCCCGTGATGATTTCAATGCGTTCCAGCGTATCGACGTCGGAGTGCATATACCTGACTTTTATGTGCTGCTCGGTCAAATATTCGGTAAGACTTTCTGCCATCTTCTTGGTAAGCGTAGTGACGAGCACTCTGCCTTTTTTGCCGATCTGAATATTTATTTCTGACACGAGGTCGTCTATCTGTCCCGCGATAGGTCTTATCTCCACTTCGGGATCGAGAAGTCCCGTAGGTCTTATGAGTTGCTCTACGACTTGTCCCGCCTCTCCGAGTTCGTAAGGCGCGGGGGTCGCGGACACGCATATCATCTGCCCCACTCTTTCGTCAAACTCCTGAAAAGTCAACGGTCTGTTGTCGTATGCCGACGGCAATCTGAAACCGTATTCTACGAGATTTGTCTTTCTCGAACGGTCGCCGTTATACATAGCGCGTATCTGCGGCAGAGTCATATGGCTTTCGTCCACGAACAATACGAAATCCTTCGGGAAGAAGTCGAGCAGCGTATAAGGAGGCTGACCCGGCTGTCTGCCGTCAAAATAGCGCGAATAGTTCTCTATGCCGCTGCAATAGCCCATCTCTCTTATCATCTCTACGTCATAGCTGACGCGTTCCTGCAATCTCTGCGCTTCGAGCAGTTTGTTGTTGCGCTTGAATTCTTCCACGCGGTCTATCATGTCGAGAGAGATCTGCTTTAAGCTCTGCTCTCTTTTTTCTTTCTGTACGACGTAATGGCTCGCGGGGAAAAGATTGATATGCTTGAGCTCGCATATCGGATGAGCGGTAAGCGGCTCGAACTGAACGATTTTTTCTATTTCGTCGCCCCAGAATTCTATCCTCACGGCGATCTCGGAGCTGTCTACGGGAAACACTTCGACGACGTCTCCGCGCACTCTGAACGTCGCGCGTTCGAACTCTACGTCGCTCCTTTTATACTGTATCTCGACAAGTCTGTCAATGAGCTCTTCTCTGTCTATCGTCATACCCGGGCGCAGAGAAATAGCCATGCTGTAATATTCGAGAGGCGCGCCGAGACCGTATATGCACGACACCGACGCCACTACGATAACGTCTCTGCTCTCGCAAAGCGCACCCGTAGCCGAGTGGCGCAGCTTGTCTATCTCGTCGTTTATGGACAGATCTTTTTCTATATAAGTATCCGTCCTCGGGATATAAGCCTCAGGCTGATAATAGTCGTAATACGATACGAAGTATTCTACTCTGTTGTTAGGGAAAAACTCTCTGAACTCATTGCAGAGCTGGGCGGCAAGCGTCTTGTTGTGAGCGATTACTAGAGCGGGACGGTTGAGCCGCTTTATAACGTTTGCCATAGTAAAAGTCTTGCCGCTGCCCGTTACGCCAAGCAAGACCTGTGTTCTCAAACCGTCGTTGATACCTTCGACAAGCTTGTCTATTGCCTGCGGCTGATCTCCGCAGGGCTGAAATTTACTGTGTAGTTCAAACATTTAACCCCAGATAAGAGTGAGAATACGCACAAGCGTAAAGCTCAGTATTGCTCCGCATACGGTGAGTATAAGCTTGAAGATGATAGCGCGTTTTTCCGCCGCTATCTGTCTTGAAAACGCATAACCGTTCTGATGCAGAGTAAAGCAATAATATTCTTCCCCTTTTTTGTCAGTAGTAATCATCTCGAAAAAGTCTTCCGTGACGAGAGCCTTGAGGTTGGATTCAAGCTCATCTCTTCTGAAATCGCTGCTCAGCGGAATTTCCTTGAGAAGATCTATGGGACGTATAAGACACACCCCCTCCTTGCGGATGGCGTGCGAATAAATGACCTTCATAAGCAGTTTCTGTTTTTTGCTAAGCATAACTCTTCTCCCGAAAAATTACTTTACCCGTGTAGGTTAAATCAATGTATTGCAAAGTGCATGATAAGCGCGACTATGCCTCCGCCTATTATACCTCCTATCACGCCGCCGATTATGCCCCAGATAAACCCGAGCGAGCGGCTGTGAAGTTTTTTACGAAGATTGTCTACAAACGACTGCCCGTCTTTTACGACCATTACGGGTCTTCCCGCGGCGTCCGTACGCACGACAGTCTGATTTTCGTCCCCGACGACCTGCATCGTGGCAAGTTCTTCGTTTATATTCCTGCCCTTGAGCGTAACGGCAAAGCAGACCGAACTCTCGTCGCTGTACTTCACCGACACGCATCCTTGCTGGAGCAGCGTGCGCCATACGTTTTTCCGTTCCTCGTCAAGACCGCCGTCAAATACGTCGGTCCAGTCGTAAACGGAATATTTCTCGCCTTCCGTCATTTCGCAAAGCTTAGAAAGCAGCGCAACGCCGTCCTTATCGAGCATTTATCTCTCCACCTTTATTACGTTTCTTACTCCGATGACGTTGGAAAGACGGCTGATCTCTTCGATAGCCTTCATCATCGACTTCTTTTTGACCTCGTGCGTTACGAAGACGATAGGTATGATCTCCTTACCGTCGTTCTGGCGCATCTGGCTGATAGATACCTTATATTTCTTGAATACCGCAGCAACGTCCGCTATAACGCCCGCAACGTCGTGAACGTCGAGTCTGACGTAATATTCGCTGGGATAATCTCCGTCCATATCTTTCTCGGACATTACGTTGTTCATCTCGCCGTAACGCGCATGCTTGTCCTGTCTTGCGCAGAACACGATGTCGCTGACGATCGCGCTTCCTGTAGGCAATGCGCCTGCTCCTCTGCCGTAGAGCATGATATCTCCGACGTTGTCGCCGACGAGGAATACTGCGTTGAACGAGTCGTTTACGTTGGCAAGAGGATGATCCTTAGAAAGGAATACGGGATTGACTCTTGCCTCTATCTTGCCGTTTCTCTGCTTTGCGATAGCGAGCAGTTTGATGACAAATCCCATCTCTTTGGCGATGGCGATGTCCTCTTTGGTTATCCTGGTAATGCCTTCTCTTTCGATGAGTTCGACAGGCAGACGCTTGTTGAACGCGAGAGAAGAAAGTATGCTGAGTTTGTAGCTGGAGTCGTAACCCTCAACGTCCGCTACGGGGTTTGCCTCGGCATAACCGAGAGCCTGAGCGTCCTTGAGCACGTCGGCATAATCCGCGCCTTCCTGAGTCATCTTGGACAGAATATAGTTGGTCGTGCCGTTGATTATAGCCTTGATCTCGAGTATCGTGTTTGCCTGCATAGCCTGAGTCATAAGTCTTATGATGGGCATGCCGCCGCCGGTCGTAGCCTCGTAATAAAGACCTGCGCCCGTCTTAGCAGCAGCGTTTTCGAGTTCAGGCCAGCTCTTGCTGAACATCTCTTTGTTCGAAGTGACAATGCTCTTGCCTGCCGCAAGGGACTTCATAAGGAAAGTCTTTGCAGGTTCGGTACCGCCCATGCACTCAACGACAATGTCAACGTTGTTGTTTGCGCATATTTCGTCTATATCCGCGGCAAAATAGCTCGCGTCTATACCGTATCTGGCACCCTTGTTCTTATCCTTGTCAAGGCACGCAACGATCTCTACTTCTACGCCGTATTCTTCTGCGATCTGTTTCTTTCTTTCGATAAGGATCTGCGCCGTACCTCCGCCTACAACACCCATACCGAGTATTGCCACACCGACTTTTTTCATATTATTCTCCTTTGTGCCCGCAGGCAAAATTGTTATCCGTTTGGTTTTAAGCTTTCCGAAAATCGGAAATTATTGTTTTTTATTCATGTCGTAAATGATCTTGAGTCCTTTGAGCGTCAGCGATCTGTCCACGATGTCGAGGATCTTTTCCTCTTCCACGCTGAGTATCAGCTGACTCAGACCGCCTGTCGCAACGACTTTTGCATTTTCGAATCCTTCCTGCTTTCTGAACCCCTGCACGATGTATTTGACAAGCCCCGTAAATCCGTAGATGATGCCTGCCTGTAGATTTGCGTCCGTGCTTTTGCCGACAATGCTCTGCGGCTTAGTCAGCTCTACTCTCGTTAACTTGGCGGTATTGCTGACAAGCGACTCAAGGCTGCTCTTTATGCCGGGGCATATACATCCGCCCATAAATTCGCCTTTTGCAGAGATAAGATTGAACGTAGTCGCGGTACCGAAATCCACCACTATGCACGGTCCGCCGTACAGTTTATAAGCCGCGACGCTGTTGACTATTCTGTCCGCGCCGACTTCCTGAGGATTGGTATATTTCACGTTCAGCCCCGTCTTTATGCCTGTGCCTACCGTCATGGGTTTTATGCCGATATAATAATGGCAGGCATGCTCTACCGTGTAGTTGAGAGGAGGACATACCGACGACATGATAACGCCCGTAATGTCTTTCATATCAACGCCGCCGACCTTGAACATATTGCTTATTTCTATGCCGAGTTCGTCTGCAGTACGCGGTACTTTGACAGAAAGTCGCCAGGACTGACAGAGCTTGTCCCCTTTGTAAAGCCCGAGTTTTATATTGGTATTGCCAACGTCGATCACGAGTAACATATCAAGCGTTTTTCTCCTGCTGTTTTCTTATCGCGTATACTATCGGCGGGGTAAGCAACGTAAACACCACCAATTCTATGACGAAATTCAAAGACACGAGTCCCATCATGAATTCAGGGGTTATCGCACTGTCGCCTACGGTCTTGCCTCCGTAAAGCAGCCATATCATGCCGAGCACGAGCGCCGTATTCGTACAAACGCCTACCGCGCACGAAACGCCGTCTATAACGGATCTCAGCAGTTTGGGCATTGCCCGACCTTTATCTTTTCCTTCGGTCTGCCGCTCCGGATCGCTCTCTCCTGTATCTGCCGAAGTCGCGGATCTTTTCTTGTCAGAAAGCGAGTACAGCTTATTTACAAGCGCGACAAGTCCTTTGTTTAGCGCCCACGCAACTACGGGCACGCACGCTCTGGGAAGAACGGATACGAGCGGATTCCTGAACAAAGGAGCCGTAAGACTTGCCGCCCCGACCGTAAACGCACCGATAAGCGACGTTACGCCCATGATCACTCCGCCCGCGAGAGCTGTCTTGAAATCCTGCGTCAGAGCTATGACGAGTACCGGCAAAAGCGTCAGAGCAAGCGACGCCACGCCGAGATTTATCGGAACAAGGCTGAATATGACTATCAGCGCAAGTTCAAAAGCCAAAAGTGCTATTCTGTGCGATCTTTTCATTTCTACCACGCTTGAGTTTGCCGTGCGGCAATACCCATCCTTTAAGGTAACCTTTGATATAACAAACATACAACGGCAAAAAGCCTGTCGTTGTTCACGCTAATTATATCAAACAAACTTATTTTTTACAACTAAATAAAAAAATAAAAACATGAATTGCATTTCCTTATGCCGTTTTATTTCTATAAATACGCAAAAAGCGTCAGAATACTCTCTTATTCAGTTCAGACCTTTACGGCAACAATGACCGCAAACAGATAACTCAGCCACAGCGTTTTCGCCAGATAAAGCGCAAATACCGTTTTGTCTTTTTTTACGTTCAGGATCGCACAGAAAAGTGTATACAAAACCGTGATCCCGAGCACTACAGCCGCGCCGGAAACGCTTTTGAGTCTGAAAAAGACGTAACACCAGAACACGTTGAAAACGCCTGACGCAAGCGAAAAATTCAGTCTTGCCCCCTGAGCTCCTTTGGAAATAAGCGACGTCAAAGCTGCTATATCGCACAAATAGACTACCGCCCACGCATAGGTATACCATCCGTCTTTCAGAGCGTAAACGGGTTTTTCGAGCGAAAGATACCACTCTCCCGTATTCACCGCAAGCGCTGACGGAAAAGCGGACAGAATTACTATGCCGACGGAAATACAAACCGCCCAAAGACGTTTTACCGTTCCCACAAAATACGCTTATGCGGAGAAAAAACAAATAATGACTACGCCGTTTTATAAAAAAATCTCCGCAAAATGCGAAGATTTGTAAAATTTTATTATTACATTACTCGATATCTTCCGATCACGACGCTTTCTGTTCGCTTTCGGGCGCCTGATCCTCGGGTTTTGTATCGGTTTTTGCAGAATACCTCGACGCTATGACGCGCGGCTTGAGTTTCCCTTTTTTATACAAAGCGTACTGCACTCCGTCCCATATAAAATCAACCGCCGCTACGGGCAGAACAACGTACAGAGAAAACTGCCAATAATAATCTGTATATACCGCGACAAAAACCACCCACAGTATAAAAACCAAGGGAGTCACTACCATTTTCCATATACGGTAAGCAAGCGGTTTTATCGGCAGATCCAGCCACCATGTCACGAAATTGTATTTTTTCATGATTAAATAATACCATCTATCCCGCCAAAATGTCAATAAAACGCTTTATTGCTTTTATTTTATTGCATCCCGAACGCATATTCTGCAAACTATAAATTTCTACCTTTTGCGATGACAACTATCCGATTAAATTTCTCTTTTTATCCAAGCCCAAACATCTTGTTTATCCGATGTTTTCCATACCGCTTTTCCAGCAAAAAAAAACAAAGTCGGCTTTCCAGCCGACTCCGTTTTCTTGCTTTTTGCAGTATGTATTACGGTTTTTACTTGCAGCCGCAACCGTCGCCGCAACCGCAGCAACTGAGCGCAACAAGAATAGGAATAATGTTGCAGCAACCAGAACCGCAGCTCTTGAAACCGTTGCCGCCGCAAAGGAGCAACAGCAAGATTATCCACAAGCAATCGCAACCGCCGGACATTCCGCATTCGTTAAAATTGTTCATATCAGTACCTCCCGTATTGTCAAGACGAGGCTTATCTCATCCCGCTAATTCACAATACGCAAATTACGGCAAAAACGTTACATCGTTTGACAAAGAGAAATAAAATTCTTATAATCATATATTGATAATAATTCAGGCGGCAAAAACCGCCGTTAGGAGTTGAATTTATGGCAGAACTGACAATGGACAAACTTGTCGCTCTCTGCAAAAGCAGAGGTTTCATCTTCGCAGGCAGCGAGATATACGGCGGACTCGCCAATACCTGGGATTACGGTCCTCTGGGCGTAGAACTCAAAAACAACGTCAAGCGTGCGTGGTGGAAAAAGTTTATCCAGGAAAACCCGCTCAACACGGGACTTGACTGCGCTATCCTCATGAATCCCAACGTATGGGTGGCAAGCGGACACCTCGGCGGTTTCAGCGATCCTCTTATGGACTGCAAGAGTTGCAAATCGCGTCATCGCGCAGACAACCTTGTCGAAGATTACATGAAACGCAAGGGCATCGAACAAAGCATCGCAGGCTGGACCAACGAACAGCTCGAAAAGTATATCATAGACAACAAGATCCCCTGCCCCGTATGCGGCAAGTCTGAATTTACGGGCATAAGGCAGTTCAACCTTATGTTCAAGACCTTCCAGGGCGTAACCGAAGACAGCGCAAACACAGTATATCTGCGTCCCGAAACCGCTCAGGGTATTTTCGTCAACTTCCTCAACGTGCAGCGTTCTTCGCGCATGAAAGTGCCTTTCGGTATAGGTCAGATCGGCAAGAGTTTCCGCAACGAGATCACGCCCGGCAACTTCACTTTCCGTACCCGCGAGTTCGAACAGATGGAGCTCGAATTTTTCTGCAAACCCGGCACTGACCTCGAGTGGTTCGCGTATTGGAAGGATTTCTGCAAAAAGTGGCTCCTCGACCTCGGCATGGACGAAAACAAACTCAAGCTACGCGACCACGACAAAGAAGAACTCTGTTTCTATTCCAACGCAACTACGGACTTCGAATTCAAATTCCCGTTCGGCTGGGGTGAGCTCTGGGGCGTTGCTGACCGCACCGATTACGATCTCAAACAGCACATCAAAGTCAGCGGCAAGAATATGGAATACACCGATCCCGTCACGGGTGAAAAATACATCCCCTACGTCATCGAGCCTTCGCTCGGCGCAGACAGAATGGTTCTCGCCTTCCTCTGCAACGCTTATGACGAAGAAGACGTCGATGGCGAAACCCGTGTCGTTCTTCACCTGCACCACGCGCTCGCACCTTATAAAGTTGCCGTGCTCCCGTTGCAGAAAAAAGCTCTCGGAGAAAAGTCCGAAGAAATTTACCGCGCGCTTTGCAAAAAATTCTCTGCGACCTACGACGAGGCAGGCAGCATAGGCAAGAGATACCGCCGTCAGGACGAGATCGGTACCCCGTACTGCGTGACTGTCGACTTCGAAACGCTCGACAACAACACCGTTACCGTCAGAGAGCGCGACAGCATGGCACAGGTAAGGATCAATATCGACGACCTCGAAAGCTATCTCGCTAAAAACCTCGAATACTGATAAAAGTACGGTTAAACGAATTTCAACGAATATCATACGCGCCTCTTCGGCGCGTATTTTTATGCTCGTTTCTAAAAGCATCACATATATTTTCAAGTCCTTCGAAATTGCAGCTCTGACAACTTATGTATGCTTTACTGTTTTGCACTCGGCTGTATTTCAGAAATACCGCAAAAAAGTCAGATCTTGAACGCAATAGCTAATAAATACGTCGCAGCATTTACAGTCTACTTTCCGTAAATGTTTTTAACAGCAAAATTCACACTGCAATGTTGTTCAATAGCGTTTATATTCCCGTTAAAAATAAAGCAGTCGGATATTTCATTGCTGTTCAACAGATTTCCAAGTCAAAATAAAAGCAATTATCAAAGCAAAGATCAAATAAAAAAGCGGCTCGCCCGAAGGCTCGCAGCTTTCAACTTTGTGATCTTATTTATCAGTCAAAATGACGTTTTTTCTCAAAAATGACTTTACGGCTCAACAAATTGACGTAAGTCGTCATATAACCTGCCTGCATCCATACCTTGGATATAGAATGCGTATCGGTATTGGACCAATAAGCACGGTGATTGTATGCAGAAGACGGAAGAGGCTGCCCTATAAGCTCCTCTATCTGCTTGAAAGTCATGGTTATGCTGTCGCCGCCGTGATTGTGAAGAAAATCCGCAAGGAATCTGTATTTGCCTTTTACTCCTACGTTGTAAACTTCTTCTTTCTCTCTCGGAGCCTTCTGTACGGTTGCAGACTTTTCAATAAGAGCCTCGAGTCTTTCAAGTCTTTCCTCAAGTATACTGATCTGCTGAGAGAGTTCTTCAACGGTAATAGCCATAGCTTCCTCCGATAGTGTCATTTGTGCCTTTTCTAACGGTTACTATTATAACATTATTTTACAGTAAAAACAAGTAAAAACCGACAATATATTTTGTAAAATTAAGCTGTTAAATAAAACGCCTATTAAACATGAAATTCGATTCAAACATATTACCCATGATCCAAAGCACTATTTTTATACGTAAGCAAAATATGTTGTCTTAATCTTATATACACAAATACATTGAGGCCTTGTCTGCGTTGACACAGACGGTTTTGCTATAATACATAATCTTATTGCGTGTAATGCAACATCAACGATTGTATTCAGCGCATCATCGACGTTTAAGCTCACAACTTAAACTCCGCAAAATTGCCAGAGCAAACAACGTTCTCTTTCAAGATGTTTCAAACAACGTATTTTCACAAGTATACAGCGTGATTTCACCCTGCTCTTCTAAATCTGAATTTTATCGGTACTATTGTATTTTTAATTATTATTAATTAGTATTGATTATTATTTATACACATATAAATAGATATTTCACAATCGACACAAAATAAAAGTTGTTTTATCCAACATCTTCAGCCACCCTGTTATTTGATAAATAACAAGTACCCATCCGCTCGCTTTATTTTGTATTTTTTATTATTATTAAGTATTTATAGGTTATATAATTTTCAGCTGCACAATAAATACCGACAAGATACTTTTTCACAACAGCAGCAACTTTTGCCCGATGCAATTTGCCTTACACATCGTTCACCTATTATTGTAAACACGTCGACGCAACACACTTACGACGTCTGTATATTTTTCGCATTGATTGTCCAATCGATAATATTACGAGAATGCTTTGTGACGTTAACTTATTCTGCTCAATATTGATATTTTATAGCAAAAACCGATTTGTTTTATTCAAACGCAAACACACTCAATATAATACTGTCAAATATTGTTGATTCTCTTTTCAAAGCAGAGTTGTTTTATGCAAGTTATTTTCGCTTTAATACAATAAATCCGTATCGATTGCCCTGAACCCTCTAACATTGTGTCTACTATCAGTTTATTAACTTTCAGATCATTTTGAAATAATACTTTATCTACTCGATTCAGTATTTACGATATCCTACAACAACCGTCAAAAATCTAAAAATTTGTTTGAGCCTAAAAAAATACTCCCGAATAATCTTCGGGAGTACAGCAACGAATATCGTGAATATTCTTATCAGCCCTTTGTCGAATAGTTGGGAGCTTCTTTCGTGATAGAAATGTCGTGCGGATGGCTTTCGATAAGCGACGCGCTGGATATCTTGACGAATTGCGCGTTCTTTCTGAGCTTTTCGATATTGGGCATACCGCAGTAACCCATACCGCTTCTGAGACCGCCCATAAGCTGGAATACGACTTCAGAGAGCGAACCTCTGTAAGGTACGCGACCTTCGACGCCTTCAGGGACAAGTTTTTTCGCGTTGGTCTGGAAATATCTATCCTTGCTACCTGCAGCCATTGCGCCGAGAGAGCCCATGCCTCTGTAAACCTTGAAACTTCTGCCTTGGAACATTTCGATCTCTCCGGGAGTTTCTTCCGTGCCCGCAAAAAGACTACCTATCATGACGGCGCTTGCGCCTGCGCCGATCGCCTTTACGATATCGCCGGAGAATTTGATACCGCCGTCTGCTATTACGCGCTTGCCGTATTTGTCAGCCATTTCAGCACAATCCATGATCGCCGTGATCTGCGGCACGCCGATACCCGCGATGATACGGGTCGTACAAATTGAACCGGGTCCGATACCGACTTTGACAACGTCTGCGCCGTGATCGATAAGAGCTTTGGTTGCCTCTGCGGTTGCAACGTTGCCGACAATGTAAGTGACCTGCGGGAACGCGGATTTGATCTTGGAAACGGTTTCGAGCACGCCTTTTGAGTGACCGTGAGCCGTATCGATGGTAATAACGTCGACTTTTGCTTTTACGAGAGCTTCGACTCTGTCGAGAACGTCAGCCGTTACGCCGACAGCAGCGCCTGCGAGAAGTCTGCCGTTGTTATCTTTTGCACTGTTGGGATATTTGATAGCCTTTTCGATATCTTTTATAGTGATAAGACCTTTGAGATTGTAATCTTCGTCAACCAAAGGCAATTTTTCTATACGGTGCTGTCCGAGGATCTTCTGAGCCTGTTCGAGCGTAGTGCCAACGGGTGCGGTAACGAGGTTTTCTTTTGTCATGCAATCGCCGATCTTCTTGTTCATGTCAGTTTCGAAACGCAGATCGCGGTTGGTGATTATACCGACGAGCTTAGTACCTTGAGTAACGGGCACGCCGCTGATACGGTATTTTCTCATAAGCTCGTTGGCTTCGGCAAGAGTATGTTCGGGACTCAGATAGAACGGATTGGTGATAACGCCGTTTTCGCTGCGTTTTACTTTGTCGACCTGAGCAGCCTGATCCTCGATGCTCATGTTTTTATGAATGATACCGATACCGCCTTCGCGAGCGATAGCGATCGCGAGTTCGTGCTCGGTAACAGTATCCATCGACGCGCTGAGGAGCGGGATATTCAGCGTAATATTATCCGTTAGTTTAGTCGACAAATCGACCTGATACGGAAGCACCTCGGAATAACCCGGAATAAGCAGTACGTCGTCAAAAGTCAAACCTTCTTTTACAATTTTAGCCATTTAGCAATCTCCTTGTCGCTTTTTATAATTTTAGAACTTTTTGACAGGCAAAGTCAAATAAATATACCCCCTTTTGGGCATTTGCTTCAAATTCAGGATTTGACAATGCCTCGAGTGCAAACCGAGGTAAGTTTTCGTACAAATTGCGCGAATTCGTAGTTTCAGATTATCTAAAGATATACAAAATATAGCTTGCAACGTACTAATAAAAATGATATTATAATTATGACAGTATAAAAAAACAGGCAAATATCGGATTTTTATGGACAAAAACAAAATTAAAAAACTAGTTTCCGAAATGACGCTTGAAGAAAAAGCGTCTTTGTGTTCTGGCAAAGACTTTTGGAAAACAAAACCCGTGTCGAGACTCGGCATAGGCAGTTTTGTCATGTCTGACGGTCCTCACGGCCTCCGTAAGGAAAACGAAGAAGACGACAATGTCGGATTGAAAAGTTCCTTCCCCGCAACGGCTTTTCCGCCTGCGGTTTCGCTTGCCGCGACATGGAACGAAGATCTTGCCAAAGAAGTCGGCGACGCTCTCGGCAAGCAATGTCTTGACCAGAAAGTAGATATACTGCTCGGTCCCGGCGTGAACATAAAGAGATCTCCTCTCTGCGGAAGAAATTTCGAATATTTCTCTGAGGATCCCTATCTTGCGGGAAAACTCGGTGCCGCTTATATCGAAGGCGTTCAGCAAAACGGCGTAGGTACTTCTCTTAAACATTTCTGCGCAAACAACAACGAACATCTGAGGATGACGATAAGCAGTATCGTAGACGAGCGCGCTTTGAGAGAAATATATATGCCCGCCTTCGAAACGTGTGTAAAAAAACAGCCTTACACCGTAATGGCGTCATACAATAAAATCAACGGCGTATATGCATCCGACAACGAAAAGCTCCTCGACGGGGTTTTGCGTAAAGAGTGGGGATTCGAAGGACTCGTCGTCAGCGACTGGAACGCGACCAACGACCGCGTTGCAGGAATACGCGCAGGCATGGATCTCGAAATGCCCGCAAGCGGCGGCAAAAACGACTCTCTGATAGTAGACGCAGTGAAAAAAGGCACTCTCGACGAAAAAGCGCTCGATGCAGTCGTGGAACGCATCCTTACCTTGCTCTATAAATGCGAAAGCGCGCGCAAAGATTACAAAGCAGATTACGACGGTGCGCACGAACTTGCAAGACGCGTAGCTGAAGAAAGCATAATCCTTCTCAAAAACGACGAAAACCTGCTCCCCGCAGACGAGGAAAAAGATTTGCTCGTAATAGGCGCGCTTGCAAAACACAGCCGCTATCAGGGATCAGGCAGCAGCCGTATAAATCCCTATAAACTCGTGTCGTTTACCGATTGCCTGACCGCACGCGGCAAAAAATTCGATTATGCGGACGCATACTCGCTCAAAGGCAACGGACACGACGAGAAACTGTTTGCCGAAGCGATAAACAAAGCAAAGAGTTTCGACGGAACCATAGTATGTTTTATCGGTCTTACCGACAATTACGAAAGCGAAGGTTACGACCGCACTCATCTCTCTCTGCCAGCCGCGCACGACAAACTCGTCAGCGCACTCAAGGGTCTTGGCAAAGACGTCGTATTCGTGCTGTCCGGCGGTTCGCCCGTGCTCATGCCGTGGCTTAAAAATACGTCTACGCTCATCAACGCATATCTTCCGGGTGAAGCGGGCGGCGAAGCAATCTACGACGTTATTTTCGGCAAAGTTAACCCGAGCGGTAAACTTGCGGAAACCTATCCTCTTGCAGAAAACGACAGCATCGCGTCCAGATATTTCCCGATGGGACCAATCAACGTCGAATACAGAGAAAGCATATACGTTGGATACCGCTACTACGATACCGCAAAGAAAGCGGTCGCTTTCCCGTTCGGATACGGTCTGTCTTACACTACGTTTGAATATTCGGATCTTAGGTGTTCTCAGGACAGCGTAACCTTCAAGATTACAAATACGGGCAAATACGACGGTGCAGAAATTTGTCAGCTCTACATATCCGATAAAAACCCCATCGTGTTCAAAGCCGCTAAAGAGCTCAAAGGATTCAAAAAAGTATTCCTCAAAGCAGGCGAAAGCAAAGAAATCACGCTGCCTCTCGACATGCGTTCTTTCGCTTTCTACAACACGACGACGGAAAAATGGTACGCTCCCGCGGGAGAATACACCATACTTATCGGTGCGTCTTCGCGCGACATAAGACTCGAAGGCAGCGTAAACGTTGACTTCGGAGACGTTCAGCCCGTACCCGATTACGCTACGATATGCCCTCAGTACTACGATATAGAAAATTCAGATACTATCGACGACAGTCAATTCAGCAATCTGTACGGAAAAACTATTGCACCCAACGTCGCTCCTAAACGCGGAGAATTCAATTACAATACGACTCTCGGAGATTTCTCGTGTTGTCTGATCGGCAAAATAATTCTGAAAGTCGCGCCCAAACTGATAAAATCTCAGGTGCCCGATGCGGACATGACTACCATGATAATGCTGACTCAAGGCATGAAAGCTATGCCTCTCAGAGGTCTGACGGGTATTTCGAGCGGCCTTATCGACACCAGACTTATAGACGGCATGTTGCTGTGGGGCAACAAGAAAAGATTGCGCGGTCTGTTCAAAATGATCTGCGGCGTATTCGGCTCTCTATACAACATCAATAAAAAAGACGAAGCCAACGCAAGGCGCAAAGAACTGAAAAAGCAACAGAAAGAACAGGAAAAACTGCTCGTTCAAAAGGAAAAAGAGAAAGAAAAAGCTAAAAAACAACAAACTGCAAAATAACATAAAAAGCACGTTTTGAAAACGTGCTTTTTGTTTTTGCCGTTCATACATTTTTTAACGGCAGCGTCTGATTTGCTTGATTCTGCAACATCGTCAGGGTCTGACTCTGCTGTTCACGATCTCCTTTGTCGCGGGGTCGATAAGCACGGACATATCGTCATTGCGATCCGCTACGAAAGCGACGTACCAATAATATTTGCTTTCGCTGTCCTTTCTGTCGTTGACGTATCTGACGAATATTTCTCTCTGCCAACCGTCTTCGGAGGCGATTTCTGCGTCCAGCTGCTGCTTATAATATTCGTATGCCGTTTTTACCGCCTCGTCAGAATCAATGACGTCCGCCATTTTATCTGCAAGTTCGATCGTATATTCCTGCGTCTCTTCGCCTTCAGTTTCGGTAATAACGAGTCTTACGGGCGTTCCGACCGCAGACAGGTCTGATATGTCTGCGATATACGCGCTGCCGAGCACGTTTTTAGAAAGCGTACCGTCTATCTTTCCGCTTTCGGATTCGAGAGAAAATTTATACTGCGCGTCTTTGATCTCGTCAGGCTTTACCACAAGCGTGGTACGGTTAACGACGTTGCCGACTTTTCCGTCAGCAATAAACGCCTCTTCCTGCGAGAGCGTAGACAACGTAATGTCAAAATTTTCGTCCGCTCCGGTATAGCAAGCAGTCTGACGGCTGCTTACACTTTCCTGCAAAATCTCGTCTGTGGTCTTGCTTTCTTTGCATGCGGCAAACGCGAAAAGACAACAGATGAGTGCGCTAACAACAATTATAATCTTTTTTGTCATAAACCCTCCGTTTGGTACACTAAAGCATATTTACATCCTTTTTCCGTTATGACAAAAAAATTATGAGAGCTTTATATTATAATAAAATTTACCTGTCCGTGTAGATAAATGCGTTATATTTAATATTATAAATCTTTAGAGGGTGATACGAATCGGAGCTTTCTGCAATGCAGCCGCGCCCTCTGTCGTCAATAAAAAAAAGACGGGCACTGCCCGTCTTCACGATATTTTGTTATTGTTTATCCGCAAGTATGGATTTTATCTTCATAAGCCTTACGATGTTTCCTCTTTCGTTTTCGTCGAGCTTCATCGTGATATAGCGTATCGTTTCTTCGGTCTGCGGTATCATGACGTACTCGAGAGCATTTACTCTGCGGCGGTTTTTCTCTATTTCGTCTGCCAGCATATTGCAGGTCTTTTCGATCTCCGCAAGCTTGATGAGCTTTTGCATAAGCTCGGTAAGTATTGCGATCGATCCGTCAAGCTCTGCGGTGACTGAACCGTAAGAATAAGGATATTTGTCCTCTCCCTGAGTTTTGTGCAGCTCGAACTTGGGCACGATAACGCTCATTACGTTGTCCGTGCTTGCGGTAAGCGTGATCTGCGAAGACGGCATGACGACAGCCTCTTGTATAGCGTATTCGTCGCTTACGGCTTTTGCGAGAACGAAACTTCTGAGCGCATCGGCAAGTTCTTCTTCTACCTCTTCGCGCAAAGCTTTGTTCTGCTTGGCATATTCCATAAACCGTCTTATCATTTCGTCCGACTTGTCTTTGAGCAGTTTGTGACCGCGGACAGCCGTCTTGAGTCTGTCCTTGAGCCGCCTCAGCTCCATGCGTGTCGGATTTACTTTAAGTCTTTCTGCCATAGATTATTCTTCTTCGGGTTTCTTGATTTTATCGTAATACTGCTCGAGATATTTGTCGGATATACGTTTCATTTCGCTTCTCGGCAAGATCGTAAGCAATTCCCAGCCTATCTGCAGAGTTTCTTCTATCGACCTGTTTTCGGTAAATCCCTGGTTAACGTATCTTTCCTCGAAAGCCTCTGCAAACTCCGCATATTTGCGGTCTACTGGCGTCAGAGCCGCGTCGCCGAGAATAGCCGAGAGTTCCTTTGCCTCTTTGCCTTGCGCGTATGCCGCGAAAAGCTGGTTCATAGAATCGGGGTGATCCTCTCTCGTCTTGTTCTTGCCTATACCTTTGTTCTTAAGACGGGACAGCGACGGCAGAACGTCGATAGGCGGATTTATGCCTTTCTTATAAAGCTCTCTGCTGAGTATTATCTGTCCTTCGGTAATGTAACCTGTAAGGTCAGGGATAGGATGCGTCTTGTCGTCTTCGGGCATCGTAAGGATAGGTATCTGCGTGATACTGCCCGCCTTGCCCTTTATTCTGCCCGCTCTTTCGTATATCGTAGCGAGGTCGGTATAGAGATAACCGGGGTAACCGCGTCTTCCCGGGACTTCTTTACGCGCCGCCGAAACCTCTCTCAGAGCTTCGCAATAGTTGGTTATGTCCGTCATGATAACGAGGACGTGCATGTCTTTTTCAAACGCGAGATATTCCGCAGCGGTGAGCGCCATTCTGGGGGTCGCTATTCTCTCTACCGCAGGGTCGTTTGCGAGGTTGACGAACATTACCGCTCTCTCAATCGCGCCCGTGCGTCTGAAATCCTGCATGAAGAACTCTGCCTCTTCGTAAGTAATACCGATAGCCGCGAAAACGACCGCGAATTTGCTGTCCTTGCCGAGAACTTTAGCCTGTCTTGCTATCTGCGCAGCAAGCTGAGCGTGAGGAAGACCGGACGCCGAGAAAACGGGAAGCTTCTGACCTCTTACGAGGGTATTGAGTCCGTCTATCGCCGAAACGCCCGTCTGTATGAACTCGTCGGGGTAATCGCGTGCCGCGGGGTTTATAGGCTGACCGTTGATGTCTATCCTCTTTTCGGGGATGATCGCCGCGCCGCCGTCCTTGGGATTGCCAAGTCCGTCGAAAACTCTGCCGAGCATGTCTTCTGAAACTCCGAGCTCCAGACTTCTGCCGAGAAATCTCGCCTTGGACGTTGACATCTGTATTCCCTGCGAGCCTTCGAAAAGCTGTACGAGCGCGTTGTCGCCGTTTACTTCGAGCACCTTTCCGCGGCGGACGCTGCCGTCCTGTCCGCTTATCTCTACGAGTTCGTCGTACTTGACGCCCTGTACGCCGCTGACGAGCATCAGCGGTCCGACTATTTCTTTTATAGATTTATATTCTTTAAGCATATCTTTTCCCCCTTAGTCCTGTGATGACAGAGCGTTCAGCTGCTGTCTCATCTGTTTGCCGACCTGTTCGATCTTTTCAAGTTCGGTTTCAGGGATATATTTTACTCTGCCTATCATCTCGCGCGCGCCGATATTAAGTATATCGTCGAGATCAACGTCTTTTGCAAGCGCCTCACGGCTGTACTTGTCACACTCGAGTATGAGTTTGAGCATCATAAACTGTTTTTTCAGACTTGCGTATGTGTCCACCTCGTGGAAAGCGTCCTGATGCAGATAGTCTTCTCTGAGAGATTTAGCCGTCTCCATCGTAAGGCGGTCAGCATAGGACAAAGCGTCCATACCGACGAGTCTGACTATTTCTTCGAGCTGAGCTTCTTCCTGCAGGATCCTCAAAGCTTTTGCACGGTTTTCTTCCCACTCAGCATCGACGTGGTCTTTATACCACTCTCCCATGCTGTCGCCGTAAAGCGAATAGGATTGGATCCAGTCTATCGCGGGGAAATGTCTTCTGTACGCAAGCGCTGCGCTGAGTCCCCAGAACACTTTGACTATACGCAAAGTAGCCTGAGATACGGGCTCCGAAAGGTCACCACCGGGGGGCGAAACCGCAGATATCGCAGTGATAGAACCTGTCCTGTCGTCAGAGCCGAGAGTCTTGACGATACCCGCTCTTTCGTAATATTCCGCAAGACGCGAAGACAGATAGGCAGGATATCCTTCTTCACCGGGCATTTCTTCAAGACGACCCGACATTTCACGGAGCGCTTCTGCCCAACGCGAAGACGAGTCAGCCATTATTGCGACGTTATAGCCCATATCGCGGAAGTATTCCGCAATAGTGATACCCGTATAGATAGACGCCTCTCTCGCCGCAACAGGCATATCCGACGTATTGGCGATAAGCACCGTGCGTTTCATGAGCGGTTCTCCCGTCGTGGGATCCACTAGCTCGGGGAATTCGTTGAGAACGTCCGTCATCTCGTTGCCGCGCTCTCCGCAGCCGACGTACACGATTATATCCGCGTCAGCCCATTTAGCGAGCTGGTGCTGAACGACCGTCTTTCCGCTGCCGAAAGGACCGGGGATACAAGCCGCGCCGCCCTTTGCCACGGGGAAGAAGGTATCTATTACTCTCTGACCCGTAACGAGCGGAGTAACGGGGGACATCTTGGTCTTGTAAGGTCTTCCCTTTCTGACGGGCCACTTCTGCGTCATCGTCAGTTTTTTATCGCCTTTATCGGTCTTTACCACGCAGACGACTTCGTCTATGGTAAATTCGCCTTCCTGAATTTTGGATACTGTGCCTTCGACGCCGAACGGGACCATGATGCGGTGTTCGACGACCTTGTTTTCCTGTACGGTACCGATAATATCTCCCGAGCAAACCTTATCGCCCTTTGCGACTTTAGGCACGAATTTCCATTTCTTTTCTCTGTCCAGCGCAGACATGCTGACGCCTCTCGCGATACGGTCGCCCGTAGCCTCTACGAGTTTGTTCAGCGGTCTTTGTATACCGTCGTAAATACCTTCGATGATACCGGGTCCGAGTTCTACCGAAAGCGGTTCGTTGGTAGAAACGACGTCTTCGCCGGTGCCGAGTCCGCCCGTCTCTTCGTAAACCTGAATAGACGCTCTGTCACCTCTGAGCTCGATTATCTCTCCTATCAGATTTTTGTCGCTGACTCTTACGACGTCGAACATCTTACAGTTCTTGAGTCCTTCAGCGACGATAAGCGGTCCGGCGACCTTAACAATCTTTCCTGTTTCTTGCATAATCAGTCTTCCTTATTAAACAATATATCCGTGCCGACTGCCTTTTCGACATCTTTTTTGATATTTTCCATACCGTAACCCGTGCTGCCTGCGCCCGACGGTATGGGCACGATCGCGGGATATGCAGTGCTTTTGTAACGGCTTATGACGTGTTCGCACGCTTTGGCGTAGTCTTCCGTTATAAAAATGACCGCGTGCGTCTTTGCGAGCTTTTTGATCAGATTCTCGCACTGTTCCGTATCGGTAGCGGCAAAAACCTCCATACCGATAGCCTTGAAAGCGAGTATCAGATCTCTGTCTCCTATAACGGCAATTTTACCCTCACGCATAGTAGTCCCTCAATCTTGCTTTTATTTGCGCCGTGTCGACACGGTTCTTGATACATATAAGAATCATGCGCACGACCTTGATTTCCTGTTTTTTTGCGACGTAGAATCCCGCAAGCGGGCTTATAGAAAAGATATCCGTGCGGTCGCGCTTGAAAATGTCGAGCAGATAGTTGTCCTGCGCTCTTTCGAAAGCGACCATCGCGCCGTCCTCTCCCGAGAACGCCTCGTATACGGTCTTGCCGTATGCGGTATATCTGAACTTCTCCGCAACCGCTTCGTCCGTCGCCTCGTAAGCCGACTCGAACGTAGAAAGAGGTATCTCTCCTCCTTCTATGAACGCTTTGCGGAAAGTCCTGAGTTCTTCACCCTCTCTGCGCGAGCGGATAAACGTCGATATGTTGACAAAGTCTATACTTGCGGTCCAATAGCGGATTATCGTCTTCTGCTTTCCTGCTTTAGCAACTCTGAGAACGTCAGCATAGCACGCCTTGTCGAGCGTGACGTCTATCGTTCTCGGACTCTTGTCGCCGTTTGCCCTTGCAACGTCTGTTTCGGACAGAGCTTTCGCCATTAGTTCGGGAAGTCTGGAATAGCTGTCCGAAGTCACGCTTTCTTTAAGCAGACCTATATCCACAGTGCCTTGCGGCGCAAGCATGAAATCAGCGTCCTCGAGCCTCATGTATTTGGCTTTTGTCAGCGCTTTTGCGTTGTGATAATCCTGCTTGAGAAGAAAGCTCTCCATGCCGCAGTTATCGGGCATGGATTCTGCCATAAACGCACTGACTTTGTCCTCTTCCGCGCGCAAAATCTTTTCGTAATCCCCGTTTTCGGCAATGGTTCCGCCGCCGTAATTGGATTCTGCAAGCACCCTCAGAGCCTCGTCAATGCTTTCACTGTAAACGAGTCTGTTGAATTTCTCCTGGTTGAGAAAGGTGTTTTCCATTACCCTTACGCGGGCGTTTGAATATACGGGCGATTTGTTTGCCATACTCTTTTATTCTCCGAAAAGAACTGCGGCGATCTCGCTCTCGCACTCCTCGCGCAGAGTCTGCATTTCGAGGTCGAGAGAAAGATTTTTGTCGTAGTCCTTGCCGACGAGGATCACGCCGCCTTTTATAGGTGCGTATTCCTTATCCAGCGTCAGTTTGATTTTACATTTTTTTGCGACCGAATCCACAAAGGATTTATTCAGAATATCGGCGTCTTCTTTGCTCGTGCGCACTTTGTCGCCGTCTTCCGCGCTTGCCGCTATCATCTTACCGATAAGATCGCAGTATTTCTTGCCGTCCGCTCTGAGCTTTGCTATCGCGTTGTCGAACACCTGTCCGACGAGCGCGGTTTTTGCAGTCAGCATTGCCTTTTTGCAGTCAAGATTGGCTACTACTTCGGCATTTGCGAGCACGGT
The DNA here is from genome assembly GCA_944383895.1 of uncultured Christensenellaceae bacterium. Lineage (GTDB taxonomy): Bacteria > Bacillota > Clostridia > Christensenellales > UBA3700 > Ornithoclostridium. Next base: position 10,364 of record CALWRH010000012.1, on the reverse strand, counting down.
GTCGAACGCGGCTTTTTTAGCCGATTCGCTTTCTGCGACTATGGAGTCAGCCTTTTTCTGCGCGTCGGCAATTATGGCGTCCGCCTTTTTCTTAGCGTCGGAAGATATTTCCTCCGCTTTAAGCTTTGCGTCGCCGATGATCTTGTCGATTATCGCTTCTTTGCCGTTCATACGCTTACTTGATGAAGATTACGCCGAGGAAGGATATCAGCAGTGCGAGAAGCGCGTAGGTTTCTACCATGACGGTAAGAAGAAGACCTTTACCGGAAGTTTCCGCTCTCTTTCCAACCATTGCGATAGATGCCGCAGCGCACTTTCCTTGATATATTGCGGATACAAGACCTACGATAGCCATAGGCGCGCAAGCCGCAACCATAGCCCAGCCCTGCATGTCCGTCATCTGCTTGATATCGCCGCTGAGAAGTCCCGTCTGCATAAAGACTATAAACGCGATGATAAGACCGTAAATACCCTGCGTACCGGGAAGAAGCTGGAGAATGAGCAGTTTGCCGAACTTGTCGGGATCTTCGCTCGTAACTCCTGCCGCCGCCTGACCTGCAGTGCCGACGCCGATTGCGCTGCCGCAACCTGCCATCAAAGCGGCGAGTGCCGCGCCGATAATAGCGATATACGCTCCGTTCATTATTTTTTTACCTCCTGATTACTTATATAGTGATATTTCATTTCACTGCCGAGCGGACGGAACAATTCTCCTCCGCCGGTATAAAATTTTCCGAAGAATTCGACAAACTGCAACCTCGAGTTGTGCACGTATGCGCCGAGGGTGTTTATGCCGATATTGAAGACATGTCCTATAAGAAGGACGATCGCCATTGCCACTATGCCTATTGCCTTTACGGGAATAAGGTTCATAACGACGTTGCCTATCTCGTTGAAGACCATACCTATGACCGCGGACGCAAGACCGAGACCGAAAATTCTCGTATAGCTCATGAGATCGGAGAAGAAGTTGACTATGCCGTACAGACTGCCGAGAGCTCCCGAAACCTTTTTTGCGCCTTTCTTATGCAGCGCACCCGAGATCATCAGCAGGACTACGCCTACGATAAGCAGTACATATCCCGCAGTCTTTACCCATGCAGGCATCGTTATCGCGGTTATCAGAGAACTGCCGAACGCCATCGCAAGGCCTATCAGCATGAAATACCACGAAAGCGTGCCCGAGATCGCGTCGAGAGGTTTCTTCTGCCTGAACATGGCGACCATATTGATACCAAGACCGAAACACATCTGGAATATACCCATAGCAAGGCTCAGATACAACATTTTCATAGGCTCGTCGATAGGATTGAACCAGCACCAGATACCTAAGTCTTTGGCTGAGAAACCGAAGTAACTGCCAAACACGACGCCCCAGATAATCGTCGAAATAGCGCCCATGAATATGATTTTTATAAGGCTTGCCTGTCCTTTGGGCGGACGTTGTTTAGCAAGCACTATACCCGTAAACACGGTCAGGATAAGACCGTAGACCGCGTCCGCAAGCATCATACCGAAGAAGATAAAGAAGAAGAACGCGACGAACGGATTGGGGTTTATCTCTCTGTACGCAGGCGCGCTGAACATATTGGTAACGCTCTGGTACGGTTCGACTACCGCGTTGTCCTCGACGTATGTCGGAGGTTTTTCTCCCTCTTCGGGCTCTCTTATCTCGTACATAAGCGCAAGTCCGCTGCCGTCGAGCGATCTGTCGAGTTTTTCGCTCTCGTCTTTCGGCACCCACGCCTCGAGTATATAAGAAGTTTCCGTGCAGCTCGTCTGCATTTCGCACTCGAGCTTGCGCTCCTCTATAAGATAATAATCGTAAAGTCTTTTGCAATCGTCAAGGATATATTCGAAAGAGATTATCTGCTCTATGAGTTTGGCTCTCATAGCCTGATTGCTCTCAATTAGCTTTTCACTTTCGGAAATTATATCCTTGGGTACGCCCGTATAGTTGAGCGTGCATGCAGAAAACTCTGCATCGGAAAGTATTTTTGCTATTTCGTCGTATTTTTCCTTGAGGAAAATGCTGACGATCGTGCAATTGGCTCCCGAATCGTAATAAAGCATATACGCGCCGGCGTCTTCGGCTTTCTGCGCCGCCGCTTTTCTCGAAGACGGGACCGAACCCAGCAAAATGCAGACGTTTGCCGTATCTTTGAAAGATTCGAGCTTTGCGTCTACCTCTTTATAAGGCTGAAGCTGGTTTACCGTGTTTTTGAGTTTGATTTCGTTGGCTTTGTTCTTTAATAATTCCTCTGAAAGTCTTTCAAGTCTTTCCGCCGTTTCGAAAACGTCCTTTTCGAGTTCGGGGGTCTTGTAGAATTCTTCCATCGTCAGCGAAGGTTTGCCGGCAAGGAAGGGCTTTTTGACAGGTTTATAGGTGATCTTTTTTGCCTTGATAAGCGATTGCGCCTCTATCTGACAACTCTTCAGGAGGTCGAAAACAAAGTCTATTTTCGCCTTTTTTGCACCGTAAATCTCCAGCGCGCTCTGCTTGTCTGCATAGTGCGTATTTTCGAGCCTGGGCGCGGATACGATCTGCGCGCAACCGTTCGTGTGCAGAAGTTTTATCAGTTGTTCTCTTTCGGAAGAATTGCCGACGAGAACGAGCTTGCGCATTTCAACTACGGGCATATTTTTTCTCTAACCTCCCGATCACGGAGTCCACAGCCTTGTCGCCGTTCTTTTTTGCAAGTTTACCGAGAGCCTGAATATTCTTTTCGTTGCCCTCAATCTTTTCGGCATACTTCTCGTCTGCCTTTTTCTTTGCGTTTTCGGCGTTTTTCACGGTAATCGCTTTGGCTTTTTCTTTTGCCGCGGCAATTATGTCCTCTGCCTCCGAACCGGCTTTTGCAACCGTCTCTTTTGCAGCGATGCCTGCCTCTCTGACTATATTTTCAGCCTGCGTTTCTGCCTTGACGATGCTGTCTATGATTTCCTGAACCATGTTTCACCTTATTTGAAATATTTGTCTTCTATCGCGCTGATCTTTGCGACTCTGTTTTCGTGCCTTCCGCCCTGAAACGGAGTGTCGAGCCATATAGTCACAAGCTTAGCAGCCCTTTCGGGAGTGATGATCCTGCCGCCCATGGCAATGATATTGGCATTGTTGTGCGCAGATATCATCTCTGCGGTAAATTCGTCGTGCACTACGCCCGCTCTTATGCCTTTGACCTTGTTAGCGGCGATCGAAATGCCTATGCCCGTACCGCAAAGCACTATGCCTTTATCGCATTTGCCCGTAGATACTGCCTCTGCAACTTTGAGCGCGTAATCGGGATAATCAACGCTGCTCTCGTCGTAACATCCGAAGTCCTCGACTTCGATACCTCTCGATTGTAGTGTCTGAATTATTGACGGTTTCAAAACAATTCCGCCGTGGTCGCAACCTATAGCGATTTTCATACGTTTACCTCTTTTTGATCTGTCGTTAATAGATAGGTAACCTGTTACCTAACATACTCTCTATGCAAAAGCATGTCAAGTATTATGCGGAAAATCCGCTTGTTTTTATTCTACCATACTTTGGCAGCATTGTAAAGAACGGATATTTTCGGCTTTTCAAACCCGATATCACTGTTGATTTCCTTTATCTCCGATTTTATCCGCTATCGCTTCTGCAAGTTTTTCAAGTTGAACGGCGCAAGCTCTGTATGCGCTTATATCTCTGCCGTAAGGATCTTCGACCTCTTCTCCGATGAAATCCTTTGCCTCGAAGAGCTTTTCTTTAGGCACATAAGGCGATAGAGCGTTTTTATGAGATGCCGTCATACCCACGATAATATCGCATGAATCGAGAAGATTCTGCGTTACGGGTCTTGACTGGTGCGTAAAGAATATTCCCTTTTCTGCGATAATTTTACGCGAATTTTCAGAAACGTCTTCTCCGTACCCGCAGCAAAGCCCCGCGCTTTCGCACTCCGCGTCTATTTTTCTGTCGTCGAGAGTCTTTTGCATCAGCGCTTGCGCAAGCGGAGAACGGCAAGTATTTCCCGTACAGACAAACAATATTTTCATACGATCTTACCTCCCGCAGATTTCAACACTCTGTTCATTACGGAACCGCACACTCCTTTGTCCCCTAAATGCTCGCAGATTATGTATCCCGCGATCTTTTCGCCTCTGTGCAGAGCCGCATATATGTTACGGCAGATCTCCGCATCGGTATTTCCGAGATCTATATGAGTCCTTCCTCCGAGCAACGCGCACGTCCCGGTCTTTGCAATAACAACGGGGTTCAGACCTTTTTCCGATGCGTCGTCGTAAGCCTTTATCGCGCTTTCTGCGTCTTCAGCCACTACTGTTTCGCACCTAGGAGCGTAGTGCTTGTATTTCATACCCGGAGCTTTTGCGACAACTACTTTACCGCTGAAAGTCTTTACCGCGCCGAGCACCCCGGCGAGCATTTCCGCCGTGATCGCACCCGGTCTCAATATCGTAGGTACGTCCGTCGACATGTCGATTATCGTCGATTCTATCCCGACTTCGCACTCCCCGCCGTCTATGATGAGCGGTATTGCACCGTTCATATCCTCGAAAACGTGTTCTGCGCTTGTAGGGCTGATATGCGTGGATTTATTCGCACTCGGAGCTGCTATCGGCTTGCCGCACGCTCTGATAAATTCTCTTGCGACTTCGTGCGACGGCATCCTTATACCTACCGTTTCGAGTCCCGCGGTAACGCAATAAGGCACGTCTTTTCCTTTTTTCATTATCACGGTTATCGGTCCGGGCATAAATTTCTCGATGACGGCTTTCGCTCCTTCAGAAACGTCTGTCACAAGACCTTGCAGTCCGTTCTTGTCTGCGATATGTACTATGAGAGGATTGTCTGACGGTCTGCCCTTTGCAATAAAGATTTTCTTGACGGCAGCCTCGTTGAAAGCGTCGGCTCCCAGCCCGTAAACCGTTTCTGTCGGAAAGGCGACAACTTCTCCCGACGCTATCAGTCGTGCACCTTTTTCTATTGCCTCTTTACCTTTCAGAACGAGTGTCTGCATACTGCCTCCGCATTGAATTCTACCTAATAATGATATACCCATTTTTTTCAACATGCAATGCTTTTTTTGATTTTTTGTATCGCATGCGACGGCGATTTTGCTCTGAACGGCTCGAAAATAATCGTAAAATTTTCCTGCGCGTGTACGAAAAAATAAAATTCGGCTATTAAAATTACTTTTTGCCTTTACAACCGCGCGTGAGTGTGTTATATTAAAAATATACCAAAAAAAGGGAGAAGTACACGATTATGACAAACTTAATCAATACGCTTACAGCGGCATCTTTCAGTGAATTCATGAACGAAAGCGTTGTCGGCGGTCTCAAGATGTGGATGGTCATCGCTATTACCGCCGTAATAGTCGTCGTCTGCATAATACTTATTGCAATCATTTCAAAGAGCAGCACGAAAAAAGCTAAGAAAAAGGCTGAAGAAGTCATCGCCATCGGCGACGAAGGTTCTAAAGCCGATCGCGATTCTGAGCCCGTGGAGCCCGTGCAGCCCCCCGTCGTTCCCGACGTTGTAGATACAGCAAGCGCTCCCGAAGAAGTTGCTTTGACAGAAGCGAGCACCAACGCAGAAGCGACCGAGGCGGAAGAAAAAGCTGAAGAAGCTCCCGCTGAAGAAAAAGCTGCCGACGTTGCTCCCGTGGTTGAAGAAACCCCTGCAGAAGAAATTCCCGTAGCGGAAGAAAAGCCTGTCGAAGAGGCTCCCGTAGAAGAAGCTCCCGTTGCAGAGGAACAACCCGTAGAAGAAGCTCCCGCAGAAGTTGCTCCCGTAGCGGAAGAAAAGCCTGTCGAAGAGGCGGCTCCTGTTGCAGAAGAAAAACCTGCTGAAGAACCCAAGAAAGTCGTTAAACCCGTAGCTAAGAAACCTGTAAAGAGACAGCCCCCTGTCAGAAAGCCCGCTGCTCCCAAGGCAGAAACGGCTCCCGCTGCAAACGGCAATGCTCAGAACAACATCACCCTGCTCTTCGGTGACGCGCCCGAACCGTCAAACGGCAAATACGTCATCATCAAGGACAACAGCAATCCTGTCCGTCCTTACAAATATCAGCTCAAGGCAAACAACGGTCAGATCCTTTACGAAAGCGAAGGCTACAAGATCAAGCCGAAGGCAAAGCAGGTCGACGGTTTCCGCAACACCATCAACAACGGTACATACACTATCGACGAAGAAAAGAACGGCACTTTCCGTTACAAGATCTTCAAAGTCGACGGCACGATGTACGGCGTAGGCGAAGGTTACAAGACCAGAGCCGCTGCTGAATCCGCGATCGAATCCGTAAAGAAATTTGCCAACAACGCAAACTTCATCGAAGACACCACGATCGATACTACCGAAACCAAGTAAGACAATATCGCAACATAAAAAAGCTCCCGTTTTTCGGGAGCTTTTCTTTTGCCATGACATCTTATTCTATCGGTCTATATGAGATCCGAATATATAACCGCACGCGTCCGCATCTCTACACCTCCGAACAATGAAATTCTGATTGTTACAAAAATTCGAACAGATAAATGCTTATCTCCTGATCGATCTGTTTCTTCACGTTCTAAAGCAGCTTACGCAAGTTCTGCTTGAACTGTTGCCTTGCACTCAAAACTTAATCGTCGAAAGCACTGTTAATAAACTAAGGGACGGGGTATAACTTCCCGTCCCTTTTTGCTGCAATAGTATATATTCTTTTATACCCTCGCGGTAATGAGTTCCATATCTCCTTCAGCCTTAACTTCTCCTATGCCTGCGGGCAAGAAATATGTATCTCCCGTATTTACGGCATAACGTTTGCCGTTATATAAGAACTCTCCTGCCCCGTCTACGCACGTTGCGGTAAGGAAACTGTCGTCGTCGACGCTGAAGACATGTTCGCCGTTTACGACGACTTTGTCCGTTGTGAAATATTTGCACTCCGCAAGTCTTGTAACGCCGTTTCCGAGCTGTTTCGTTTCAGAGTTGGGAGTCACGACTTTGGACGTATCTGTGACTTCAACAGCCTTGTCGATATGCAGCTGTCTGGGTTTTCCGTTCTTATCCAATCTGCCGTAATCGTAAAGTCTGTATGTAAGAGAGCTGTTTTGCTGTATCTCGCATATCACGCATCCGCCGCATATGGCATGCACCGTACCCGACGGAATAAACAGACAGTCGCCTTTTTCGACCGCTACGAAATTGAGAAGATCCGTTATAGTACCGTCCTCGAGAGCTTTCCTGAGCTGCTCTTTTGTGACAGGCTTTTTGAATCCGCAATATACACCTGCACCCTCTTCTCTTTCAACGATGTACCACATTTCGGTCTTGCCGAACTGCCCTTCGTTTCTGAGCGCGTATTCGTCATCGGGATGCACCTGCACAGACAGATTCGTCTTGGCGTCTATAAGCTTTACGAGTATAGGGAAAAACGGAAATTTCTCGCTGTTTACGCCTTTATAACGCGGATTGGCGTCGAGCACTTCTGCAAGCGTTATCCCCTCGTATTGTCCGTTTTCGATCACGCTCGGTCCGTCGGGATGGCACGAAACCTCCCAACTTTCTGCAATAATATCGCTCAAAGAAGACTTAGCGTAAAATTCCTTGAGCTTGATACCGCCCCAGACGTAATCCTTTGTCGCGGCTTTGAGTTTCATCGGATACATAAATATCACCTCTTAAAAATTATCGTAAATTCAGAGCCCTTTCCTACAACGCTGTCTATTTTCAATTCCGCATTGTAATCGTCGACTATCTGTTTGACTATCGCTAAACCGAGTCCGTTGCTGTCAAGCGACGTCTTGGAGTGCGCGCTGTTTACCCTGTAAAATCTCTCGCACAGATGCGGCAAGTCCTTTTTAGCAATGCCTATACCCGTATCAGATACGCTTATCGTGACCGAATCATCTGTTTCTGACAATTTTACGGTAACTTTGCCGTTTTCTTTATTATACTTTATGGCGTTGCTGACGAGATTCGACACCAGCGTAAACATCTGGTTTGAATCCGCTTTGATAGTTGCCTCTCCTTCGCACGTCATTTTTACGCCTATCGAATCAGCTATTATCTTGAGCCTTTTCAGAACGTCTTCGCATGTCTTTCTCAGATCCACGTCTTCTGTGTGTTTTTCTGCGTATTGAGCAGAATCGAGCTTGCCGAGCGTTATCATCTTTTCTATGAGCGTTGCCATGCGCTTAGAGCTTTCGTGTATGTCCGCAGCGCATTTTGCACGGTTTTCGTCAGAAAGATCCGGGTTTGAAAGCAATTCCGAAAATCCCATTATCGCAGTAAGCGGCGACTTCAGTTCGTGAGAGGCATTGAAGAAAAATTCACTTCTCATCTTTGCAAGATTCGCTTCGCTCGTGACATCTGTTATCAGCACGAAATATTTGATATCCTTGAATTCGTCAAACATCTCGTCGCCGACTATCCTGCAATCAACTCTGTAATAGTTGTCGGCAACGGCAATTTCGCCCGCCATCACGTTTTCACCCTTTTCTACGGCGGTATACACGGCTGAAAGCACCTTTTCGTCTTTGATAAGATAATCTATCGGAACGCCTACGATATTTGCGCCCATATCGAATATTTCTGCTACGACGTCGTTGGATATGAGGATCTTATTTTGCTTATTGAGCGCGATAATACCCTGCGCGACGTTTTCTATTATGAATTTTGTCTTGCTCTGCTCGTACTTCAGATCGGTGACGGTATCGGACAGCTTTTGTGCAGCCTCGTTGATATTGTCTACCATCTTGTTTATCTCAGTATATTTCGCCTCGTATTTTACGGGCTTATAATTGCCTTTATTGAAGTTTTCCAGCATTATCTGGATCTTTTCGAGAGGTATGACTTCGTCTTTGATATAATTTGTGAAAATAGCATAGGCTATTGCCGCGATTATCAACCAGCCGGCTATACAGCACGTTACCGCGAGCCAGAAATAGCCGTCGTTGAAATTCATATCCATACCGTAAGCAACGACGACGAATCCGTTGTCGTCCAGCGCGGGATTTTCGATCGCAACGTAAACTATAAGCATGGACTGAGATCCGCTGTACATCTTTTCAAGGCGGTTGACCGTGCCTTTTTCTTTTACTTTTTGAATAAATTCAGAATCTTTTACGGGTATGTTTTCTTCTTCGAGTTCTCTGTTGGAAATAACGAGCGTACCGTCCGAAGACAAAACGCCTATATACATAAGCCCTTCGCCGCTACCTACTGCGTCTTCGAGTTCTTCTATATTACCTGCGTTTTCGATCCTCTCGTTATACGCAGACATGTTTTCTTCTATAAAATCGTGCTTGGAAAAATAGGTGATACCGTATATCACCAAAAAGCAAACGACAACGCTGAGTAAAAGGACCAGCGCCGTCGCCCAGAATATTTTCCTAAGTATTCTTTTGTTCATAGTTTACAGAATTTGTAACCTACTCCTCTGACAGTTGCAATGTAAGGTTTGTCCGTCTTTTCTCCGAGTTTACTCCTCAAAGACTTGATGTGCATATCGAGAGTGCGTGTTTCTCCGACGTAATCATAATCCCATACGACGGAAAGTATACGGTCGCGCTTTACGACGGTATCTATATTTTCCATCAACAGATGCAGCAGATTGTATTCTTTTAGTGTCAGTTGTACGAGTTGTCCGTTGACGTGGACTTCGTGTTCTCTGTCGTTTATTTCAATATCTCCGTAAGCAAGCTTATCTGCGTCTTTTTCCAAAGTCGCTGTACTTTTGCGCAAATTAGCTCTTATGCGCGCGACAAGCTCGTTCATACTGAACGGTTTAGCGACGTAATCGTCCGCACCCGCGTCGAGTCCGTCTATTTTATTCTTTTCGTCGTCTTTTGCGCTTGCAATAATTACGGGTATCGCGGCGAAATCTGCATTTCTCTTCAATTTTCCGAGAGCCTCCAGCCCACTCATGCCCGGCAACATAATATCGAGGATGATAAGATCACAGCGTTTGCCCTCTGCAAGTTTTGCAAACATATCCTCAGCGCAGTTAAAACCGCAAAACTCAAAACCGGCGTTTTCGAGAGCCATCGCGTACAACCCCATGATCCCCGCGTCGTCTTCTACAACATAAATAACCTGTTTCATTATTTTGCCCTCACTTATATATTATAATAATTATAACAAATTACATCTCATTTGTAAATAGTGAAAATTTTACATAAAAACATCTTTCATTTTTAGTACTCAAGCAAATCGAATATTATAAATTCAGGGTGAAAAACGCGCTGTTATCCGCGCGCTTCGCTTTAGCAAGGGGCACCAAAATCACTACGCTCAATCGTCGCAAGCTCCTCATATACGCTGTGATTTGTGTTTCCCCTTACTATATCCCCTCCTTGCTTCGACCTCACCCTGCGGCTTTCGGTCTCAC
>CALWRH010000011.1 GCA_944383895.1 uncultured Christensenellaceae bacterium | reverse complement strand
GCTTGATCGTTCTTTCGTCGTTTCAATCCATTTCAGACCTTTTAGTTTTCTGTCCTCAGCTTTGTAATATACACAAGCTCATATTACTCATATTTACTCGTATTATATTTCGCTAATCTTTGGCATGCCTTTCATCATGCCTGAACATCTATCTCTCGTCAAGATAGTGCTCTCTACTATGCAGTTGTCAATGTGCAATGCCGATCAGAATCGGCTGGTGGGCTCAAGTGGACTCGAACCACCGACCTCACGCTTATCAGGCGTGTGCTCTAACCAGCTGAGCTATGAGCCCATGTGGTGGAGATGAAGGGAGTCGAACCCTTGACCCCCTGCTTGCAAGGCAGGTGCTCTAGCCAACTGAGCTACACCCCCACGAGGGATATTTGTCTGCTGTTTTTTCGACAGCTTTTATATAATATCATTACCGCCGCGCGATGTCAAACAATTTTACGAGTTTTTCAAAAAATTTTTTAACCTGTTTTTTGACACCCTTTTTAAGCCCGAAAGTCGCATTGGCGTAACGTTTTTATCCGTGTCGTTTTGTCGCTTTCTGCCTTATGATCAAAGCAGTTTCTTTTTCTTGAGGAAAAGCGCGAGCACGCAGGATATTGCCGCGCTTATCGCGATGACGACCCAAAAACCCCACCATTTGTTTTCAAACGGCACTCCTGTATTCATACCGAAGAACGAGGCTATCAGCGTCGGGATCGAGAATACGAGCGTGACCGATGTCAGCACCTTCATCACGATATTCAGGTTGTTGGAAATGACCGACGCGTAAGCATCCATTGTTCCCGAAAGAATATCTCTGTAGATCGAGCACATTTCCATTGCCTGTTTTGTTTCGACAGCGACGTCTTCGAGAAGGTCCTTGTCTTCTTCGTAGATCTTGACAACGCTGTTCGCACTGGTCTTGGTTGAAAGCAGTCTTGTGATTACCGCATCGTTGCCCGTAAGAGATGTACTGAAGTATACGAGAGAATTTTCAAGGTCGAGCATCTGTATAAGCTCTTTGTTTCTCGTTGACTTATGAAGCTCGTTCTGAATACGCTGGCTCGCCTTGTCTATCTGCTTGAGGTAGTTAAGATACTTGGTAGCAAGATTGTAAAGGATCTGGAAAAGGAATCTCGTTTTCTTATAAGTCGCGAAATTCTTTATGCGGTTTCTTGCGAAATCGCGGAGCACAGCCGTATCCTTGAGACATACGGTTATTATGACGTCTTTTTTGATAAAGGTACCGAGAGGGATAGTGAAATAGCTGTAATAATCAGCCTCTTCTTCGATAACGGGAATATCGACAAGGACCATAGAATAACCGTCCTCCGTTTCCACACGCGATCTCTCCTCGTCGTCGAGAGGCGTTTTGAGAACGTCTGCCTCTATGCCCGTCAATCCTGCTATGTACTCTATCTCTTTGTCGCTGGGGTTTACGAGATTGATCCAGCAATCCTTGGTAGAAAACCCTTCGGAAGAAAAAATCTCCTCCTGTAAATGCTGGAGCTTATCGAATTCGTCTGACTTGAAGATTTCAATCATCGAGGGTCCTCCTTCCGCAACGCATTGCGCTGCGCTATCGGGTTTTCAAGAAAATAAAGTCGCGCATTTCCGCCCTTACGCCGAACGCTCGGAAGATTATAACAGAAATCCGCGACTCCTATTCACTATAATAGCACTACCGAATAAATTTTGGCAACCTTTAAGCAGTATATTTTTTCAAAGCGTCTACTGCCTCTTTGAGCGGTTCTTTGTCCTTGACTTCGACACTGCCAGCGCACACGCTCTGAGCAATTCCGCTTTCCACGATTTTCGCGACCTCTTTATCCGGCTTTTCCTGCACGAAGGAATTGACTGTCTTTACGAGTTTTTCGACCACTTCGTTGCGGGGAACGTCGGCTGCTCTCTTTACGTCCGCAAAATCCTGGGAACTCACGAAATAAACCTTTGCACGGTCCTTGTCTTTGAGAGTGAGTCTGTTTTCGAGAATACGCAGGATACCTGCCGCCGCGATCCTGTTGCGCTTATACTGAATATAAGAATAAAGCTTTGCCACGAGTCCTACAGCCGCCCATACCGCTGCCGCAAGCGCGGTGTAACATACCGCCATAGTCCACTCGAGCCCCTTGCACATCAGCAAAGTCTGAAGTGCCGCAACGCAGGAAAACGCGAGATAATAGTAAAACATCATAGGACGCTTTTCTTTTGTCAGGACTCTGTTCATCTTAGCCTGAAGTTCGCTGCCCGCGTACTCCGAACCTATAAGAGCCTGTCTTTTCCACGCCTTCTTTACAGAACGGGGCATGTGCTTTACGCACTTTTTATAGAACTTGTGAGAATTGGAGAGATCTATATCTCCTCTTTTGACTACAAACCTTTTGATTCTGCGGTAATTTTTGATATTCTTGCTGCTGTGCAGAATATAAAAAATCTGAAGAATAAAGGCGACTACACTGAGCGCTGCACAGAAAACAGCCATGACCTGTACGGGAAACAGATCGAGGGCTTTATCCAACGCGGCGCCGATTTGCAAAACTATTTTTTCCACTGCAAACATACTCCTTTTGATTTATATGTATGCCGCGCAACCTTTGGTCGGTTTTCAGTCCGCAGTGAAATATCTTTAAGTATCGCACTTGTAGCGGAGGCTTTCTTGTCTCCGCTTAATTAAGGATTGCCCTATTTCTGAATTTTAGACTTCTAAAATAACGTCCTTGTCCAGAATATAAATAATTTTTTTATCGACTCTGAGTCCGAGCCCGTTCTCTGCCGCCAATGCATACAGCTCGAGCTGTTTGCGGTAACGTTTTGCAACGATTTCGGAGGGAAGTTTGCTCATCTTGAAATCAACGACCGTAGCCGTCTTCTTATCGTAATCGGGTATCAGAAGATCTATCGTGCCCTGGATAAGTATTTTGTCTTCTACGCCTCCGTCCAAGACGTCTTTCGCGCTTACGCGTAACATAAATTGTTTTTCGCGCATGTGTGCACGCGCACGCGCTTTAATAATGATGTCGCTGCAAAGGCATCTGAACACTACGTCGGGGTCAACCGCCTTTAATGAGATTTCGTCGAGAATACCTTTGTCGTACATTTCCCGTATCTGCTTTGCAACGGCGTCGACGGACGGGCTGTCGTAATCGACGTTTTCCATTACTTTGTGATATGCCGTACCCGTTTCTGCGCTGTCTTCTTCAAACCAATTGGAAACGTATGTAGTGCCGTAATCGTCGGGATTTTCTTTATTTATACCCGTAACCGTATGCTTTATACCCGTTTTCGTGCTGTTTTCGTAAGGATAACGGTACCCGAGATAATCCCTTATTTCCTTGAGTTTTTTCTCGTCGGGCACGGCGAAAGTCAGGGGTTCGCGACGCGCATCATCTTCTCCCCCGACAAAAGTCAGCTCAGAGCCGTCAACGTATCTGTCGTAAAAAGACGGATCCGCAACGCAGACGTTATTCAGCCAATTCATAAAAGAAGGTTCCGTCTTTTCCGCCTCTCCGAACTTTTCAGCCTCTCCCGTTATGTAGAGCAGATTTTTCGCTCTTGTAAGCGCGACGTAAAAAAGTCTGAGTCGTTCTTCGAGATATTTTTTAGTGAGCCTGTTATCGCAGGCGAGATATTTCAAAGTATATCTCTTCAGCCTCGTTTCCTCTTCGGGATACTTCATCGCTATGCCGAAATCCTTGTCGAGAAGAACGTCCGCCGACCTGTTGTTTCTTCCGAACGACGCCGATGCGTCCATAAGAAACACTACGGGATATTCGAGCCCTTTCGACGCATGTACGGTAGACGTCTGCACGCAGTCCTCGTCCTCGGGTTTTTCCGCATTTTCTCCCGCGAGCGAAACGTCTTCTCCGTATGAAAGCATTGACTGCAAAGTGACAGCGTAACTTTTTTCTGCAAGTCCCGCAATAAACGCGCGCATATGCTCGCAGTCTTCTTTGCCGAAATGCGCGACGACGTATTTGTCGAAACTGAATTTAGCGACCGCGTCTTCAAGAAGTTTGCCTGCCGTTACCTGCGCGGATTTATCTCTGAGCTGTTGTATTCCTGCAAAAAAACCACGCAGTTTCTGCGCGATACCGTCGTCTTTTTCAGACGCGTACAGATCTGCGCAACGGTAGAAAAACTCTTCTTTCTGATACTCCTTTCTTATCTTCGCGAGTTCGCTGCAATCAAAACCGCCGAAAACGCTCTTCATTACCGCGACCAAAGCGACGTCCTGCATAGGATTGTCGATGACTCTGAGCAGATTGAGCAGCATGTTAACGCTTTTGTCGTCGCTCCTGTACGAAACGTTTGCGCTCGCGAGAGGTATTTCTACGCTGCGAAGGTATTCGATTATCGATTGCACGCGCGCGCTCCTTGTAGCGCACAGAAGAGTTATATCTCCGTATCTGATCTTGCGCCTTTTAGGCTCGTTGTTTTCATAACATACTATATCCCTTTTGCCTACGAGCGACGCTATCTGCTCAGCGATATACTGCGCCTCGAGTCCTGCGTCCTCTGCAAGGGGCACGTCCTCTTTCACGCTGTAAACGCCGTCTTCGGCAAACGCCTGACGCGGCTTGCTCTTTTTCTTGGGAACGGGACGTATTCTAACTACGGGCAATCCGTCGTCCGAAGGTTTCAGATCTGTATCCAGCATCGACGTCGCGGCATAGTCCACGCCGCCGTTCTCCTTTGTCATGAGCTTGGAGAAGATCTCGTTGACAAAATCGAGTATTCGTTTGTCGCTCCTGTAATTTTTATTGAGCGTGACGGTGTTTCCCTCAGACGGATCCGAGCCGTACCTCTCGAGCTTATCGAGGAAGATCTCGGTTTCGGTAAGTCTGAACTGATATATGCTCTGCTTTACGTCTCCGACCATAAACAGATTTCTGCCGTTTGAAATGCGGCTCAGAACATATTCCTGAACATAGTTTGTGTCCTGGTACTCGTCTATACACACGAAGTCGTAGCGCGATCTGATCTCCTGCGCTATTTCGTCGTTTTTGAGTATCTTTATCGCGTAGTACTCGAGATCGGCAAAATCCATCTTGTTTTCGGACTGCTTTTCAGCCCTGTATTCGTCCGCGACTTTGCCGACTATCTCCGCAAACTTTTCGACGTAAGGCTTTACCTTGTCGCCGTATTCGCGCCACTCGGCTAAAGAATACGCCCTGAGTTTTTCAGTAGATTTCGCAACTGCCGAACACCTGGACGCAAACGCCTTCTGCGCGGTTTTGAGCTCTCCGTACACGAGTTCCGCACTGCCCGTATCAGCGCCCGCCTCAGCCGCCGCGGAAATTATAGCCGCTTTTGCCATCTTTCTGCCTGCGGTAAACGAAAGATCGGTCTTTGACAATTCGTCGATAAACGCGCCGTCTTCCGCTTTGAGCGCGGCGTCGCAGCCGTCCGCGATAAGAGTCAGCTTTACCCTGTTTTCTTTATCGAACCCGGGATATTCAGAGAGTTTTTCAACAATTCTTCTAGCCGCAAGCGACAAGTCTTTCACGCGCTTTTTCGTATCTGATAAAAGCTCTTTTGCCGCGTTGTCCGAAAGAGCGTAACCGCTGAACGCGCCGTCGAGCCATTTCTGTCTGTCCGGTTGAGCCTCGAGAAAACCGTAAGTCCTCTTTATCTGAGAGCGGAATTCCTTGTCCGTACCGAAAGTGAATTTGAGCGAAGACACCGTAGGGTCTGCTGCCTCTCCGTAACTTTTCAGAACGGTATCGACTGCCTTGTCGAGCATACCTTCTCGCTCCGCGGGCTCGAGTATCGCATAAGAAGGATCGACTTCTGCCTCTTCAAAAAATTCCTTTACGAGATTGCCGCAGAAAGAGTGCACGGTGCTTATATCAGCCATGGACACGTCGTCTATCTGCTCCCTGAGATATTCCTTGTCCGCGCCCTCTTCTCTCATCGCCTTGATAAGCTCCTGAGATATCCTTTCTTTGAGTTCCGCCGCGACCGCATTGGAAAAAGCGAGCATTACGATGCGCTTTACGGGCGCAGTCTTATTCTTTATTATCCTAATTATCCTTTCTATCGTGACCGCTGTTTTGCCGCTGCCTGCAGATGCGGAAACGAGCGTGTTGTTGTCCACGCTTTCTATGGCTTTGAGCTGATCTTCGTTCCATTTACTCTTCATCTTCCGCCTCCGCAAAGAAAGGATAGTTTTCGAATTTCTTTCCGTCTTTTACCGCTCGTTTCTGTCCTCCGTAAACGGTGAACATGCATACGTCTGCGTATTCGCAGTAATCGCACGCCTTGTCCGTAGGCGACGCTTTTATATATCCTTCGTCTATCTCTCCCGCAGCCTTTACGACAAGCTTTTCTACATAGTCGCATAGCTTTTCGAAGTGCACAGGTGCAGTCGCCACGCCTCCTTCGGTCGCGACGGTTTCTCCCTCGGAGCCTCTCTTTGCAGAGCGCCCGACAGGATAAAGACTGCTCTCTATGCCGTTTTCAGCCGACTTGAATATATTGTCGAAATGCTCGAGAATTTCTTTGTCTGTGTTTATAAAGCCTACATATTTGAATCTGCCGCCGCTCTTGCTTTCCGACAAGAACTTATTGTTTACGGGCAGATAGAACACCCCCGCGGGTTTAGCGTCCAGCTGACCTATAAGAGCCTTCATGTAAATGAAAAGCTGTATCCTTTCCCCGTACATGACCTGCGGCAGAGAGAACGTTATGCTCGCCGCGCTCTTGTAATCCACTATGGCTATGTAGTCGCCGTAACGGTCCACGCGGTCTATCCTGCCGAGAAGATCGACGCTTTTATCTCCGAGATCTATCTTTATCGGGGGGTATTTACCGTCCATACCGAAAGCCTCTTCGAGTATCACGGGCTCGAAGTCGCTGTTTTTCATCCTCTCGCAAAGAGTCTGTATCAAAAAAACGCAACGCTGTTTTATCTCTGCTATCTCTCCTTTGAGATAAGGTATCGCGCTCATCTGTTTATACTCGTCCTTTGCGAGCACTTCGGAAGTGATTTTCAGCACTGCTTTTTTAACAGAATCGGGACTTTCTTTTCTGTAATCGAAAGATGAGAAAAACCTTTGCAGGACTTCGTGGATAATACTGCCGAGGTCGCGAACTCTCAGTTCTGCCTTATCTCTCGGATGCACCCTCAGGATATAATCCATATAATGCATGAAAGGACATTTCATATATTTTTCTATCTGGCTCGAACTCGTATGTCCGTTCTTCCAGACAGCCGCGTCGTCGGGGTTTATCTTTTCTTCTTCTGCAAAGTCGCAAAGCAGAGCGTCGATATATCCTTCGCCGTATTTTTCGCGTGCAAGCGCGTACAATGCGTCGTAGCATCCCGGATCGTCGTGACGGATGCCCATATCGAGCGCGAGTTTGTATTGTATGAGTTCGTCGGCAATGTTTCCGCTGCCCGCAAAATATTCTGCATAATCCTCCGCAGTCCAGAGCGCCTGAGTCCTCGGAGGTTTTTCCTGCCGCAAGGACAGTATCTCGCAAAGCTGTCTTATTACAACGCTTTCGCTTTGCGGTTCTCCCGACTGAGAATATCTGCTGTAACTTATCTCGAGCGACTCGGACGGTTTCAGCAAAAACATAAGCGTATTGAGCCTTTCTGCGTTGTTCTGCTCTTTGACGTCGGGCTCTACGACCACTCCGCAGTCCGCCCATGCCTTGCTCTCCTTGCCCGCAAAAATACCGTTGTCACCGTGCTCGGGCGGCAAAGCGCCCGCCTTTGCTCCTACAACGTACATGACCTTTACTCCGTCGTATCTGCTCTCCCTCGCCTCTCCGACGAAAACGCTGTCCACCGAAAGCGGCACGAGAGATATCTGCATGGACGCGATAGCCGACGTAATGATGTTGAGATAAGAATTTACGGTAAATCTGCAATCTCCGAGAAGTCGCACGCTTCTCGAAAACACGTCTCTCAGCTTGTCCGCGGTCTGCATCGCGCAATTGTAAGCAACTTCCTCTCCTCTGTCCCTGAGTCCGTTGACGTACTTCTCGTTTCTGACGTCGAAATCGACTTTCAGGAGAAAACGCGACAGTTCTTCGTAATATTCTGCCGCAGTCGCGTTTCTCATGGTGAAACACGACAGATAATCGGATATTGTCGCGCGTATTTCCTCTGCTACGGCATATTCTGCGTCTTCAGTCCCGACCTTGAAAGGAGCGTCTGTTCTGAGGTTGTCTACACCGTATTTTATACAGAAATTTTCAAATGCGCAGACTTTGAAATAATCCAGCCCGAGCAAAGCGTTTTTCGCAAACTCGATCACGTCTTTGCGCCTGAACCCCTTTGCCACGGTCCTGAACGCGCCGCAGACGAGCCTTGTCGCCGCCTGCGTTTCGAGAGGCTGTTTTTTGTCGAAAAAGTAGCTTATGCCGACGTTTTCGAAAACTCTTTCCACTATAGGAGCGTATACGGCGGTATCGCAGCACACTACCGCGAAATCCTTGAAACGGTAACCTTCTCTGACCACTTTTCGTCTTATCTCTCTTGCAACGCGTTTGACCTCTTCTTCCGCGCTGTCCGCGACGAAGACCCTCGTGCTGCCGTCGCCGGCGTAAGTCCTGCCGCCGTATGCGAACAGTTCTTTGCTTATAACGCTTTTGTCCCCCTTGAGAACGTACGGCAGGCGGTGCACTTTTGCAAGACAACCGCACGCTTTAGCTCTGTCGACCAGCGTCTCAAGACATCTCGAAGGATAGATCCTCGAGTTTTCCGCCCCGTCGTTGCAGACCATGAAAACCGCGCAGTAATTTGCGCAGGCAAACAACTTTTCGCATATCCTGCGCTGCACGTTGCTGAGGTAAAGATAATCGCTTATGTAGACGTCGCAGTCCTCCATACCGTGCTCTCCTATCGCATCGGTAAGAGCCTCCAGCTTTGAAGAACCGTCCGTATAGCCGCTGTTCAGTTCTTCTATATAAGCCTTGTAAAGCAATACTATATCTTTGGATTTGTTGAGTATTTTTACGGGAAGGGACGGCAATATCGCCTCTATTTTATCAGACGAAACGCCGCTGTTTCTTATCTGCGATATTACCGCGTATATCTCGCTCGCAAAACCCGCGTTATTGTAAGCGCCTCTGAAACACGACAGCTTATCCTTGTTTTTTTCGATAACTTTTCTCAGCAGCATTACCGCGCCCTGTGCGGAAAGATAGTCGTTCATCTTCGCGCCCATAGTCTTGTTTGCAAGACGCGAAAAACTGACGACTTCTATATCGAAGCATGCCGTGAGCGAGAGATAATCCATTACCGCTTTTTCGTAATAGAGCATAAAGCGGTCGGGCACGATAAGTATCTGCCTTTTGCCCTTGCCTCTCCTCTCTTTTATCTTCTCGAAAACGGCGGTACTATCCAGCGTATCGCCGACAAAAAATTCTACCATACGAATATTATACCGACAAAATTTTCCCTTTGCAATACAAATAGTCCTTTTTTCGGTACACCGAGCGCCAAATATTAGCCTAAAATCAATTGATAAAAATAAAATATATGATATAATAAAAATACTATGAAAAAGACGATTTTTTTAATTATCACCGTTATTGTAGTCTGCGTGCTCGGCGTTACGCTTTCGGGCTGCAACAATTCAACGCCCACTCAGAAACTGCTCTCCAACAGCAGAGCATGGATAAGCGCGAATACCGACGAAACTCTCGTCTACGATGCCGTATACAAGGATAAGACCGACGAACAGGTCAACGGCACTCTTACCGTAAACGTAAAAAGCTATAACAAAGAAACCATAACCATAAACGACGGCTGGAAAAAAGACAACGCTACAGGATACGTTGCCACCACCACCCTCGAAATGGAGAACGGCGACACCAAGGTCAGCCAGGTGTATTTTACTACCGCTATCGAAGTGAAATACGCTTATGAGCAAAAGAACTTCGGCGGCAAAGTCAGCGGTTATTCTGCAGAATACAAAGACGAAAAATGTCACTATACCTATTACGAAGGCGAAGGCGACAATAAAAAGGAATCGAAGGGTGAGATAAAAGTCGGCAACTTTGCAGAATCTCCTTTCGTCGACAACGCGATGCTTTATCAGATCGTGAGATGTCTGCCTGAATCCGCATCTTCTTTTACCTTCGACGTACCAGACGTAACTCTCGGAGATCTCCAGAGCGTGACCGTTACTCCCGCAACCACGAGCGTGTCTACAATAAAAGACGGCAGCGGAAAAGAATACCTCTGCTACTTTACGAGCATAACTCTCAACCGCACTTTCCCCGGATCGGGAGAAAGTCTTACCTGTGCGATATCTTCTACGCCCTACCCGAGCGCGGAAGATCCTCAGATACGCAACCTTATCGTTCAGATAAAAGAAGGTGAAACCCTTTACACTCTGAAAAGCGCGTCTTACGCAGGTCAGACGCAGACAGAATAAACAAGAGCCGCAAGGCTCTTTTTTTATCACTCGGCATTTCTCCGCTATGTCATATATGCGCCTTGTATTGCATAAACTTTTTGCAGGGTGTATCATGGCGGAATTTTATTTTGACGACAACGACGGATTCGTGACCGCAAACGGCGCGCTTACTTCGAGCGGATTTTGCTCGGACAAAGCTTTTGCGATAGGCTATTTCAAAAACGGCTGTCTGCCGATATTTGCAAAAATACCCCCTGTAATTACGGGCGGGCTTACAGACAAAATACACGTTCTCGATCTCGGCAGGGCACGTTACCGTCTGAGTTTTCTTCCTGCTCCCGCAAGTCTTCCGTCAACCGAAATAATATTTCAGACAAACTGCAAGGCGGGAAACGTTACTCACCTCGTAACGCATTGCTGCCGAGGCGACTACTTCCTCGTAACAGAAACCGAAGAAGAGATACACGAATTCAGCTGTCCTTGCGCTCTCTCGGATATAAAAGTCTTTGCTGTGACGCTCTCAAAAGGTCATCTGATAAGGATAACCGCTCGCGCCGAAAACAAAAAGTTTATCGCACTCGTATGCTATAACGGCGATTACTATCCCCTTTACCAGACTGTCTGCGACGATTTTTTCTTTGACGGACCCGAACTCGTCTGCACCCGTACTCTCGGCGGATGCAATACTTGCGTCCTTACCGAAAGGCTTTCTTATAAGGACGGGAAATTTGTGTCCTCGGATAAATCTTTTCTTTACCGTCACAGCCACCCTTATCCCGACGAACTTATCGCATACGAGTTTTTGGAAAGACTCATATTTGAAGATTCAGGCGGCGCTGAAGAATATCTGTCACGAGGTTTTTCCCTGCGTGCGGCAAAAGAAATCCTCGGTGATTTCGACTCTGTCGCCGATTATGACGAGGTATATTACCGTCCCTTCGTTACGGGGATATTCAAAAAAGCCCCTTACTGCAAAGCAGAATATTTCGTATTCGACGTAAAAGACGGTCTTATATCTTCGATACGTCCTTGCCGTATATGATCTCTTGTCTTCTGCAATGCAATAGACAACTGAAAATCCCGACGCTTTCTGTACTTCGCTATGATTTTACATATTTTTTTAATAATTATTAAACAATATATGATATCATCTAAATAGCGAGGTGAAACAAATGATCACGATTATCGGAGCAGACACAAACACACTTCAGATCGCTCTGCTTATAGTTTCCGCATGCTTTTTGCCTATGATCGTATGGATGATAGTCGCAGGCATACGAGTAAAAACAAAATTCGCTCAATACGCACAGGTACAGTCCGAAAAGGGATATACGGGCGCACAGGCGGCGCGCACCATACTTGACGCGAACGGACTCAGCGACGTACAGATAGTACGTTGCGCGGGCAGTCTTACCGACCATTACGATCCGACAACGAGGACTGTCGCTCTTTCTCAGGCAACTCACGACAGCACGTCGATAGCAGCGATAGGCGTTGCGGCGCACGAAGTCGGACACGCCATCCAGCACGAAGAAGAATACAAACCCGTAAAGATACGCACTGCTCTCGTGCCCGTGGTCAATTTTACGGCAAAACTCAGCATGCCGCTCATACTGCTCGCTCTCGTGTTCGAGATGATGGGCTATTTCAGCGATTTTTCGATGAGAATCTCTACGTTCTTCCTCGGTCTTGCAGTGCTCTGTTATTTCTGCTATTGTCTGTTTACCCTTATTACATTGCCTACCGAATACAACGCGAGTTCGCGTGCGAAAAAACAGCTCGTAGACTGCGGCATACTCACCGAGGCGGAAGTCGGCGACGCGTCAAAAGTGCTCAGCGCGGCAGCGAAGACGTATTTAGTGAGCTTTGCATTTTCTCTCATACAGATGCTCAGACTTCTTCTGATAGTGCTTATAAGAAGAAACCGCAACAAATAACCTAAAATGCGCATAAAAAAACGACCCTCAGAGGGTCGTTTATTTTTTATCACATCGGATTGACTTTTACGTTTATCTGCGTGCTCACGCCCGCCATAAGACGTATTTCCACCTGATAATTGCCCGTAGCCTTTATAGGATCGGAAAGCAATATCTTCTTTTTGTCTATCTCGTAGCCTATCTCTGCAAGTCTTTCGGATATTTCCTTGGCTGTCACCGCTCCGAACGGCTTTCCGTTCTCTCCGCAACGTATCTTAAGATCTACTGCAAGTCCTTTCAGCATTTTAGACTGCGCGACCGCATTGTCGTATTCTTCCTTTCTGCGCTTTTCTTCAGCCGCCTGTTTCTGTTTTGTTTCGTTGATAACGGACGCAGTTGCCTCGACCGCGAGTTTTTTCTTTATCAGAAAGTTGCGTGCATATCCGTCGTTGACGTCGATAAGCTCGCCCTTTTTGCCCTGTCCTTTGACATCCTGTAAAAGTAGTACTTTCATATATGCCCTGCCTTTTCTTTTTTATATTATATATATGATAACATACGCGCGAATAGTTTGCAAGAGCCGCGGACAAGTTGCAATGAAATTACTTTCAGAACGGATCAGTTGTTCGTATTTTGCATTAAAACGGTTCAATTGTAAATACTATTCGCGGAGGTGATATCATGAAAGGTCTGAAATGTACTACCTGCAACTGCGAATTCAACCGCGCGTGTCACTGCAACGCAGGCGTAATAAAAGTCGGCAAAACGGGCGTCTGCGAAACAAGACAAAAAAGACGTTACGGAATAATCCAGCAGAACAGCGTAAACATAGAAGCGGCTAAAGACTTCGATTACGAAAGCGGCAAAGAAGTGCTCATCCAATGCGACTGTGCCGAGTGCGTGTTCAATAAAAACCGTCTATGCTCGGGCGATATAGTCAATATGGGCGACGGACTCATGCGCACAAAATGCTTTTCGAAAGAAAAGAAATAAGAACAAAACTATATGAGCTTTGCTATTCAGCGAGCTCATATTTTTTACATAAAGACGCTCCCAACAGACACGGGAGCGTAAATTTTATAAAAAAACGACGGACTTTCGTCCGTCGCGTCGCAGGCTTACTTGTCGCCTTCCTGCATATAGTCCGCAGGGTCGACTCTTACGCCGTCTTTAGTCAGCTCGAGGTGCAGATGCGCGCCCTGTGCGATCTCCGCAAGCGCGGTATCGCTTATTACGCCTATCTCGTCACCCTGCTTTACCGTCGCACCCTTTGTCAGAGCAACGTCGTCAAGCAGTCTGTAAGTCGTTTCGTATCCGCCGTCATGAGTGATGACTACGGTAGTACCGTAAAAAGTGTCTTCTTCTACAGATTTGACCGTGCCGTCAAACGGACAATATACCTTGCTGCCCGCTGCCGCAACCATGTCTATACCCTCGTGGGTTGCCCAATGCTGCATCGTCGGGTTGAATACGAGTTCGGTATTGCTGAAACCGATATCGACGGTATATTCGTCAAGAATCTTGCCGAGAGAGAAAGTCTTGGTTTCGTCCTTGTCGTCATCGTCATCCTCGTCGTCTTTGTCATCGTCGACGTCTCCGTTTACGTCGTCATCGTCATTTACATCTCCGTTGACGGTAGGATCGCCGATCTTATCGTCCTTGGATCCGTTGATCGCTGCGACTGTGATCATAGTGCCGATAGCAAGTACGCAGACGATTATCAGCACAAAATATATATTGCGCTTGAAAAACGCCAGAACCTTATTGCCACCGCCTTCCTGATTTGCCTTTTTCATAAAAACCTCCGTTTTTGATTTTGATTTTATTTCGTACAAGCCTGCGCTTACGATTTCAATAACTACCCATAACGAGCGGACATCCTACCACGGTCTTTCCTTCTTTCAGAACTATCTGCACGTTTATCGCCTTTCCGTCGATCTCGACGCCATGTCCGAGTCCGTCGGCATAACCGTAAACGTTTATGCAGTCTTCAGCGCTCTGTATTATCACTGAGCGAGCTCCGTAAGCTTCGAGAACGTCGGAAAGAGCGAGCTCTCTGTCGTAAAATACCGCCGTACCGAGAATATTGTCCACATTGGCGGTTATTATACCTGCGCTGCTCAATTTGCATCCGTAGACGTAAAAAGCGCCCGTAGAGGTATATGTATAATCTTCGTTGAGTCCCTTTGCGTAAACTTCAACTTTTTCGACTCCGGCGGACAATCCCGCATTTTGGGTTTTTTCTATAAATTCGTCGGTATATCCGTTTGCAGCCGTATAGGTTATTGCTGCCGCTATCGCTACCGCGAAAACAATAAGCATGAATTTTTTCATATCTCACCTGCCTCGCAAACAATTGTTGACCGCTTTTTGAGTGTTTATACCGTAAATTTCAATAAATCGCGGCAAAATGTCCGTCTGCTTGACTGCCGTCCGCGCGTGTGTTATATTTGTTTTGTGAGGTTTATATGAACTATTTGTCAAGACGTTGCAGATCTATACTTCCTTATACCGCAGGCGAACAGCCTCAGGATAAAAAGTATGTAAAACTCAATACCAACGAGTGCCCCTATCCGCCTTCTCCGGAAGTTGAAAAGACTTTGAAGGAATTCGATACAGGAAGACTCCGCCTTTATCCCGATCCCGAAAACAAAAAGCTTGTTTCCGTGATCGCTCAGATGCACGGACTCGAGCCGGACAACGTATTCGCAGGCAACGGCAGCGACGAAGTGCTCTGCATGTGCTTTCCCGCATTTTTCGACGAAAACGATACGATAGCTTATGCCGACGTAACTTATTCTTTCTATAAAGTCTGGGCTCACATGTACGGTCTGAAATCCCTGAAGGTCCCGCTTGACGAAGAATTCAAAATGCTGCATACGGATTACCTTTCTCTCGACGGCGTAAAAGGCATAATAATCTGCAATCCCAACGCACCCACAGGCATACCCATGAGCAGACTCGATCTCCTCAAGATCGTGGAAAGCAACCCAGACAAGCTCGTTATCGTGGACGAGGCTTACGGAGAATTCGCGTCGTGCAGCATCGCCAACCGCGTTGATGACTACCCCAATCTGCTCGTTGTGAAGACACTCAGCAAAGCATACGCTCTCGCAGGCGCGAGATGCGGTTACGCTATCGGCAACAAGGCTCTTATCGACGGGCTTAAACTCGTAAAAAATTCTATGAATTCGTATACCGTCAACGCTCTTACCGAGGCTGTTGCCGTCGCCGCACTCGGAGATAAAAAATATTATGCAGAAATAATCGACAAGATAAACGCGCAGAGAGAAGAAACCGCTGACGCTCTCAGAGAACTCGGGTTTACGGTGCTCCCCTCTTCGAGCAACTTTATATTCGCAAAGCACAAAGTGCTTTCGGGCAGCGAAATATATTTCAGACTCAAAGAAAACGGCGTGCTCGTCAGACATTTCAAGAGCGACCGAATAAGCGATTTCGTAAGGATCACGATCGGCACTTCTCAGGAGATGAAAACTCTTCTCTCAGAAGTCAGAAAAATAGTCAAAAACTGAACAATCATATCTTCAAATATACCGCGCTCCTCAAAGGGCGCGGTTTTGTTTTTCCGTATTGTACACAATCAGTCTTTTTCCGACAAAAATCCTTATTTTGCGCACGCATAAAAATGATAATATGTTATCGAATAAAGTTACGGAGAAAGTCATGATAAACCTGAACGGATACTCGTCTGAAGAAATCAGCTGCAAATGCGGAAAAACACACTCTGCTTATACAAAGATAATTGAAACGGGCGAAGGCGCCTCGGATAAACTTGCAGACATATGCAAACAGATAATGCGTGAAGGACGCATCGGAATAGTCGCCGACGAAAACGTACGCGCTATTGCAGAAAACGCAGAAAGCGCGCTGGTACGCGCGGGATACCGGACGCGCATGTTTTCTTACTCAGCCGCGTTCGAAAGCACGCGTGAAAATGCGCAAAAATTGATAACTGCGACCGAAGACGTAAGGCTGTGGATAGCCGTAGGATGCGGCAGCATAGCGGACACGGTACGCTACGCCGCGACCTGCCGCGGCAACGAGTGGATAATGTTTATTACAGCTCCGACCACGGACAGTATGCTCTATCCCTATTGCGACTATATAGAAGAAGGCGTCCGAATAACGGTAAAAGCGACTCCTCCGATCGCCGTAGTCGCTGATTACGACGTCATAGAAAACGCACCTAAATTTACGGTTGCGGCAGGATACGGCACGCTTATATCAAAACTTCTGCACACTTTCGACTTTTATTTCGACGAAATAACCGATAAGAGAAGATGCTCTTATCTTACGGGGGAATTCTGCGAAAATCTGTCAGAATTCTTTGCGACTCAGTCGTGCGAGCCTTTGGCTCCGCGCATTTGCCGCACGCTTATAAGGCTCGGGATAGTGGCACAGCTTGCAGACGAAGAAGATTTCTGTCAAGGCGGAGAATACTTTGCCGCAAGATGTCTGAGATCTCAATGCGGAAACTCTCGCCTTATCGGAGAAAACGCAGCGATATGCGCGCTTAGCGCATACTGTATTCTCAACGGATATCTGAAGACTTCTCCCGAAGATCTATTTATCCCGTCAGCCGTTGCAGACGACTTCAGATATCTTGACAAAACCTGCCATCTTAACGGAGTGCGCATGTTAAAAGACGCAAAGATAAATACCGAAAGCGACGCTCATCTCTATATACTCAAAGAATACGCGTCCGATATGTGCGACAAGCTCAACTCTCTGCTCCCCAACGTAAACGGCATGGCAAGACAGTTCAGACGTCTTTACGACGACGCGGGATATTGGCTCGGCTCTTATTGCTCTGTCAGAACCGCTTTGAAAACGCTGTGCGCTGCAAGCGCGGCTCACGGCAACGGTCTGCTCTCTTCACTCGTCCGCTGCGGTGCTCTCGAAGATATCACGGCATAAATACCTATAACTTTTATACTCTGAAAAAATTCGCTTTATCTGAATTTAATGAATATCGGGCGGTACAAACACGAACCGCCCCTGTGTTCGTCTTCTGCGCGTTTTACAACTACTCTCGTTTGAAAATATTATAATATTATCTGTGGTCGCTCAGCTGAAACACTCATAAAAAAATTATCTCCCGAGGCAGCGAGCTGTTTCAGACAGAATTCAGTTGACACAAGGTAAATGCCGCAGGTAATATTAGACGTAGAGCAAGGCGTTTACAAGGCGCACTCAAACTTACCGCTGAAACTATATCAGCATTACTACAGTCTGAAATAGCGTATTTTTATGCACTATAAAGACCCGAGGGGATCTATATGAATTCTTACGATAAAATTGCCGACAGCTGGCACAACTTCAGAAAAAACACGACTATCAATAAATGCGTACAGGAGTTTTGCGAATATCTGCCATCGGGAGCGAATATTCTCGACGCAGGCTGCGGCACAGGCTATCCAATAGACGATTATCTCGTGAAAAACGGATATTGCGTTACAGGTATCGATCCTTCGGAAAAAATGCTTGAAAAGGCAAAAGAACTGCGACTTGACAACGCGAAGTTCTTAACGTCCGACTTCCTGAACTTTGACTCTTCCTCATTATTCGACGCTGTTATCGCGTTCGACTCTCTGTGGTATATCCCGCTGAAAAGCCAACCCGAAATATATAAAAAAGCTGAGAATCTGCTGAAGAAAGGCGGATATTTTATGTTTACTCACGGCAGAACAAACGGAGAAATATACGGCGAAATGTTTGAAGAAAATTTCCGTTACGCAGCGCTCAACCTCGATACGGTAATTAAACTTCTTCGCGAAAACGGGTTTGAAACACTTCGTATCGAAACAGACTATAAAGAGATCACGACAGGTACGAGAGATCTGCTCGTCTTTGCAAGAAAGGTACGATAAAAAAGTCAAAACCACAAACTTGCTTTGTCTTTTCGATAAAACAATAGAAATAATCTATCTACACTCAATACAACGCTGCATTTATCATAATAAATCCGATAAAAAAATAAAAAAAGACGCGTTTTCACGCGTCTTTTTATTTGCTTTAAGATAGAAATTACTTCATCTCGACGTCAGCGCCGGCATCCTTGAACTTCTTAACGATCTCTTCAGCGGTATCCTTGCTGATGCCTTCTTTGATCTTGCTGGGAACTTCTTCTGCCATCTTCTTAGCGTCAACGAGACCGAGACCGGTAACTTCTCTGACAACCTTGATAACAGCGATCTTGTTAGCGCCTGCGCTCTTGAGAATAACGTCGAATTCGGTCTTCTCTTCAGCGGGAGCAGCAGCCTCAGCGCCAGCAGCGGGAGCAGCAACTGCCATAGCAGCAGCGCTTACGCCAAATTCGGTTTCGATAGCCTTAACGAGCTCGTTGAGCTCGAGAACGGTCATGCTCTTTACTTCTTCAATGATTTTAGCAATATCTGCCATTGTTGTATCCTCCAATAATTACGAAATTTTTATGATTATTCTGCCTTCTTTTCGGCAACCTGTTGCAAAGCTCTTGCAAGTCCGCTGATAGGACTCTGCAGCAAGCCGAGCAATTGCGCGAGCAATACTTCCTTGGACGGAATAGTTGCAAGCTTTTCTACCGTTGTTGCGTCGATGTAAGCGCCGTCCATCAAACCGCACTTGATCTCAAGAGCATTGACGGTCTTCTTAGCGTTTGCTACGACTTTAGCCGCCGCGAGAGAGTCGCCGTTAGCGAAAGCTACTGCGGTGGGGCCTTCGAGGTGTCCGTCAAAACCGCTTATACCGAGTTGGTTCAAAGCGATCTGAACGAGACGGTTCTTGAGTACGCGGTACTCAACGTTTTCTTTGCGGAAATTCGCACGAAGCGCAGTGTCGTCAGCAACAGAGATGCCTTTGTAATCGACAACTACCATAGCTTTGCAATTCTGGATCTTGGATTTGATCTCTTCGATCTGAGCTGCTTTCTGCTGTTTAGCTTCGGAGATTTTCTCGACCTTGTTTTCGTTCTTAGCCATTTCTACCTCCTATAAAATTATCCCTCCGCGCCAAAGACACGGAGGGATATAAAATCCTTTGTCATCTCCGCCTCGGCAAGATATTAAGCATATCGCACTTGCTGTCTTTGGCTCGAATATTTTCTTGTAAGACAAGTATAATTTTATACCTGCCCGTTTGTCAAGCGTTTTTTATCTGATTACGCTTTAACGGCGATTTTAACGCCGGGACCCATCGTGCTTGCTACGGTCACGCTCTTGACGTACTGACCTTTTGCTGCAGCCGGTTTAGCCTTGAGGATCGCGTCGAAGATAGCGTTGAAGTTCTCGGTGAGTTTCTCAGCGCCGAAAGACTTCTTGCCGATAGCGACGTGGATGATGTTGGTCTTGTCGAGTCTGTATTCGACTTTACCTGCTTTGATCTCTTTGACAGCCTTGGTAACGTCCATCGTAACGGTACCGCTCTTGGGGTTAGGCATAAGTCCCTTAGGACCGAGTACCTTACCTATACGACCAACCATACCCATCATGTCGGGAGTGGTAACGCATACGTCGAAGTCGAACCAGTTTTCGTTCTTGATCTTGTTGATGAGCTCTTCGCCGCCGACGTAATCTGCGCCTGCTGCTTCAGCCTCGTCAGCTTTTGCGCCCTTAGCGATAACAAGAACTTTAGAAGTCTTGCCGGTGCCGTGGGGAAGAACGATAACGCCTCTGACCTGCTGATCTGCGTGACGGGAGTCAACGCCGAGTCTGACGTGAATTTCGATAGATTCGTCGAACTTAGCGGTTGCGCTGTCGACTACTGCCTTCATTGCCCCTGCAACGTCGTAAGCCTTGGAGCTGTCGACGACTTTGGAAGCCTCGATATATCTCTTTCCTCTTTTCATAACTCAAACCTCCTTAGTCCTTGACTACGATGCCCATGCTGCGGCATGTACCTGCGATCATGCTCATTGCACTCTCTACGCTGCTTGCGTTGAGGTCCGGCATTTTCATCGTAGCGATCTCTCTGACCTGAGCGGTGGTGATCGTAGCTACCTTGTCTTTGTTGGGTTTAGCCGAGCCGCTTTCGATCTTGCAAGCTTTCTTGATAAGAACGGGTGCGGGCGGGGTCTTGAGTTCGAACGTAAACGAGCGGTCGGTATAGATCGTCATTACGACAGGGATGATAAGTCCTGCCTTGTCCTTGGTCTTTTCGTTGAAGTCCTTGGTAAAGCCGGGGATGTTGATACCGTGAGGTCCAAGCGTGGAGCCTACGGGAGGTCCCGGAGTAGCTTTGCCGGCAGGAAGCTGCAACTTAACTATTGCGGAAATTTTCTTTGCCATAATACTACCTCCATATAGCAATCGTGGTATTGACGAGCCGTATAAAAGATTTGCGGCTCTCCCAGACCCTTTCGGGTGATTTTAACCTATTTTTTCTATCTGTCCGAACTCCAGATCTACGCTGGTTTCGCGTCCGAACATCGAGATGACGATTTTGACTTTCTGAACGTCGGGTTTAATCTCCCTGATCTCTCCCGTAAAGCCCTGCAGCGCGCCCGAAGTGACCTGAACGGTATCTCCGACGTTGACGTGAAGGTCTTCGACCTTTACTTTTTCAAGCTGAGCTCTCTTTACGTCCTCTGCGGACATCGGGAGCGGCTTGCCGTCGCTGCTGTTGCAAAAATCTCTTACGCCTCTCGTCTGCTTGACCATATACCATATCTGCTTGGTATAGATCATCTTTATAAAAACGTAGTTGGGGTACTTGCGGCGCATAACGAACTTCTTCTTGCCGTTGCGCTCTACGACCTCTTCCTCTTCAGGAACTACTACGTCGAATATATAGTCCTGCAGCCCGCTGGTTTCGACCATACGCAAAATATTGTCCCTTGCGATATAATCATAGCCGTAAGTCGTGCAGATTATATACCATTTAGGCTGTCCGTTGATCTCTTCTGCCATAAACGCCTCCTTATGCTGCGCCGCCGACAAGCAACTTGAGCAGCCAGCTGCACAGAGAATCAAAGCCCATAATTATCAAAACAAAAATAAGAACGACAAGACATACCGTACCGAACTGTGCGAATACTTTTCCTGCCGTAGGCCAGGACACCTTCTTAAGTTCGGAAACAATGCCCTTGAAGAAATTCTTCACACGGGTACCGAAACCGACTTTGCCGTCGTTTTTCTTACCGTTTTTACCCTTTTTGGGCTGCGTTGCGGGAAGATTCGCGTTTTCGTTGCCAAGCTCTGCGTTGCCGATAGCCTGATTGATTACGCCGGATTCCTCAACGGTGTTGTTTTTCTTGGACATATTCCCTCCGATTACTTGGATTCTTTATGCAAAGTGGTCTTCTTGCAGAATTTGCAGTATTTCATGATCTCCAATCTGTCGGGAGTATTCTTCTTATTCTTATAAGTATCGTAGTTGCGCTGCTTACACTCGGTACAAGCAAGGGTAATTCTTGTTCTCACGGTAAACACCTCCAAAAAAATTACACCCTTTTAGGTGCTTTATCATTTTAGCATAGTGCAATAGCTATGTCAAACAAAAATAAGCACAAAAAGAGTGTTTTTAAGTTTATTGTTATTTTTCGGGTATAAAAACAAGAAGTTTTTACACCCGATATTCTTTTTTCAGAATTTTACTCTGTAAAAGCTCCTTTTTCAGGCACTTCTTTCAAAGAGCGGTACATCGCCGACTTCCTTTCTTTGAGCTCTTTTCCGATCTCTTCTTTGTGTTCGATCTGCTCTTTGAAAATTGGGGCAAAAGCGGGGACCAAATTGCATGCCGCCTTCATCGCCTTGCAGGTCAACTTCTGTGTAAGCGAAGGTGCTACTCTCATACCGAAGTCCATAAGTTTTGCAACGGAGTCGATGAGCACTCTCGTCTTGCGTTTTCTCATAGCCTTGATTATGCGCTTTGCGGCTTTTTCTGCCGTTATACCGATCGATTCGACGAGCTCGTAGTTCTTCTTTGCCTTGTCGTCTGCTCCGTCGCGTGTCTTGTAAAGATCCGTCTTGACGGGACCGGGCATTACGCAGGATACGCCAATACCGTATCCTGAAAGATCCTGAGCTAAGCTTTCGCTAAAAGCTTTTACCGCGCCTTTAGTTGCAGAATAGATCGTTTCGCCGCATACGGGAAGTATCGCGCTTGCGCTGGAGATGTTGACTATGTAACCGAACTTGCTCTTCTTTATCATGGGCAGGAACGCAGCCACGCCGAAGATTACGCTGTTGAAGTTGGTATTCACGATCTTTTTTACGGTCGCGATATCCATATCTCCGTACTGCGAAAAATCCTGTATCATGCCGGCATTGTTGATAAGTACGTCGACGTTATAGCCGATAGACTTAACTTCCTCAGAAAAATCGTTCCATGCCTGCTCGTCAGAGATATCGAAACGGCGGTAATCGAATTTATCGCCGAGTTCTTTTTTGAGAGCTTCGAGCTTTTCCTTGTTTCTCGCCACACCGAGTACGTTGCAACCGAATTTCGTCACAAGCTGAACGGTAAGCTCTTTACCTATACCCGTACTGCAACCTGTGATCACTACGTTTCTTCCGAAAATCCAATTCTTCTTTGACATAGACTGTTCAATACCTTTCCTTTATTGACTTCTACGTTATTTTATCACAATATTTATAATATTAAAATACAAACAAGCAACCGTTTGTCCGATAAATAGAGCTAAATTTTTTATTTTTACCAATAAATAACATGTTTTATTACGTCATATATTTTAAGGTATCAATAATCAAACACTGCCCTGTTTCGAAAAGTAATTATACTCAGATACCTTAAACTTTTATGAAAATTTTTACGATTTGCGAATGCGTCGCAAACAGAAAGATAACACTCCCTCTTCTTTATTTACGTCAAAACGCAAAAAAAGCCGTCGGACTTGCCGACGGCTTTTATTATTGTTTTTGTTAATTTTCCGATTAGCCGAGGATCTTGGAAACAACGCCGGATCCGACGGTTCTGCCGCCTTCGCGGATAGCGAAACGGAGACCTTCTTCGATAGCGATCGGGGTGATGAGTTCAACTTCCATCGTAACGTGGTCGCCAGGCATAACCATTTCAACGTCAGCAGGCAGTTTGATGGAACCGGTAACGTCGGTCGTTCTGAAGTAGAACTGAGGACGATATCCGTTGAAGAACGCGGTGTGACGTCCGCCTTCCTCTTTCTTCAGGACGTAAACCTGAGCGCTGAACTTGGTGTGAGGATTGATGGTGCCGGGTTTAGCAAGAACCTGACCTCTCTCAATACCCTTACGATCGATACCACGGAGAAGTGCGCCGATGTTATCGCCAGCGTAAGCCTCGTCGAGGAGCTTTCTGAACATTTCAAGACCGGTGATGGTGGTTTCAACGGTGTCGTGGATACCAACGATCTGAACCTTATCCTGAACTTTTACGCTACCTCTCTCAACTCTACCGGTTGCAACGGTACCGCGGCCGGTGATGGTGAAGACGTCTTCAACAGGCATAAGGAACGGCTTGTCGGTGTCGCGCTCGGGAGCGGGGATGTATGCGTCGATAGCGTCGAGGAGCTCCTGGATGCACTTGCAAGCGGGATCGTCAACGTTACCTTCGGATGCAGCTTCGAGAGCCTTGAGCGCGCTACCCTTGATGATCGGGGTGTCGTCGCCGGGGAACTCGTACTGGCTGAGCAGGTCTCTGACTTCCATTTCAACGAGCTCGAGAAGTTCGGGGTCGTCAACCTGGTCGGTCTTGTTAAGGAAAACGATAATATAAGGAACGCCTACCTGACGAGCGAGCAGGATGTGCTCTCTGGTCTGGGGCATCGGGCCGTCGGTAGCAGCAACGACGAGGATAGCGCCGTCCATCTGTGCCGCGCCGGTAATCATGTTCTTGACATAGTCTGCGTGTCCCGGGCAGTCAACGTGAGCGTAGTGACGGGTGTCGGTCTCATACTCAACGTGAGCGGTATTGATTGTGATACCTCTTGCCTTCTCTTCGGGCGCTTTGTCTATTTCATCGTATCTCATCTTCTGAGCATGACCCTTAGCTGCGCAGTACATCGTGATAGCTGCGGTCAAAGTGGTCTTGCCGTGGTCGACGTGACCGATGGTACCGATATTTACATGCGGTTTGGTTCTTTCGAATTTAGCCTTAGCCATTTTGTTATTCCTCCTGAAATCTTTCGACTGTTATAATTATTTTACTTTTATTATAGCGATTTGTCAACGACTTAACGCTAATTATTTTTTTCTTGCGTCGATAATGCCTGCCGCAACGTTCTTGGGAACTTCAGCGTAGTGGTCGAACTGCATCGAGAAATCGCCTCTGCCCTGAGTGCTCGAACGGAGCGTGGTCGCATAACCGAACATTTCTGCGAGCGGAATCTCGCAATCTACTACCTGATCGCCGCCGCGCATTTCCATGGATTTGATGTTGCCTCTTCTGCCGTTGATGGTACCGATAACGTCGCCGAGGTACTGATCCGGAGTAACTACTTCTACTGCCATCATAGGCTCGAGCAGTACCGGGTTTGCCTTTTCCGCGCCGTCTTTGAGAGCCATAGAACCTGCAATCTTGAACGCCATTTCGGACGAGTCGACTTCATGGTAAGAACCGTCTACGATGTCTACGTTGAAGTCTACGAGCTCGTATCCTGCTATAACGCCGCCCTTTGCAGCCTCTCTGATACCTGCTTCGACTGCAGGGATATATTCCTTCGGGATACTGCCGCCGACGGTCTTGTCCACAACGGTAATGCCCTTGCCGGGCTCGTTGGGAGAAAGAACGATCTTACAGTGTCCGTACTGACCTTTACCGCCGGACTGACGGATATACTTGCCTTCTGCGTTGACTGCCTTGCGGATAGTTTCGCGGTAAGCAACCTGCGGCTGACCGACGTTAGCCTCGACCTTGAATTCTCTGAGAAGTCTGTCGACGATAATGTCGAGGTGCAGCTCGCCCATACCTGCGATGATGGTCTGACCGGTTTCCTGGTTGGTGTAGGTCTTGAAGGTCGGGTCTTCTTCTGCAAGTTTGATAAGAGCAAGGCTCATCTTTTCCTGAC
This sequence comes from uncultured Christensenellaceae bacterium, assembly GCA_944383895.1. Classification (GTDB taxonomy): domain Bacteria; phylum Bacillota; class Clostridia; order Christensenellales; family UBA3700; genus Ornithoclostridium. The sequence goes on along the minus strand of CALWRH010000011.1, from coordinate 34,504 downwards.
CTGCCTTGGTCTTGGGCTCGATAGCAACGTTTATAACGGGTTCGGGGAATTCCATGCTCTCGAGTATGATCGGTTTGTCTACGTCGCAAAGCGTATCGCCCGTGGTCGTATCTTTAAGACCGACGATAGCGATGATGTCGCCTGCATGAGCCTCTTCGAGCTCTGCTCTGCTGTTAGCGTGCATACGCACGATACGTCCGACTCTTTCTCTCTTGCCCTTGGTGCTGTTGAGAACGTAAGAACCTGCTTTGATCGTACCGGAGTATACTCTGAAGAACGCGAGTTTACCGATGAACGGGTCAGCCATGATCTTGAACGCAAGACCGCTGAACGGAGCGTTGTCGTCCGCCTCACGGTGAAGAACTACGTTCTTGTCATCGACCGCGGTACCCTCTACAGGGGGTATATCGAGAGGCGACGGCAGATAGTCGACGATAGCGTCGAGGAGCAGCTGTACGCCCTTGTTGCGGTATGCGGATCCGCAGAATACCGGAGTGATCTCCATAGAAAGAACGCCCTTACGGATAGCCTTTCTGATTTCAACGGGATTGATCTCTTCGCCCATAAGGACTTTCTCCATCAAAGACTCGTCGTACATGGACGCTTCGTCGAGGAGTTCTGTCCTCTTCTCCTCGCAGATCTCTTTGAGTTCAGCGGGGATCTCTCTGTATTCGAACTTGAGACCTTCTTTGTCGGTGTAGTAGATCGCCTTGTTTTCAACGAGGTCTACCATACCTACGAAAGTGTCTTCCTTGCCGATAGGTACTACCATAGCGACGGGTTTAGCTCTGAGTCTGTCCTTCATCATCTGGATGACGTTGTCGAAGTCAGCGCCGTCGCGGTCCATCTTGTTGACGAACGCGATTCTCGGAACGTGATACTTCGTAGCCTGACGCCAGACGGTTTCGGACTGAGGCTGAACGCCGCCTCTTGCACAGAATACCGCTACCGCGCCGTCGAGTACACGGAGGCTTCTTTCGACCTCAACGGTAAAGTCAACGTGTCCCGGGGTATCGATCAGGTTGATACGGCAGCCTTTCCATGCGGTGGAAGTAGCCGCGGAGGTAATGGTTATACCTCTTTCCTGTTCCTGTACCATCCAGTCCATCGTCGCGCTTCCGTCGTGAACTTCGCCTATCTTGTGGTTGATACCCGTATAGTACAAAATTCTCTCGCTGGTCGTAGTCTTGCCCGCGTCGATGTGCGCCATGATACCGATATTTCTGGTATTTTCCAACGAATATTCTCTCGCCATTTTTGTTTCCTCTTAAATCTGATTTTATCGAAGGACTACCAACGATAATGAGCAAACGCCTTGTTTGCCTCTGCCATTCTGTGCATTTCTTCCTTTCTTCTTACAGCGTTTCCAGTGTTGTTGTAAGCGTCCATAAGCTCAGCAGCAACGCGCTCTGCCATCGTCTTTTCGCCTCTCTTTCTGGAGAACATAACGATCCATCTGATCGCAAGCGTCTGACGGCGTGCAGCTCTGATTTCCATAGGAACCTGGTAGGTGGAACCGCCTACGCGACGAGCCTTTACCTCGAGCTCGGGCATAGCGTTGGAAAGCGCTTTATTGAAAACGTCCATAGGTTCAACGCCCATCTTTTCTTTGATTATATCGAATGCACCGTAAACTATATTCTGAGCCGTGCCTTTCTTGCCATCCCACATAACCTGGTTTACAAACTTGGTGATGACCTTGCTGTTATATATAGGATCCGGAAGTACGTCTCTTACGAATGCGCCACTTCTTCTTGGCATATATTTTTACCTCCTTGTTAGATTGATTGTTTCCGACTAAACAGGCAGACCTTATTTCTTGGGTCTCTTTGCGCCATATTTAGATCTCGCTTGCATACGCTTCGCTACGCCTGCACTGTCGAGGGTACCACGGATGATATGGTATCTTACGCCCGGCAGGTCTCTTACTCTACCACCTCTTATCAGAACGACGCTGTGCTCTTGCAGATTGTGACCGATACCCGGAATGTAGATCGTACCTTCCATACCGTTCACCAGTCTTACTCTTGCGATCTTGCGGAGCGCGGAGTTAGGCTTCTTGGGAGATGTCGTCGTAACGGACAAGCATACGCCTCTCTTCTGAGGGCACTGCTGCATGATAGGAACAACGCTCTTTTTAACCTGCTTTTCACGGCCTTGTCTAATCAACTGATTGATTGTTGGCATCTGACTTTTACCTCCTGTTTTATTTTTGTCGGAACAGCTCAATCCTCAAGGAATTTTACCGCGCCAATAGCTATATATGGCATAATCCCATACATAGCAAGGAATATTTTACACAAATTATTTTCAAGTGTCAAACGATTGATAAGTATAGAGGATAAAATTTTTTTCAAAAACTCTGCCGAAAACAGCTGTTTTAAATACTTTGGCGTTGCGTTAACGCTTTTTACGCAATTTTTACCTTGATCGGTCAGTTTTTCCGCGGAGCAACGTCGGTTATCCTTACCGTAGCGCTCGCGTCAAGAGTTATCTCTGCCGCGTCCGAGCCCGATTTTATCAGATTGTACGCTTCAGACGCTATCATTACGGCATTGTCGGTGCAGAGTTTTGCGGGGGGATAATAGACGCTCAGCCCGTACTTTTCAGCCTTTTCTTTCATGACTTCTCTGAGTCTTTCGTTGGACGCGACTCCTCCCGCTATGACTACGGTACCGAGTTTGTTGTCTTTCGCCGCCCTTACCGCTGCGTCGGTCATGATCTCCACCGCTTTTTCCTGAAAGGAACAAGCTACGTCTGCTTTGGAATATTCTTCGCCTTTCTGTTCTTTGGAGTGGACGTAATTTATTACAGCCGTCTTAAGCCCGCTGTAAGAAAAATCGTAGCCCTCGCTGTTTTTGAGCGGAGTCGGAAGATGCACGGACGGCTTGCCTTCTTTTGCTAGTTTCTGTATCTGAGGTCCGCCGGGATACTCAAGACCGAGCACGCGCGCGACCTTGTCAAACGCCTCTCCGCACGCGTCGTCCTGCGTACTGCCGAGCAGCTCTATATCCTCAAGCGCATTTACTTTTACGACGGCGGTATGTCCGCCGCTTGCTATAAGACATATATACGGAGGCTCGAGATCGGGCTTGGCGATATAGTTCGCGGCGATGTGTCCTCGGATATGATTGACCGCGATGAGCGGCTTGCCGAGAGCGTATGCGTACGCCTTGGCAAACGAAACGCCGACAAGCAGCGCGCCTAAAAGTCCCGCACCGTAAGTTACCGCGACGCAGTCTATCTCCTCTTTCTTTATGCCCGCCTCCTGCAAAGCCTGCGCGGTTATCTGCGATACCGCCATGACGTGATTGCGGGACGCTATCTCGGGCACAACTCCGCCGTAACGCTTATGGATCTCTATCTGGGACGCGATAACGTTAGAGAGCACCTCTCTGCCGCGCGTAACGGCGCATGCGGTTTCGTCGCACGAAGACTCGAGCGCGAGTATGACGATATCTTTTTTGTCCCTGAGTTTTTCAAGCTGTTCTCTGCAGCTTTTTTCGTAATCCGTAAGCATATTTATATTGATATAATATATAGATATAAAGCGGCGCGTCTGCCGCGCCGCGCGATTTCCTTTCCTTTACTGCGATTTTTTCAGATAGTCGAATATGAACTCTTCGAGATCTCCGTCCATTACCGCAGAGATGTTTCCCGTTTCGCAACCCGTGCGGTGGTCTTTTACCATCGTGTACGGGCAGAAGACGTAGCTGCGTATCTGGCTGCCCCACTCTATCTTCTTTATCTCGCCCTTGAGCTCCTGTTCCTGCTCCTGTTGCTCGCGTTCCTGCTTTTCTACGAGCTTGGACATAAGCATCTTCATTGCCTGCTCGCGGTTCTGGATCTGCGAACGCTCGTTCTGACACTGAACTATGATGCCCGTCGGTATATGCGTGATGCGCACCGCGCTGTCCGTCTTGTTGACGTGCTGACCGCCTGCGCCGCCGCTGCGGTATGTGTCTATCTTGAGATCTTCGGGATTGATCTTTATCTCGGTTTCACCTTCTATCTCGGGCATTACTTCTACGGACGCAAAAGACGTGTGACGCCTCGACTGCGAATCGAAAGGAGATATTCTGACAAGTCTGTGCACGCCCTTTTCCGCCTTGAGATATCCGTATGCGTTTTCTCCCTCTACGGAGAAAGTAACGCTCTTTATACCCGCCTCGTCGCCGGGCAGAGAATCGAGCACGTTTACCTTGTAGCCGTTTCTCTCCGCGTAACGGGTGTACATGCGGTAAAGCATGCTGACCCAATCCTGCGCCTCTGTACCGCCGGCACCGGCGTGCAAAGTCATGATCGCGTTGTTCGCGTCGTACTTTCCTTTGAGAAGAGTCTCGAGCGTGGTCTGCTCTATCTCTTTCGCAAGCTCGGTGAGTTCGCTCTGTATCTCTTCGCTCTCGCTGTCAGTTTCGCTCTCGAGGCAAAGCTCGATGAGGACTTCTATATCGTCCGCCTTAGAGCAAAGTTTGTGATACCTGTCTATTTTGGACTCTATTCTCGAAACTTCTTTGTTTACCTTCTGCGCGTTTTCGAGATCTTCCCAAAAACCGTCCGCTTCCTGCAGCTTTGCAAGCTCTTCGCGTTTCTTTTTCAGATCTTCGATATTGAGCGCGTCTGCCAGAGAAGTCAATTGTTTTCTCAGATTTGCGAGATCCTGTTTTGCCTGTTCGATTATTATCATCTATACTCTCCGTTTTCTGTTTTTCCTTGTTTTGCCGTTCAAACTCAGTTTCCGCTATAATAATTGCCCGTCCTTCCGCAGCAGTTTTTATACTTCTTGCCGCTGCCGCAGGGACACGGATCGTTGGGTCTGGGCTGTTTTTCTTTGTGCACCGTTTCCACCTTGGGTTTAGCGGGCTTTTTCTGTCCGCCGCCGAGAAGGCTCACGCTGTCGTGTCTTTCCGTCGTCTGCATTTCCGCGTTCTGCTGAACGGGTGCGGAAGGTTGTTTTTGCGTAACCTCTATCTTCATTATGAGTTTGACAACGTCGCTCTGTATATTCTCGACCATCTCGTCGAACATATCGAAACCTTCTTTGCGGTACACGAGCACCGGATCTCTCTGTCCGTATGCTACGAGGCTTATGCCCTGACGCAGCTCTTCCATTGCGGATATATGCTCTGTCCAGCGGTTGTCTACGCAACGCAACAGTATATCTCTTTCGAGCGCGTCAGCGGGGATACCCTCTTCTTTGAACTTCTGTATCCTCTCGTCGAAGATCTCTTCAGCCTTTTTCGTGATAGCTGCGATAAAATCCTCTCTGTTGTCGTGCTCTTCTACAAACTCGGGAGTCAGCATACCCGTACCCTTGGGAAGAACGGCTGATTCTATCTCTTTGTTGAAAGCTTCGTAATCCCACTGAGAATAATCTGCCTTGCTGTTGAGATAAGGATCGCACACGCGTTCCACGACTTCTCCTATCATAGCCTTGATCTGCTCGTGAACGTCGAGTTCGTCAAGCACGATGCGGCGCTGCTCGTATATGATCTCTCTCTGCTTGTTGAGCACGTCGTCGTAACTCAGGACGTGCTTTCTGATCGAGAAGTTTCTGTCTTCTACTTTAGCCTGCGCGTGTTCTACCTGATTGGTAAGCATCCTGGACTCTATGACCATGCTCTCGTCGCCTCCGCTCAGTTTCATAATGAGATTCCTGAGCATATCGCCGCCGAATATTCTGAGCAGATCGTCGTCTGCCGCGATGTAGAACACCGAAGAACCGGGGTCGCCCTGACGACCGCTACGTCCGCGGAGCTGATTGTCTATACGGCGGGATTCGTGTCTTTCGGTACCGATTATTCTCAGACCGCCGAGCGCGACGACTTCTTCTTTTTCCTTGTCCGTATCCTGTTTGAAAAGGTCGTAATATTTCTTGTATTCGTTTCTCGCCTTGAGTATCTCTTCGTCGGTAGTGTGAGCGTGCGACGTCGCCATCTCTATCACGTCGTGAGGATAGCCGAGAGAATCCAGCTTTTTCTTGGCAAGAAAGTCTGGGTTGCCTCCGAGCATGATGTCGGTACCTCTGCCTGCCATGTTGGTAGCGATCGTGACAGCTCCGAGCTTGCCTGCCTGCGCTACGATCTCTGCCTCGAGTGCGTGGTTTTTAGCGTTGAGCACGACGTGAGGTATCTTGCGGTTCTTGAGCAGATTGCTGAGCTCTTCGCTCCTCTCTACGCTTATCGTACCTACGAGTACGGGCTGTCTGCGCTCGTGGCAAGCCTTGATGTCTTCGACTATTGCCTCGAGTTTAGCCTTGTGGCTGACGTAAAGTCTGTCGGGCTCGTCCTTGCGGATCATCGGCTTGTTGGTCGGGATGACCACGACGTCGAGCTTGTATATCGTATCGAATTCGTTTTCTTCTGTCTTTGCAGTACCCGTCATACCCGACAGTTTTCTGTAAAGTCTGAAGAAATTCTGATATGTGATAGACGCGAGCGTCTTGTCCTCTGCCTTGATCTGAACTTTTTCCTTCGCCTCGATAGCCTGGTGCAGACCGTTGCTGAAACGACGTCCTATCATCTGGCGACCCGTAAATTCGTCGACTATTATGACCTCTCCGTCCACGACGATGTAATTGACCTCGCGTTTCATCGTAACGTGAGCACGAAGAGCGTTGTCTATATAATGTTTTGTCTGCTGATTGACAAAGTCGGACAGATCTTCTATGCCGTAGAACTTTTCTGCCTTGGCAGAACCGTTTTCGTTGAGATAGACCGTTTTGTTTTTTTCTCCGATCTCGTAATCGCCCGTATGCTCGCATACCGCGCCGCACTTGGAGCAATACACGGTCTTGCCGCATTTTTCTATCCACTCTTCGCTCTGTTCCTCTCCGCACTCGGGGCAGGCGTATCTGCCGGGTTCGAGCGTGCGGACGAACTTGTCTGCTTTGATATACGGTTCGCTGCTGAGCTGACCTCTGCCGCTTATGATAAGAGGAGTGCGCGCCTCGTCTATAAGTATACTGTCCACCTCGTCTACGATAGCGAACGCGAGCGGACGCTGAACGCGGTCTTTTGCGTTTCTGACCATATTGTCGCGCAGATAGTCGAAACCGAGCTCGCTGTTGGTCGTATACATGATGTCGCAGTTGTAAGCGTCGCGTTTTTCGTTTCTCTTCATGCTGCGCATATTGCAGCCAACCGTGAGACCTAGGAAACGGAAAACTTTGCCCATCCAGTCGCAGTGGTATTTAGCGAGATATTCGTTGACGGTAACGACGTGCATGCCTTCACCGGTGAGAGCGTTGAGGTAAGCGGGCAACGTAGCGACAAGCGTCTTGCCTTCGCCCGTCTTCATCTCTGCGATCCTGCCCTGATGCAGAACTATACCGCCGATGATCTGGACGTAAAAGTGTTTCATGCCGAGCACGCGCCAGCTCGCCTCTCTTACCGTAGCGAAAGCCTCGGGAAGAAGGTCGTCGAGCTTTTCTCCCGCAGCGTACCTGTCTTTATACTGCTGAGTGCATGCGGCGAGTTCTTCGTCGCTCATTGCCTGAAATTTAGGCTCGAGCGCCATTACCTTGTCTGCTGTTTTCTTGAGTTTTTTGAGTTCCCTCGCGTCTCTCGACGGGAACAGAGCTGATAAAATACCCATATTATGCCTCGTTGAAATCTTGATTAGCCGTGCGGCATGCCGCACTTATTTATATTATCATAACGCGCGCGACCCGTCAAGCGTATAAAAAGCCGCTGTAAAGCAAGCCTAACGCGTATTTTGTAGCATTATATCGTCTTTTGTATAAATGAAGATGAAAAAAACGGCGTTTCAGCCGTTTTTGCGCTTATATGCGTCCTTTATGAAATCCGAAAGCAAGCTGTAACGCTTTGCCGTGTAGTTGTTCTTCACCATTTTTTCTATGTTTTCAGTCGCTCCGACGAGCACCACCATGTTTTTGGCGCGCGTGACCGCGGTATAAAGAAGATTGCGCGTAAGTATCATGTAATTACCGCTCGTTACGGCGATTATCACGACGGGAAATTCGCTGCCCTGCGACTTGTGCACCGAGATTGCGTAAGCGAGAGTCAGCTCGTCGAAATCTCCCTGTCTGTATCTTACGCGTTTGCCGTCGTCGAACGCCACGAGTATAGAAGGCTCTTTCTCGTCTATTTCTTCGATATATCCGATATCCCCGTTGAATACGCCCGTGCCCGTGGTCAGATCGTCGGGGTTCTGCCACTCGAGCTGATAATCGTTGACGATATGCATGACCTTGTCGCCCTTTCTGAATATGCGGTTACCGACCTGCAGCTGCGGTTTTCCTCCGAACGGATTGAGAGTTTCCTGCAGCCTCGTGTTCATGTTTTCCACGCCGATAATGCCTTTTTTCATCGGACAAAGCACCTGGATATCCTTAGAGGACACTCCCGCGTACGACGGGATCCTTCTTGCGACCATGTCGGTTATAGTGTTGAGCGCGGCAGTCGCATCCGCCTTATTGTCGACGAAAAAGTCTTTGCATTTGTTGTCTATAACGGGCATAAGACCTTTGTTTATCCTGTGCGCGTTGGTTACGATATAGCTGTCCTCTCCCTGACGGTAGATATGCGTCAGATAGCTGACGGGTACGATGCCGCACGATATGACGTCCGCAAGCACGTTGCCCGCTCCGACGGAAGGCAGCTGATCCTTGTCGCCGACCATTATCAGCCTGCCGCCGTACTTTATCGACTTGATCAGCGCGTTAAAGACGTATTCGTCGCACATACTGACCTCGTCTACGATAACGACGTCCTGCTCGAGTTTTGTGTTTTCGTTATAGCGGAAACGTCCCTTGCCGTCCGTAAAATCCAGATCGAGAAGTCTGTGTATAGTCTTTGCCTCGAGCCCCGTAGCCTCGGCAAGCCTTTTTGCCGCTCTGCCCGTAGGCGCGCACAGACATACAGAATAATTCCTTGCGCGGAGTATCTCTATAATGCACCTTATGATCGTGGTTTTACCGGTACCGGGACCGCCCGTTATCACGTTCACGCCGCTGTCCAGGCAACTCCTTATCGCGGCGCGCTGCCCTTCGTGCAGAGTGAGTTTATGTAACTTTTCGTACTCTTCGAGATCCTTATCAACGTCGAGAGAAATTGACACGCCCGTGTTGATAAGACTCACTATATGCGCCGAAACAGACTGCTCGCAGACATAATTGCGCGCATGCATTATCACCTCTCTGCCGTCCTTTTCCAGCCTGACTATCCTGCCTTCTACCTCGCAGTCGCAGAGTGCGTCGGCTATGAGTTCTTCGGTATTTTCGTCTTCGAGCGCGAGAAGTTTGTCGGTTTCGTTGATAAGTTCAGTCCTAGGCAGATATGTGTGCCCGTTCTTCTCCATCGCATCCTTGAGCAGATAGACGAGAGCCGCGCTTATCCTGAACTTGCTGTTTTCGGGTATGCCCGTAAGCTTGGCTATCTTGTCCGCAGTTATGAATCCTATGCCGTCCACGTCGTCTACGAGCTGATAGGGGTTGTGCTCTATTATTCTTCTCGTAGACGCCTCGTATGCCTTGTATATCCTTAGCGCGGTATTGAGAGGTACGCCGTATCCCTGCAGATAAACTATCGTTTCCTGCATTTCTCTAAGCGACATATAGGTTTCTCCGATCGCCATAGCTTTTTTGACGGAAATACCCTTTACCTCTGCGAGTTTTGCGGGATCTGTTTCTATAATGTTTAGCGCGTTTTCACCGAACTTCTCGACTATCGCGTAAGCCGTGACTTCTCCTATGCCTTTGAACAGTCCGCTCGAAAGGTATTTGAAGACCGCATCTTTAGTAGTAGGCGGTTTAACCGTGACCTGTTCTACCGCAAACTGCTCTCCGAACTTGGAGTTAGTCACCCACTCTCCTTCCGCCTCGACGATCTCGCCTTCGGTCACGGGCGGAAAAATACCGACCGCAGTGCAAGGCATGGGATTTACGTCCAGCCATACGACGCTGTAGCCGTTTTCTACGTTTCTGTACACTATTTCAAGTACGGTGCCCGTTATTTTCATATTTTCTCCGTAAGGCGTTCTGCCGATAAAAGCGGTAAGAGCGGCAACGCAAACCGCCGCCGCTCTTTCATTATAACGCAACCGAGTGATTTTTTACAGCACTTTGTGCTTATTAGACATATTTTTTTACCGCGGCGAGCAACGCGGCTTTTTTATCCGTCTGCTCCCATCTGAAACCGCAGTCTTCTTTGCCGAAATGTCCGTAGTTTGTCGTCATGGCAAACTGCGGCTTTCTGAGCTCGAGAGTATCTATGATCGCCTGAGGACGCAGATCGAACACGTCGGATACAGCCGCTGCTATCGCCTCATCGGCATATTTGCCCGTGCCGAAAGTGTTTATCTGCACCGCAACGGGTTTTGCAACGCCTATCGCATACGCGATGTCGAGCTGACACTTGTCGGCAAGCCCCGCAGCAACTACGTTCTTGCAGACGTAACGCGCCATATAGCATGCGCTTCTGTCCACCTTAGTGCTGTCCTTGCCGCTGAACGCGCCGCCGCCGTGAGGACAATATCCGCCGTAGCTGTCTACGATTATCTTTCTGCCCGTAAGACCGCTGTCCCCGTGAGGTCCGCCGATGACGAATCTGCCCGTAGGATTGATAAAATATTTGGTATCATTGTCGGTAAGCTCTGCGGGAATAACGGCGTCTATGACGTACTTTCTGACGTCCTTTCTGACGGTTTCGATATCCACGTCGCCGCTGTGCTGAGTAGATACTACGACAGCCTCTATCCTTGCGACCTTGTCGTCGTGATACTCGACCGTGACCTGTGCCTTGCCATCGGGACGGAGGTAGCTGAGAATACCCTGCTTTCTGACCTCTGCAAGACGTCTTGTCAGAGCGTGAGCGTAAGTGATCGCCGCAGGCATGAGCTGAGGCGTTTCGTTGCACGCGAAACCGAAGACCATGCCCTGATCTCCCGCGCCTATCTTATCGTATGCGTCTCCCGTAACCTTGCTCTCTACGCTGCTGTCTACGCCCATGGCTATATCCGCGGACTGCTTGTCCAGCCTGACCATGACTTCGCATTTATTGCCGTCAAAACCCTTATCCTCGTCGTCGTAACCGATACCGAGCACGGCTTTGCGTGCTATCGCCTCGTAATCCACCTTAGCGGACGAAGTGATCTCTCCCGTAATGAGCATAAATCCTGTATTGCAGCACGTTTCGACTGCAACGCGGCTCATCGGGTCCTGCTCGAGAAGTGCGTCGAGTATGCTGTCCGACACTTTGTCGCATACTTTGTCGGGATGTCCTTCGGTCACGCTTTCGCTTGTAAACAATCTCATTTTCATAGTTTTTTTCTCCGTAAAAAATTTGCGGCGCTCAAAAGACAGCGCCGCAAACGGTAATTCTATCTTTCAAGTAATCTTGCGGAATTTAGCACCCGCCATAGTCGGGTTGCTGTGCGATCACAGGGTCCGTCCCTCCCGCACTCTTCATAGAATACGATTTTTTATTAAGTTGTGATCCGATCTCAGTCGTCGATGTCGTCTTCTGCAGCGAACTTGCTGGAGATGTCCTCTTCTACGATGTTGCTGCCGACAGAGTTCTGCGGAACGGCAACGATATTGCGGTACATCTTCATGCCCGTACCTGCGGGGATGAGCTTGCCGAGGATTACGTTTTCTTTGAGTCCTCTCAGGTGGTCTACCTTGTTCTTGATAGCCGCGTCGGTAAGAACTCTTGCCGTCTCCTGGAAGGATGCCGCAGACAAGAAGGATTCGCTTGCGAGAGCCGCCTTGGTAATACCGAGGAGGGTACGCTTTGCGGTAGCGGGTCTGCCGCCTGCCTCGAGCGTCTTTTCGTTCTCGTCTTCGTAGGTGAAGATGTCGACGTACTCGCCGGGCAGCATGTTGGTGTCGCCCTGCGACTCTATCTTGACGTTTCTGAGCATCTGTCTGATGATGACTTCGGTATGCTTGTCGTTGATCTCAACGCCCGCGCTGCGGTATGCGGACTGAACTTCCTTGATGAGGTAGTCCTGCGCGCCCTTGACGCCCTTGGTACGCAAGATATCCTGGGGATAGATGCTGCCTTGGGTGAGCGGGTCGCCCGCCTCGATCTTATCGCCGGTCTTGACGATGATCTTCTGGTTGAAGCTGAGCTTGTATTCTTCTGCCTCGCTGCCGTCGTCGGGAGTGACCGTGACGACTTTCTTGTCGTCGGAAACGGTGACGGTACCCGTCTTTTCGGATACGAGAGCAAGACCCTTAGGCTTGCGTGCTTCGAACAATTCTTCGACACGCGGCAAACCTTGCGTGATGTCTTCGTTGACCGCGACACCGCCCGTATGGAAGGTTCTCATCGTGAGCTGCGTACCGGGTTCGCCGATAGACTGAGCAGCTATGACGCCGACCGCTTCGCCGAGCTTGACGGGGTTGCCCGATGCCATGTTCTTGCCGTAGCACTTAGCACATACGCCGTGCTTGGTGCGGCAGGTAAGGATACTTCTGATCCTGACTGCGGTAACGCCCGCGTTTTCTATCTGTTTTGCCTGATCGCTGCTGATGAGCGTATCTTTGGGGCAAATGACTTCTCCCGTATTGGGATCTACGATATCGTCCATGCAGTATCTGCCGTCGATACGGTCTCTGAGCGGTTCGAGTCCCGGGATAGCGGTAACTACAACGCCCTTGGTATCTCCGCAGTCCTGCTCGTTTACGATGATAGCCTGAGAGATATCTACGAGACGTCTGGTAAGATAACCGGAGTCTGCCGTCTTAAGAGCGGTATCTGCAAGACCTTTACGACCGCCGTGCGACGAAATGAAGTATTCGAGGACGGTAAGACCTTCACGGTAGTTTGCCTTGACAGGAAGCTCGATGACTTTACCTGACGGGTCACGGACAAGACCTCTCATACCGCACAGCTGCGAGATCTGGTTCTTGTTACCGCGCGCACCGGAGTTCGCCATCATCCATATCGGGTTGAACTCACCGAGGAAGTCTTCACTCTTCTCGTCGAACAGCAGGTTGTTGACTTCGTCTTTAGCGTCCTGCCACAGTTTGACGATCTGACGGTATCTGTCTTCTTCTGTCAGACGACCTCTCTTGTACTGCTTTTCTATGCTGAGGACGTTTTCTTCCGCTTTCTTTATGATCTCGCCTTTCTTGTCGGGGATATGCATATCGAAAATACTTGCGGTGACCGCGCCTATAGTCGAATATTTGTAACCCTGCGCCTTGATCTTGTCGAGGACGATGGAAGTTTCGGTAGCGCCCTTGTATTTGAAACAGTTGTCAACTATCTGAGAAAGCTGTTTCTTGCCTACGAGGAAGTCTATCTCGAGATCGAGTTTCTGCTCGGGAGTATCTCTCGGTACGAAGTGCAGATCCTGCGGGATCGCCTGGTTGAAGATAACTCTGCCGATAGTTGTATGCAGATTCTTGTGATACTTGACGCCGTCTATCTCCTTCTCCACGCGGATGTAAACCTGCGACTGAAGGTCTATCTGCTTGAGCTGATAAGCCATCATCGCCTCTGCGGGGTTGCGGAAATGTCTGCCTTCACCGAGACCGCCCGGCTTTATCATCGTAAGATAATAAGAACCGATGACCATATCCTGAGTAGGCGAAACGATAGGCTTGCCGTCGCTCAGCTTGAGGATATTGTTGGTAGAAAGCATGAGGAATCTCGCCTCTGCTCTCGCCTCGATGGAAAGCGGAACGTGTACTGCCATCTGGTCGCCGTCGAAGTCCGCGTTGAACGCGCCGCAGACGAGCGGGTGCAGCTTGATAGCTCTGCCTTCAACGAGTACGGGCTCGAACGCCTGGATACCGAGTCTGTGAAGTGTAGGCGCACGGTTGAGGAGTACGGGGTGATCTTTGATTACCTCTTCGAGGATATCCCATACAGCGACGTCCTTTGCTTTTTCTATAACGCGCTTAGCGTTTTTGATATTCTGGCACTTGCCGCTGTCGACAAGTTTCTTGATAACGAACGGCTTGAACAGCTCGAGTGCCATTTCCTTCGGGATACCGCACTGATACATCTTGAGTTCAGGACCGACGACGATGACCGAACGACCGGAATAGTCGACACGTTTACCGAGAAGGTTCTGACGGAAACGTCCCTGCTTACCTCTGAGCATTGCGGTAAGGGACTTGAGCTCTCTGTTGCCGGGTCCTACGACTGCCTTTCCTCTTCTGCCGTTTTCGATAAGAGAGTCGACAGCTTCCTGCAACATTCTCTTTTCGTTTCTGACAATGATGTCGGGCGCGCCGAGATCGAGCAGTTTCTTGAGACGGTTGTTACGGTTGATGACTCTGCGGTACAGATCGTTGAGGTCGCTGGTCGCGTATCTGCCGCCGTCGAGCGGGACCATAGGTCTGAGTTCGGGCGGAAGTACGGGGAGCACGTCGAGGATCATCCACTCGGGACGGGTGTTGCCCGTGCGGAAAGCCTCGATGACTTCGAGTCTCTTTACTGCCTTGAGTTTGCGCTGGCTGGAAGTGGTATCGATGATCTTCTTGAGTTCTTCGCACTCTTTGTCGAGGTCGATCTCAGCAAGCAGTTCTTTTATAGCTTCAGCACCCATGCCGACGCGGAAAGTTCCTGCGCCGTAGGTGTCGACAGCATCGTGATATTCTTTATCGTCGATTATCTGTTTCTTGACAAAATTTGTCGCGCCCGGGTCGATTACGATATACTTGATAAAGTACAGTACCATCTCCACGTCTCTCGGCGACATGTCGAGAGCGAGGCTGATACGGGACGGAACGCCCTTGAAGTACCAGATGTGCGATACGGGGGATGCGAGTTCGATATGACCCATCCTCTCGCGTCTTACCTTCGCACGGGTAACTTCGACGCCGCACTTGTCGCAGATAACGCCTTTATATCTGATTCTCTTATATTTACCGCAGTGGCACTCCCAGTCCTTGGTAGGTCCGAAAATTCTCTCGCAGAACAGACCGTCTTTCTCGGGTTTCTGAGTTCTGTAGTTGATTGTTTCGGGCTTGGTTACTTCGCCGTGCGACCAGGACCTGATTTTTTCAGGAGATGCAACGCCTATTTGTATCGAGTCGAAATTGTTTACTTCTGACATATTCTACCTCCTTATTCGTTGTCGTCCGACGAATTGAACAAATCGCCGTCCTCGTCGTCACCCATATCGTCGAACAGGCTCGCCTCTCCGAACATCGAAGATTCGTCTCCGATGCCGAATACGTCTTCGCCCTCGCCGGACGAAAGATCGAACGCATCGACCTCGTCGAGCTCCTGCTCTTTTTCGGGAACGTAATCGATATCGTCGTCGACGTTCTCTCTGAGACCGATCTCCTCTTTGTTCTCGTTGAGCACTTTGACGTCGAGCGCGAGACCCTGGAATTCTTTGATAAGAACCTTGAAGGATTCAGGGGTACCGGGTTCGCTTATCGTGCTGCCCTTTACTATGGATTCGTAAGTCTTCACACGTCCTACGACATCGTCCGACTTGACGGTAAGGATCTCCTGCAATATGTGCGACGCGCCGTATGCCTCGAGCGCCCACACTTCCATTTCACCGAATCTCTGTCCGCCGAACTGCGCTTTACCGCCGAGAGGCTGCTGCGTAACAAGGCTGTAAGGACCGGTCGAACGCGCGTGGATCTTGTCGTCGACAAGGTGGATAAGTTTGAGCATGTACATGTAGCCGACCGTGACAGGGTTCTCGAACTTCTCGCCCGTTCTGCCGTCGAAGAGTTCCATCTTTCCGCTTGCGGGCAGATTGTTCTCTGCAAACAGCTCCTTGATATCCGATTCTTTAGCACCGTCGAAGACAGGTGTAGCTATCTTCCAGTCAAGCAGTTTCGCAACGAAACCGAGGTGAACCTCGAAAACCTGACCGATATTCATACGCGAAGGAACGCCCATCGGGTTGAGCACTATCTGGAGCGGAGTGCCGTCTGCCATAAAAGGCATATCTTCTTTGGGAAGGACTCTGGAAACGACGCCCTTGTTACCGTGGCGGCCTGCCATCTTATCGCCTACGCCGAGCTTACGCTTCTGCGCGATGTAGACTCTGACTACTTTGGTAACGCCCGGAGGGAGCTCGTCCTTGTTCTCTCTCGTGAACACTTTTACGTCCACGACGATACCGCTCTGTCCGTGAGGAACTTTGAGCGACGTATCTCTGACCTCTCTCGCCTTTTCGCCGAAGATCGCTCTGAGAAGTCTTTCTTCGGGAGTGAGCTCGGTCTCGCCCTTCGGGGTAACTCTTCCTACGAGGATGTCGCCGCTGTGTACTTCTGCGCCGACCATGATGATACCGTTGTCGTCGAGATACTTGAGCGCGTCGTCGCCGAGGTTGGGGATGTCGCGCGTGATCTGCTCTTCGCCGAGTCGGGTGTCGCGGCTTTCGATCTCGTACTCTTCTATATGGATAGAAGTAAATACGTCGTCTTTGACAAGGTCTTCACTGATGAGGATAGCGTCCTCGTAGTTGTAACCTTCCCAGGACATGTATCCTATAAGTATGTTTCTTCCGAGAGAGAGCTCGCCGTTGTCGGTAGAAGGACCGTCTGCAAGGACCATGCCCTTGACGACTTTCTGACCTACGTTGACGATAGGCTTCTGATTGATGCAGGTTCCGTTGTTGGATCTCTCGAACTTCTGCAGTTTGTAAACGTCTACGTCGCCGTCGCCTCTTTCGACTACGATCCTGGTAGCGTCCATCTGTTTTACTACGCCGTCGTTCTTAGCAATGACCATAACGCCGGAGTCGTAAGCTATCTTGTGCTCCATGCCCGTAGCGATGATAGGAGCTTGCGGACGCAGGAGCGGAACTGCCTGACGCTGCATGTTGGAACCCATCAGCGCACGCGACGTATCGTCGTTTTCGAGGAACGGTACGAGCGATGCCGCAACGGATACGAGCTGCTTGGGCGAAACGTCCATATAGTCGACGATACGCTTGTCCACCGCACGGATGTCTTCTCTTATACGGCAGGTAACGCGGTCTTCAACGAATCTGCTGTTTTCGTCGAGCGGAGTGTTTGCCTGAGCAACGACGTACTTGTCTTCTTCGTCAGCCTGCAGATAATCGACGTGATCGGTAACGACTATATCGACGATCTCGCCGTTTTCGTCGTACTTCTTCTCTACCTTGCGGTAAGGAGCCTCGATAAATCCGTACTCGTTGACTCTCGCATAGGTAGCGAGCGACGAGATAAGACCGATGTTCTGACCTTCAGGAGTTTCGATCGGGCACAGACGTCCGTAGTGAGAATAGTTGACGTCACGCACTTCGAAGCTTGCGCGTTCTCTGTTAAGACCGCCGGGACCGAGTGCGGAAAGCTTTCTCTTGTGCGTAAGTTCTGCGATCGGATTGTGGTGATCCATGAACTGCGACAACTGAGAACTTCCGAAGAACTCTTTGATAACGCTGGTAACGGGCTTGATGTTGATGAAGGACTGTGCCTTGTGGTCGCCCGCATCCTGCGTAATGGACATACGCTCTTTGATGACTCTGTCAAGTCTTGCCATACCGATACGGAGCTGGTTCTGGAGCAATTCGCCTACAGATCTGACTCTGCGGTTTGCAAGATGGTCGATATTGTCGGTCACGCCGAAACCGCGTACGAGTCCGAGGTTGTAGCAAACGGACGAAACGATATCGTCGAGCGTAACGTGTTTGATGACAAGGTTGTCCTTATCCGACTTGATGAGAGCTTTGAACTCTTCGTCGGACATATTCTGCTCTTCTTTGATCTTGAGAAGATTCTTGAGCTCGGGCAGATAAACTTTCTCGAGTATGCCGAGAGACTTAGGATCGCACTCTTCAACGTTCCAGCCGAGATATGCCGCCATGTCTACGGTGTTGTTGCCGATAAGTTTGAATTCGCCGCCCTCTTTGGTTGCGATAAACGCGACGTTTACGCCTGCGTTCTGTATCTCTGCCGCCTTTTCGGGGGAGATGACTTCGCCTGCGGTAGCGAGAACTTCGCCGTCCTCGGTCACTATGTCGCGGGTGATCTTCTGATTCTCGAGTCTGGTAGCAAGCGCGAGTTTCTTGTTTATCTTGTATCTGCCGACGCGCATAAGATCGTATTTACGCGAATCGTAGAAAGTGCTCCTGATAAGTTGGGTCACGCCGTCCATGGTCGGGATCTCGCCCGGCTTCATCTTTCTGTAAAGCTCGATCTTAGCGTCGTCCTCGTTTTTAGCGTTGCCGTCTTTCGCAATGGTCGCCTTGAGCATTTCCTCTTCGCCGAACAACTCGTAGAGCTGCTCGTCGCTGCCGTATCCGAGAGCACGCATAAGTACGCTTGCCGTAACCTTACGGGTACGGTCTACGCTTACCCACAGTATACCGTTGGAATCCTGCTTGAACTCGAGCCACGCGCCTCTGTTAGGCATAACGGTCGTCTCGTATCTGGGAGTACCCGATCTGTCGAGAGTGAACGTGCTGTAAACGCCGGGGCTTCTTACGAGCTGGCTGACGATAACTCTCTCCGCGCCGTTGATGATGAAGCTGCCGTTTTCGGTCATCAGCGGGAAGTCGCCCATAAAGACTTCTTCAACCGTAGCTTCGCCCGTATCGTTGTGTACGAGTCTTACCTTTACCTTGAGCGGCAAAGCGTAAGTAGCGTCGCGGTCCTTGCACTCCTTGATGTCGTACTTGGGCTTTCCTTCCAGCGAGAAACCGAGGAACTGGAGTTCCATCCTTCCGGCAAAGTCCACGACAGGCGAAAAGTCGTCGAGAACTTCCTGGATGCCTTCGGTAATGAACTGCTTGTAGGAGTCCTTTTGCAAAGCGATCAGATACGGGATATCGAGAGTGTCTTTGATCGTAGCAAAGCTCAGTCTTTCGGTATTGCCGTACTTAACCTTGTGAATGTGTTGAGGCATTATAAACCCTCCTTAAAATTTTTCACGCTTGAACGCGTATGCGTATATAAATGGCGAAAATCCCCCCTTACCCGACATCCCTTGTTTTCCGTCGGCGGGGAATAAATACTATTTTCTCATTTTACATACTAACGCAAATATACATTATAAGGAAAACTTCCAACCGTGTCAACGGTTTTTTTGAAAATAATTATAAAAAATTTTTATGCTTTAGCGCACGTTTTATTATATACCCCTTTTACCCCGTTGTCAACGATCAGAATTTTCCTTTTTCCGTTTGCTCTTCGCTTTCTCCGTCCCGACCTACCGGATTGTACAGACAGCATTTTCCCGAATCGTCCTTTATCTGCTCTTCCGGAATTCGCAAACTCGGTTTAGGTATTGCATACGCGCGCGGCTTTTGCTATAATATCCATATATGGGCAAAATAAAAAACGTAATATTCGATTTCGATATGACACTCGGTTTCCGCACTACGATGTGGACGGATACCGTAAAAGAACTGTTGCTTGAAAACAACGTCTATGCCTCAAGCGAGCAGATACGTCCCGTAACCCACGGCGGCGTATATCCGTGGAGCGACCCGACCGTATCTCACGCAGACTTTTTCAAAGGCAGAGGCTGGTGGGAAACCGTTGCGGGAAATATAGCCGAGGGACTTGCTCAGAACGGCGTTTGTTCGACTGAAGAGGCGTCACGCGCAATGAGCGGACTGCAGGACCGCTTTTGCGACAAGACGTATTGGAAACTCTTTCCCGACACAACGGACACTTTGCAGAAACTCACCGACGACGGCTATTCTCTCGCACTCGTTTCAAATCATATTCCCGAGGCAAGAGATATTTTCAACCATCTGGGGCTCGGAGCGTTTTTCCCGAGGATGATAATATCGTCTGAAGAAGAATACGAAAAACCGCATCCGTCAATACTCGAAAAAGCTCTCGGAGATTTTTCCAAAGACAAAACCGTACTCGTAGGCGACAATTATTTTGCGGACGTGCTCGGCGCGATACAGTTCGGCATGGGCGCGGTGCTCGTAAGAAAACCCAACGTTACTTCTTACAACTATTATTGCAAAACGCTCGAGGAGCTTCCCGCTCTTCTCAAAAGGATGTAAATATGCGACTTGACAAATTTCTCAAAGTATCCAGAATAATCAAACGCCGTACCGTAGCCAACGAGGCTTGCGACGGCGGCAGAGTCGAAATAAACGGCAGACACGCAAAAGCGGGCGCGCAGGTAAAAGTCGGCGACGTGGTAACATTGCATTTCGGCGACCGAGAATTCAGATTCCGTATACTCGTCGTTGAAGAAACGGTAAAAAAACAGGATACTGCCGATATGTACGAGGTCCTCACCGATGAAGTTTGACGTTATACTTCCCTGTGGCGGCACGGGCTCGCGCACGGGACTCAGCTACAATAAACTTTTTGCAGATATAGGCGGAGTCAGCGTTATAGAAAAAACCTTGTCCGCTTTCTGCCGCGACGACGTTGCGCGCATAATAATCGCATGCTCTGAAAAAGACGAAGAAAAATTCAGGGATCTGACAAAAAATTACGACAAAGAAATACTTTTGGTCAGAGGCGGCGACACCAGAGGTAAATCCGTTTACAACGCTCTTCTCCGCTCCGGAAGCGATTACGTCGCAATACACGACGGAGCAAGACCCTTCGCCGATAAAAAAGTGATAGACGACGCCTTTGGCTCCGCTCTGAAATACAGCGCGTCTGTCGTATGCGTGCCCGTCACGGACAGTCTGCGAAAGAAGACCGAAGACGGCTCGGTATCGGTAGACAGAAACGATTATTACGCCGTGCAAACCCCTCAGGTGTTTGAAAGAACAAAGATACTTCGCGCCTACGAGCTTGCGGAAAAAGACGGTTTTACCGCCACCGACGACGCGGCGATCTACGAAAGATACTTCGGCAACGTAGCTGTCGCCGAAGGCTCGTATCAGAATTATAAGATAACCACTGCTCAGGATCTGGAGCGTTTCCTACCGCGCGACTTCAGAGTCGGCAGCGGCTGGGACACGCACGCTCTCGCTGAAGGCAGAAAACTCATAATAGGCGGCGTTGATATTCCCCACGACAAAGGACTCGTCGGACACTCCGACGCAGACGTATTGATACACGCGATAATGGACGCCGTACTCGGCGCGCTCGGCAGACGAGATATCGGCAAACTCTTTCCCGACACCGATCCTGCATACGAAGGCGCAGACAGCATGAGATTGCTGGATAAAGTAATTTCTCTCATGCAAGAAGACGGTTTCAGACTCAACAACCTCTCTGCCGTCGTTATGGCTCAAAAGCCAAAGCTCTCGCCACATATCCCGACGATGACGCAAAACGTAGCCGCGGCGTTCGGCATTGATCCTTCAAGGATAAACATAGCGGCAACGACAACTGAAAAGCTCGGCATGGTCGGGCGCGAAGAAGGCATAAGCTCTTTCTGCTTCTGTTCTCTCGTCAAAGCATGAAAAAATCATCACTGCCTGAAAGGGCAGTATTTTTTTTTCTGATTTTTTCTACAAACACCGTATACGCTTTGCATTTTCCGACAATACTACGGATACGACAACAGGCGCGACTCACAAAAAAATAAATTGTGTTGCTTTTCAGCCGCGTATCTGCTACAATAGGATCATGAAAGAAGAAAAAGTTACAAAAACATCTACGTTATTCAACGACGTTTTCGTCGCAGTCGGCGTGATAATCGCCTGTTTCGGAATTATCTCCGTATTTGCGGTAGGCAGTTTCGGAGCGATATGTTCCGTGGTCGGAGTATTCAGAAGCTTTACGGCAGAACGCATAGCGGTTTCCCTCGTGCTTTCCGTATGCGGACTCTTCACCGCCATACTGATGTTTTATCTCGGTTTTTTAGTAAGCAGAGTTTTTCTCGACGGGATATCCGAATATATCGTTTCCCGCAAGAAAAAGCTTGCCGTTTCCAAAAAAGACTAATCCTGTCTATAGTGTAAATCATACACCCGACGTCGCTCTTCCCGCGGCGTTTTTTATTCGTCTTATCTCGCTAATTTTTTACAAAATTCGACAATATTTTTACAATTTTGTACAAAATTCCCCATAAAACGATTGACGTAAAATATCTGTGGATTGTATAATCTAATCATTAAAATTCGATTTTCAAAGGATGACGTTTATGGATACCCCCGAGCGCATTGCCGTTATCGAGTCGGACGATTCTCTTTGCGAGAGGATTTTCGGACTCATTATTGAGCATGGCAAAAACCGTGTATGTACTCAGTTTCAAAATTACGAAGACTTTTACCGCAACAAAACCGTATTCAACGCTGTTGTCTTTGACGAAAAATCTTATATGCACTTTCTCAAAGACGATACTATGTGCGATCTGCTTGCCGACTCTGCTCAAAGATCTTTTATTCTTTCCGACGACAACGGAGCCAATCACCCTTATTTTGTCTTGCGACGCCCTTTGAAACAAAGTCCTGAAGAAATTTCGGCAAAAATCGAAGCTGTAGAAGACGAATTCCTGAGAGAGTTGTTTCTCAAACTCGGTTTCAGACACAATCTCACAGGTTGCAGATATCTGAAAGCGGCGATCAAGCTCTCGAGCAGAGATTCTTCCTATCTGAACAAAGGAATAACCAAAAGGCTTTACCCCAAACTTGCAGAACTTTTCGACAGCAATCCGAGCAGCATCGAGCGAGGAATCAGGCACGCACTCAGCGTATGTTTCGACAACGGCAAATTCAAAGCGCAGTCGGCAGTATTCGGCAATTGTTTCGACAACTGCCACTGCCCTACCAACGGCGAATTCATCGCTCTTGTGGCTGACATGCTGTCTACGAGAGTAAAAAGCATTTTTACGACCGATAAATAAGCCCTGCGAATACTGAAATAAAAAAGACGGCAATGCCGTCTATTTATTTGCAATAAACTTTCTTTGCTCTTTCTGTAACTGCTTTTACGAAGTCGGTCTTAGCATCCGTATAGCCGTCCCTGTCTCTTCCGTATTGCGACAGCAACTTTTTCTTCAGCGATCCGTATTCTTCCGCAACGTCCGCATGTTCTGTAAGATATTTAGCAAAGTATATTTCGTCTGTATCCCCGGGTTTTCTTATATGTATGTGAAAAACCTTGTCGGCATAACCGTCGACGGTATAACCTTTGTTCAGAGATATCCTGTCTTCGTTTCTCAACATGACGATATACCCGCTGCCGGCGAGAATATCTGCGGCGGCTTTCGGATCGTCAGTTTCTACGATAATATCCACGATAGGTTTTGCGACGATAGTGCCTACTGCCGTACTGCCGATATGATAAATTCCCAGAGCCTTTTTACCGAGAAGTTTCTCAAGCGTTTTCTTCTCTTCTCTAAACTGCTTTTTCCACGTCGGATCGGGAGCAACGAGCACTATCGGAAAAAGTTCCCACAACTCTTGCAAGGACATGTCTTCAAGACGTTTTTTCATTTCAGCAACTTTTATCGGCGTTATGCCCGATCTGTTTATCTATCGAGCGTTCGCCTGTTCTCCTCTCAGTTTTCCGTAGCGCAGGATATCGTAGAAAACGCCGTTTTTATACGCGGCTTTTCTCAATACTCCTTCAAGCTTAAACCCGTTTTTCTCGAGCGTTCTCGCAGACGCCTTGTTGGGGGCGAAAACTTCAGACGTTATTTTTTCTATATCAAGCGCGGCAAAAGCCTCTGCAACCACGAGTCTTGTCGCCTCTGTTGCGATCCCTCTGCCCCAATACTCTTTGTCCACTATGTAACCTATCTCTGCGTCCTTGCAGAATATGTCGCTTTTGCCTTCTATCGTTATATTCCCGACTATCTCTCCGTCAGCAACTATCGCGCGAAACAAACTGTCTTTACCGTCATGTTCCTTTACCATATTCAGCCACCAGTCAGCGCACTCTTCGGTATAAGGATACGGCAGTCTGCCCGTGAGATAAGTCCTGTCTGCGTTATTGCACAATTTTATCAGATAAGGCTTGTTTTCTTCAGTCCATTTTTTCAAAGTAATATGCATATCTTCACCATTATTTTCAAATATTTAACGTCTTACCGTTATTATAATGTACAAACGCGTTACCGTCAACGGGAGATTTCAAATCACACAAAAAAGGAGGGCAATGCCCTCCCTGAAATCACCATACGAATTCCGCTTTCGCACTCTCTCCGTTGTCGATAAGTATATCCTGCGCCGTCATCGACTTGTTCACCGCTGTTACGAAATAAGCCCATTTTGCGATCTCTTCTGCGCTTGCCCATTTAGGGATGAGCGTCAGATCCATGATCCTCTTCCACATCTTTTCGTCTTTCATAACTCTGTCGTTGATGTCCGTCGTTACGCCGCCGGGGGACAGACTGTTTGCAGTCGCGCCGTATTTTGCCACCCTCAGCGCAACGTTTTTCATATACGAGATAATTCCGCCTTTGCTTGCCGCATACTCGGGAAACTCCGCACCCGTATGCGCGCTTGCAGACGCTATAAAGAGAACGCTCCTGATCCTGTCCTGAAACGCGTATTTTTCTGTAACTCTGATAGTGCCTTTGAGGTTTACGTCTATATCTTCTCCGCTGTCCTGCACCCCCGCGTTATTTATAAGGATCTCGACGCCGTCGACGTCGGGAAGATCGGATTTAGCTATGTCCGCCACGATATGTTTATAATTCTTATCGCAAATGGCGCACTCATTTTTATCTATACCCGTTACGGTATGTCCGCATGACAGGAATTCTTCTGCGATAGCCTTTCCTATTCCGCTTGCTGTGCCCGTTATCAATACTTTCATTTAGTTTCCTCCTTCAGGCTTTCCGAAAAATCGAAATAAGCCTTGCCGATCTGTTCTTTTTTCCACTTCTTGCAAACAGCGTAACCTATACCCGAAAATGCGACTTCGCACAAAAGCTCTGCGACCATACCCGTAACGGCGCACGTTACGCACTGCACGATCGACCAGCCGAAGAAAACGTGACTGACGACGAGCGCGAATATCATATTGTCAGCAAACTGACCTATAGCAGTCGAAACGTAAGATCTGAGGAAATACGCTACCGCCCCGTCGGGATTCTTTTTGAAAGCCAGACCTATTGCCGCGTTGGTAAAGTTGTTAACGATCGCAGACACCAGGAAGGCAAGCGTACTTCCCGCAAGAACGTACCACGTCCCGCCGAACGTGTTGTCAAGCGCACCGTTTATAACGTCTTCGCTACCCTCGACAAAGGATTCTCCCCACACTCCCGGTATAACGCTGCCGATAAACATCAGCAGGCAGAACACGAGATTGACGGCTATCGCAAACACAGACAGCTGCGTAGCAGCCTTTGGTCCGAAGTGTTTAGTCACCATATCCATTGTAAGAAACGCAAACCACGACACTATGATGCCGCAATCGAGCGCAAGCCAATCTACAGGGAGCGAAATGCTCTTGTTGGCAAGCAGATTCATTGCAAACACGCTGAGCACGAAAAATACGGTAACGACGCCCGGCACGCTTCTTAAAAGAAGTTTGAATTCGGTAAAATAATTTTTGATTTTTGACGACATATATCCTTCCTTATGCCGCAACGCACCTCAAAACAACACAAACAAAAAGGGCGTATAATACGCCCATCCTTTCCGTAGTTTTGTTTATAGACAGGATGGTCACGAACTGTCTTTTTATTATAGTGAGAGTTTAACACTGTAAAAACTGTTTGTCAAGCAACTCGCAGCAAATCACATTTCGGATACTGCAAGCAGGCTACCACGTTTCAGTTCTTCAGTCATTTCCGACTTTTTTACCGCAAATCCGTCGTAGGTCTTATAGTAATAAACACCCCTTTCTGCATCTATACAGCACGAATATGTCGTAACGTCGAGCTTTCCCTCATCCGTAACAACGCTGCCGCGAGGCATCGCTACCGCGTCGAGGATATGCAACACCTGCGATACGCATGATTCTGCGCTTTCTCCGCACATCGAATTATCCATCAGAAACACGGCTTTTACAAAACGCGAAGAAGACGAATAATCCCCGGGCAATCCGAGTGCACCCACTCCCGCACAATAGTTTTCTTCAGGTTCTGCCTTGCCGAAATATCCTGCAGGATTTTTTGCATACAGCCCTTTTATCTTTTCGAGATTTATGATCTGAGAATCAAACGGCGGATTGTTGGTCATTACCCCGCACGGATTGTCGAATATCTCAAGTCCTCTCGACGTTCTCTCCACGACAAAGCTGCCGTTTTTGTCAGACACCATCCAATGCAGAGGCGCAACGGGCAAAGATGGTTTATACGGTCTGTTTATAATCTCCGACCTCGATATAAGATCTCTCGCCTCACAGATATCCGCGCATTTACCGAGAACGTAAGGTATGAGTTCGTAAGGCGCAAGCATTATCTTGCCTTCAGACTCTTTATCTGCATACACTGCGTTAAACGGAAAATTCAACCCGGCCATGCAAAGCCCCTTCTCGTTGCACGCCTCAGCATAAAGCGGATATCCTTCTTCTACCCTCGCAATTCCTATCACCGCGTAGTGCTTAAGGAGCGTACCCGAGCATTTTGTCGCCAGCGGAAACTCGTCAGGCATTATTACGATTTTTTGCCCGAAGTCATATTCTATATCCATATTTCTTCCGAAATACAAAGACTTATTCAAAAACGCAATTGCAGTACACATAATCTTCTCCGTTATCTGTTTATTATATTTTGCGTATGTTATTAGTCTTTATCCGATAATACCGATAAAGCTTTGGATTTTTCGTGACTTTTACAAGTTCTATCCCGAGCACGCCGTATCTGTCAATGCGGAATCTGTAATTCCCGCATACTTATGCTTTAAGCTTATAATCAACACCCGCACAAGAAAACTCGATAATATCTCCTGTCCTGACAGTTCTGCGCTTTTCGTCAAATAGCCTGAGTTCTATCGTTTTCTATCTTTTCAAAAGGTTCGGTGTTCAGCTTCATGCAATGCGTCATCACTATTCTCCATAAATTTAATTATACATCACAGAGCGACCGATTTCAACGGTAAAAAAATCCCCTTTTTTCAAAGGGGATAAAGTGTATATATAAAATTATTTGCTTCAGACAAAAGGATGTTCCGCCTTGATAACGCAGTTGCACTCAGGACGCAGCGATCTTATTTTGTCTTCAACCTCTTTTGCAGCGTCTTCGTCGCTGATCTTGCTGTCTACGGGGATAGAAAGATCGAATATCAGATTGATATGATTTCCGCCGTAAGTCATCCTGAAATCGTGCACGGAAAAGCTTTCGTCGACCTCCTTCACCGTTTCTTTTACGAAAGCGTACATCTCGTTTACTTTCTGATCGTCCACAACGATAGGATCGAGGTGTATCGTAACTATATATCCGTATTTTTTCTGCATATCGCGCTCTATGTTGTCGATTATGTCGTGAACATAGCTGAAGTCGCTCTTAGCCGACACCTCTGCATGAAATGACACTATCTGTCTGCCGGGGCCATAATCGTGCACCATAACGTCGTGGATACCGATAACGTCGGGATAATCTTTGACAAAATCTTTAATGTTCTTGAGTATTTCCTTATCCGGACTGCCTCCGAGCAACAAGTCGATAGTTTCTTTGGACGCTTTTATACCCGTATAGAATATAAACGCGGCAACGAGTATGCCTGCATAGCCGTCGAGATCCAAGTCTGTATATTTAGAAACCAACGAAGATATAAGAACTACCGTAGTTGCCACAACGTCCGAAATACTGTCGAAAGACGCTGCTTTTATTACGGACGAATCTATGGTTTTTGCTATCTTTCTGTAAAAGAAGAAAAGCCATGCTTTTACGAGAATAGCCGCACCGAGAAAAACAAGCGTTACAGTCTGTATATCCGCGGGTTCGGGCGTAATTATTTTTTCTACAGAAGATTTGAGCAGTTCCACTCCGACAAAAATTATCAACACGTCTACTATAAACGCGCTGATATATTCGAATCTGCCGTGTCCCATAGGATGCTCTTTATCCGCGTGCTTTCCCGCCAGCCTGAAACCGAACATCGTAACCACCGACGAGCCTGCATCGCCTATATTGTTGAACGCGTCCGCAATGATAGCGACCGAGGCAGAAAGAATACCGATGACAAGCTTGCCTATAAAGAGCAATACGTTTGCGATAATGCCCGTAATGCTCGACAGCATGGCATAGTTTCCCCTCACCTTGGGATCCTGCACGTTTTTGTTATCTTTTACAAACAGTCTGATCAGAAAATTCGTCATAACAATACGACTTCCCGTAATTTTTTATATAGTATAGAATAATATGAAAATAAAGTCAACAATGCTACAAATAAAGCCGCAAAAGTTATTTGCGGCTTTATTTCATATCACATCGCACGCGATAAGGAAAATGACCGTTAATGCCAAACAGATCAGTATTACGCCGAAAATTATAAAGATAATCGGTAGCAACTTCTCTCTGTTAGAGTAGGATTTTATACCGTTCTTCGTATTGTATCTGTATTCACTGTCAAACAAATTCGCGGGCAATATCTTTTCTATCGCGTTTATTACGGCAAACTTTCCTGCGTTATTCATTTCGTAAGCCTTCAGGCACGCCCGCCAATTTGCCGACATACATATAAAAACGATTCCTACGACAATTCCGATAAACGCAACGATCAGCCAATTTTCAAAGGCAAACGACGCTCCTACGACCGCTGCCATCGCAGCGCACAAAGTCGTATACAGATTGCTAATGTTTTGCCTCCTTTCCATAAGCTTTTCTGATGTATCTATCATTGTTTTGTACTCTTCAAGCAGCAGATTGTAATATTCGTTCTCTCCGAGTCCTTTCTTGTCGAAATCCTTGTTGACAACCGCATCTTCGACGTTCCATTGAGCTTCTTTCATCAATACGTCATAAGCGCAACCGACGTCAAACACTTTGTATTTGTTGATGTTTAGCAACTCTCCCGAATAATCCAACCCGAATATCGTTTTTGCAAACGGATTTTCTTTTCCCCCGAGAGCAGAAGGATTCCCTTTCAGATTAAATATAAAGACTGTTTTCTTGTACTTGTTTGCGAGATCGAGCTCCCATTTAACGTTTTTTGCGGCAGACTCTTCATTTCCCTCAGCGCTGCAAAAATAGCACGCGATATTGCAACTCTTCATTTTTTCAACAGCCTTTTTATGCCACATGCGATGCCTCTCTCCGGCATTGAATCTGAAAAAGTCTAGCAAACCGTTTTCGTCTTTGCTTTTGTATTCTTTTAGCAATTTTTCTACTTGTTCGGCATCTTTGAACTTATATATAACGTATACGTTCATATTTATCACCTGTCATCCTAAACCGACTTGACTCTCGTCGCAACGCAAACGATTAGCAGCGTTTTTCTCGAGTTGTATTTCGATATTCTTTTATTCTGTATAAACTTTCAGCTCGAGATTGCAATCCGGGGTACTGAACGTGAGATCGCCCTCGCCCGCATAATCTGCATCGCCAGTATATCCGCCGCCTGCAACAACTATGCCCGAAATCCTGAGCGAAGTCATATAATCGTCATTTGCGCCTGCGGTTATTCTGACCTGATAAACGTGACCCACAGCGTAGTCGAAAGAAAGGACTATCTTGCCGTCTGTCGCAGTTAAAGTGCGATTAAAACCTGCATATTCGCCTTGAGTCGTGCCTCCCATAAAGTCCTCGTCATAGATCCTCACGGTATACGTTGCATCCGGGTCCCCTACTTCAGAAACGTCAAACGTAAGCGTTTCGTTCATCGTTTCGATTTCGAGTTTGCCATAGCCGCAAACAGTGACTTTTACCAACAGACTGCCTTTCTGCGAAGAGGAATTGTTATTTACGAAATCCATCGTGATCCATGTCGTTCCTTCGCTTATCTTACTCGTATCGAAAAGCACTTTGCACTTCACTATTTCAAAATCGTTTATGCCGCCGATATTGAGATCTGCCTTAGTATATGATTTGACCGTGATTGCAGAATCGGGTATTACGCTTTGATCCGAAGACTTTATTTCGCTGCCCAGATCCGCCATATAGTTTGCGTTGAAATCGATATCGAAACACCACACTCTTTTATCGAAACCGACCTGAGCCTGAGTACCCGTACCGTTTACGGGAATAGTCGTAACATTATTTTCAGAAAAAGACGCTATTCCGTTTTCTCTGACTTCGGCGTATTCTCCCGTTTCGACAACGAGCGTAACATCCGATGCAGGCATAACGAACTTGTATCCCGTATCCGTTTTTGTGCAATCGAACTCATTGAATTTTACAGCTTTTATGTAAACATCCTCGTTAAGCACGGTTACCGTAAGACGGACTTCTTCTCCCTCTTTCGCTTTTGTCGATTCAGGCGTGATCTGATAGTCGTCAGACTGCGTTACGCTGACGGTATATTCTTTATCCTCCGCCTGACCGTTGTTTTTACCTTCGTCTGAGCTGCATGAAACTAAAAGCGCAGAAACCAGCGCGACAAATAACACAGCTATCGTTAAAACTCTCCATCTTTTCATAATCAAACCTCCTGTAGGCTTGATTATATTATAGCCGATAAAATGCTCTTTTTCAATACGTTTTGTATAATAGCAAATATCTTATCAAGTTAAAAGCACAATCGGAAAATGTATGTATTGTTTCAAAACAATTATCGCTGACGCAATAAATCTGTTTTTATTAAATGATTTTACAACCATAAAAACGCAGTATAAAACAGCGTCAGCAATTATCAACGTGCAGTCACTGTCTTTAAGATTTTACGTTTAAGTGTATCTTTGAAAATTTTCTGAATTTAGCGCAGATAAATTCTGCCTCTATGACCTTTCATATGCAGATCTTTTTATGCAATACAAAACAAGTTATGTTATAATATTTTTATAGGAGCTGCTAAATGAATTTTTCACAATACTTCCCTGTATGGGACAAACTTACGGAAAGTGAACGTAACGCCTTGGTTTCCTCCGCCGTAAACAGATCTTTTCGAAAAGGCGAGATAATACACAGAAATTCCGACGAGTGCACGGGGTTTCTTCTCATTCGCTCGGGACAGATACGCGCTTACACGACATCTCCCGACGGAAAAGAAGTCACTTTATACCGTCTTCTCGAACAAGACGTATGCCTGTTTTCTGCCTCATGCATGATAAGCAGCGTAAGTTTTGACATCTCTCTTTCTGCAGAAAAAGACTCCGAAATAACGATCATCCCCGCCGACGTCTACAAAAAGCTTATGAACACGTCCGCACCCCTTGCCAATTTCACCAACGAGCTTATGGCGAGCAGATTTTCCGACGTAATGTGGCTGATAGAAAAGATCATGTGGCAAAGTTTCGATAAACGGCTTGCCTCGTTTTTGCTTGAAGAATCCAATCTCGAATCTTCGCTCACCCTCAGGATAACTCATGAAAGCATAGGCAATCATCTCGGCAGTCCGCGCGAAGTCGTTACTCGTATGCTCAGATATTTCTCTGACGAAGGACTCGTATCTCTTTCGCGCGGGGCTATAACCATTTGCGACGCGGCAAAACTCGCCGCCGTTTCTCAATAAGAAATAGACTTAAAATTATCCGATCATTTTCAAAATGTCTTTTTTGGGACGCACTCCGACTGAACCGTTTACGACTTTTCCGTCTTTGATAACTGCAAGCGTAGGAATGCTTGCGATCTGAAAAAGTCCTGCAAGTTCGCGTTCTTCGTCTACGTTCACTTTGCAGACTTTGATGTCGCTGCGTTCTTCCGCTATCTCGTCCACTACGGGGCTCATCATGCGGCAAGGTCCGCACCATCCTGCCCAGAAATCAATAAGAACGGGTTTGTCAGAATTGACCACTACTTCGTTGAAATTGTCTTTTGTCAAATTTATTACTGCCATATTGCACCTCTCAATTGTTTTGATGGTTTTATTATATTGCAATAAAAAACTTTTTTCCGTAACTTTGTCACATAAGCGAAATATTTTCTGCCTTTATTTCAACAGAGCCTGCCACCAATCCTTAGAAAAATCTTTGTCAGTAGAAATATAATCCACGCCGTAATTTGCGTATTTTATCGCCAGCATAATGTTATTCACTGTCCATACTCCGACTTTACGCCCTTGTCCGTGCGCGTCGTCTATAAGATTTTTAGTGAGGTGTCCGAAATAATCCGTAACGTCGTATCCCTCCAGAAGAGATGTCTGTATATTTATATCATTCTGGACAACGTGTTGCGTTTTGACGTCAGGATCAAAACTCAGAACGGTTTGTATATGTTTCTTTGAAAAACTCACTATGACAAATTCGTCTCCGCAAACCGACCTTGCCATATCTACCACTTTTTTTATTTCATCTTCGCTCATATAATAGTCTTTAAGCTCGATGACCGCGGTTTTTCCGTAATCGGCGCATATTTCAAGATATCTGTCAAAGCGGCAAAGTCCTGCATTTTCAAAGCCGTAGCTGTCTTTTTTGAGCGGCAGATCTTTGATTTCCTCATAATTCGAGGATGTGATTTTAACAGAACCGTCAACGAACGCATCGTTATCGTGAGAGCAAACAGCAACGTTGTCCGCGGTAAAATATACGTCCGTCTCTATGCCGTAAAAGAAATCGCTTTTTGCCGCCGCAAGAAAAGCTTTTTCACTGTTTTCGTAGTATTTGCTGCTTAGCCCCCTGTGAGCGATAAATTTCACGTTTTTTAGTGTGTCCATGCTCTGATAATATTTCAATGCGATACACGTCATAGCGATCAGAACGATTCCGATCGCAGCTGAAATATAAAGCAAAATATTCGCAAAAGGTTTTTTCTTGTTTTCTATTTTCATAAAATGCTCCTGTATCTATGAAAAATTTATCTTGCATTTGATATATGTAAGATTTTTGATGGAAAAACGCATTTCTCCTTTTGTTTTATATTGAAATATTAAATGATAATTTTTAATGTTTGATTAAAATGGTGCAAGATATAAAATTTTACATTTAAGTGCCATGCAATTAAAAGGTTTAGTTCGCATACTTCTGTCTTAAATTTAATAAGAGGGTTAATGAACGATAGCGACGGAATAGCAAGGAGCCTACCCCGCATAAGTCCGTACCAAGGCGGCGAACCTGTGTTGCAAGGCAACACGAGGTTTTACTTCTTCTCTTACGATACTGTTATACTTTGACGCGCCTTCAGTAGGGGCTTGGTGCTGCGCACCAAAACCCTCGCGTCATTATTTACTGCCTCTTTTAATCTTTTCTCCGCTCGGGCGAACCTGTGTTGCAACGCAACACGAGGTTTTACGCCCCTACTGAAGAGGCACAAAAAAAGACACTCTAAATTGAGTGTCTTTTTTTGTGGCGCCTTCAGTAGGACTCGAACCTACGACCCTGCGGTTAACAGCCGCATGCTCTACCGACTGAGCTATAAAGGCTCGCAACGTGATTATTATATTAATATATGCCGTGCGTTTTGTCAAGAGTTTTTCATCAAAAACAAACTAAATTTTTATGTTTTTTATTTGTTGTCGCTCTCGTCAGAAATTGCATTGCGCTCTTTTTCTTCTTGCAGCTTTATCAGCAATTTTTTAGACTTCACACCGTAATTGATGCCGAGTCCCGCAACGGTTACCATCATGCAGATACCGACTAGATTTATAATGCCGACTTTTTCAATATAAAAGCCGCCTGCTTCGATCTCTTCTTTGCTTATAAAGCGTACGATGTCGAAATTATGGCACAGAGCCATCAAAAAGCATGCAATGTTTACTGCAAGCAATATGCCGCAAAGCATATCGCGACGCAGATCGCTCATACTCTTTTCGTTTTCTTTTGTAATGTTCTTTGAAAAAATTTTAGGCGTAGGATTGACTATCAGGATCAATGCAATGAGTGACCAAAGAATATCCATGCCCACAGCCCAAAGAAAAGCTGTCCCGATATCTTCGAGAACATAATTGAGTATGACAGTCGTTATCATCCAGACTGCAAAAACTCCGACGGATATACCGCATAAAATTTTATGGTTTTTATTCAAAGAATATTTCATATCAATTTACCCGAACAAATGTGATTATACCACTAAGCATAACACTTGTCAAACGCCGAGCTTACGGGACATTACAGAAAATACAAGTTGTACGGCTGCCATTTGAACTATGGCAAAAAGGACCGCGCAAATACTCATTACAACTGAGTTAACGTTGAATATAAAACATAACGACGGTACAAGCGCGTAAAACACGATCCCTGTAATTATTGTGGTCGCCGCACATCCTCTGACCTTTTTAGAGTGATTTGCAGCAACTGTCCTATACTTTTCTATATCGTCGTCGCTCATACCTCTCGGAAAATCGGTATGCCTGAACAACGTACACAGCCCTGCGCAAATAGATATGATCAAAAGCGACGCATTGATGACAATAGGATAAATCATAATAACCTCTGCCATTATTATACCATATTACTTTCCTATCATATAATCTAAAATCTCTCAAATATCCGATATTACAAAAATTTGACATAGAAAACATATTACAAAATTTCGTATTTATATCAACTTAATAACAAAGAAAATAAAATTGTCAGGGTAAAAGATGCGCTGTTATCCGCGCGCTTCGCTTTAGCAAGGGGCACCAAAATCACTACGCTTAATCGTCGCAAGCTCCTTATATACGCTGTGATTTGTGTTTCCCCTTACTATATCCCCTCCTTGCTTCGACCTCACCCTGCGGCTTTCGGTCTCAC
>CALWRH010000010.1 GCA_944383895.1 uncultured Christensenellaceae bacterium | reverse complement strand
CTTTGCTTGTGTTTAATTGTACACTCGCTAAATTTTTTAAGTTCAAAGCAGTTGTTTTCGCTTTATAGCTAAACTTCCACTTCTTACCTTTCTGTTCAGTTTTTAATGTCCGTTTGTCACTGTCCTTTTCAGACAGCTTTGTCATTGTATCATACCCGTTTTTTAATGTCAACGGATTTTTTATCGTTTTTTACAATTTTTTTATATTTTTCTATACACACGACTGTACGCCCGATCAATATATCCATATTATATATCAGACGTCGTACTTGCGTTCTATCACTCCGCCGCCCAGACAGACGTCGCCTTTATACACAACCGCATACTGTCCTTCTACGATCGCCCTCTGTGCGCGCTCGAATGCGATCTTTACTCCGCCGCCGTCTTTTATCGTACAGACAGCCTTCTGCAAAGGCTGACGGTGACGTATCCTCACTTCGCACTCGAACTCTTTTTCTTCTGGCTCAAACGGGATAAAGTTGAACCCGTCCGTTTCCAAAGCGTTGTGGTACAAAAGCGACTGATCCCCCTGAGATACATACAGCTCGTTCTTTTCAACGTCCTTTCCTACGACAAACCACGCGCCCTCAACGCCGTCTTTCACGCCGCCTAAACCGAGTCCCTTTCTTTGCCCGAGCGTATAATAGAAAACGCCGTCGTGCTCTCCGACAATTTTTCCGCCCGTGTCGATTATCTTGCCTTTCTGCATAGGTATGTACTTTGACAGAAAAGCTCTGAAATTGCGCTCTCCGATAAAACATATACCAGTGCTGTCCTTTTTCGCCGCGGTAGACAAACCGTACTTTGCCGCAAGTTCTCTGACCGTAGGTTTGTCGAGATCGCCTATCGGAAACAACACGTCCTTGAGCTGTTCAGACGTTACCTGATTGAGGAAATATGTCTGATCTTTATTTTCGTCCTTAGCCTTCATAAGAAAGTTTGCGCCGTCTTCTCTGTGGAAAACGTTGCAATAATGTCCCGTTGCAATATAGTCCGCACCCATTTTGCGTGCCTGTTCTACGAACGGGGCAAATTTTATCTCCCTGTTGCAAAGCACGTCGGGATTGGGCGTTCTTCCTTTCTTATACTCATCGACAAACTGTCTGAAGACCCTGTCGTAATATTCGTCTGCAAAGTCAACGCTGTAATACGGCACTCCTATCTTTGCGCAAACCGAGCGCACGTCGTAAAAATCTTCGTCCGCGGTACAGCAGCCGCTGTCGTCTTTTTCATGCCAATTGCGCATAAAAAGCCCGACGACGTCATACCCCTGCTCTTTCAGAAGCAGTGCCGCCAAAGAGCTGTCCACCCCTCCGCTCATACCTACAACGACTCTTTTCATAATCACTCCTGAACTTTAGATACTCTTTTTTTCGGTTTCTCTTTGTTTTCAAGCTTTTCTCTCAAGTGCAGCTTTCCTTTGGATTGCAGCTCTCTGAAGTGCGACGCGGCTATTATATCCGTCACTGCAAAAGTATATGCAAATAACGGCAATGCGATAAGTATCGCAAACAACGCGCCCATGATAAGATACAATATAAGCACTATAACGACATCGACTGCTATAAGCACGAATCCCGACAAAATGAGCCTCAGAGAATTTCTCAGATTGAAGATGTCTTTTATACTGTAATTTCTGAAATAAATTATCCACGTCGTAAAAAGGTTTTCAAGTGCGTTGTGGATAAAATATACGAGCAGAACGAAAATAAAACTGTATGTCCAGAGCGTGTTGAGATATACGAGAAGATATCCGAATATCAGAGATATGACGTACCTCATGAGTATCGCCGCTACTCCGCGCAGCGACTTCTCGTCCGACGTGCTTTTACGCATAAGAGAACGGCAGAGCACCTGAGACCCCATAATCGCTGCAAGCACGAAAGCGACCGTAACTATTACGACGCCGATGACCATATCTATTCCGTTTTTTATATCTGTTTTCAATATCTCGGCAACGCCGCTGAAAAACGACTTGTAAAAAGCGATACTCGTCGCCTCTTCAAAAGTTACGCCCTGAAAAGTATCGACTACAAACCTCGCAACATTTTCATATGTTTCTGCAGAAACCGAACCTATTACCGAAATAACGCCGCGCACCAGAGCAAACAGCATGAGGATTATGACGAGATATATAAGTCCCATCGCAACGAAAACGTATTTGGAATTTTTGAAATAAGTTTTTAGCGCAGCTTTTATCATGATTTTACGTCTGCCGACGCTTTGTCGGCAACACTCTCCTCTTTGCTTAAAAGGCATTGTCTTATGACCATTATAATATAAAGACTTTATTTTATCAACGACTAATGCGCTTATAGGATTTTTTATATGAATTTTTTATTTTGCCGCTAATACGATGTCCCTGACATCTCGCTTATGCAAAACAGATAAAATTAAAGAATATTACGGTAAAAAAACGCGGAAAAGTAAACCTTTCCGCATATGGCACACCCGAGCGGATTCGGACCGCTGGCCTTCAGAGTCGGAGTCTGACGCTCTATCCAACTGAGCTACGGGTGCGCGTTCGACTAATATATTATATCCCATAAAGACTCTCTTTTCAAATAAAAGCGCGTACTTTATCTTTATTTGCTCATTGACAGCAGCCTTGTTGCACATTTGCAATAAATTTATAGAATTTTCGATTTATTCCGAAAAAAAGCATGTCTTTATCGGTATATAATTCAGAAGAGGAAAAGTGAGAGATAAAAACGATAAGATGATCGGCAAGCTGATAACGTCGCTTGCTTTAGGAAAAGATTCCGCACTCGACGAGATCTTTTATCGGACTAAGGAGCAAATGTATTTTGTAGCCTATCGTTATCTGCGCGACAAAGACAAAATACAGGACGTACTCAACGATTCATACTTCAAGATATACCGTGCGAGTGCAAGCTATATACCCAGCCAAAGCGCAAGAAACTGGATGTATACGATCGTCAAAATACTGCTTTAACCTACACGCGCAAGGATATTTTTCTTGCCGAAGAAGAACTGACGGACGTATCCTCTTTTACCGTGAGCTTTGTGGACGACTGCATCGACAACATAAACCTGAAAAACGCGCTCATGCAACTCGATAAAGAAAGCCGCAACGCGATCGTAATGAAATTCTGGGGCGGTTACACGTTCGAAGAGATAGCTAAGGAATTGCAGATCCCTATGACTACTCTGTACGGCAGATATAAAGCCGCACTTAAGATCATATCAAAATACATAAAGGAGGAGAACGCATGAATAGCATCGAAAAGAAAATAGACTCGATAGTCCGCAGCGGTTCTCTCGTTCAGCCTCTTATCCTCGAACAGGTAAAGGAGCGGGTGCAGGCAAATCCTCTGACAAACGGAGAAAGAAAACCGGCGCAAAAGCGCAGAAAAGTCATTGTCGCAGTCAAAGCCGCGGCAAGCGCGTGCGCGGTGTTTATCCTCTGTTTCTTCACTTTCTTCCTGTGTCTGCCTATGTTTATGCCTGCAAACAGCGCACCGCCTTCCGATAATTCCGACGGAACGCCTCCTCCGGGCTCGGCATACGCGTATGAAGATCTGATAAAATATCCGCTCTCATCGGAAACGGATATATTCTCTTATTCGGCAACGAACGGCTTGCACCTCGCGTATCTCGATCGCCACGCCGAATTTGCAGAGTTGTATTTCAAAAACAACTTTATAGCCTGCGAAACCGAATACAATATCGGTGCCTCAAACGTAACCGTGATACAGACTGTTTTCGATTGCACGATAGAACTGCCAGTCAAAGACAAAGAATTGGTAAAGTCTTTTGATTACGAAACCGAAAACTTATCAGTAAAAAACGATATATACGCCGTATCTCAAGGATACCTGTGCATAGCAGATCTCGGCGACTCGAAAATATACGCAACGATAACGGGAGCAGACGAAGAGCAAGCCGAAACTATAATGCGACAGCTTTGCTCGAGCCTTGAAAATTATCGGGGCAAAACCTCATATTAACAAAGACTATTTTATGAAAACATACGCTCAAAAAAAGGATACGGGATCTCCGTATCCTTTTTGTATGATCGGATAGCTTTATCATTATCCTTCGAACTGAGAATTGTATAGCGTAGCGTAGAAACCGCCTTTTGCAAGCAATTCTTCATGCTTGCCCTGCTCTATAACGTCGCCGTCGCGCAGCACGAGTATTTTGTCCGCGTCGCGTATCGTGGACAGACGGTGCGCAATGATAAAGCTGGTCCTGCCCTGCATAAGTCTGTCCATAGCTTTCTGTATGAGTATTTCGGTACGAGTATCGACAGAAGACGTAGCCTCGTCGAGAATAAGCACGGTAGGATCTGCAAGAATAGCACGGGCTATCGTCAGCAGCTGCTTTTGTCCTTGCGAGATGTTGTCAGCCTCGGTATTTATCTCGAAGTCGTAGCCGCCCGGCAGCGTCTGTATAAAGTGATCTGCACAAGCTATCTTTGCCGCACGCTTTACCTCATCGTCCGTCGCGTCGAGTTTGCCGTAACGGATATTTTCCATTATCGTACCTTTGAACAGCCATGTATCCTGCAAAACCATACCGACCTCGTTTCTGAGGCCTTCTCTCGTAAACGAACGTATGCTCTTGCCGTCGAGATAAATATCGCCGCCGTTCAGCTCGTAGAATCTCATGAGTAGTTTTACTATCGTCGTTTTACCAGCACCCGTAGGTCCTACGATAGCGATACGCTGACCCTTTTTGACGTCGCAGGAAAAGTCCTTTATGATTATTTTGTCCTCGACGTAACCGAAACGGACGTGATCGAAACTTACGTTGCCCTCAACGTTTTCGGGAACGGCATCGCCCGTTTCTTCTTCCTCTTTCTGCTCGAGGAACGCGAATATCCTCTCTGCCGCCGCAACCGTGGATTGGAAGGTATTTGCGATACCAGATATCTGGTTGATCGGCTGGTTGAACTGTCTGACGTACTGTATATAGGATTGTATGTTACCGACAGTCATCTGCACGCCCGCCACGTTGCCGTTGAGCACGAATACGCCGCCGAGCACGCATGCCAGAACGTAGTTAAGGTTGCCGACGAATTTCATAACAGGCATCATCATACCCGAGAAGAACTGCGACGACCACGCCGAAGAATAGAGTTTTGCATTGTATTCAGAGAACTTGTCGATACTCTTCTGCTCTCCGTTGAACAGGCTTATAACGTTGTGTCCCGCGAACATTTCTTCAATATGTCCGTTGACGTGTCCGAGATATTCCTGCTGCATCAGATAATAGCGTTGCGAACGCTTGATTATCAACATGACGATAAACATTGATATCGGAACAATTAGCAGAGTTATCAGCGTGAGTATCCAGTTTATCGTAAACATCATTACCATTACGCCGATTATCGTGGTTATACTCGTAACTATCTGCGACAAGCTCTGGTTGAGCGAGTTGGATATCGCGTCTACGTCGTTTGTGATATAGCTCATTACCTCGCCGTTTGTCGTAGTATCGAAAAACTTGAGCGGCAGGCTGTCTATCTTGTTGTTGATATCGCGTCTGAAACGGTAGGACACTCTCTGAGCAACGCCTGCGAGCAGCAGTCCCTGAACGTATGCAAGTATAGCCGAAACGCACACCAGCGCGATAATTTTTGTAAGAATAGAAACGATCAGATCCGTGTCTATCTTGGGTGCGCTTGACAAAGACGTATTCATGACCCTCGCCCTGTACGTCACGGCAAGACTGTCGAAAGCAGACGACATGCCGAGCGAAGTAAACAACTCTCCTACGGTTTCAGCCTCTCTGGCGTCCAATATCGCGGACAGCTTTACGTTCTCCATAGACTCATCCACTTCAAAGGGCAGAAAATCTTTTACTTCACCGAGCGTCAGATCGGGATTCTGCTCCATAAATCCAAGCGCGTCTTCAGGGATAGCGTCCACTTGTTCTTTGACAGAAGCGGCGTTTTTATAAAACGTCTTGCTCATCGTAGCCGCGAGCAGCTCGTCTGTCGCTCCGCCGAGGATATCGGGCACGAGCAACGTTGCGATTACGCTGCCTATCGCCAGAACAAATGCTGTGATTATTATCGCAAGGTCTTTGCGCATGTAGCGGACGGTCTTTTTCAGAGTACCGAAAAAGTCCTTTGCTTTTTCTCCCGGGACAGCCGCTCCGCCCGGTCCGTGTCCGCCCATAGGACCTCTTCTCTTCAAAGGCATCTTCTTTTCCTTCATAGTCCGAGTTCCTCCTCCGAAAGCTGCGATCTTGCGATGTCCTCGTAAACGGGACAATTTTTGAGCAGTTCTTCATGCGTGCCCTGTCCGACTATTCTGCCGTCATCGAGCACTATTATCTTGTCGGCGTTCTTGATAGTACCGACTCTCTGCGCGACCATTATAACGGTTGCGCCCGTCAGCTTTTCTTTTATCGCCTGTCTGAGATTAGCGTCCGTCTTGAAGTCGAGCGCGCTGAACGAATCGTCAAAGACGTATATCGGCGCGTTTTTGGCTATCGCACGGGCGATCGCTATCCTCTGCTTTTGTCCGCCTGAAACGTTGTCGCCGCCCTGCGCGATATCGCTGTTGTATCCGTCCTCTTTTTCTTCTATAAAATCTTTAGCCTGCGCTATTTCGCCCGCCTCTTTCATCCTGTCGTCCGACATCGAAGGATCCGAATATTTGATATTGCTCTCGATAGTACCCGAGAACAGTATGTTCTTTTGCGGAACGAAACCGATATTTGCACGCAGTTTTTTGAGATCGAAATCTCTTACGTCCACGCCGCCTATGGTTATTTTGCCTTCGGTAACGTCGGCAAGGCGAGGCAGAAGATTGACGATAGTCGACTTGCCCGAGCCCGTACTGCCTATGATAGCGAGAGTTTCGCCTTTTTTGACGGTAAAGCTTATGTCCTCTATTGCCTCGGTTTCTCCGCCGTAGCTGTATCCGACTTTATCGAAAACTATATCTCCGTCGACGGGAGCGTCAACCGTGACTTCTCTGTTGGTTACGCTTATCGGAGTAGTCAGAACTTCGCTCACTCTTCCCGCAGAAACAGCTGCACGGGGCATGAGCACGAACGCCATCGAAAGCATCATGAACGACATGATAATCTGCATCGCGTACTGTATAAACGCCATCATGTTAGCGACCTGCGTAATGTCTTCAGCCGTATAAGAGGCAATCCAAACGACGGCAACCGAAACGCCGAACATTACGAGCGTGATATACGGAGAAAGCAGCGCCATTACTCTGTATGCGAACAAGCTGGTTTTGGTCAGGTCCTTGTTTGCCTTGTCAAAACGCTCTTCTTCATAGTTTTGGGTATTGAACGCTCTTATTACCATAAGTCCGTTGAGCTCGTCGTTAGCGACCTGGTTCACGCGGTCGATCTGCTGCTGAAGCATCTTGAATTTAGGCAGAACGGTTATGATAAGCACTGCGACGAGCACGAGGAGCGTAGCAACAGCAACGCCTATGACTATGATCATAGAGCTCATGCCCTCGCTCATCTTTATCGCTTTGATCACTCCGCCTACGCCCATGATAGGAGCGTACATTACCATACGCAGAAACATGATCGTAAACGTCTGGACCTGCGTAATGTCGTTGGTAGCTCGCGTGATAAGCGAAGAGATCGAAAACTTGTCGAATTCCGCATTAGCGAAATTGCTGACTTTGAGAAATACGTCGTTTCTCAGATCTCTCGCAAGTGCCGCTCCTGTTTTCGACGCGAAAAAGCTGACGCATACTGAAGAAACGCTGCCTGCCAGCGCGACTCCGAGCATTATCAGACCGTATTTGTAAACCGTCTGCATATCTCCGACCGCGATACCGTCTGCGACTATCTGCGACATATAAGTCGGCAGCTGCAGTTCGCAGAGAGCCTCGCAAGTCAGAAAGGCAAGCGACAACAAAATAGTCCACCAATATTTTGTGTAGTATTTAATGATCGTCTTTGTCAATTTTTATCTACAACTCCCGGCTTAGCCGTAAAATTATTGCCATTATTCATTGTACTACACAGGTGCGTATTTGTAAACAGCGAAAGTCGCGAGCTTTGCCAAATCTTGGTAAATTTATCGTTAAAAAAGTATTAAAATGCCGACGCGTCGCGTCAATACTGCTGATAATTTTTCAGCACAACGACTCGCCCGATTTCATGATATATAATATTGATATATATAATATATAATACGGATTCGCTCTGAAGATACGGAAGCGAATAAAAAAGCCGCTCCGTATATCGGAGCGGCAATGATTGCGATAATCTTGTTATCTCTTGCTGAACTGCGGAGCCTTTCTTGCTTTCTTCAAGCCGTACTTCTTTCTCTCCTTGGTTCTGGAATCTCTGGTCAGGAATCCCGCTTTCTTGAGATCAGCCTTGTATGCCTCGTCTGCAAGAACGAGCGCTCTTGCGATGCCGTGTCTGATAGCGCCTGCCTGTCCGGTGAAACCACCGCCGCAAACGTTTACGCAAACGTCGAATTTGTTGAGCGCGTCAACGAGCTCGAGCGGCTGACGAACGATGAGTTTGAGCGTGTCGAGACCGAAATACTGATCGATATCTCTCTTGTTGATGGTGATGGTACCGTTGCCGCCGGGGATAAGTCTGACTCTTGCGATAGCCTTCTTTCTTCTGCCCGTACCCCAGTACTGAACC
This sequence comes from uncultured Christensenellaceae bacterium, assembly GCA_944383895.1. Taxonomy (GTDB): domain Bacteria; phylum Bacillota; class Clostridia; order Christensenellales; family UBA3700; genus Ornithoclostridium. The sequence continues at coordinate 64,308 of CALWRH010000010.1, read as the reverse complement.
TTTTTCTTAGTTTTCTTAGTAGCCATATCTCTTAACGCTCCTTATTAGAATTTCAATTCTTCGGGCTGCTGAGCCTGATGATTGTGTTCTGCACCCGCATAAACTCTAAGATGCTTGAGCATCTTTCTGCCGAGAGAGTTTTTGGGGAGCATGCCCTTTACAGCGAGCATAACCGCAGCTTCGGGCTTGGTTTCCATAAGTTTCTTGTACTGGATCTGCTTGAGACCTCCGACGTAACCGGTGTGATAAGTATGGAATTTCTTCTCGAGTTTTTTGCCCGTCAGAACAACTTTGGAGCAGTTGATGACGATAACGTTGTCGCCGGTATCGACGTTGGGGGTGTAAGTCGGCTTGTTCTTGCCTTTGAGAACGGAAGCGACGTTGCTTGCGAGTCTACCGAGTACCATATCGGTAGCGTCTACGACATACCACTTCTTCTGAATCTCTTCCGGCTTAGCCATATATGTCTTCATGGTGAGACCTCCGTGTATTATTCTTTGTCTTGCGCGATACTACGTAAAAGAGGGGCTATTCTTTGGCGTTTTTTCGTGCGTGCGTATTTATATTATCAATAAAGACCTTGCTTGTCAACGGTTTTTTATCGCGTTTTGAGAATTTTTTACAAATTCTGCGCTATGCCGAGTCAAAATATCGGTATCATGTCAGATCGTATCCTTCGTATTCGACGTTCATGAGATACAGTCCGCAGCCCTCGAGAGTTTTGCCCGCGTCGCTGCGTTTTTTGCTTTTTATTATCTCGGGGATCTGCTCTAAAGTAAACCTTCCTCTGCCGAGATCTATAAGTGTACCCGTTATCGCGCGCACCATGTTGTGAAGAAATCCGTTGCCCGTATAATAGAAATCAAGCTGTCTTCCTTCTTCGGAAACCTCGATATGCATGTCGTATATCGTCCTCACGGTAGTTTTCACCTGCGCGGACGACAACATAAAACTTCTGAAATCGTGCTCGCCTATGAAATATCCGCACGCTTTCTGCATGAGAGGTACGTCGAGATCGTAAAAACAGACGTGATTGTATTTCTGCTTAAGAGGACTGTGTATTTTTGAAAGATAAACTCTGTAAACATAGGTCTTTTTCTTCGCTCCGAATCTTGCGTGGAAGTTTTCGTCGACCTTAACGCATTTTTTTATCGCGATATCTCTCGGCAAAAGCGGATTTATCCTCCAGCCGAAATCCGAGCAGTCTATCTCGACGTTGCTGTCGAAATGCACTACCTGTCCCACCGCGTGCACGCCCGCGTCCGTCCTCCCGCTCGCAATGACGGTAACTCCGTGCTGAAGTTTCAAAGACAAAGCCTCTTCGAGAGCCTGCTGTACGGACGGAAGTCCGTTCTGCCTCTGAAAGCCGTGGTATGCTGAGCCGTCATACTCGATAACCAATGCGTATCTCATTATCCGACTATCCCCTTGAAGAATTGCACGATATAAGAATCTGCGCCTCCGAGCAGATATTTATCGAGGAAAATAAGCGTCGCAAACACCGCCACGAACAAAAACGCTGCCAGGTCTTTAAGGCTGAGTTTTAGCAGTTTCATCTTGGTGCGGTGCTCGGTAGCGTTGTAACATCTCGCGTCGAGCGCGTCGGCAAGTTCGTCCGCTCTTCTTATCGCGCTTACGAAAAGAGGTATGAGAACAGGCAGCATTGCCTTTACTTTTTTGACGAGTCCGCCCGTATCTATCTCTGCGCCTCTCGCCTTCTGCGCCATCATTATCTTATCCGTTTCGTCCATAAGACCCGGGATAAAGCGGAGCGCGATGCTCATTATGAGAGCGATGTCGTGCACGGGCACTTTTATATATTTGAGAGGCTTTAGCAGACTTTCTATCGCGTCGGTAAGCTCCATAGGCGTAGTCGTGAAAGAAAGCAAGGACGTGCCCATTACAAGCAAAGATATTCTGAGCGCCATCTTGATCGCGAAGTCTATGCCCCCGAGCGTTATCTTTATTACCCACCACTCTACGAGCACCTTGCCGCTGTCGTAAAAGAAAATATTGATTATCGCGGTAAAAAGCATTATGAAGAGTATGGCTTTTACGCTTTTCAGGACATTTTTTATCGGTATTTTAGATATAAGACAGACAGTCGCGAGAAAGAGCGCGACAACCGCATATCCGACGTAGGACACGACGAAAAATATCGTGACCATGAAGATTATCGAAAATATGACCTTGGCGCGCGGATCGAGTCTGTGAACTATCGAACCCGTGGGATAATACTGTCCGAAAGATACGTCTCTCATCTCTTATCCTCCCCGTCCGTTCCGCTGATTTCTTTATCGAACTCGAACGCGCTGAAGTTCAGATTTTCGTCAACCGTTTTATCCATATGCTTTTTATTGTACGCTACGACTATCGCGTGCAACAGATCGTTAAGAGAAACAATGTCCCCTTCGAGCTCCACGCCGCGTTCTCTGAGTTTCTGAGCTATCTTTACCGCCTTGGGTATTTCGAGTCCTACCGCGTGCAATTCGTCTGCGTGTCTGAACAGCTCGTTCATAGGCAGATCGAACATCACTTTGCCGTCGTTGAACACGACTATCCTGTTTGCAAACCTCGTGATCTCGTCCACGTCGTGCGAAATGACTATTACCGTAGGCGAGCACTCCTTTTTCAGATGAGTTATAAGCGACAATATCTGCTCTTTGCCGTAAGGATCGAGACCTGCGGTAGGTTCGTCGAGAATAAGCACTTTGGGCTGCATAGCTATAATGCCCGCGATAGCGACTCTTCTCTTCTGCCCGCCCGAAAGCTCGAAAGGCGCGCGGTCTTTTATATCTTCGTAATCGAGCCCCACGAGCTCTATCGCTCTCTTTACTCTGCGGCTCACTTCTTCTGCGTCGAGCCCCATGTTTTTCGGACCGAAAGCGACGTCTTTTTCTACCGTGTCTTCGAAAAGCTGATATTCGGGATATTGGAATACCATGCCGACCGTGCCGCGCAGTCTTCTCAGATCGCTCTTTTTCTTTTTGTCGGGGACGAGTTTTATATCGAATACGTCTATCTCTCCGCTCTGGAGCTTGAAAAGTCCGTTCAGGTGCATTATAAAGGTGCTCTTTCCGCTGCCGGTATGCCCGATTATGCCGAGAAAGTCGCCTTCGTTTATAGTGAGATTAACTCCTTTGAGCGCCTGCCTTTCGAACGGAGTCTTTGCGCTGTATGTGAAGTTCAGATCTTTTACAACAATTTGCATAAGCTGTCTACAAGCGCCTCCTCGTCCGTAATGCGCGGATCTACCGCAATGCCTGCCTCCGAAAGCGTTACCGCAAGCTGAGTAACGCAGGGCACGCCGAGCTTTATCTTCGTGAGCAGTTTATGCTCCGCAAAAACGTCTGCGGGCTTGCCGTCAAGCATTATTCTGCCGTCGTTCATGACTATGAGCCTGTCCGCCTCGAGAGCCTCGTCCATATAGTGAGTGATGTGTACGACGGTCATCTTCTCTTCGCGGTTGAGCTGCTTTACGACCTGCATGACTTCGTCCCTACCTTTAGGGTCGAGCATAGCGGTCGATTCGTCAAGCACCATTACGCGCGGCTTTATCGCAAGCACTCCCGCTATCGCAAGTCTTTGCTTTTGTCCGCCGCTCATCTTGAACGGCGTAGCGTGCCTGAACTGCGACATCCCTACCTTTTCGAGAGCCCAATCCACGCGCTTTATTATCTCTTCTCTCGGAACGCCGAGATTTTCGGGTCCGAAAGCTATGTCGTCTTCTACGTTTGTGGCGATCATCTGGTTGTCTGGGTTCTGAAAAACCATGCCCACGCTCGAACGCACATCGTATATCTTTTTATCGTCCGCGGTATCCACTCCGTATACTAGCACTCTGCCGCTTGTCGGAACGAGAAGACCGTTGAGCAGTTTCGCAAGCGTGGACTTGCCGCTGCCGTTGTGTCCGACGAGCGCGACAAAAGTGCCTTCCTCTATTTCGAGAGAAACGCCGCTTACCGCTTTCTGTTCCGCTCCTTCGCTGACGGGATAGGAGAAAGATACGTTGTCGAGTTTTATCGCAGGAATTGCCATTTTTGACCTCACAATACTCAAAAGTATAGCACAACACGCACCAAAGCGCAAATATTTGACGCGTGTTTACATTATTTTGCCCGCGCCGCGCGTATGCGAAACATACTATTTCACGTCGTTTCACAACGAAATCCGGCTACTGTTCCTCACCCTTGCAACAGACTGCGAGTCCCTTAAGATTAGGTTAAAAATTTTGCAACCGCGGACAAGTTATTGAGCGAAATCCATTGACTTGCAAAACCCAATCCTATATAATTACAAATGTGTGAAAAAATAAATAATAAATATACACAAACTATAAACAATTAAGTTAATCGGAGGTTTACAATGGGCAAAAAAATGACTATTGACGGCAATACCGCGGCAGCGCATATCGCATATGCGTTCAGCGAAGTTGCTGCAATCTATCCTATCACGCCGTCCTCGCCTATGGCGGAAAACGCAGACGAGTGGGCTAATGCCGATCGCAAAAATTTGTTCGGTCAGACCTTGAAGCTGGCTGAAATGGAATCCGAGGCAGGCGCTGCAGGCGCGGTACACGGTTCTCTGAGCGCAGGCGCTCTCACTACCACCTTTACCGCAAGCCAGGGTCTTCTCCTCATGATCCCCAACATGTACAAGATCGCAGGCGAACTTACTCCTTGCGTATTCCACGTCAGTGCTCGTGCGCTCGCTTACCACGCGCTCAACATCTTCGGCGACCACAGCGACGTTATGGCTTGCCGTCAGACGGGCTTCGCGATGCTCTGCTCCAACTCCGTTCAGGAAGTTATGGACCTTGCTCTCGTCGCTCATCTCGCTACGCTGAAATCCAGAGTGCCTTTCCTGCACTTCTTCGACGGTTTCAGAACTTCTCACGAAGTATCCAAGATCGAAATGATCGATTACGACGAATTCAAGCCGCTCGTATTCGACAAATACATGCCTTACATCAAAGAGTTCAAGGCTCGCGCGCTTAACCCCGAGCATCCTACTCAGAAAGGCACCGCTCAGAACCCCGACATATATTTCCAAGGCAGAGAGGCTGCAAACAAATACTACAATGCCGTTCCCGCCATCGTCGAAGAGGCTATGGAAGAGGTCAAGAAGATCACCGGCAGAGAGTATCACCTCTATGACTACTACGGCGCAAAAGACGCTACCGATATCATCGTACTGATGGGCAGCGGCGCTGAAACCGTAGAAGAAACCGTTGATTACCTCAACGCTAAAGGCGCTAAGACCGGCGTGCTCAAAGTAAGACTTTACCGCCCGTTCGCTATCGACAAGTTCGTAGACGCTATCCCCGCTTCCGTCAAGAACATCACCGTTCTCGACAGAGTCAAAGAGTGCGGCAGCGCAGGCGAACCTCTCTATCTTGACGTCGTTGCGGCTCTCGCTGAAAAGAACCGTAAAGCAAACGTCGTATGCGGCAGATACGGCCTCGGCTCCAAAGAGTTCAATCCTTCCATGGTCAACGCTATCTTCGAGAACATGAAGGCAAAAGCTCCCAAGAACCACTTCTCCGTAGGTATCGTCGACGACGTAACCGGCAACTCTCTCGAAGTAACCGAGAAGATCGACGCCGCTCCCGCAGGCGCAATCAGCTGCAAGTTCTACGGACTCGGCTCCGACGGTACCGTAGGCAGCAACAAGAACTCTATCAAGATCATCGGCGACCACACCGAAAAATACGCTCAGGCATATTTTGCATACGACTCCAAGAAGTCCGGCGGTATCACCGTATCTCACCTGCGTTTCGGCGACAAACCGATCAAGAGCGCATACCTCATCGACCAGGCTGACTTCGTAGCGTGCCACAACCCCGCATACGTCGTCAAGTACGATATGGTATCCGACCTTAAGGACGGCGGCACCTTCCTTCTCAACAGCCCCTGGACCGCTGCTGAAATGGACGAGAAACTGCCCGCATCCATGAAGAGAGCTATCGCTAAAAAGAATATCAAGTTCTACAACGTAGACGCTATCAAGGTAGTCAAGGCTATCGGCCTCGGCAACCGTATCTCCACCGCAATGCAGTCCTGCTTCTTCAAGCTGGCTAACGTCATCCCCTACGACGAGGCGGTCGGATATATGAAACAGTTCGTTGTCAAGTCCTTCTCCAGAAAGGGACAGGCTGTCGTAGATCAGAACTTTGCAGCTATCGACAACGCTGTAAGCAACATCGAAGAGATCAAGTACGACAAAAAGGCTTGGGAGAACGCTACTTCCGGCGCAACCGCTAAGGTTACCACCGACGACAAGTACTTCCTCGAGTTCATCAACCCCATCCTCGCTCAGGAAGGCGACAAGCTCCCCGTTTCCAAGATCGAGGCTGACGGCACCGTTCCTACCGCTACGACCAAGTACGAGAAACGCGGTATCGCAGTCACCGTTCCCGCTTGGGACAGCAGCAAATGTATTCAGTGTAACCAGTGCTCGTTCGTCTGCCCGCACGCTGCGATCAGACCTACCGTACAGAAAGAAGAAGTCCTCGCTGACGCTCCCGCTACTTTCGGTGTAGTCGACAGCAAGGCTGCTAAGGGTTACAAGTACCGTATGCAGGTCAGCCCGCTCGATTGTACCGGTTGCGGCAGCTGCGCTAACATCTGCCCCGCTAAGGAAAAGGCTCTGACCATGATCCCGCTCGACAAGGCTCTCGCAAACGGCGAAGAAGAGAATTGGGAATACGCAGACAAACTGCCCGAAAGCGACGCTCCCGTCAAGAGAGACACCGTTCTCGGCAGCCAGCTCAACAGACCTCTCTTCGAGTTCTCCGGCGCATGCGCCGGCTGCGGCGAAACTCCTTACCTCAAGGTCATCACCCAGATGTTCGGCGACAGGATGATCATCGCAAACGCTACGGGTTGCTCGTCCATCTACGGCGGCTCCGCTCCTACCTGCCCGTACGCTAAGAACAGCAAGGGACACGGTCCTGCATGGGCTAACAGCTTGTTCGAAGACAACGCTGAATTCGGTTACGGCATCAACCTCGCATACAACGCTCGTCGCGAAGCGCTCAAGACCAAGGTCGAAGCTCTCGCAGAAGCATGGAAGGATTATGCAGACGGCAAGGCAGCTTGCGACGCATGGCTCGCAGGTATGAACGACGCTGACGCAAGCAAAGCTGCAAGCGAAAAACTCCTCGCAGCTATCGAGTCCTGCAAGGATTGCGGTTGCGACTGCGACAAGCTCTACAAAGAGATCTATGACGAAAAAGATTGCCTCGTAAAGAAATCCATCTGGATGTTCGGCGGCGACGGTTGGGCTTACGATATCGGCTACGGCGGCCTCGACCACGTCCTCGCTATGGGTCAGGACGTCAATGTCATCGTCCTCGATACCGAAGTTTACTCCAACACCGGCGGTCAGGCGTCCAAGTCTTCTCCGACAGGCGCTGTTGCTAAGTTCGCCGCAGGCGGTAAGATCACCAAGAAGAAGGACCTCGGCAAGATGGCTATGAACTACGGCTATGTATACGTCGCACAGATCTCCATGGGCGCTAACATGAACCAGTGTCTCAAGGCGATCAAAGAGGCAGAGGCATACCCCGGTCCGTCGCTCATCATCGCATACGCTCCGTGTATCAACCACGGTATCAATATGTCCAACAGCCAGATCGAAATGAAGAAGGCTGTAGACGCAGGATACTGGCAGCTCTACCGTTACAACCCCGCTCTCGTAGAGGAAGGCAAGAACCCGTTCACTCTCGACAGCAAAGAGCCTACCGGAGACTACCAGGCGTTCCTCCTCGGCGAGAACAGATACGCTCAGCTCTCCAAGTCTAAACCCGAAGTTGCTAAGAAACTCTTCGAGCTCAACGAAAAACAGGCTAAAGAGAGATACGAAGGTTATAAGAAGCTTTCGGAGTAACCGCTATTCATAAGGGACACCGATATTTATATCGCTAAATCAAAAAGCCGCTCAACCGAGCGGCTTTTTTCATACACGCAAAAATATCGTTTTCCCTTATGTTATCCCTTCCGAACAAAAAGTTTCGCCTTGACTCAACTTTTCGCAAAGTTCTTTTCACAAAAAGCGTGGTTTTTGTGAAAAGGTGGATTTATTTTCCGCTTTTCCTATCCCCTCCACATCTCGTCCTACCCTACGGCAAACGGACTCATAAGGTACTTTCGGCAAAAAGCGTGGCTACCTTTCGCAAGGGACACCGATATTTATATCGCTAAATCAAAAAGCCGCTCAATCGAGCGGCTTTTTTCATGCACGCGAAAATATCGTTTTCCCTTATGTTATCCCTTCCGTACAAAAAGTTTCGCCTTGACTCAACTTTTCGCAAAGTTCTTTTCACAAAAAGCGTGGTTTTTGTGAAAAGGTGGATTTATTTTCCGCTTTTCCTATCCCCTCCACATCTCGTCCTACCCTACGGTAAACGGACTCATAAGGTACTTTCGGCAAAAAGCGTGGCTACCTTTCGCAAGGGACACCGTAATTTTATCGCTTAATCAAAGTAAAATTTTACTTCTCATATACGCTCAAATTACTTTTTCCCTTACGTTATCCCTTCCTACAAAAAGTTTCGCATTAACTCGACTTTTTGCAAGGTACTTTCGGCAAAAAGCGTCGTTTTTACTGAAAGAAAATTAATTTTTCTGTTACTATACCACTCCGACAAAACGGCTCCTACCGACTCGCCGTTTCGCAAAGTACTTTTCACAAAAACCACGCTTTTTGTAAAAAGATGTAAATGTACTTTAAGCGTGTTTTTCGAAAGACAAATATAATAAAGTTAATTATTAATTGTGCTTTTAATAACGCTTTTTCATTTTTACCAATATTTTTGGTAAAAACTATTTAATTTGAAATAAAATAAAATATTAGCGGCAGAATAATCTGCCGCATAATCGACATTATAGAATTATAGTATCAGTCTTAGATCTTGAATTGATTCAATTCAGATATTCTCTGAGCTTGAGCCACTCCTCTTCTTTCCATGCCCCTGCGTTAGCAGGCGAAGTGGAAGGCAGACACTTGAAGTCTATATCGGGATAAGCTTTTTTTGCGACCGCATACGATTTTTTGCCGTTACAGAACACGGCTTTTACGTTTGTCTTAGCAAGTACCGCGGGTATATCGCTCGGAATCACGTCCTTTATCGCGCTGTCGAGAGAACCTTCTCTTTCGCAGGAATATATGCTGTCCATAAGCGCAATGTGGTTGTCGTGCAGAAAAGCGATTTTACCGTCTATGTCATCGGGCACCGTCTTTCCCGTTATCTTGCCTATCGTCGTCCAGAAACGGTTGCGCGGATGCATATAGTAAAATCCCTGTTTCAGGGATTCGACTGACGCCATACTCCCTAAAATAAGGATCTTGCTGTCTTTATCGTATATCGGAGTGAAACTGTATATCATCCGACGTATATATGCGTGCTCGGCGCAGTGCCGCTCAGTATATCGTTTATCGCATATTTCGGACTTGCGATATATATTTCGGTACCGTTCTCGAGAGGAGCTTTTATGTATTCGAGTTTCGCATACGCGCCGTTAGCTCCCTCGCGGCTGCTGCCTACGCAGACTTTCTGATATTCGCAGACTGCGTCGACTGCCTCATAGACGTCTTTGCCGCGTATCTCGGGTATAAGCGTAGAAGGATCTCCGGGCACGCTGTATATTCCGTCCGTAGACGTATATATAAGCAATGTCTTGCACTTGACAAGGCATGCGATCTGCGATGCGGTCTCGTCGTTGTCGGCGCAATGCACGACGTGCTTTTTGCTTTTCATCAGGTTCTGAAGTTCAGTCTTTACTATCTCTTCGCTTGACAGAGGGTCGTTATAATTGATTATCGGTATGACACCCTGCGCAGGGCAACGGAGCAAAAGATTTTTGAGGTATTCGCGCTTTGCGTCGTCGTTGAAATGCTGATGCTCGACAAGTATCTGTCTGAGCCCGTACTTGGGGTCTGCAAACTGACGGTAGTTAGACATAAGTATCGCCTGTCCCTGTGCGGCATAGTCCGTCTTTACGTCCTCGTATGCCCCTACGAGTTCTCTTCCCGTGCGCCTTATATAGTCGAGTCGTCCTATTTCGGTAGCTCCGCTGGTGACCCAGATATACCCGGGGCGCAGCTGACGACTTATCTTTGCGATTACGTTATAATCGATATCCCCCCACTTCTTGTTTACGAGAGCCATCGATCCGACTTTTCCGACGAGTTCTATATCGAAAGTCATTTTGCCATCTCCTTTAACCATTGTTTAGTGCGATTGCACGCTACATCGTATCTGTTGACTCTTTCGATAACGAGATCGGCATTTTCCCTGATCAGTTTCCACGTCTGAGTCAATTGCTTTTTAGTTTGTCCCAAAGCTTTCGCAAAGCTGTTGAGATAGAGTCTGTCTGCCGCCTTCGCGAGCGCGCAATCTATAACAACTAGATAGCTGTCCGTACAAAGCGCGCAAAGCGTTGCGTCGGTAACCAGATTCGCGCTCAGAGCGATCACGGAATTTTCACAGTCTGCAAGAGCGTTTACCGTATCGTCTGCCTTAGACTGCGCAAATTGTTTGCTCGTAAGTTTTACGAGGACATCGGGTTTTCTTCCCGCAGAAAAATAATCGAATATCCCTTCTGAACAAGCAAAAGTCATTTCAAGCTCTTTCGCGAGTTTTTCCGCTGCCCTTCGGCACAGTTTATAATCCGCTGCTACGAGAGTTATGTTATTCTTGTACGACATACGCGACGCGCTTTATGCAGACCGCGTATATTTCGCCGTTCTGCATTATCACAGCCGCGACCTGCACCTCTCCGTAATTTTTGTCGGGAGCCTCGGATGCGGTGATATTGATACCGCCGTTCTCTCCTATAGTAACGGTAATATCTCCGTCGCTTGCAGTTATGTATATCTCTCTGAAACCGTTGTAATCCGCATCGGGAACGGCATCGACGTAACTGTCGAGTCTTTTAAGCAGATCGGGATTGGGATGAGTGTACTTTTCGTTGGGCTCTTCTCTCGTACCGCTTGTCGAGATTATCGCAAACTCAGCGTCGATCTCGTCAAGAAACGCCTGCGTCGTCGAGCTCTTTGAACCGTGATGTCCGACCTTGAGCACGTCCGTATCTATTCCGTCGAGATAACCTTTTGCAAGAACGTATTCTTCAGTCATTTCGTTTGCGTCGCCCGTAAGAACAATCGTCCTTTCTGCGTATTCGAGAAGACATATCGGCGAAACGGCGTTTATCTTTTCTGCGTTGGTTCCCTCGGGATAATCCGCCTCGTCGAAGGAATAGCATTTCATTTCCCAATTTTCGCCGCTTATCGCAAATTCGCCTACGTTGTTGTTGTACGCGGAATCGACTGTATTGCCGTTCTCGTCCGTGTACGTTTCTGCCCTCGCTACATCGAGTAGCTTAAGCCATGTATTGCTGTCCTGCGCCTTGTCGAGAGGCATATAAAAGCTCCTGATCTCGTAATTGTCTATCAGCTTTTTAGCATCGCGGATATGATCGTAGTCGCCGTGTGTGATGAAAAGATAATCTATCTGCGTTACGTTCTTCGCCTGCAAAAACTCGTTGGCGTGATTCCACGGTGACGTAGAGCCGAACTCGCTGCCGATATCCATCATCATATTCGTACCGTCGGGAAATGCAATATAAATGCAATCTCCCTGCCCGATGTCGAGTACCGTCATTTCGAGAGTGTCGCCTTCGACGTAAGGATTGTCGGGTTTTCCGGGATCTTTGTTCCCGCCGGGATTATCTTCTCCGCCCGTAGTATCTCCGCCTTTGTCTGTATCGGTTTCTTCTTTACCTGCACCGATAGACGCTATCACTCCTTGTATCACGTTGGGTCTGAAGTACCACAGCGCGACGAGCGCGGCGATAACAACAAGCACGAGCACTACGAGGAAAATTATCTTTCCTTTGGATAACTTTTTCTTACGTCTTGCCGTTCTCGATTTAGCCATTGTCAGTCCTCCTCGGCAAAATATTCTATCACCTTTTTCTTCTTTTCGGGTCTGTTGTCGCCGTGCTTAGTGAACAACATCGTGAAGAACGCGACCGCTATACAGCATACGCCGTATACGAAGATCATGCTTTCTCCGCCTTCGGGAACCGCATCGAGGATAAGTCCCGCAAAGAACGGGGTTATCGCCTGCGCCGTCATCGACGCAACATAATAATAACCCGTATATTGTCCTACGTTGCTGCCTTTCGCGAGCTCTGTCACCATAGGCAAAGTATTGACGTTGATGATTACAAGACCGAATCCTGCTATAAGGAAACATGCGGTAAAAGCGACTTTAAGCAGAACGGCATTGCTGTCAAAACTGCCGTCGTTGAGGAATATGCACGGCACAAACGCTGCAACGGCAATGACTACACCGATAAGGATCGTCTTTTTTCTGCCAAGCTTGCCTGCCAGAAGAGCAACGGGAAGAAGAGCTATCGCTCCGCCAGCGCCGTTGAGTATATTTATTACTCCGACAAAGCTGTCTTCCATTTTGAGCACGTTGGTCGCATAAGTGGAGAGGTGCGTTTTTATCGCGTTCCAGCCCATGAACCACATAAATACCGTACCGAGTATGAGTATGAAAGACACGAGTTTTTCTTTGGGTAGTCTTGAATAAGTTGCGACTTCTTCTTCGTCGACGATATTCCATTTCTGCTCCTCGAGCATCCTCTCCTCTACAAAGCGTTTTTCTCTTACCGTGCAGAGATAAGCAACAAGCATCACTATCATTACGCCTGCAAGCGTAAAGAACAACGCAAGGTGCGACTGATATCTCTCTTTAGCCAGCAAGGTATAGAGAATAATAGACGCAAGGCCGCCTGCTCCGCCCATAAAAGTGATAATGGCGTTTGCCTGCGACCTGAGCGGCTTAGGCGTAACGTCAGGCATGAGCGCGATCGCGGGAGATCTGAAAGAAGACATCGACACGAGCACTCCGAGAAGAGCTATGATAAAGCATATAAATACGGCAGGCTGAGTCTTGGTAACGCTCATTGCCAGCGCTTCCTGCGCAGAATAGAAAGAAGACAAGAATCCGTTGAACTGATCGAGCTGATCGCCTTTGAGTACGTCGCTCGCCTTGTCTATCCCGCCTGCCGCGTTTACCTGTGCCCAGAGCTCCTGAATTTCGGCACTCCAATTGTCGGCACTCAGATAGCCTTTGTCTACGAGGACCTGCGGGTTTGTAATACTCGCTGCCAATACGTTCTGATACTGAACGTTCTCGATAATTATCATTACCACCATAAAGACGACTGCGGCGAGCGTACCGATAACTATAAAAGTCGTGCGTCTGCCGTATTTCGCCTTTGTGTATTTATCCGAAAGATGCCCGAAAAACGGCAAAAGGAAAATCGCGAGCAAATTGTCCAGACCCATTACCAGACCGTATTGCGTAGCGCTGAGACCGAAAACTCTGTTCAGAATAAGCGGCATGATGTAGTCGTAAACTTCCCAGAAACACATTATGCCCATAAACGCAAATCCGACGCACAGCGTTCTCTTTACGTTGAGTGACATAACCGAATCGTCTTTTTGTTTCATATTCTCTCCTTATCGGTTATTTATACGGATTGCGCGCGTGCGCGCTCTATAATAACACCCTACTTGACAGTATAACAGTCCTTGAGCGATTTTTCAATAAATTTTTGCGTTTCTGTCCGAGGCGGATGCCAAAATCGTCGCCCTTTTCCGCATATCGCATAATATATGTATTAAAATAAATAAATCGCACTCAATGAAAATGTATTTTCGATACGATTTCCATAGCGGATTTTTCCTCGGTTTTACAGCAGTTTTTCGGGCGCTTATCCGTTAAAAAAATTATATGAAAAAAACCTTAAAACATACTCTCAAACGCTTGACTTATATATGCAATATTTCTATAATCAATTTGTTTAATAAAAATAAACTCGAAGTTTATTGTGTCAAATTATAAATTACGTCGGGTTTAACAATACTAAACAGTACAAAAGGAGGCGATCGGGATGGATATCGGCGTAAAACTCAAAGCCATGAGACTGCAGTGCGGTCTTACACAAGAAGAACTCGCCGACCGATGCGAGCTGACAAAAGGCTATATTTCACAGCTTGAAAACAACCTTACCAGCCCGTCGATAGCAACTCTCATCGATATACTCACTGCTCTCGGCAGCAATCTGAAAAGCTTTTTCAGCGAGGATATCGACGAGCAGATAGTTTTCAGCGAAGGAGATTTCTTCGTAAAAGAAAGCGACGGTCAGACGATAACCTGGCTTGTTCCCAACAGCCAGAAAAACGAAATGGAGCCTATACTCATGCGCCTCGACCCTCACACGCAGTCGACCGAAGACATGCCGCACGAAGGCGAAGAATTCGGATATATGCTCAAAGGCAGCGCAGTACTTCATATAGGCAAACACACTTACAGCCTTAAGCAGGGAGATTCCTTTTATTTCACTGCAAACAAAAGGCACTTTGTAGAAAACAAATCGGACAGCGAAAGCGAACTCCTCTGGGTAAGCAGCCCTCCGACTTTCTGATACACGGGAGATAAAGACTATGGAAGAAAAGAACAAGAACAATCAGAGCGATTACATCATCGAACTCAACGATCTTACCAAGGTATACGACGGCAAGACCGTTGTCGACCATATCAATCTCAAGATAAAACGCGGTCAATTCGTTACCCTTCTCGGTCCGAGCGGTTGCGGCAAGACGACTACTCTCCGTATGATAGCCGGTTTCGAAAAACCTGAAGAAGGCGTTATTTCTCTCGAAGGCAAAGATATCGCAGATCTGCCGCCCTACAAACGTCCCGTAAATACGGTATTCCAGAAATACGCGCTTTTCCCTCACCTGAACGTTTATAAAAACATAGCGTTCGGACTCAAGCTGAAAAAAGTCGAAGTTACCAAAAAGACTCTCGGCGGTAAAGAGGTCAAAAAACTCGTCAACATGGCGTACATGCCCGTTGAACAGAAAGTCGTAAAAAAAGACGGAACCGAAATAGTCAAGACAGTACCTTTCAGACGTGCGTATCAGATGATGACCGTAACGACCAAAAAAGGCGTAAAAAAGATAAAGAAAGTAAACCTTTATAAAAAATACATTGACGACAAGGTAAAACACGCACTCAAGATAGTTGGTCTTTCCGATTACGAAGACCGTGACGTTAACAGCCTTTCGGGCGGTCAGCAGCAAAGAGTCGCGATCGCGCGCGCTATCGTCAACGAGCCTCAGATCCTTCTCCTCGACGAGCCGCTCGGAGCACTCGACCTCAAGATGAGACAAGAAATGCAGCTCGAGCTCAAATCCATGCACAAAAAGCTCGGCATAACCTTTATATACGTCACTCACGATCAGGAAGAGGCTCTCACGATGAGCGATACCATCGTAGTAATGAAAGACGGCAAAATCTGCCAGGAAGGCACTCCTATCGAAATATACAACGAGCCTACAAGCGCATACGTTGCAGACTTTATCGGAGAATCCAACATACTCGACGGCGTTATGCCCGAAGACAAAAAAGTCGTATTCGCGGGTGCTGAATTCGAGTGCGTCGACACCGGTTTTGCTCCTAACGAAGAGGTTGACGTCGTTATCCGTCCCGAAGACTGGGTAATCAAGCGCGAAGGCAACGGCATCTTAAACGGCGAGATCACGGGTTGCATGTTCCGCGGCGTCCACTACGAAATGACCTGCATGGCAGGCGGTTACGAGCTGATACTTCACAATACCGTAGAATACAAGCCCGGCAGAAAGATAGGTCTTTACGTCGATCCCGAGAATATTCAGATCATGCACAAAGAACACGTCGACAATACCCTGCCCGTCAGATTTACGTCCAACACGACTTTCGATCTTTGCGGCGGCGTATACGAGTTCAGACCTGCGGCATGTTTCGAAGGCTCAGAGTACGACGAAGAAAACGACGTGCTGAAAATAAACGGCGAAGAGATCGTCCTCAAAGGCAAAGAAGGCAAAGTCAGCTTTGAATTCGAATCCATAGACATGACGGACGACGAATACGCCGCACCCCTTGCAGGCAACGTCGAAAGTATGATCTACAAAGGCAAGAATTACCTCGTCGACATCAAGACGGACAACAACACCCACATCTATGCGGACACCGAATATCTGTGGGACAAAGGCGACAGAGTCGGCATAAAAGTCGAAGGCGACAAATTCAGATTTTCAGACCTCGACTTTATGACGGGCTCAGACGCTGCGGGAGAAAAAGAAAATGCGTAATACGTTCAGAAAAATGCTGGCAACGCCATACGCACTTTTCATGGCGTTGTTCATAATATTGCCGATAGTGCTTATCGCTGTCTATGCGTTCATGGACAAAGACGGCGCTTTCACTCTCCTCGGCAACTTCAAGGACTTAGCAGAAAAAGAGGCTCTCCCCAAGGTAATAAAAAACTCTGTCATAGCAGGGCTTTCGACAAGCGTGATATGCCTTCTCATAGGTTATCCTATCGCGTACTACCTCACTAAAAAAGAGTTCAACCGTACAGGCGTGATGATAGGCTTGTTTCTCGTACCGATGTGGATCAACTTCCTTCTCAGGATGGTTTCCACCAAAGCGGTATTCACCGCTCTCAACATCCCTCTCGGCATGGGAACGGTCATTTACGGTCTTTGCTACGAGTTTCTGCCTTTTATGATAATGCCTATATATACGACTATCCAGAAGATAGACAAATGCTATATAGAGGGAGCTGAAGACCTCGGCGCAACGCCGATAAAAGCTTTCTGGAAAGTAACCGTTCCGCTTTCGATGCCCGGCATCATAAGCGGCATGACTATGGTCATAATCCCTTCGATAACGACATTTGCGGTTACCGAGATATTGTCTAACGGCAAGCTCATGCTGCTCGGCGATTATATCTACAGTCTCAGAACTTATAACCTGAATCTTGCGAGCGCTATATCGCTTGCGCTCATGGTATTGCTCGCAATATCCATGATAATCACGAACAAATTCAACAAAGACGAAAACGGAGGCGGAATATGGTAAGAAAAATCGCGATCATAACTTTTATAGCGATAGTCCTGATACTGCTCTATCTGCCTATCGTATGGATGATAGTGTTCTCCTTCTCCGACACTCCGTCTTTCAGCAACTGGAACGGTTTCACCTTTCAGAACTATATCGACCTGTTTACGGGACAAAGCTCGAACGCAGAGCGCATACAGGAGGCGGTCGTCAACACTTTGTTCGTAGGTGCGTTCACAAGTCTTTTGTCGACGATACTCGGCACTCTGGGAGCGATAGGTCTGCACGCTATACACAGCAAACGTATTAAAGCTGCATACAGCACCGTAAATCAGATCCCGATGATAAACAGCGAAATAGTCACTGCGATCGCGCTCGCTCTGCTCTTCACGCTCATATCCACGACATTTGAGATATCGAGCGGCAGCTGGCTCGAAACCGCGATAAAGCTGATACTCGCACACACGACTTTCTGCACTCCTTACGTTCTTCTCAACGTATTGCCGAGATTGCAGAAATCCGACAACAAGATATACGAGGCTGCACTCGACCTCGGCTGCACGCCCGCCAAAGCAATGTGGAAAGTGGTCATCCCCGACATCATGCCGGGAATAGTGATAGGAGCTCTGCTCTCGTTCACGCTGTCCATAGACGACTTTATCATCACAAAGATAAACGTCACAAGCTTTGAAACGCTGTCCACTCTGCTGTACGGATTAAAGAGCGGCAAGCATCCGCTGCCTGCGGACATCAAGGCGCTGTTCACTATTATCTTCTTCGTTGTGTTTGCAGCGATCATGATAATATACAGCCCCAAGAAAAAATCACAGACAAACAAATAACAACAACCTTTGCAAAGCAAAGTAAATAAAAAACAAAATCAAACAGAAGGAGTATTGTTATGAAAAGAAAAATCACGATAATCGCAATGATTATGATTCTTGCAATGATAGTGGTTCTGCCCATAATCTTTACCGGTTGCCAGAACAGAGACGAGATCCTCAAAGTCTACACCTGGTCCGAATATCTCGGCGAAGACGTAGAAAAAGAGTTCGAGGCTTACTACAAAGAAGTCACCGGCAAAGACGTAAAAGTCAAGATAGACTATTTTGACGAAAACGAGACGATGTATTCTCAGATCGAGATATCTAAAGCGGATTACGACGTTATATGCCCGTCCGACTATATGATCGAAAAGATGATCAAGAACGGACTTCTGCTCAAGCTCGAAGATATCAGCAGCTACGGCTACGCAGGTCTTGAAGATTACAGAAACGGTATGTCTTCTCTCTTCATGAGCAGCAAGGACGGTCTGTTCCAATACGACTACGACGCAGCAACGGGCGAATATAATCAGTACAGCCGCACCTATATGTGGGGCACGATGGGCATAATGTACGGCAAAGACTCTACCGCTTACAAAAACAGCAAATACGGCACTTATTCTTCTATGGACGAATATGTACAGGCGAACGGCTGGGCTGTATTCCTCGACCCCGCTTTCAACGGCAAGAGTAACCTCAAACTCTCTATGAGAGACACCTACGTCAGCGCGTCCATCTACACACTGCTCAACCCCAAGTCTGCTAACTACAACGCATCCTTCAGCGTAGCAGACGCTCTCAATGCGACTGACAGCGCTACCGTAGCGAAGATAAAGCAGACTCTTAAAGATCAGAAGAGCATCCTCGGCGGAAACAGCGGCTACGAGGCTGACGAGGCAAAGGAAAGAATAATCAACGGTGAGATTGATATCGCTCTTCAGTGGGCAGGCGACGCACTTTACGCTATGACCGATCTGCAGGACGAACTCGACACTTACAGAAACATCGGATATTTTGTTCCCGAAGAAGGTTCCAACATCTTCTCTGACGGCTGGTGCATACCCAAGTACGCAAAGAACACCGAGGCGGCAAACCTCTGGATCAACTTCATGTGCCGTCCCGACATCGCGGTCAGAAATATGGATTATATCTGCTATACGTCCGGCGTTGCATCTCAGGAAGCTTTCGATTACATCGTTGAAAATTGGGGCAGCGACGACGAAAACGCGATCGCCGTGGATCTCACCTACTTCTTCGGCGAAGACTGCGGTTTCAATCCTGTTATAAAAGTTGCGGCTGAAGACTACGAGGCTTTCCTCACCCTCTTCCCGACTCAGGACATAATCGCAAGATGTGCAGTCATGAAAGACTTCGGCGACGCTACCGAATCCATGATAGACATGTGGAACGACGTCAGAGCCGACTAACGCAAAAAACAGTTATACCGACCCGCCCTCAAAGGCGGGTCTTTTTTTGTGCATGTGTTTGTTAAACCGCTTTTTCCCTTCTCGGTTCAGAGCCTGAGTATTTCCTTTGCGGCATATAGTAAAGACAGCCTGCATAAGAAATCCCGATCGCTTATCAGCCTCTTATCGCGTCCTGCAGTCGCACTCAGATATTC
Source organism: uncultured Christensenellaceae bacterium (assembly GCA_944383895.1). Lineage (GTDB taxonomy): Bacteria > Bacillota > Clostridia > Christensenellales > UBA3700 > Ornithoclostridium. The sequence continues at coordinate 44,894 of CALWRH010000010.1, read as the reverse complement.
CCAGTATCATTTTACAGAACGCCATGTGTTTTTCTTTAATCGCCGCAAAACGAGCCTGTATGCGATTTTACTTAAAGGTTCATAAATCGCGGAGAAATGGCTATTAAAAATACTGCACTTTAACTGTATTTGGCTTACATCATATATTCGACGCAGTTACAGACAGCTGAAAAGCGCAACAGAAAAATCATAGACGTTTTTATCTGCAAAACGTCTTATATCTCGTTATTCAAATAAACCGCACATGACATTTCCCGAATAAAAGATTTATCTTAAGACGGGTTTCCGTAAAAGCAATTAATGCTGTTACAGAACATGTTGAAAAGCGTATAGACTTGTTCTCTCCTGCATTATCCTCGTATCGTAAAAAACAAAATTTTATAAAGATTATAGAGGTTTATCTTATATGGTTTTGATTTTATAAGCAATCAAATAATTGTCGTTAAACACGGAAATCCGAATACAGGTTGGCTTTATGTCATAGGAATAATATATTTGATATGCTATGTTTAACGTTAAAATCAAACTTTTTGAAAAGCACGAAAATTGATTTAAGGCATAAAAATACCGCGCCGATCGGCGCGGTATGATATCTGAATTACTTGTTATCAGTCTACGGTCACTATCACAAGACCTCTTGCGGAACCGTTGCTGAACATAATGATCACTGTGCCGTCGCTGCTCTGATTGCCGCATACGGTGCTGCCTGTCGCACTTTCGTTGCCTGCGGTGATAGTCTGCAACTCGCCGTTGTTATCGACGTACTGAACAGTTGCTTTTATCTCTCCGCCGGGACTTATCGTAAGCGAGGTCGTAACGTTGTAAATTAAGCCTTTGAGCACTGCGTTTCTGATGCCGTTTTCGCCGCCGATAACAGCGAAGTTATCGCCGAGCTTTTCAGCAAGAGTCAGACCTATATCTCCTATCTCAACATATTCCGACAGCTCTTTATCCGTTCTGTTTGCGCTGTCGCCGAGCTCCTTGTCATAATAATATACGTTTTCTACGGTTGCTCCTTCTGCGTTAAATCCTACAAAACCGCCCTCGCCGGAAATCGTGCCTATCTTAACGCCTCCGATACTGTAACTGTTTTCTATTTTGCCTGACGCATTGTATCCTACAAAACCGCCTAAATAATTAGGAGAAGATGCCTCGACGTTGGAATATGACGAGCTGATATTGCCCGTATTGTATCCTACAAAGCCTCCTACAGCGATATTTTCATTGCCTTTAGAGCTTACCGAATTGCGCTTTGACGAATCGTTGCTGTAATTCGCTCCCGAATAGCTATAGCTTACGGTGCCGTTGTTGACAGCTACGAAACCGCCTGCGTAATTGGGTTTGGAAAGCGTTATCTCGCTATTGCTGCTGACGTTTCCTATCGAAGAGCCGTACAGAATAGTACCGTCGTTTACGGCTACGAAACCGCCTGCATATGCCTCGGTAAGATTCTTTTCTTCGTCCTCGTTTTTAACTACCGAAGAAGTGACGTTGCCTCTTGCAGAAGAATATGAGATCGTAGCGTTTTCGGAGTTGATACCCGCAACGCCGCCTGCGATCGCAGCCGTTACGTCCGCAGAAGACTGCGAAGATCTTACGGTGCCGTTGTTGACGCCTACAAGTCCGCCCGCAGTAGCGATGCTTGCTTTAACGCTGCCAACTACCACACAGTCGGCTACGGTGCCGTTGTTAACTGCCGCTATCGCTCCGCTGTAATTTACTTCTTCGTTATCTATCGTAACGTCGACAAGCTTGAGTCCCGTAACAGACGCTCCCTGAGCTATCTCTCCGAAGAAACCTGCTTTATCTCCGTTGCCGATTATTTTGATATCAGAAATGATATATACGCCGCCGTCAAAGTTGCCGCTGAAAGACTCTAACGTCATCCACTCATAGCCTTCGTAATCTATATTCGCAGTAAGCTTATAGCTTGCAGAAGGATTCTTTACGATATAAGCAAGCTCTGCGGCAGAGCCTACCTGATACCAGCCGTCTTTGATAGTCGGGATCTTATAGCTGAGATACTGCTCTTCAGCTTTTACAGAAGCGCCTGCGATAACGCCGCTGCCGCTCTTGGAAGAAGAAAGTTCTACCGTAAAGCGCTTGCCGTAATAAGCGGGTTTGAGCGGATCTTCGGTGTCCCCTTCTGCACGGACGAACATTTTATCCACGCAGTAAGAATAAACGGTATATTCTCCGTCCTCAGTTACGGTGAGCTTTTCCATATCGCTCGTACTCTCGAGATTGAAAGATATTCTCTGTGCGGAAAGAACTGCGTCCCCTTCTTCGTCATAAGGAGTGAGTACAAGAGTAAAAGAGGTGACGTTCTTAAGCTGTTCTGCAGTAACTCTCCATACGGCGTTTACCGTACCGTCCTGGTTGTCGACGAGAGAAATGCAGCCCTCTTCGAGCTGAGCGAGCTTGTAGATGACGAAATCTTCGTTTGCATCGGTTATCTCACTGCTCTTGTATACTTCGCCGTCACCTATCGTCTGGATATGGACGGTGTATTTGCCGGGAGTTTCGATATTGAAATTGGACAAAAGAACGCTTACGCTCGTACTTGTCGTTGCCTTTACGGTCGTGCTGTAAACTTCTTCGGGATCATCTACGTTTCTGACCTCGAGATAATAAGAAGTCGCGTTTGCGACAGAGTTCCAATACACTCTGGTACTTGTGATACTGCTGAGCGTGGGAGCCGCGAGCTGTGCATCGATAACGAATATGCAAGCTTCGCTGAAAGGACTGTTGCTGCTCTCGGAATTTTCGTCAGCGATAGCCATAACCTCGATCGTGAAGCTGCCGGGCTTGGTATATTCTTCTTTCTCGAGCTTGTAAGAAGTAGCCGTAAGACCTTCTGCCATTTCGATCACTGCGCCTTCAGCGCTGATCTGCTTGTCGGTATATCTGACCCTTACGGTATAGCTTACCGCGCCTTCGACCGCGCCCCAGCTGACCGTCTTGGATTCTTCGTCAAAAGTCGCTACGGGTTTAGCGAGCATTTCTTTGACGATGTATGTGTAAACTTCGCTGAAATCGCTGACTTTTTCGCCGACTTTTGCCCTGACACGGATATTATAAGTTCCTTTTTCTTCTATCTCCACAAAATATGTGGTGCTTTTGGTGTTGCCGACGACTTTTCCGTTGACTTCAACGTCGTAACTGTCGGCTCCGTCTACCGACTGCCAACTGAGTACGTTACCGCTCATCGCGAGGTTTTCAGGTGTGCCGATATCGGATTTATCGTTATCGCAAGCTGCAAAGGCAACCGTAACGCATACAATCAACAGTATAATCGTTGTAATAGCAAATTTGTTTTTCATAGATACATCCTTATAGTCCGCATTTTTGTCAAACTATGCATAACTATCATAACAAAGTTCGGCATAAAATACAAGTATTATAATATTATTATTTTAATACCGCATAATAATATCCGCAAGCGCATGCGCCTATCTAAAAACCTTGGCACGCGACTAATGTCGGGGCAAAGGTAAATCTTAAGCTTTGGATTGACTTTGTACTCATATGTGTGGTATATTGAATTTATGGCAGTCAGAAGAAACATATCTCAAAAAGATCTGCTCGCAGAAGATAAAAAAATCGGCGCGACTTCAACCGACGAAGAGGTAAAAGAGGATAACCCCTCTGCCGAAGAAACGGGCGGAAAAAAGAAAAAAGAAAAAACTCATATCATACCCGTAAAGGATACTATCGAGTACCCCGAGAACGAAGACGAACACATGATGGAAAGCAATACTTTCCTCGATGTGGTCTTTGACGAGAATTTTGAATATATAATCAGAAATCCTATCAAAAAGTTTTTCGGTTGTCTGCTGTGGATGTTCGGCATGACACTTCTGCCGATAATCACTTTCTTCATGTACGGCTTTAAGGTCAAAAACAAGAAGTACATCAGACGTATCATAAAAGAAGGTTCGGGCGCGATCACGGTCAGCAACCACGTTCATATGATGGACTGCGTTATGGCTTGTCAGGCAAATTGGCCCAAAATGAGCTATCTGCCTACGCTGCACACCACTTTCCAGCTGCCTTATGTCAGACATATCGTGCATCTGCTCAACGCCTTCCCTATCCCCAATACAACTGCGGGAACAAAAAAATTTATCGAAGAAATGGACGGCCTGCTCCAACGCGGCAAATTCGTACACTTCTTCCCCGAAGGCGCACTGTGGCCGTGGTACGACAAGATCAGGACGTTCAAACCGGGTGCATTTCACTTTGCGGTAAAGAACAATGTCCCCGTCATACCTCTTGCGATAAAGTATCGTCCGCGCAAACTGACTAAGATATTCAGCAAGCATCCGCTCGTAAGCATAGAGGTCTTGCCTCCCGTATATCCCAATACGGAGCTACCCGTAAAGAAGAACGTTTACGATCTTACTCAGCGCGCTCACGACGCTATAGCTCAATGCGTCGAATACAACAACGACAAATACTTCTCTCCCAAGATAAAGAAAAAGCGTTTCTGGCAACGCTCGTCAAAAGAAGAAGTTTCCGAATAAAACCCGCGCCGCTTTTCAGCGGCGCTTTTTGCACCATTTCCTGTGTCCCGATTTTTTTATTAACTTTGATTTCGCTTTATGTCATCAATAGTAAATTATATAAAAATAATAATTCCTATATAGGATTGCCCAAGGCGATAATGCAGATCGAAGCTGTAAGCGAAATAGTTTCTGCGCAGACAAGGCAAACGCCGAAGGCAACACTATGAAATGCCCTTGCGGACAATGACAAACTTATAAAACATCTGCCGAAGAAAACTCAAACGAGCGTAGCTGCGAGCAAAAGCATTTGTGATTTAGCAAGGAAAGTTTGCGAGGTAATACTCTTGCGGTATTACCTCGTGAAGTTGCAAATGCTAAAGTGTCTAAAAAATCAATTACCACAGAATCATAGTAATTAAATAATTTGCCGAAGGCGACAATGCAGGGCGAGGCTGTAAGCGAGATAGTTTCTGCCAAGATAAGGCAAACACCGAAGGCGACACTATGAAATGCCCTTGCGGACAATGACAAACTTATAAAACATCTGCCGAAGAAAACTCAAACGAGCGCAGCTGTGAGCTAAAGCATTTGTGATTTAGCAAGGAAAGTTTGCGAGGTAATACTCTTGCGGTATTACCTCGTGAAGTTGACACAGCTAAAGCGCAAAGGAATTGCTCACAGCTCGTGAGTTTGATTTTCTTCGGCAGAAATAAAAAAAAACAGGTCGGGTTGGTTCCCGACCTGCCTTTTAGAAGGGGGTAGGCTATTGTTTATTTTGAAATAGCCTTGAGTAAAGCAAATAAACCTTTGAAGAAGTGTCCGTTCATCATGATCAACAAGCCGTCCACCATCTTCATATTGAAGGCACCTTGAGAACTGAACGCCAACGATCTGAGAGGAGAAGTCTGCATGACCTCGCAAATCATCAGATAATTGGGATCGTACTTGTCAACGTGCATCGACATACGCATAAGCGGTCGCATTATACTGAGGGCAAATCTTGCAAGTCCGCTCGTCTTGGACATGTCTTCTAAGCTGTCGTCCGACGTGAACTGACCTTTTATGCACTCGTGAGATACGCGCGTAGGTACGCCGTCAATAAAAAGGGAATTGAAATCTTCGTCTGATACGGCTTTTTTGACGTCGGGAGATAAATACCAACCCTTTGCGGTCGATTTGATTTTACTGCTGTCAGTGCCTTCAACCTTAACGGTTACCCTGCACTTGAGCTCTCTGACGTTGCCGCCCACGGCGATCTCGTAATCACCGCTTTCGACGACCCAATCCTTTTCATTAACATCATAAAACGCAAAGGCCCTTTTGTCAAGCATAAACGTAACCGTTGCAGAACTTTTCGCCGCTACATCGACCTTATCAAACGCGCGCAACTGCACTTTAGGCATATATACCGCCTTGCCGTTGTGAAGAACGTACAACTGCACTATCTCTTTGCCGTCTCTGTCACCCGTATTGTCAACGGTAACGCTGACTTTAACGCCCTCGTCCGCTTTGAATTCAGTCTTGTCGACAGTCAGATCTCTGTAATTGTATGTAGTATAAGAAAGTCCGAATCCGAACGGGAACAGTACCGGAGCGTCCACGCTCTCGAAATATCTGTAACCGACATAAAGACCTTCTCTGTACTCTACGTTGTATCTCTCTCCCGGGAAATATGCGCTTGAAGGAACGTGAGCAAGTTTGAGCGGATAGGTTTCCGCAATCTTGCCACAAGGATTTACCTTTCCGTACAACACGTCGGCAACCGCTCCTCCGCTGTTCTGTCCTGCAAGACCCGCAAGCAGAACTCCTCTGACGTCGTTAATCCACGGCATGGTTACGACCGCGCCTGCAGAAAGCACTACGACCACGTTCTTGTTTACGCCTGCAATTCTTGAGATAAGCTCGTTGTGCGACGCGGGCATATCCATATTCTTGCGGTCAAAGCCTTCAGCCTCGTATTCTCCCGGAAGTCCCGCGAATATTATTACCTTTTCAAAATTCTTCGCTTTAGCGACCGCACTGTCTATAAGTTTAGAGCAGTCCTTGCGCGTCTTTCTGTAATAGCCGGGCTCGAATTCGTATTTTATGCCGTCCTCGTCAAACGCCTCGAGTGCCGACGTTATCTTGTGGCAGTTGATAAACGAACTGCCCGCACCCTGGAATCTCGGAGAACGTGCCATCTCGCCTACCACTAAGATCTTATCCTTTTTATTAAGCGGCAATATCTTGTTTTTGTTTTTAAGCAGAACGCAGCACTCTGCCGCAGCCTTACGTGCAAATTCGTTGTGCTCTTTGACGTCGTATGTCGCGCCCTGTTTGCGTTTGTTATATAAATCGAAAACGATATCGAGTATTCTGTCGACCCTTTCGTCGAGGATCTTTTCGTCAAGAGTACCCGCTTTTACAGCCTCGACTATAAGCTCGTCGTTCATGCCTCCGCTGGACGGCATTTCTACGTGCATGCCTGCTTTTACGCCGTCGACGCGATGATTTACCGCGCCCCAGTCGCTGATAACAATGCCTTTATAATTCCACTCTTTTTCGAGTATATCGTCAAGGACGTGAACGTTCTCCGTCGCAGACTGCCCGTTGATAAGGTTGTAAGACGACATCACCGTTGCGGGATTGCTCTTCTTTACGACAGCCTCGAACGCGGGGAGATATATCTCCCTCATAGTACGTTCGTCGACTACGGCATTGACCGACATACGGTAAGTTTCCTGATTGTTAACTGCGTAATGCTTGACCGAAGTGCCGACGCCTTGCGATTGCAGACCGTCTACGAAGGCAGCTCCCAACTCTCCGCTTAAATACGGATCTTCTGAAAAATATTCGAAATTTCTGCCGCAAAGCGGAGAACGCTTGATATTTACGCCCGGACCGAGCACTACCTGCACGTCCTCTTTCTGAGCCTCTTCGCCGATGCGCTTAGCGATCTCTTTTACGAGATCTCTGTCCCACGAACATGCCGTCGAACACGCAAGCGGAAAACAGGTCGCGTCCACCGAAACGTTCATCTGCGTACTGACGCCTGAATCTTTCTGAGTCCTGAGTCCGTGAGGACCGTCTGAAACCATGATAGGGGGTATCCCGAGTCTTTCAATGCCTTTGAAATGCCACATGTCCCTGCCGGAACACAATGACGCCTTTTCTTCGACCGTCATCTTAGAAATCAAGTCTGCGTATTTCATTTTCTTTCCCTCTCGCCTTCCATCTTTGCCGTTTTACGGCTTTATTTCTTCAAAAAATGTCGACCATGCAAAATTTTTTTCTTTTGCAAAATCAACTGACATATATTGTCATATTATATCTCATATTATAGAGATACAAAAGGACGTCCCGTCCACCAGGAGGACTTATATATGTTATTCAAGACCTATGATCTTTCAAGCAATACCGATACTGAAAAAAGCCGTGCTTTTCAGCCGCGCATGAGCAACGCCGACAAAGTCTTTGCGCGTGCGATAACAAAAAGACAACTTTTTGTCATCAAGGATCTTATGGCGCTCGACAAGACCTATCCGGGACTTATCGACAAAGACATAATCGGCGGACTTTACGGGTTGTACACTCTTCTCGAGGACAACGTCGAATCTTTTACTTTACGCTAAGACATGTCCGAGCAGCTCGTCGGTGGTTACGCCGAGAAACTCCGCAATCTTGCAAAGGCAGAGCAGCGACGGTTCGCTCTCTCCTTTCTCGTAATGAGATACCGTACGTTGAGATACGCCTATCTCTTTTGCGATTCTCTGTTGCGAAATGTTTTTTACTTTACGCAGCCTCTTAAGATTTTTACCGAATTCCATAATCTTTTACTCCGCACGTCTGTGCGCCCTTTCTAAATATAATACGAATTTTATTCATTATTTTCGTGTTGACTTTATTATAGCACAAGCTTTTTGACTATTTCAATGGTATTTGTTAATTTTTTTACAAAATATGTCCCTATTTCCTACATATTTTGAACAATATATTAAATCTTTTCGATCAAAACCGAATTATATACCGTCAATCAACTTGTCTTATTTTTAGATATTGAAAAATTTCATAATAAGATGACAATTTTTATATCGCTTTCAGAAATATGACCCGATTTTTTCCATAAGCGAAAGTCGTTGAAATATTTTTTTCAGATTGTCCTGAAAAACATCTGACAGCTAATTCCTTCTGCCGTCGGGATTTTCCGTTTCTGACTGTTTGCCACGCGCTTTTACGCAAAATGGTCTGCGAAACTGTTCGTTTTATCGAAATTGCGGCTTTTGCGCGATTTTTTATTGTTTATGCTGCTCAACCGCCCGTTCTGCCCGTTTTTATGTATAAACCGTGATAATCCGATCAAATTTTGAATAAATATTCAAAATCCCGACATATAATAAATGCGGACGGATATCTCCGTCCGCAAATTGCCGAATTAAGCTTTATTTCCTGAAACTGAAACCTTCTTTTTCCCATCTGTTTACCTGGGATACGATAATGCCTATAAATTCGTCGTTGTTTTTCGTCTTTACGATATAATCGAGAAGTTTTTCCGTCGCCTCCTGGCTGTCCATCGAGCTTATCATCTTTCTCATTGCAAATACGCCTTCGAGTTCTTTCTGAGTGAGGAGCAGGTCTTCTCTTCTCGTACTCGATCTGTTGAGATCTATCGCGGGGAAAACTCTGCGTTCGCTCATCTTACGGTCGAGATGTATTTCCATATTGCCCGTGCCCTTGAACTCTTCGTATATGACGTCGTCCATACGGCTGCCTGTATCGATAAGCGCAGTTGCTATTATGGTAAGACTTCCGCCGTTTTCGATGTTTCTCGCACTGCCGAAAAATCTTTTGGGGCTGTGCAGCGCACCCGGATCTATACCTCCCGAAAGCGTCCTGCCCGTAGGCGGTATAGTAAGGTTGTACGCTCTCGCAAGTCTTGTCAGAGAATCCATAATGATAACGACGTCCTTGCCGAGCTCCACGTTTCTTTTTGCTCTCTCGATAAGAAGTTCCGCGCTCTTGCAGTGATGTTCGGGAGTTTCGTCAAAAGTGGAATATATGACTTCTCCGTTTATGCTCCTCTGCATATCCGTAACTTCTTCCGGTCTTTCGTCAACGAGAAGAACGAACAAAAGCACGTCGGGATAATTGAGAGAAATGCTGTTGGCGATTTTTTTGAGCAGAGTCGTTTTGCCCGCTTTAGGAGGAGAAACGATCATAGCTCTCTGTCCCTTGCCTATCGGAGCGATGAGATCTATACATCTTATTGCAAAATCGCTCTTTCCTGCCTTGAGTTCGAGCCTGAGTCTTTCGTCGGGATATATAGGTACGAGATTGTCGAAATTGGGTCTTTGGCGAAGATTTTCGGGAGGATTGCCGTTTACCTCGTCGACAACAACGAGTGCGGGAGGCTTATTTTCAGCGTTACGCTTAGCTCTGCCGACGACTTTATCTCCGGCTCTGAGACCGATAGATTTTATCAGTTTGGCAGAAACGTAAGTATCTTTATTGCCGTATTCGCAATTCTCCGCTCTCAAAAAGCCGTAGCCGTCGGGATGTATGTCAAGCACGCCGTGCTTTTCTTCGAGCTCACTCTCTGCGTTTTCTTCGCTCTGCTGAGCCGCAGAAAAATTGTCGCGTTCCGCATTGGGCTTCTTAAGGCTTTTCTCTTTAACTGCCGCGCTTTTTTCGGTCTTGTCCGAACTTTCGAGCTCTCTGGGCTTGTTCATAGGTTTACGTCCGCGCGTACTCTTTGTAGGCTGGATCTCTCCGTCTACTATACCGCGGTACTGTGCGATGATTTCCTCTTTCTTTTTGGATGTAGGAGAGCTGACGCCGATATCGCGTGCAACCTCTCTCAATTGAAAAACGGTCATTTTATTCAACTCGTCCTCGGTGTAAAACTTTTTGTCGCTCATTTTTTTCTCCTAAAAAAATATGTACTCGTTCAAGCACGGATTTATTTGCATTTCGACTAAAACCGTCAAAAAACGTGCCGATTAATCTTTTGTAAATGTAAATTATGTCGTTGAAATTAAAAAACGCGGTAAAGAGCAAATATCTCTTTTATTTTTACCCGATACGCGCCTGATATGCGCGTACCGGAATTAAAAATCAGAATTTTTCGTCAGAGAACACGATGACTTTTGTACAATCGCCGTCAAAATAATCTCTGTGGAATTCAATCGAATCGCCGTCTACGCGAACGATCTGTTCTTCATCGAAAAGCTCGAGAAACCTGTCGAGCTTGTCTATATCCAGATTGCAGGAAGGCGTTTCGTAATGCATAGGGATCACGATGTCCGGCATAAGGAAATCGACATACTCTTTCGCCTGCCTTGCATCGATCGTGTAATTACCTCCTACGGGGACCATAAGCACGTTTACCGTACCGATAGAATCGCCGAGCCTTACGGTACACTCCTCGCCGATATCTCCGAGATGGCAGAGATCCACGCCGTCTATTCTGAATTTGAAGATAAGGTTTTCTCCCCTTTTCTTGCCGTTGTCGTCATCGTGATAACTGAGCAATGAGGATACGTCGATACCCTTGACTTCCCAGAACCCGAGAGTATCTATGATCTGCACGTCGGCGTTGAGTTTTTTCAGGTCGTCGTGGTCGTTGTGGTGGTGGCTAATCGTTACTGCGTCGGCGTTGACGTCCTGCATCTCGTAACCGACAGTCTTTTTACTGTAAGGATCCGTGACTACGACTGTACCCGTGGATTCTTCCAGTCTGAAAGACGAATGACCGAGCCAAGTAATTTTCATAATTTATTCCTCTATATCCAAAGCTATCTGCTCCGGTTTGTTAGCGTTGAATTTTGCAATAAGCTCATGTATCTTGTCGTGAGGATCGAGAAGTTCGCTGAGCGACTTGTTCTGATCGCATGCGGAGATGATATAAGCAAGGAACTTGGACATATCCGCCTGGATGAACCACTTTCTCTCAAGCAGCTCTTTGGGCGCGTATGTGAGGTTGGTGCTTATGACCGCGGTAAACAAGCCCTGCTCGTATGCGTCGTCGAATTTCTTGAGACCTTCGGTGAACAGCGCGTAGGTAGCGGAAAGGAATATCTTGCCGCAGCCTCTCTCCTTGAGCTCGTTGCACAGCTTGAGCATAGAATCGCCGGTTGCGATGATATCGTCTGCAACGAAGATGTCCTTATTGCGGACGTCGTTGCCGATATACTCGTGAGCCACGATCGGGTTTCTGCCGTTGACTACGTTAGCGTAATCTCTTCTCTTATAGAACATACCGAGATCGGTGCCGAGCACGGAAGCGTAATATATATTGCGGCTCATAGCTCCTTCGTCGGGGCTGACGATCATAAATCTTTCTCTCGTCATATCGAGATCTGTGTAAGAACGGAGCATCGCCTTGAGTATCTGATACGTGGGCAGGAAGTTGTCAAAGCCCATGAGAGGTACGGCGTTCTGAACGCGGGGGTCGTGAGCGTCGAAAGTGATTATTTCGCTTACGCCCATATCGGTGAGCTCCTGCAGCATCTGAGCGCAGTCGAGAGATTCTCTCGCATTGCGGCGGTGCTGTCTGCCGCCGTAAAGACTGGGCATTACGACCGTGATCGACTTTGCCTTGCCTCCGCAAGCAGCGATGACTCTCTTGAGGTCGCAGTAATGATCGTCGGGCGACATATTGTTTTCAAAACCGAACATATTGTAGGTAATTGAATAATTGCCGACGTCGCAGAGGATGTACAGATCCTTGCCTCTTATGGTTTCCATAACAAGGCCTTTGCCGTCGCCCGTAGTGAATCTGGGGCAGACGTTCTTTATAAGGAAGGTGTCGCGGTGGAATTTTTTACCCTGCGCTTTAGCCTCCTGGTTGTACCAGTTGACGAGGTAGTAATCCACCTTGTCGCCGAGCTCTTTTGCGCCTGCGAGCGCGATAAGAGCCATGTTGGAAGTGTCTTTGTCGAAATTGAATATAGACTCAAAAAACGGTCTCATTCTTGCCTCCGTATACATAAATATTGTCTTTGGATTTCATAGTACAAAAACCGCAAACGTATTCCATCGGGAAACGCGGTGCGGTGAAAACGATATTTTGAAGTTGGCCGTCAGGTAAGTGATCCATAACTCCTCTCAGAAATAATCGAAACGCGGAAAGCTGTCCGCGGTTACATAAATATATTAACATTTAGTAAGATATATTTCAACTAAAAAACAGAGTGAATTTACAATTATTTTCTCTGAAGTTTTTCAAGCTCTCCTCCGCCCGATTGTCCGAAACGCGCATTTTTAAGCAAAAATCACGATAAAGCAGCTGTAAACACTTCTCCGATTGGTTCGTCAAAGACGAGCGTTGCGCCTTTTGCGGCAAGCCTTGTTTTATTGATAAGCACGAGATCTCTGCCCCTGAAATAAGTCAGCAGACCCGCCGCCGGATAGACGTTGAGCGAAGTGCCTCCGACTATCACCGTATCGGCAGAAGAAATACGTTCAAAAGCCTCTTCGAAAACGCGTTCGGGCAGCGGCTCTCCGTACAGCACGACGTCGGGTTTGATAAGTCCTCCGCACGGACAAGTCGGAATTCCGTCGCTGCCCTCGACGTAGCGCGCGTCGAATTTTCTGCCGCACTCAAGGCAGGTGTTGCGGTGTATGCTGCCGTGCAGTTCGAGCACCTTTTTACTGCCTGCCGCCTGATGCAAACCGTCTATGTTCTGAGTAATAACCGCATCGAGCAAACCCTCTTTCTCGAGCTTTGCAAGCGCAACGTGAGCCGCGTTGGGTTTTGCGGCAAGCGGCATCATGAATTTTTTATAAAAATCAAAAAACACGTCTGTCTTTGCGTAAAAAAATTCGTGAGAAAGTATCACCTCGGGCGGATAATCGTATTTCTGAGAAAAAATACCGCCCGAAGAACGGAAATCAGGCACGCCGCTTTCCGTAGACACGCCCGCGCCGCCGAAAAACACTACCTTGCCTCTGCCGAGAATATCTCTGAACTCCTTTATCCTTTCTTCAAAACATTGCATATTATTTTTCAAGAATAAACGTCGTTACGCTCTGAGCGGGCAAAGATACCTTGCCTGTCCAGTCAATGGATTTTTCGTCCCATCCGTCCGTTGTCTGTACAGTACAGACGCTTGTCGCTTTTTTATAGTCGGACAGACCACCGATCGTCACGTTCTTGTCAGACGAAGAATTGTTGATGACTACGACGACCACGCTGCCGTCCGCTTTCTGATACGCGCTGTAATCCAGCCCCGCCCAACCCGTAAGGTCCGAACATGTCGCACCTACGCGCACGTCGCCTTTGTCGATATATCTTGAGAACTGTCCCATGACGTAATATCTTCTGAGAACGCTGAGATCGTCTCCGCCGTCCCAATAGACGAGTCCGTCATTGTAATCACACGGAGATACCGCAAGCCACCAGCTCCAGTCTATCGCGTTGAGCATCGTCAGATCTCTGCTTATAACGTTGCCGAGCAGAAGCCCGCTCTCCATCGTATCCGATCTGCCCTCTACCATTTCGCAATATTCGGTTATCGAAATGCCGAGTCCCGCATAATTCTTATCGATATAATTCTGATATTTCGTCCTGTGCGCTTTGCTGTCGTCGGCGCCGTAAGAGTGTGCGGATATGTATTCTATTTCATCGAAATAATCGTACTTGCTCATCGCCTCGAGATATTCTTTTATATCCTTTCGGTCGAGATAGAATTTATAGTTTCCGCTCTCGAGCACGTCGCACTCTATGTCCGTGCCGTTTTGCGCGTTATATTCGTTGAGTTTGTCGAAAAATACGTCGTAGAATCTGGCAAGCGGCTCGGGATCGAAATGACAGCCTTCCTGAGAAGAACCTTCTCCGCCCCAATCCCACTGAGGCTCGTTGACTGGACTTATAACTATTTCGGGCATTTTTTCAAGTCCCGAAAAATGTCTTTCGACGAGATTGTCCACTATTATCAGCAGATAATCGCAATAAGCTTCGTAAAAATCTTCTTTGAGATTGTTCTGCTGTTCGACCGCACCCGTACAAGTCCCCGACACCGTCATCAGATAGTGCGGAGAATTTGCAAAGAAGACCACCTTGTCTATACCGCCCGTAGCCAGAGCCATATCGAGCATTTCGAGAGCTCCGACGTCGCGGTTATCGAAATCGTAATTGCTCTCGTCTGCAAAAGCCGCCTTGAGCGTATCGTCGTCAGCGTCGAGGAAACTCTCAGCCATAAAGAAACTTTCCGCTCTCCTGTCCTTGTCGAACCATCCGTTGTTGTAAGGCGCGACGTTATCGAGATTGGAGTCGAGCGATCCTCCGCCTATATTGAATCTGACGATATTCAGTCTGAGTCCGCTATCTCCGTAAAGCATTTCGATAGCGTCTTCTTTTACCTGATCGGATCCCTCGAGACCCAATCTCTGAAAGGTCCACGCCATAGACGCGCCGAACCCCTGTACAGTCTGTTGTTTATCGTTGAGATCTACCGTAATGCGAAGATTGGAATATGCCGCGATACTGTAAATGCCGAGACACAGCGCGGTAACTATAACTAAAACTATAAGCACCTGCGCGCTCTTGAGCGCTATTTTTTTGCCGTTGTTTGCGAAAAATTCTTTAACCGATTCTTTGCTGACGCTGAACTTCTTCAAAGCTTTTCTCCCTTACTCACAATTTTTTTTATTATAACAAACGCGCAGACGCTTACGCAACAATTGAAACAAAAAAGCGGCTCAAACGCGCAAATTTACCGTTTTATGCCGCAATTTAACCGTATTATCCATTTTTATGCAAAATTCAGTCCGTGTCTGTCCCGAGCTGTACTTCGCCTGTATTCTTTACCCGTGAGAAAAAGTAAAAATTATCCTTAAAGATTCAGACCGATGCTATTTTTGCGAATTTTGCCTGTACCGCGTTTGCGAGATCCAAAGGAGAAGTTTCCACCTGATGCCCTACTTTTCCCGCACTGAAAACGATCGTTTCCTTGTCTTTCGCGCTCTCGTCTATGACCGTCACGAATTTCTTTTTCATGCCGATAGGACTGCAACCTCCGTGAATATATCCCGTAAGAGGCAAAAGCTGTTTCTGAGGTATCATCTCGACGTTTTTAACGCCCACGCTTGCCGCAGCCGCTTTCAGATCGAGCGACCCCGTAACGGGCACTACGAAAACATAGTTCTTGCGATCGTGTCCTACCGTTACCAGCGTTTTGAAGACGCAGGACGGATCCTTGCCGAGCGACGCCGCGACGTGCGCTCCGTCTGTCAGCGTATTGTCGTATTCGTATGCTTTATAGCTTATTCCCAGCGTTTCGAGCGTGCGCATAACGTTTGTCTTTTCCGGTTTTTTACTCATGATCTTATCACCTCGTAATCTCCGCTCCTTAATATCTCAACGATGTCTTTTTCGTTTTCAGGAGCGCGTTTTGTCAGGATTCCGCCTCCCTCTCCGCCTTTGAAATGGAAGTCGCTGCCGCCCGTAGGTATAAGCCCGAGCATTCTGCATACTCTTTCGGCTTTATCGTTATGCGAATTCTGTTTCGGATGCAGATTTGCGATCTCAATGCCGTGCACGTACCTGTAATCCAGCTCCGTGCATATACTGCGGTAAGGATGCGCCACGACAAGCAGACAACCGTTTTTCTCTGCCCACTCGTACAATTCGATCTTATTGAAATTGAGAATATCGTATCCGTCTTTGAGCACGAGATCGGGAGTTATGCCGTATACGAGTATCTCTCCGTACGGAGGCGAATACTTGTAATATGTGCAGAAATCGGGAGCCGCTTCGAGTCCTAAGAACACGTCTATGCCATATTTAGCGCACTCGTCCTTAAGCTCGAAATAGTCCCGCAGATAATCGCTCATTACGTCGAGATTACTGCCGAACTGCTGCGCGACGTAACCGAACAGATCCGTGCGGTTAAAATGATTGGTCACGACTATGCCGTTGTATCCCGCATTTGCGTATATCCGCGCAATATCGCAGGGTTCTTCCTGACCGCAATGGCTGTTGTGGACCGTATGAAGATGCATTTCAAGCTTATACATAAATTCCGTCTTTCGAATAATTTTTACTGATCTGAAAATCTCCCGTTCAACGCTGCATACGCCGTCCCGAGAAGTCCCGCCTTATTGCCGAGCCTCGCCGTTTTCACGTCGTCGTAACCCGACATCCCGTAGAAGTCATCGAGCCACAGCTCTTTCATCTCGGCAAGTCCTCCGCCTATTAGTATTTCTTTGGGCGAGTATTTTTCCTTAGCGAGTTTTACAACGTCGCGCAACGCAGCAAGAAAATTACGTTTTGCCTCTACGCATTTTACGTTATCCGTGTTCGTTAAAGCAGCTTTCACGGTATTTGTCCCGGCATCGCGCTTGATCGCAGTGGCAGACAGGTACTGCTCTAAACAACCTCTCTTTCCGCAACCGCACTCGATACCGTTTTCACGGTAAAGCATATGCCCGAGTTCGAGGTCTTTGACGTGATCTCCGTCTATCGGTCCGTCCGTAACGAGCGCAGATCCGAGCCCCGTGCCTATCGTTAGTACAAGCGTGCTTGCTACTCTCCTTCTCGTAAAATAATGTTCGCATACCGCTGCGGCGCACGCGTCGTTTATCACTACGACTCTTTTCCCGAGTCTTTCAGACATATCCTTTGCAAAAGCGTAACCTTCAAACCCCGGCAGAGATCTCGTGGCATGCAGCACGCTGCCGTCGTTCCACATTACCTCTCCCGCCGTGGCTATGGCAACCACGTCGGCGAGATCTTCGGATCTTACGGCATTAAGCGCTTTTACTATACTGTCCCTTACCCCTTCGAAACCGTCTGCCGAACGGGTAGGAACAGATCTGAAAATCTTTATTTTATAACTCTGAGGGAGTCTGACGCGTCCTACGGAAATCAAAGCAGCTTTGACCGCGGTACCGCCGACGTCCGCGCACAGCATTTTCACGCGACTCTCCTTATATCGATTATCAGTCGTTGAACGATACTTTGTATCTGTAAGTGAAAGTCTTG
Source organism: uncultured Christensenellaceae bacterium (assembly GCA_944383895.1). Classification (GTDB taxonomy): domain Bacteria; phylum Bacillota; class Clostridia; order Christensenellales; family UBA3700; genus Ornithoclostridium. Next base: position 27,425 of record CALWRH010000010.1, on the reverse strand, counting down.
CCCGGCTCGAGCGTATGCACGAAGGCTTTGTCCTTGAGTTCTCTTACGGGATCCAGCCTGTCGGGTGCGCCGTGCCACGGCTCTATGCAGATATAAGCGCCGCTCTCTTCCATGCTCCAGAAAGCGAGTACGTCCACTTCTCCGAAATCGAAATAAACGCTCTCTCCGTCCGCAAGTCTTAACGCAAGCTTGTCTGTACCGACGTCTGTCAGCATAACGGTCTTGTATTTCACCATTACGTCCTTGCCAGCGCTGAGTTTTGTAATAGTACCGAAAGGCGCGGTGCCGGTGATAAAATGTCCTTTCTCTTCAAGCGTCAGATAATTGGGGGAAATCGGTTTAAGGAAATCGATATAATTGGCACCCGTGTCGATTTTGCCGTCTTTTACGCTTGCACAGACATTGAACGCGGGATGTGCGCCCATCATAAAAAACATCAGCTTATCGTCCACGTTCTTTGCCGTGTGGATAACTTCGAGCGCGCCGCCCTCGACTTTGAATCTTACGCTGTATTCGTATCTGAAAGGATACTTTTCGAGCGTAGACTCGTTATATCTGTTGATCAGCACGGTTTCGCTGTCCGAAACGCGCTGCTCTGTAAAATCCGCATGTCTGCAAACGCCGTGGAGAGGCATATCGTAACGCTTGCCGTCTATAGAATACCAGCCGTCTTTCTGCCTTGCCACAAACGGAAAAATCACTACGTCCTGTTCTGTCCAGGAATCTTCGCTGCCCTGCCACAAAAATTCTCTCTTGTCTCTGAGTCTTTTTACCGACGTAAGCGTTGCCCCGTTGGTATTTGCGCTTACGCTCAATTTGTTGTCCGATACGGTTACTATCATGATCACACCTCCGTAATTGCAATAATTATATCACATAGGCGAGCGTTTGTCCATATCTTGAACGTCTGTACGCCCGCGTTGTATTCTTCGGAAATGAACTGCGCGCGCAAGTAAATAAAATCTATTCTTGACAACTAAGCCTTAATATAGGATAATTATATTGTGCGGATGTTACGTTCGCATAATAGCTAACTAAGGCAAGGTGTCAAGATGAAGTCTGTTATCAGAAAATATGCAAAACTCGTAGTAAAAATCGGAGCATGCATACGCAAAGACGACGACGTTCTTATCGTGTCTTCGCTCGAAGGTGCTCCTCTCGCTCAGGCAATTACGGAATACTGCTACAAATCAAAAGCTAAACGCGTTGCCGTATCGTACGCCGACGACAAAGCAAGCAGGCTGCATTATCTGTATCAGGACAAAGAAACCCTCAAAGACATACCCGCTTGGGAAGCGGATATGAAAAATTCATATAAAGGAAAGAACGCCGTCATAATCCGCATCCTTTCAGAAAATCCGCATCTTTTCGACGGTATAGATCCCGAAAAGATCGCCGCAAGATCGCGCGCGGCTCACAAAGCTTTTTCAGAATATTACGACAACGCGATGACCAACAGAATAAGATGGACGTTATGCGCCGTACCGAGCGTTGAGTGGGCAAAAACGGTATTCCCCGACATGTCCTCTTCTAAGGCTGTCGCCAAGCTGTGGGAGCTCATAATAAAGGCTATGCGCCTCGACTGCAAAGACAGCATAAAGGCATGGCAGGAATTCCAGAACAAGTCTTTGTACAGAATAAACAAACTGAACAGCATGGGGCTCGTAAAGCTGCATTATAAAAATTCTATCGGCACGGACTTTACGATAGGACTTCCCAAAGGCGCTTATTTCAGCGGCGCGAAAGAAGATACGACTTACGGTGCGCCGTTCTGCGCCAACATGCCTACGGAAGAGATATTCACTCTGCCCGATAAAAACACCGGCAACGGCAGAATAGTCGCATCGATGCCTCTCGTTCATAACGGCACAGTCATCGAAGATTTCTATCTTGAACTTAAAGACGGCGTTATCGTAGACTTCAACGCTAAAAAAGGATACGAAACTCTTAAGAATATCATAGAAACGGACGAAGGCTCCAAACGTCTCGGAGAAATAGCTCTCGTCCAATACGATTCTCCTATACAGAATCTGCATACGCTTTTCTACAACACTCTGTTCGACGAAAACGCAAGTTGCCATTTTGCGATAGGAAGAGCTTATCCGCTGATAAGAGGCTCTGAAAAAATGAGCGATGAAGAGCTCTCCTCTCTCGGCGTGAACTTCTCGGACGAACACGTCGACTTCATGGTCGGCACTCCCGACCTGAGCATTACGAGTATCTGCGCCGACGGCACCGAAATACCTATCTTTACAGACGGCAACTTCTGTTTCTGACAAACCGCGAGGTGTGAAATATGATTGGGATCTACGTTATCTCCGGCATAATGATAATATCGGCATTTCTGACAGCGGCGTTCTATGTCAACGAACACCGCGTGATCGCCACGATCGCGAAGACAGTTTCTTCGCTCGGATTCATGCTGATAGGATTTATCGCATTGAGCAAGAATTTCGACAACCTGCTCAATCTCAAATACGGCATGGTCATGCTTACGGGACTTATGCTCTGTTTCGTCGGAGACGTATTCCTCATGATAAAAGAGCTTTTCACAGAACGCACCGCCAATCTGTATCTGCTGCTCGGCGTCGGAGCGTTTTCTCTCGCCCAGATACTGTTTGCGATACGCTTTATCATGTACGCGGACAGATTTATCTATTGGCTTATACCCATAGTCGTGATCGCTCCCGCGATATTGCTTATCTCATACAAGCTCAAGATTATGAAACTTGAAAAAACGGCGGTCGGTCTTATAGCTTATTCGGTGATAATCGGATTTACGACGATATGCGCGCTCAACCTGCTTATAGTCAATCCTTCTCCGCGCTCGGTCGCGCTTTTCGTCGCATTGCTCGCGTTCATGCTTTCGGATACCGCGCTGTGCTACACTTATTACGGCAGATCTGTTACGTTAAGACGAATATTGAATTACGTCGTAATGCTCTTTTATTACTCTGCAACGATACTGCTCGCATATTCTATACTGCTGTAAGAACGAATACATGTAAGGATATTGTTTTTCCGAAAGACTTTCAGATATAACTGATTTTGCCAACTCTTTGTGCAGATAAATATAGCAAAGCAGACCAAACAAAATCATTAAAAAAATCCGTTTCGTCTGAAACGGATTTTATTAATGTTATCAACTCTTTTGTCTTCAGGACTTAGTGGTTCTCTTTTTACGCGGACGTCTTTTGGGAATATTCAGATTGCCCATCATGTAATCGATTACCCTGCAAGCTTTTCTGACTGCAAGATTGGAACGTATCGGCAGCATGAAAGGAACTTCCTGATATGCACTCGTTTCGCTGAGATCGCGCTGATGGTATTTACCGTCGTCGAGAGCTGCGTCTTCAGGATCGACCGCAAGATAAAGCTTGAGCGTCTTGCCGCCGATCGCCATCTTGGCAAGCAGATCTCTTCCCATGCGGTAGCTGTCGCAACGCGCGCTGTAACGGCTCTTGACTTTGCGGTAAGACGTAAGATGCGCCTGCAGCTGAGCGTGCCACTCGATAACGCTCTCGTCCATTTCGGACAATCTCTCGATAAAGCTGGGACGTATGTCTATGCTGCCGACAACTCCGACTGCGGTAATACCGTCCGATGGTGCCTCTTCTTCATAAACTTCGTATTCTTCAGCCGTTTCTTCGACTTCCTGAGCGGGTTCTTCGTAAGCAGCGACTTCACGAACGACTTCTTTAGCGGGAGCGGGCTTTTCGATCTCTTCGTCCAGATCGAACTCTGAGAGATCTTCTAATTCTTCGTCCTCGCTATACAAGAATTTACTTTTGTCGTCGATTTTCATAAATTCCTCCTGATCACACTATGCTTTCAAAAAAGCGGTATACATATATTACTACAACCTTTGACGTTATGTCAATGAAAATCCGTAGGCTTTCAATTCAATTTTCTTGGCTATATGCTTGTAAAACGGCTTTTGCGAGCTGATCCGCACACGATGTGCCCTTGCCGGCGCAGTTGATTCCGCCGCATTTTTCCACGACCTCGTCTACCGTCATGCCCTCTACAAGACGGGGCAATGCAAGCAGATTTCCCGGGCATCCGCCGTAAAACACTACGTTTTTGACTTTGTTTCCGTCAAGCTCGAAATCTATGCGGCGTGAACAAGTACCTTTTGTCATGTATGTATGTTTCATATAAACCTCACAAAAATTCAGGATAAAACTCTTTTATATAAGCCTCGACGTCTTTGCGCTTGCCCTTGTACGGACCCGGGTTCTCCATCTTTGCAGACACGAGAGCCGTCGCCCACAAGAGAGCTTTGTCTATCGGCTGATTTATTCTCTCTGTGATATAACCTGCAAAAGTCGTATCGCCTCTTCCGCTTCTGCCCGAAAGATTTCTCGCCTTTATCGGACATGCATATACTTTATTGCCGTCGTAAGCAATCACCTCGGTATTGTGCGTGATAACGACCTCTTTCGCTCCCCACTGGTGCAGCATTTTTGCAGCTACTACTCTGTCCGTCTGTCCTGTCAGTATTTCTGCCTCTGCTGCGTCGGTTTTGAGATATGTGATATATGGCAAAATCTCTTTTTTATCCGCCCAGTCTTCGAAATACATTGCGCCTGTTTTTTTATCCGCATGGCGCAGGAGTGCCTGCACGTCGACAGCGACCTTTCCCTTTTTCGCAAGAGCCTTGATAAGCTCTCCGTCAAAGTCGCCGTATATAAGTCCCGCAAGATGATAGACGTCGCAATCTACGTCGGGGATATCCTCTATTCTGAAAGCGTCAGCCTGACCTATACATGTGCAGGTGCGTCTTTCTTTGTCGGGAGTGTGATATTTGTTGCGTATAGAAGTGCTTGCAGAAGAAGGAATATAGAATATATCCTCTTTATCTATGACGAACTCATCAAGTCTGCCCTTGTCGCAAGGTGCGACTTTTGTCACAACTCCTACCTTGTATCCGCCTGCATAAGCCGCTGCCGACGAATAGACGACCGCTCCGCCGACTTCGATTATCTGGTTGTCCAGATAATCGATATTGTAGTCGAGCGAAATATGACCGATCGTTAAAGTGTCGTATTTTTTCATATAAGTTTTATATTCTCCGTAAAACGTTTATCAAGAGATATAATCTAAAATATCCACGGTTTCTGAATAATACAGATATGCTATACCGTATCTGGGATCGCTCGCGTCGCCGAAACTTCTTCCCGCCTCTGCAACGATATAATCTCGTCTCGAAACGGTATCTATCGAGCAGTACCAGACTTTACTGTCTGAAACGACGTCGTTTACCGTAATGGATATCGGATAAGTTCCCGAAACCGTAGTTCCTATACCGGGGATAGTTACGTTGTAATTATACTCATAGGATACGAGCTCGGTTTCGAAAATCTTGGCAATAAGTTCGTCCGTGCTGCCGTTCTCCTCATCGAAGAGCATCTTATCGTAACCGGCCTTCTTGAGTATTCTGTTCATTATCGCGCTCTCTTCTGCAGTCATGCGGTTGACGAAAATCGTCGTCTGCGTCTGAGCGTTACCGCTTTCGAGAGCTATAAGCGCGCTGACATAAATCTCAGACGGGATAAGACGGTTATCCTTGGCCTGAGCCGCGTTATCCTCGCCGAACAGGTTTGCCGTTTCCACACGCAGAGTCATAAGCATATAAGATACGCTCGTACTGATATCTTCGCCGAGGAACTCATATTCCGCTCTGACGGAATTGCTGTAATCGAGCTCTTCCCTGCTGCCGTTGTCATATGCAGGAAGAATATACGACTGATAGAAACTTATATCGCCGGGGTTACCGCCTATTATGTTGCTGAAACTGTCACCGTTTACTTTTTTGCCCATGTAAGCGTCAAGGAACTGCGCCTCTACGGTCACTTCGGTACCGATAAGAGATATCGTAAACGTAGAGTTTCCGTCCTCGGGATTGTCTGATATATCGGGTTCGTAATCTTTGTTCGAGTAAGCGTAATTGCCCATACCCTCATGCAAGCCCTTTATCGTAGAGCGCATAGCCTCTCCCGACGGCTTGTTGCCTTCGTCGCCTGCCTCCGTATATATGTTGTTTACCGCAAGCTCGAATATAGTGGAGAATTCGATGCCTCCCGTGACCTCTCCCTCGAGAGATTTCTCAACGAACTGCATTTCGACCTTTCCTTCTGCAGTCATCTTGTTGAGTGCAGAAGAAATCTTGTTTTTGATAGTCAGTTCGAGTCCCTTGCGGCTGAAGTCCTGTTTGTCTTCGCCTTCGCCCATAGAAGTCTGACCTGAAAAACGTCTGACGAAGAACAACATTTTGTCGAGTTGTTCGTCAGCTATCTCGTTTATTTCGACGGTCGGAACATATTCAGATATATTGCCGTTTTCGTCGAGCAGTACCTGGATCCTGACGATAACATCGATATCTACGGGGAACAGCGTGGAATACTTTTTATTCTGTTCCCATGCAGTAGCGTCTTCTCCCGACAGATTGTCAAAAGATATATCTCCCTTTATTCTCATCTCTATGACAGGCGTTGCCGACGAACCTGAACCCTCGTTGCCGATGATAATATACTCGATCCTGCTTTCGGGTATTATCTGCATTATATTCTTGAGCGAGCCCGATTCGTTGACGATGTTTGCAAATTCGTACTGATTGAGGAAAGGATTGAGATCCGTGCTTTCGTCTGTAAGCAGGTACGTCTTGGTCGTATGCTCACCTTCCGCTGCCTTGACTCTTATTCTCGTCTCGTATTCTTCTCCGATCTTGCTCAGCATGGTCTGAATATTCGCTGCGGACCAGTCGTCTTCGGGTCTGTCGACATCGATATAATACTTGTTGTCGATCTCGCTTACGAAAGAAGAAACTCCGTCTTCAGTCCTTACGTTGGACGCATAATTCTGACTCGGATCATATTTATACGTTGCGGACAGGATCATATACATTTCTTCGCCCGTTATAGCGTGCTCTTTGTTGAACTGCTCGATCTCATCCACCGTCATCGGTCCATCGATCTCGGGATCGTACTTGAGTTTCTCGTTGTTTGCAAGTACTTCGAATATATTGGGCAGGATAGCTACGGTAGCATTGTCGTTGCCCGTCGACTGCAAGAATTGTATTTCCTTGCCGAGTTTGTTTTCTATATCTTTGAAAGCGTCGCTTATCTTCTGATTAAGTTCTTCCTGCAGTTCTTCGAACGTCATATTCGTAACGTCCTCGGTCTGTCCGCCTTCTTCTCCGCTCTCTTTGCCTTTCTCTACTGCTTTGAGCAGTTTCATAAGGGTTTCGAAATGCTGCTTGCTGAGATCGTTTCCTTTCTTGTTGATGTCTACCTCTGCCGTGCTGGTGACGTTGCCGTTGATATCCACTGTCTGACTGTAATCGAGGAAAACGTATATAGAGTCGGGCAAGAGCTGTTTGACGAGTTTTTTCATGCTCTCCTTGCCCTCGAGCTGCGAATCAATAGTCGAAGTCAGATCGAGCTCTATCGTAATTCTGAGCGTGAAATCAGAATTGACTTTGCCTGTGTATACAGACTCGGGGCACTCTACGTCCATGACCCACGGAGTCATATTCTCTATCTCGTATTCCTGATTTTTCAGATAGCCGTTGAGCAGAGCTGCCAGAGTGTCGCCGTTCGCCTGCAATCTGAACTGCTCACCGTCATCATAATCGTCGACAACCTCTATCCTCTCTCTTATCTCGATACGTTTGAGCGTTTCTTCGTCTTCGGAGAAAGAATTGATCTTGCTGAAGAGATTGGATGCAGTTATGAATTTATCTGTCTGTCCGTCAACAGGGTCGTTGTTAAAATAATATTTCGAGCAGAATTCTTCGTCGATGAACTTGTTTGCCGCACTCTCCTGTGCCTCGAGAGTATAGCCGTCAACGCCGAGCTGTTCAGCCGTAGGCAGTTTTACGTCCCTTACGAGCGCAAGGAAATCGCCCTGCGTGAGATTTTCTGCTCCGAGCATGTTTATAACGCCCTCTATCGGTTTGGTTTCAAAGCCCGACGGAGTAAAGTTGACAGGCAAAAGCTCGTCTATCTTCATTATAACGTCGTAAACTTTTGCATTGATATTCTGCAAGAAAGGCACCTTATTGCCGTCCTCGTCCTCTGTCGCAAGGAATTTATCGAGGAGTCTGTTTACTGCAGCCTCCTGCTTCTCCTCCATATTATTGATGAGCACCCGAGCGCTCCATGTCTGCTGATTGGGGAAAATGCTTGCCGTGAAATACAATTTTTCAGGCAAAAGCGAAGGAACTGCGTCAACGAGATTCTTAGCGAAATCAGGGAGTTCGAATCCGAGCTGAGCAAGTATTTCTTCTTTATTGTTCGCAAGCGCGGTCTTAGCGGCGTCACGCAGGTTTATCTTGATAGTAACGAGTACTCTTACGTCCTGCTGCTCAAGAACGGTGGCCTGATCTATGATCACCTGCTCTACGGAAAGGATGTTCTTTATAACTACGCCGTACTTTTCTTCAACGTCCTTGAGAGCGTCGATAGAACTGAGCGAACAGAGAGCTTCGTTTATAACTGCGGCAAGCTCTTTGTCTGACAGTTCGAGCATTTCTTTCTCAAGGGTATCCTGCGACTGACCTTCGAGAACGCTGAAATCGAACTCAAGACTCTCAAGCAGCTCGTCGAGAGCCTTGTTGCCCGTAACGGAATCGTTATCCCCTATCTCGGGCGCCTCTTCTCCCGACATGATAAGAGAACCTCCGCTCGCAAGCGTCTTGTCGGAATTTTCTCCGCTTTCTTCGCCGTTGTTTTCGCCATTCTGATTATTGATAAGATCCGAAAGAACGCCGCTGACTATGTCGTCCACGGTGATATCGCAATCCTCGGCAAGATACAATCCTCTTTTGAGATCCGCATAGAATGCGTCAAGATCTTTCTCCGGATCATAGGGGTTTACAACTACGTCAGATCCGTCTTTGTAAAGATCGGAAAGCAGTCTGACCGCCTCCGGAAGAGTAAGACCCGTAGGTTCTTTTCCGTACATATCCCATGCGACAAAAGAACCGACCACAAGCGAGGCGCACAATACGAAGATTATGCTGACAACGGCAAATCCTGTATAAAAGCGTCTTCTGTTTTTCTTGCTATTTAGTTTTTTAAGCTGTTTTTCAGAAAGATAATCGTTATCGTCGGTATAAAGACTATCGTTTACAGACTTAGACTTAGAGCCTACTTTTTTAAGTTTCAGATCTTTAAGTTCCTTTCCCATCCCCATATCTCCCACTGAGAATATTTTTATATATTATAACATAATTTTTTTCGTTTGTATATAAATATACTAAAATATAAATGGAAATTTGAGGATTAATGCGCATGTTTTTTACATTTCCGTACGTTTTGCAGACAAAACGCAAACATTTTACCGCTATTTTACAATAATAAGAGCTTTTCAGAAAGCTTCTTTGTTGACAACGCATTGACTTAAGGACTATAATTTTGTTATTAAAACACTGAAAATTATATTGTTGCCGATATAAAAGTATGGAGAAAACGGATATGAAAGATACTTTCAAAGGAGAAAAAGCAAGGCTTATTGCATTCTTTACTTCAAGTGCGATCATACTTCTCGTGCTCAGTCTTTTCCTGAGCTACTATGCTGCTTACGGCGATGTTCTTTTTTCGATATTAGGCAACAAAAACGCTAAAGAGAGGCGCTACGACAAATTGAATCTTACAGCTCAAAAGGGTCAGACGGTGTTTTTCGGAGATTCTCTTACAGAATTCTACGATACCGATACCGCTTTTCCTTCTTTCCCAAGTTACAACAGGGGTATTTCCGGAGATACCACAAGCGGCATGCTGAACAGACTCGACAGCAATCTCCTTGCGCTCAAGCCCTCGAGAGTGATCTTCCTCGGAGGAGCGAACGATATCAACCGCGGCGTCACCCCCGACGAAGTGATCTCCAATATACGCGAGATACTGACGAGGATAAAAACTTCAGTCCCCGATTGCGAGATATACGTTGAATCGCTGTACCCCGTAAACCCCTACACTCACCCGATATATCTGAACAGCGTCGACAACCGTAAAAACGAGGATATACTCGCTATAAACGCGGCATTGGAACCGCTTTGTGCAGAACTCGGCTGTACTTATATCAACGTACACGACAAGCTTACCGACGAAGACGGCAATCTCAGAGCGGATATAACTATGGACGGTCTGCACGTCAACGAAGACGGTTATGCCATCGTGACCGCAGTTTTGTCGGAATATCTGGTCAAATAAAAGGTGCTTTTACCCTTTCAACAGTCTTTCACATACAAAAACGAGATTCTGCATACCGCAATGATATGTGATTTTATAAACATTGGCATTACCGCTTTTTTCACAAAGCGGTTTTTTATTTGCATTGCACACCTTGTTCAAACTCTCTTATAAAAAACCAAAAAAAGACCGCTGTCCGTAAAGACAACGGCCTTTCTGCCATATAAATTCAGTTATTTCTTTATCGCGCCTGCGATCGCAGCACCGCCGCCTACGACGCCGCCTGCGAGCAGCAGATAGCAACCCACAGCGGGCAGTACCTGCGACTTTACAAGTTCACCCGCATCAACGCTGCCCATCTCTTTGCACATCAAGAACGTAAATACCAGTGCAAGTGCTGCAGATAACAATCCTATAATTCCCGCTATTCCGCCGAGAGTCGACAGCAATCTGAGTCTTATGATGAGTTTGAGCACAAACAATACTGCAGCGGCAGCCACAGCCGCAGCAGCCACCCATGCAAACAGATTGGTAACGGTAAAATATTTTACCTCTCCGCCTAATTCGCCTTTCAGATCGTTTGCTTCAGACCAGTCTTCAAGCGTCCTTTCTCCGTCTACTGACGATTTGTCTACAAGTTCGGATTCAGTATAAACCGCCGTCCAGTCAAGGAAAAGTCCTGTAAACGCAAGTGCCGCGCCTACGATGACGAACAGTACGACCACAAGCGAGATCAGACTGATCCCTTTGCTCTTTTTTCTCTTCTTTGCCATAATACAACCTCCTGATATGTCTTATAAAAAAGTTGAGATGGCGCAATTATGGCACACCATCTCAAACCTACATATCTATTATACATATTTTATGCGCGCGTGTCAACGGACAAATTTCCGCCTGATGAGTCTTAATTTACACAGTGTATCGGACAAAGCTCAAATACGAAAACAAGTGCTTTTACGGAGAAATCGCGTTATAAAAAAGAAGTGCTTTTTGCACTTCTTTGTCTTCTTTAACATTATTTCATGCGTCTTTTGCCCGTAACGCTTTCTATATGCAGTCTGAAAACCGTTGTAAGCGGCACCGCAGCTTCTCCGAAAGCGAAACCTTCTTTCCTGTAATGCGCAACAAGCAGTTTCAAAGCGCGCATCTTCTCTTTTTCATCTGTAATGAAAGTAATTCTTCCGCGCCCTGCAACGCTTTCGTATTCAGTGGTGCAATTGCCTTTTTCTTCGTCAAAAACCAGTCTGTGAGAACAATCAGCCTCAAAGCTTGCCCGGTTATCCTTTGCAATCAGCTCTAATTTCTTACCCTCGTTTGCGCTGTGAAAATACAACGACGCCTCTGATCCGTCATACTCGAGCGCGAAACTCATAGGAACGATATAAGGATAATCTCCGTCATTGAAAGCGAGGCGGCATACGTCGCATTTTTCAAGGACTTTGAGTATCTCGTCAAAGTCCTTGATCTCTCTGTCAGAGCGTCGCATACCGATGTATTATTCCCACTCGATAGTGCCTGTCGGCTTCGGAGTCATATCGAAACATACGCGGTTTACGCCTTTGACTTCGGTGATTATCCTCTTTACTATCTTGTCGAGGACTGCCCAATCGACGTGCTCAATGGTTGCGGTCATTGCGTCTACGGTATTTACGGCACGGATGATTACAGGCCACTCGAACGAACGAGCGTTATCTCTCACACCGACCGATTTTACGTCGGGGATGAGCGTAAAGTACTGCCATACCTTGCCCTGGAGTCCCGCTTTAGCGAATTCCTCACGGAGTATAGCGTCCGATTCTCTTACAGCCTCGAGTCTGTCTCTCGTGATAGCGCCGAGACATCTCACGCCGAGACCGGGGCCCGGGAACGGCTGACGGTAAACCATATCGTCGGGAAGACCGAGAGCCTTGCCGCAAGCACGGACTTCGTCCTTGAACAGATATTTGAGCGGTTCGACGAGTTCAAACTTGAGATCGTCGGGCAGGCCGCCTACGTTGTGGTGCGACTTGACTATCTTGTTTGTCTTCGTGCCGCTTTCTACTATGTCGGGATATATCGTGCCCTGCGCGAGGAAATCTATACCGTCGAGCTTTCTCGCCTCTTCTTCGAATACTCTTATAAATTCCGCGCCGATGATCTTTCTCTTTTTCTCGGGATCGTCCACGCCTGCGAGCTTATCCAGGAATCTGTCAACGCTGTCCGAATAAATAAGCGTTGCACCCAGCTCTTCTCTGAACACTCTTACGACCTGCTCGGGTTCTCCCTTTCTGAGAAGTCCGTGGTTGACGTGTACGCATACGAGCTGCTTGCCGATAGCCTTTATCAGCAAAGCAGCAACTACAGAGCTGTCAACGCCGCCCGAAAGCGCGAGAAGAACTTTTTTGTCGCCGATCTGCTTTCTGAGAAGTTCTACCTGATCGTCGATAAAGTTCTGCATATTCCAGTTAGCCTCGCAGCCGCACTTGTCGAAAACGAAAGCCTTGAGTTCGCCTTCGCTGATCTTAGCGCATTTAGAAGTGTCATGATTGAGCGCAACGACGGGTATCTGACCGTTGTATATCTCGTCAGCGACGTCTATCTTTACGCCGTCGATAACGTTATTGGGACCGCCGTTCAATATAACGCCTTTGACGTTGGGAAGAGCCGCAAGCTGCTTAGCGGTTATGTCGTGCGGATGTATCTCGCTGTAAACGCCGAGAGCGCGTATTTCTCTTGCGAGCTGAGAGTTGTTCTCACTGCCCAGGTCGAGGATAACTATCATGTCTTGTTTCATATCTGTTCTCCTTGGTTTTTCTGTAATTAATTTAACATCAAACGGCGTCTTATGTCAATCCGTTTGAAAAATTGTAGATATATGATCGTAATAATTTTCACATTGTCGTCACGCTACGGACGAATTGACTATGCAGTCTCGCGAGTCGTAACTTCCCGCGTTAGTAAACGGACGGGTATTGCATGATCTCGGCTTTACGTTGAAATTCTCTGCTTTTACGTTTTCCACAGTATAAAGATACAGACCGTAAACGGGCATATCGTAGTACGGGCTGAGCTCGTGAGATATGAAGTACTGATGAGATACTCTCGTTATCTCGGGGTAACCGTTCATATTGGCGTGCATTACGTCGTTGCCGTTATAGATATTCAGGTCTTCTTCGCAATCTCTGTATATTATGTCTATATCCTGCAAAGTAACGTTTTTGACCTTGTACTGTTCCCCATTATATTCGCATCCGACTACCGCGCTGGCGATATCGACGTTGTTTGCGTATACGTCTTTTATAGAAACGCCTTCAATACTTCCTACGTTGCCTTTGCTGCCGTTATCTTTATGGAGGCGGCACCCGAGCCATATCAGAATCGCAGAAGGCACGTTATTCATAACGATACCGCTGATATTTACGTCCGAAACGTTTGCTCCGTCTGCAGACTCTATCGCTATGCCCGAATTTCCGCCTGCTATTTCTGCAGTAAAGAAATAACAGTTTGTGACCGTAACGTCGGAAACGTCGTAACCCGTTTCCGTACCTATTTTGAAATTGTTGGCAAGCGACATGATCTCGCAGTCGATCACGGACACGCCGTGTATTTCTCCGACGTTGGACTTGAGCACTATCCCGTCATCGCCCGTTGCGATAAAACAATGTCTGATCTCGACGTTGCTCGTACCGCATACGTCTATGCCGTCGCTGTTTGCGACGTAGATATTATTATCTATCACAACGTCTTCTATTTTAACGCCGTCGCAGCTTTCGAATTTTACCGTCCAGGTCGAAGGCTCGTAAACAATGACGTTCTCTATCGCGATATTCTGACAGTCGTAAGCGTAAATGATGTGACAACCGAACTCTTCGCTTTTGCGGTTTCTCAGCCTTTCGCGATAAGACAGAACCTTTTCCTTAAGATTGAAATTGTCCTGAGGCAGATTTTTAGTAGGATTGTCGGAGTCACGCGTATAATCCGTTCCGTTGCCGTCGAGTTTACCCGGTCCTATGATCGACCAGTCGTCTGCACCTTCAGCCCGTATAAGCGCGTTTTTGAGAATAGTGCGTTTTTCGGCGGCAGTATAATCGTCGTAATCGGGCAGCTTGAGAACGCTGCCTTCAGCTATATACAACGTGACGCCGCTCGCCATATACAGCGTGCCCGTATAATACGTTCCGCCCTCCACTTTTACGACCGCGCCCGTTTCTGCCGCGGATCGTATCGCCTCGTTTATAGCCGTAGTATTTTCTGCCGCGCTTTTATCCGTAGATGCGCCGTGATCCCTGATGTCAATAACAGTCTTATCTCCGAAATCCGCAGCGGAAAAATCGAGATATTCGTCATAGGGCACGTTCGCGACGTGAGCACCGTCCCCTTCTGTCAGACTGTATTCTTTCATTTCGGGTATCGGCTGCTTATTTGTTTCTTTTTCGTCAGAGCACGCAGAAAAAGCAATGCATCCGACGCATAAAACAATTGCCGATAAAGTCGCAACTGCCTTTTTCTTCATTATTTTCCTCACTTTATGTTCATCGAGGTAAACTACTGATACGGCAATCAGCCTGTTATCGAAAATTCTACAGTTACGCTTTGTCCTGCTTTTACTTCGACTTTTTTGTTTTCTTCCGACAGTCCGCATGAGATCTCGATCGTCTGATCTGTGTCGCTTTTTATCGTAACTCTTGCCTTGCCCGTTTTGAGCGACCAGCTCAGATCTTCTATCTCTGCACGGGTGCGCAGTCTTATGCCTTTGATGTAGCCTTCGTCAAATCCGCTCGTAGGCAATGCGGGCAGTATCTCCACTTCTCCCGTGTTTGAATAGACGAGAGCCTCGTTGACCATGCCGAGATATCCTATCGCGAAATCAGTGCAATACGCGCTGCTCTGGTTGGTATGGTGATTGGTCATAAGCGACTTGTAATATATCAATGAATCCATAAGCCCTACCATCGCGTCCGTAACGCTTTCTCTGTCCTTAAGACGCGCGGCGATAAGCGTGCGGTGGATAAGCGCGTGGCTCGCCTCGTTCTCGCTCGCTCTGTTGTTTATCGCCTGAATAGCCGCCTGTCTGAGAGCCTCGTTATCCTGCGTTTCGAAGAGCGGCCATACCATATACATGTGACTGAGATGTCTGTGCGTATTGTTCTCCTCAAACTGATTTGCCGCCCACTCTTTTATCGCTCCCGTTTCGTCATAAAGATAAGGGGGTATTTTTTCGAGCAGACTCTCCCATCTGCTCACGTCCGCCGTAGGATCTACCGAACGCCATATTTCTATGAGCATCTCGATATTGCTCCTGCAAGCCGCAATGTCTATCGCTGAATTCGCGCAGGACGGAGACGGATAATTCGAAGGATTGTTCTCGGGAGAATACGACGGGATTATGCAATACGTTTCTCCTTCTCCCAAAGAAGTCTTGTCAGCGTCGTAACGTATGTTTCCGTCAGCGTCGGTATAATACTGCGGCACCATGAGCTGATCCCAATAATTGGCCGACTTGAGCAACAGAGGCAGAAGTATCTCGCTCCTTAAGTCGAGATATCCCCTTTGAGTTATCTCCGCTATCTTTTCGTCCGTAAGCGGAACGTTTGTCATCGAGAGCACCGAGCGTATATCTTCGAGGCTGAACTCGTCGCTGAGCGGTATTTTGAGATCCCCGTAACACTGCAAAGTTTCGTAGAGCGGTTGCAGCATCCAGCTTGCGCCCGCGTTCCAATATCTGAACGGATACGGATAGCAGCTCTCTGTCAGCAGCGCCATATCGCCGTCGCTGTTTACAGGAGCCTGTATCGCGTTTTCGTAACCGTGAGTCGCATAAGCGTTGTCTTCCCAATCGTCTACCTGTCTGAGAAGAAAATAGACGTAACCCACGGGTGCGCTCTCTATATTGCCTGTATTCATAGAAGAGGTCTGCAGATTGACGTTGGCGTCCATAGTATATTTGCTACCCCAATCGCGTACCCACTCGCCCGTCCACATGCCGAACAGTCTGCTCGTGCTCGTACCTGCGCAGCATAGATAAGCGTATCTGCCCGAATAATAAGTCCTCTCCGCAAGAGTGGAATTTATATCGTTTTTCCAGATAAGTCCCGTGATAAGCTTATCATTGGACATCTTTATATCCGCACCGAGAGAAAACTCGACAGCGTTGTACTGCGGAGTGAATATGTCGGTATGGTTTTTCAGCGCGTCGCTATAATAGAACACGCCGTCCTGCGTGTACTTGTCCGCAACCGCATTGACTTTTTCTCTGAGCCGCTGTTCGAGCTCGTACTCCGTCTGCGACGCGAAATCCTCATAAGCTCCCATATCGTAAGTACGGTCGGACGCGGTTATGATATATATCTTGGTCGCTCCCGTGATCCTGATCGCGGGGCGGGTTTCGGACAAATACTGCGTTTCGCTCATGCCTTCGACGGAAGTTACCTCCCTCGTGCCGCCTTCGCAGAATATGTAGCTGACGGTCGCGTAACCTCCGTCCTTGAGCTCACTGCCCTCGTATGACGGATAATGAGCGACAAACCCGAGATACTCGGCGTTTTCGTCCACGGTATTCTTGTATCTGATGTCCACTTCGCTCGGATAGTTGCTGTTGTCCGCGTTGAGATCCCCCCTGCCGAAATTGGGCATAGTGGAAATGCCGTCGTAAGACAGCGTTACGTTGAGAGTCGCTCCCGTAGAAGATGCCGTCATCTGCGTTATCGTAACGTCATCTGCCTGGGACGTAAAAGTAAGCCTGTCCCACTGCCCGTTCGAATCGGTATATCTCGTACCTACCTGCGCCGTATCGTAATCGGTATATCTCATATAAGACGTCGTCTTATCCTGAGGCTGCGATATACGCAGTATCGCGCCCGCATGGTAAGAATAGACGTCGTCGTATTCCTGATTGTCTACGATGTCCTGACCGTTGACTATCGCTTGTCTGACCGTTTCGAGCTCTCCCGAAGTCACGGGGTTCACTCTCGGGTTCTTATTGGGCAGAATAAAATGTATGTTCTGAAAAACTATCGTGTCTTCATACGGCGAACCTGCAATTATCGCTCCTTGTCTGCCGTTACCCGTGACCATGCCGTCGCGCCACAGGTTTTTAGAATTTGTCTTAGTAGCGCTCAACTGAGAATAGGACGTGCTGTACGAAGATTTTGCATCGCTTTCGAATTGCGCGCCGCTGTAATTTTCTTCCCTCGGATCGGCGTTATCGTCTTCTTTATTGCACGCCGCCGCAAAAGTCATAAAAACAAAAAGCAAAACAATAGATAAAACTATAAAAAAACTCTTTTTGATTCTCATAATACTACCCTCACGGTATAATTTTAACAAAACGCGCATAACGTGTCAATTACGCGTTAATACATAAACGCGCGCATATTATCCATAAAAAGCAATAAAAATAAAAGCCGGCTTTGAGACGGCTTTTCACTTAGAACGATCTGAAAACACATTTGAGAATCCTTTACGGTAAATAATTTTCCGACAGATACGGGATCTGTCAATAATTTTATTTTTCGGCGTTTTCTCCTCTTTTATCTATCTTATTCGACGTCTTGGCACCCTTGATCTTTTTATGGACAGACACACTGACAAACGACGCAACGAGCGCTGCAGCAACGGGCGCGAATAACGCCGCCCCGACAAGTCCGAAACCTGCCGGTCCGTCAACGCTCCCGATTGTGACGAGCATCGCCACAGAAACGACGTACATAGCAGCCCCCGTGACTCCGTTGACAAAAGCCCACTCTTCTTTACCCTTGTACGAATACGGTATCCTTACTCCGATCACGGCGTTTTGCGGCACGAATATACACAGCGCGCCGCAAACGGCGAAAAGAACGACTATTATCACGGAAAACAGTTGGTTGAATTTTGAATAGTCTGCTACGGTATATCCTTCTGCCAAAGCAAGATCGTAACATCTCTTTACTATATCCGCCCCGATAGCCGTCATTGCGACAGCCATAGCCGCAAACACTCCGAAAGCGAGCCATACAGTCCACTGCCTGATTTCGGCATTGTCAATTTTTACAAATGCGTAACACAGCGCGACCGCCGCCGTAGCTATTATGCAGAAAAAGGAGCCGCCCATGATTACCAGTTCTTTTGAACTTCCCCACCTCGTGACCGTCCAGTCCGCATCGAAATGACAAGGTACCGTTTCGGGAAGAAATATCCTCGCTATCACTGTCACAAGCAAGGGCGCAAGCGCAAAAATCAACAATACAATAAAAGAAATTTTTGCTGCCCGTGTTCGTTTCTGTCTGTTTTCGTCAATAACTTCCTTTACGTCGCTCTGATCGATAAAGTAGTCAACAGTGACTCCGAAAACGTCTGCGAGCTGTTTAAGATAAAAGATGTCGGGCACGCTCCTGCCGCACTCCCACTTGCTGACGTTTTTGTCGCTGACGTGAAGTATATCGGCAAGATCTCTCTGCGTCATGCCTTTCTGTTTCCTGAGCGTCGATATTTTCTCTCCTATCTCCTGCATTATATCCATTTTGCACCTCTTGCGGCTATCCGTGTAGCCTTCAATAAAATTGTATTATCAAGGCAAAAAATTGTCAATATCACGACCGAAAACAACCTCTCTACTATGAGTAGAGTTGCAAAAATCCTGACATTTCAAACAAATAAAATCCGCCCCTTTCGGAGCGGATCCGCAAAAACGTTTCGGATATTACAGCATGCTCTTTCTGAGTTCTTCTCCGCTCTTTGCGCTGAGGTATGCAGGCGGAATATCGAGCACTGTTACGCAACCTGTCTTTCCTTCTTTGCTCATGCGGGCAACTGCGCGCGCGTAAGCGACGAGTACCGACGATGTGAACGCGGGGTTAGAGTCTAGTTTGAGAGAATATTCTATAACGTTGTCGAATTCGTTATCTGCGCCCGTTTTTCCGCTTCTGATAACGAAACCGCCGTGAGGAATACCCTTGTGTTTAGCGTCGAGTTCTTGCTGAGAAATAAAGTTTACCGTGGTGTCGTAATCTGCGAAATAGTTGGGCATCTCTTTTATTTCCTTCTCGATGCGCGCCTTGTCCGCTCCTTCTTTTACGACGACGTAGCACTCTCTCGTGTGTTTCTCTCTTGTGGTGAGTACGGGATTGGATCCGCTCCTTACCGCATCGAGAGCCGCCTGTACGGGTACGGTGTACTGTCTTGCGTCGAGTACGCCCTCAACTCTTCTTATAGCATCGGAGTGTCCCTGGCTCACGCCCTTGCCCCAGAAAGTATAGGTTTCGCCTCCCGGAAGAACGCTGTCTGCGTAAACGCGTGCGATCGAGAACATGCCGGGGTCCCAGCCGCAGCTGATGAGCGCGATATTGCCGCCGCTTTTTGCCGCCTTGTCGACTTCACTGAAATGCTCGGGAATATTCGCGTGCGTATCGAAACTGTCTACGACATTAAACATAGCCGCATAATGCGGAGTCTGTTTGGGCAGATCAGTTGCAGAACCGCCGCACAGTATGAGCACGTCTATTTCGTCTTTATACAAAGCCGCGTTGTCGACGCTGTCTACCTTTACTCCTTTGGTTATCGGAGTTATGTCCGCAGGATTTCTGCGGGTAAAAATCACTTTGAGTTCGACGTCGGGATTGTGCTTTACAGCCGCCTCTACTCCCTTGCCGAGATTGCCGTATCCTGAAATGCCTATTCTGATCATAGCTAAAAGCTCCTTGAAAAAACTGACTATATTATATAATAACGCTGCTCTCTTTGTCCAAAATTTCACGCAAAAAAACAGATTGTTTTTTGAATAAATTTTGTTTTTATTTCCTAAAACCTGCAAAATCATATGCTTTTTTACATTTTTATGCGCTAAAGAGTGTTTTTATTTATGTCTTTTATTTTATGTTGTGCAAAAAGACAACACGAAAAAAGCGGAGAGCAAGCCCTCCGCTTTTAACGTCACTGAATATAAATATATTTATTCTTTCGTATCGAGTTTCGCAAACATAATGGCGTCGCTGTAATTCACCTTGCCTATTTCCGCTACGATATAAACGTTGCCTTCGCTGTCGCCGTCCATGCAGGAATAACCCGCCGCGCCTGCGTATATCAGCTTGCTGCTCCAATTTACTCCGTCCATAGTCGTGCCTACCGAAAGATTTACCCTCGTATGGAAGGAATCGGGATAACTGAGCATAAGCTTGTCGCCGTTAGTGTAAACAGACGCCATACAGATAGGAGTTTTGAGCGTGGTTGTTTTTTCTTTTATATACCATGTCGCGCCGCCGTCGTTTGAATACGAGATCTTCTGGAACTGTTTCGGATGATAATTGCAGCAGCCCGCTCCGTCTCTGACAACCATAGCTACGTCGCCGTTGTTCAGAACAGTCGCCTCGCACTCGTTGCCGCTGCCAGCAACTTCGCTCCTTGACCACGTAAGACCGTGATCGTCGCTGTATATAACAAACGAACTTCCGTTGTTGCTTGCGGGACAAATGATCCTGCCGTCGTATTTTCCGCCTTTGATCTGCACCGCCTTACCGGGGCCTACCATAAGAGTATCGGCACGCACTCCGTCCGCCGCTCCTCTCTTTATGCTCGGATCTTTGGGCAGGCTGATATTTATCGGTTCTTCCCACTCGAACGTCAGATCGTCTTTGAGTTTTCCTCTTATATTGAACGTATTGTAATTAAATCCCGTTGTCTTGGTCGCGCTCATGTGTACGATATTGAGAAAACCCGTATCTTTGTCGAGTACGACAGTCGGATTGCCGTATTTGCCTACTTCTTCGCCAAAGGTGAATATCGTCTTCTGCTCGCTCCACGTCCTGCCTCCGTCGAGAGAGAACTTGCCGAGCATATCCACTACGCCGACGTCGTGGGCGGAATTCTTTCTGCCTTCGACAAGCGCGAGAAGAACGTTGTCCGTAAATTGCGTACCGTTCTTTTCATTGAGTATGTTCTTATCCATAACTATAAGCGAAGGGATCCTGTACGCAGAATAGCCGTCTGCCTTACCCTCGAAGAGAAGGTACGGACCGCCGTCCGTATTGCTGAATTTTCCGTAGCCCTGCATTTTTGCCCACGCAGTGCCCACAAGCATCGTAAGCACGAGCGTTGCCGAAATAACGCAGGAAAGAACGTATGCCTTTGTAAGTACCGCTACAAGCGCAGCGACTATCATAAATACCGCGCCGACTATCAGCATTATCATGTTGAGCGTATTGAGCGCTATCGGCTGAAAAAGGTCTACTATAAGAGCTTTAACTATAAGATAAACCAGAAAAGCCGTTCCTGCCACCATAAGGGCAATCGCGCATATAAGCCCGTCGGCACCCGACGGCACGTCAAGCACAGTAACGACAAGTCCTATCACGGGAAGTATCGCCAATACCCCGCAGAAAGCTGCCGACATAGCCGCAGAAGAAAAGAAGAGCCCGTCGTTGAATATAAGAAACATAAACACTGCCACAGCCAGAACCAGATAGGCTATCGCGGCGACGATAAACGTCCAGATATTGTCGAAACATATATCCGAATAAACGCCGCAAAGCACTACCGCGGCAATAAGAACCGCAATATACACGGCAAATACCGCAAGCTGCGGAGCGTGTTTTTTGTCGAACATAATACCTCCTTATCGGCAAAAACGCCGCGGATGAATATCCGTAACATTATTTTAACATATAAAGCGCGCGGTTGTCCAAAAAATTACCCGTTTTGTGAATTCAGATGTATTTATTATGCCCGACACGTCCGACAAGTCGATATTCAGGACCTCAGATGTTGATTATATACGATCCTGACGATCATAAAATATGTTTCACTGCCCGCGGCGTTTTCCTGTAATAATAAAAAACGCACCTTATCGGCGCGTTTTTGTACTTTCGTGAACGTCAGCAATATTTTATTTTGAACACAGCTTTTTTGACTTTTCTGCAATCGGTGGAATCGTCCCTTATGCTCGGCGCATGTCCTTCTCCGGGCATAAACATACACCAGTCGCCCGCCTTCATTGTAACGAAAGCAAAAGGTCCGCTCCATATCTGTATATCTTTTTCAGGCGAATACTCGGTTTCTGCAGACAGCTTTCCTACGGGCACGCCCATAAGTTCCTCTCCCTCGAGGATAAGCTGTATGTCTGCGTAATGTCTGTGCGTTTCCGCCGTTGCCCCCTCTTTGGGACGGGGCTCGTAAGTCATGACGTTGACGTAAACGTCTTCGGAAAGATCCGTGCGTCCGAGAGCGCAATCCGCTCCCATGGTCTTTGCTTTTTTCATGCACAGAGCGACTTTTTCGTCGAGATCGTCGTAAAAGTCGTCTGCTAGTTTTGAATATATCATCGTATCCCCTTATTCTTCGGGCGCAAAAGTCGCCTCGAGTTTTTCCGTAAATCTCTGCACGTCGTCCATATTGTCAAACCTGTATGCGACGTACTCCGTCTTAGCGTTCTGTATCGTGCATATAAATTTCTTTTCGTCGTCGTAGTCGTACTGCGGCAGATTGGCGTCCTTGAGTATCGCCATGACTACCGCCTGTTCGCGTGGCAGGAACATGATCTTTGCATAAGTGACGTTGCCTACGCGATAGCTGTAAGAGCCCTGCAACTGCTCTACCTCTCTGACTACGTTCGCGCAGTCATCGAGAACGGTAATGAGGCTCGGAACTATATCGCAAAGCGCCTCTGCCACTTTCTGATATCTTTCGCCCCACTCTTCCGTATTGTATCCGCGCAGATTTCTGACTTTGGAATAAGCTATATCGCTTTCGCCGTTGACGTCACCTTCGGTGAGCATGAGTCTGGACGGTAGAGCGAACGCGCCCTCGTTTTCGTCCACGATACCTCCCGCGATAAGCTTGCGGTATGTGAGAAAACCGAAGTTGAGCCTTTCTTTATACCATGTTTCGCCGATAAGCTCGGGCAAAACGGGATCGTCGTCAAAAGGCGGCCTTTCAAGATATTTATCGCCAGTGAGCGCTACGAAATAATATCCCGCCGCGCCTGCTAAAGTCTGTCTGCAATATGTAACGAGTCTGCCTTTGTTGAGCTTTCTCATCTTATCTCCCGCAGGAGGCATTTTGACTTCTACTATGCGCAGATAATCTTTGGGATTGCACTTGAGCGCCTCTTTGAATCTCCACTTAAGAGCAAGCTGAACGTTCAGACAGCTCGCGTCCGCATAACTCTCTTTTGTTGTTACTGCGTTTTTGTATTCTACTACTTTCGCCTCGGTGAATATGACGTATTTCTTATCCGCAGCATATGCGATTATGATAAGATCGGGGCTGCCGAACTCGCCCAGAGAGAACTCTACAAGATATTCGCATCTGACCACTTCGTCTATAAAAGACGGCGTTTCTCCGACCCATTGGATCTGTTTCAGAAGCGCGTTCGGCGCTTTGTTCGCATTGTCGAGAAGTATGCCGTTGACAAGACCTCTTTCACCGTACAGATAGACGTTGTCCATAATTTCCTCCTTAGCAACTCCGTTGCGCTGTCTTATACTTTAATTACACCCCTAAAACCGCTCTTTGTCAATACCGACCGTTAAAATTTTACATATATTTACAATAAAAAACGCGCGAAAAACGCCGCCCTTAAAGAGCGGCGCATATAGTGTTTTCAGTATAAATTCTTTGCTTTCGGGCAGATAGCGGATTCCCGATATGTATACGATTTTTACTGCTTTGCGTATATCTCGACGCTTCTCAGTACGGGCACGCTTCTCGATTGCTTGACAACGACTCTTACGAGATCGCACTCGGGCGCGTTTTCGAACATAAGGATACGCCTGTTGCCGATAACGGTGCTGTCGCCTATAAGCACCCACTCGCCTTCAGATCTTACCCATACTTCGAACTGCTCGACTCTCTGAGAATATCTCGTATCTTCTCTTAGATCTATCCTTCCTACCTGTCCTTCTTCCTCGAGATAAAAGTCCAGAATATATTCGTTCGGCATAAACGTATAGCCGTTGCGCTCGTCGTTCAGCAACTGACCGAGTTCTTCTTTTTCGACCATATTGTCGTTGTCGCCGACTTCGATCTTCGAGATCTTCATCTCGTTCTCCGTAGTTTTGGCTATCGCGTCCCCGAACTCTTTGAGTCTGTCAGCGTCTTTCGTAGAGATAAGACCGTATTTATTGGGAGGTATGTTCAGCAACAGGCTGCTGTTGCCTCCCACAGAAGTAAAGTATATCTGCAAAAGCTGCTCTAAGCTCTTGGGGCTCTGATACCAATGATAGAACCAGCCCTTGCGTATGCTGACGTCTACTTCGGCAGGATACCACGCAAGATCTTCGTAATTTGCAAGCAATTCTCTGCTGCCTCTGTCTTCAGCCTCTGCGCTTACCGTCTGCAACTTGTCCGCTCCGTCTTCGCTCGTCTGGAAATGCTCCGTCGCCGCGTTGGACATGCTCACGACGCTCCACTCGCTCTCGCGCGCGATACCTGCCTCGTTGCCCACCCATCTGACGTCGCTGCCCTGAATAGCGACTACGCAATTAGGCTGAAGATCGTATATGAGCTGCTCGTATCCTTCCATATCGTATTCGAAGTCAGGGTCGAGTTCTGCGTCTTCGCCTCTCGCTCCGTCCATCCATACGCAGAAGATCTCGCCGTAATCGCCGCAAAGCAATTCTCTGAGCTGCTCTTTATAGAAATCATTGTATTCGTTCGTGCCGTAGCACTCAGCGTTCATGTCCCAAGGAGAAAGATATACCCCGAATTTGAGCCCGTACTTCTTGCAGCTCTCGGACAACTCTTTCACGATATCTCCTTTACCGTTTTTATAAGGGCTGTTCTTTATGCTGTGTTCAGTTGTTTCCGTCTGCCACAGACAAAAACCGTCGTGATGCTTTGCAGTGAATATAACGCCTTTGCTGCCTGACGCTTTAAGCACTGAACACCACTGGTCCGTATCCAGATATTCGGGATTGAAAAGCGACGGCGATTCCTTTCCCGTTCCCCACTCTTTTCCCGTCATCGTATTCATGCCGAAATGGATGAAATTGTAATATTCGAGCTCCATATAATCGAGCTGTCTCGGAGAAGGCACCGCACTGATGAGCCTGTCCACCTCTTCGCTCTCTTTATCGTAACCGTTGTTATAGTTGCCGCAGCCCTGAAGAAATTCTTTGCCCTTTTCGTAGGTCTTTTCAGGGACTTCGTAATAAGAATACTTGCTTTTACAACCAACAAAAGTAAAACAAAAACTCATGACTATCACCACCGCAATCAGACATATCAAAAATCTTTTCATGATCTCCACCGCTGAAAAACTTATTTATATATTGATTTTAACACAAATGCCCTCTCTTGTAAACGGCGAAACACTAAGTGAGCTATTTTGCGCACATTCATGATATCGCCAACAACTTTATTTATTTACCCTCAATTTTTTCGCCAAAATCAC
This sequence comes from uncultured Christensenellaceae bacterium, assembly GCA_944383895.1. GTDB lineage: Bacteria > Bacillota > Clostridia > Christensenellales > UBA3700 > Ornithoclostridium. Next base: position 1,892 of record CALWRH010000010.1, on the reverse strand, counting down.
AAAATCGGTTTACATTTTTACTCAATTGTGATATATTCAATCGTGCTTGGGGATATAGCTCAGTTGGTAGAGCGCTTGCTTCGCATGTAAGAGGTCAGGGGTTCGACTCCCCTTATCTCCACCATACGCAAACAAAGTCGAACCTGATTTTGTTTGCTTTTTCTTTTATCCCCTTTTCACAGGCATGAAAAAAGGCAACCGAAAATATCGAGTTGCCTTATTTCTTATTGCTCGGATATTATATCTTTTAGACTTTATCCTTTATCGCATTGTATTTATTCTGTATTCTTTCTCGTCTTCTCCATACGTTGGAGCGGTCTATTTTCAGTTTGTCGGCTATTTCAACAAAGCGCATACCTGCGATATAGCAATCCAAAGTCTGTTTTTCTCCTTTTGTCAGCTTCATATTGCGTATTATTTTAGCGCATTTCTTAAACGATTCTTCAAAATCTTCCTCGAAAAACTCCTGCTCATAGCAATCTGTTTTTATATAGATTTCTCTCGTATTTCTGTTAAAAAGCCATCTCTTGTAAATTTCGTTGCTAACGACTCGGCTGCACAGTCTGTACAACGTAACATGTTTACCTGTCTTCGGATCTTTGCATAAATCCAATACACGTTCACCGAAATGCTCGCATAAAAAGCAAATAGCCGCCTGTGCTAAGTCGTATCCGTCTGTAATTATATAACCGGGTACGTTTTTATAGTTGATGTCTCTAACAAGTCCAACATACACACTTCTCGGCACTTTGATAAGCACCAATTTCTGCACCGTTTTCAGCGCAATCAGTTCTCCGATCTGCATTACGTTATCCGGGGAGATCTTATCCTCAAACACATCATAACAGTTTCTTTTTGTTTCCATTTTCTTTACCTCCGAAAATATATTTGCCTTTCGGCAGGAAGAGAAAAAGCATAAGACGGGAAATGTTCTGTTGGTTTAATGTTGAAAAAGCAAAAGTCAACGGAAAAAGTAAAATCCTAAAACAGGATTTTACGACCGTTTACTTTTGAGAGGATTATGCGACAATCGCCGCACGAAAAGGCAAATTCGGAGGTGATCAGATTTGCATTATGGTGTAAATCGGGATAGACACCGTCTGTCCGCTCTGCGGCACAACATAAGGAAGGTAAAGCATTTTTTCGTAAAAAGAAAAGCCCCGATTTTCATCGGAGCCTTCGTTAAGTGGGGTGTTGTATTTAATTATCATTTTGTCATCGTAAAGCGTTATTTCTTTTACAAGAATATTTATCAGAATCTGCGGTTCCTGTTGCATTGCGGATATGTAATACCGCCGTATATCGTCCTCAGAGAGGATATAAGCGACTTTGTTCTGCTCTACGGCTATCTTCTCGTCAAGTTCTTTTATCTGCCTTTCAAGGTCGTTTAATCGCTTGTTCGTCGTGTCGGACATAATCCCTCTTTCGATTGCCTTTACGATATTGTCCAAAGCGACTTGCGTTTGTTTCTTTTCCTTTTGCAACAGTTTGAGTACGGTCTGCTCTTCCATACTTTGCGCCTGCATTTTCATGATCCCTTTGACTACCGAGTTTACGATTTTCGGTTCCTGCATCACTTTTATAACGCTGTTTAAGACAAGTTCTTCGAGAGCTTCTTTGCGTACAGGCTGTTTCTTGCATCCGTTATGGTACTTCTTTCTGCCTATGCATTTGTAATAGCGGATTATATCGCCGTTTTTAGCCGTTCCGCATTCTGCGCTTATAGGTTTTCCGCAATATCCGCATTTGATCTTATTTCTGAGCAAATATACCGCTTGCACGCTTCTCGATCCTTTCTTATTCTTGCGGAGCTTTCTTTTGACTTTGTTAAATTGTTCCTGCGACACCAACTGCGGATAAATATTGTCGTAAACCTCGTCTCTTATTCTGGT
>CALWRH010000009.1 GCA_944383895.1 uncultured Christensenellaceae bacterium | reverse complement strand
TGGTTTGCTTGCAACTTCACAATAAATTGTAAGCGAACTGCAATACCTGAACGCAGAAGAGCCTATGCTCGTTACGCCGTCGGGTATTGTTATGCTTGTAAGCGAACTGCAATTATAGAACGCAGAAGAGCCTATGCTTGTTACATTATAGACGTTGTCTTTATAACTGACGCTTGACGGAATTACTATATCTCCACTCAGGTTTTGAGCCTGCCTGACTACAGTTGCATTTCCTTCCTTTAAAGCGTAGCGTATACCATTCTCGGCTACGTAATAAACATTCCCGTCCTCAGCAACTTCATTATTATTGCAATCCCATACAACAGGACAATTACTGTAATTCCAACCACTATTCCAACCGCTTGGCTTGCTTGCAACTTCACAATAAATTGCAAGCGAACTGCATCCTCTGAACGCATAAGAGCCTATGCTTGTTACACCGTCGGGTATTGTTATGCTTGTAAGCGAACTGCAATTATAGAACGCAGAAGAGCCTATGCTTGTTACGCTGTCGGGGATAGTTACGGTTGTTATGATCGTATTGTCTTCAAATGCTGAATCTGAGATCTCCTTAACGGGTTTACCGTTGTATGTCTTTGCAAAATAAATATCAGGAGAATCACCCGCGTATCCGCTTACAATGTAATAAGTGCCGTCGCCAGACAAAGAAAATTGCAGTCCGTCAGTATGTTGAGTAAATTTCGCGTACAAATCGATGTCGTATTCACACACACTTATCTCTTTTACCTGCGTAGTATAATCTGAAGAAGTATACCAACCGTTGAACTTATATTCAGCTTTCACCGCGTCGTACAACGCGACAGGCAGCTGGTCAGCATTATAAGTAGCAGGATTTTCGTCTGCATTCGTTCCCCCGTCAAGATGATAGGTGATGCTATAATCGATCGCTTCCCACACTGCGGTAAAAGTGATATCTCCGTGCGATCCCCAGAAAATATGGTCACAATATTCGCCGTTTACCTGCCACTCTACGAAATTATAAAACTCTTTTTGAGGCTGCATCAGAACAACGTCGCTTTCCACAGTGTAAGTATCAGGGTTTTCAAGCGAGTTTATTCCTCCTCCGAGTTCATAATTTATGTTGTACACAACAGGCTCCCAAACCGCTACGCAAGTGACAATATTGCCGTTGTATCCCGCAGGTATTCTGTCGCCCGACTGACCGTTTATTTGCCATTCGACAAAATCGTAATAGTCTTTAGTCGGAGCGTTAAGTATAATCTCTCCGCTTTCCACATTATAAACGTCAGGGTTCGACGGATCGTTGACGCCCCCGTTCAAATTATAGACGATCGAATAATCGACGGGGCTCCACACCGCATAAACAACGTTGATCTGCTCCGTACCCATTATATAAGTCGCACCGTTTGCCCACTCAACTTCTCCGTCAGGCGTTGAAGACCAGCCTTCAAAAGTGTAGTGTTCTCTCGAATACGCATTGGACGTAAGCTTAGCGCTTTCGTCAGTATGTATTTTCATATCAGACATCTTCCCCGACGTCGCGCCGTTGCCGTCAAATCTCAGCGTGTTCAGATTGGGTTCCCATACTGCGTAAAGAACGTTGTAAGACTTCGTTCCCATCGTATAACTGCCGCCGTCTTCGATCTCCTTTTCCTGCGCTTCGTCCGTCCAGCCCGCAAAGCTGTATCCAGCCCTCACGAATGCATTAAGAGGAAGCGTCGCAGTTTCATCCGTAAACATCTTTACGTCGGACATCGCGCCTGCAGTCGCGCCGTTGCCGTCAAAATGGATCGTGTTTTCGTTTGCAGTCCATTTTGCATAAAGCGTGATCTTTCCCGTCGTGCCTTTTTCGATCTCATTGCACGATTTACTCAAGGATTCATCCTTATACCAACCGCAGAAAGTATATCCTGCTCTCACGGGAGCGATCAGGCTGAACGTGGGAGTCTCAATGTTATAACTCGTCCTGTTTGCGTTTTCTACGTTCTCTCCGTTCAATACGTATTCAATGCTGTATTCTACGGGAGTCCATTTTGCATATATCTCTATATCGCCGTATAATCCTACGCCGGTGCTGCCTACTTTTTCAAACGCAAAATCTTCAGTAAGATACCAACCGTCAAACACATAATGGTCGCGTGTCGGAGTTACAAATATTACGTTTTCTTCAATGGTGTAGTCCGTATCTTCTCCGTAAATTCTGCCCCCGTTCAGATTATACGTGATCTTATATTGTATCGGCGTGTACGTAGCCTGGAATACCGTGCTTTCGTTTATTTGATAAGGAAATCTGACAACGAATCCGTTCACAGACCAGCCGGCAAAAGTGTATCCCGTTTTTGAAGGATTGCTTCCGGGAGCATATATAGTACCCGTCTCCTCGACACTGCCGCTATACCATTGATTGAGACCATCCATAAAAGTGTATTCTTTTATGTCAAGCCTGTATATATTTAGAGCATATCTTGTGAAATGCTCTCCGTCAGGATGATATACGATTATGTAAGCAATATTCTCTCCTATTCCGAGAGTCATTGCTTTGAGTTTGTATTCTTCGTTTCCGATAAAATCGGCATAAAGTTTCCAGGTACACCCCTCACTGACGGTAAAACTTGCGTTCAAATCGACGTTGACAATGCTGTTCGACACGACCTTTTTTACTGTCGGAATCTCTCCTGCATAATCGATGTCAAAACCATATGCCGTCTCAATTCGGTAATCTATCCATTTTGCGTAAAGAGTGATGTTCCCTATGCTGCCGGATTCTATCGCAGCGATCTTTGTCCCTGCCGAAAATCCTTCTGTCGTATACCATCCCTCAAACGTAGACAGCGACTTTTTCGGTGCATACAGATTTATAGTGTCACTTTCAATCGTATAAGTAGCAGGGTTTGCCGCGTTGTTTTCCCCGCCGTTCAGAACATATGTTATTTCAAATGGCAGAGGCGTCTTTACCGTTCCGACCTCAATATCTTCCGTTACACACGAAAGATCCGTTTCTTCCCATTCAACCTCATATCCGGGGATCTGTATCGGCTCCCTCACTGAATTTATATCGAGCGCCGTTCCTTCAGGCACCTCGCAAACAATATCCGGCTGCCCTTCCTGTTTAAAGAACACCCTGAACATCCTTTGAGAGATCGTAATATTTATTACGGTTCCCTCTTCGGGAAGCATATAGTTTTTATTCTCCTCAAGTACTATCGTCGCCGTATATTTGCCAACGTCGATCATGTTTCCGCTGTAAACAACCGACAATGCGACTTCGTCTCCTTCAAGAACGTTTGTTGCAACTACATTTATGGTCTTTTGCTCTTTATCGTTAAATACAAGCGCCGTCTCCCCCGTTACAGCAAGTTCAAGTTCTCTCTTTTCTATCGTCAGCGTAGCGGTCATATCTTCGATCGCCTCAAACTTTTCACCGTCGCCGCTGAATTTTGCCGTTACAGTATAGACGCCTGTATCGGTCTGTCCGTTTCCTTCGTACGTTACAGTAACGCCTGCCGGAAGCTCTCCTTTGATCTCCAGGTTGTGTTCTTTGCCGTCGTAAACGACTGTTTCGTCTTCAAAAACGATTCCGCTTATATCGTATACGTCTTTTACTACGGTTATCTGCAGCGTTAAGCTTATCCCTGAATATTCGACAGACAGTGCATATTCGCCTGCTTTTTCAAATTGACTGACATCGTCGATCGTCAATATGTCTTCGGTAACCGTTACCTCTTTTGTCTCTCCTTCGGCAGTTTGAAGAATCAGTTTATAATCCGAAAGATCGAACTCTCCGACAAAAATCTCGGTCGGACCTGTTATCTTCGCAGACACATAGGTCTCCTGTTTTTCACCGGTATCACATGCACTTAATATCAACAGAAAACTAAAAACCAGAATTAAAATTATTATCAGACAGCTTTTGTTAAATCTCTTTGTGTTCACTTCCCGAACCCCCGATAATTATTCATTATAATTATACTATTATTGAAAATAAGTGTCAAACAACTATTATATTAAAGAATATATTATTCGATTTTCTATAACTACGCTCCACCAAGACAGCAAATCGGCACCTGAAACGGCGCCGATTTTGTTCGTCTTGGGGAGATAAGGGGAAGGCGACCCGGTTGTGCCGAGCGCAACGGGTTCGGCGCGGCAATACCGTCATCGTCAGTCGCAATAAATCCCGATGCCGCGGTTTTCGCCGTATGGCGAAACTCCCCTTTCTATATACTGCTTAAAATCCTAAAATACAACTCTAATACTATGCCGTTTTCTTACTTCTTGCATGTACTTGTCTTGATGATTTCAGCGACGCCACTTGTCATAGACGAACACACGTCCCGGTGCCAAACTACTAATATTTTATTATGCCTCTTTCACCCAAGGCGTAGGAACGCCGTCAACATAGCGCCAATAGTCGCCATTATACGCCGTGCCGTCTTCATTTAATGAAGGTTCGGATTCGGAATAATAATATCTCTTCGCGTTTAGTAATTTAGAGTTCGAATCATCTATTTCTATTTGAGACCATTGTTGTTCGGATCCCAAATAATATACGCTTTCAAGCAAACTGCAATAATAGAACGCATAATCACCTATGCTCGTTACGCTGTCGGGTATCGTTATGCTTTCAAGCGAACTGCAATTATAGAATGCCTCATTGCCAATGCTCGTTACGCTGTCGGGTATCGTTATGCTTTCAAGCGAACTGCAATTATAGAATGCCTCATTGCCAATGCTCGTTACGCTGTCAGGTATTGTTATACTTGTAAGCGAACTGCAATTATAGAACGCATTAGAGCCTATGCTTTCAAGCAAGCTGTTTTCGCCAAACGTTACGCTTTTAAGCGAACTGCATCCTATGAACGCATAATCACCTATGCTCGTTACGCTGTCAGGTATTGTTATGCTTGTAAGCGAACTGCATCCGCTGAACGCATAATCGCCTATGCTTGTTACACTCTCAGGTATCTCTAATTCTGTTACAAGTTCACCGTTAAGATACAGATTTTGAGCATAACACAGCGGATTTGAATCATAACTACTGAACAATATGTTGCACCAAGCCTCGATATCCGTAATATACACGGCTTCAAGCGAACTGCAATTATAGAACGCACCAGAGCCTATGCTTTCAAGCGAACTGTTTTCACCGAACGTTACGCTTTCAAGCGACCCGCATTCGAAAAATGCATATTCGCCTATGCTCGTTACGCCGTCAGGTATTGTTATCCTTGTAAGCGAACTGCATCTGGAGAACGCATCAGAGCCTATGCTTGTTACACCGTCAGGTATTGTTATCCTCGTAAGCGAACTGCATCCATAGAACGCATCAGAGCCTATGCTTTCAAGCAAACTGTTTTCACCGAACGTTACGCTTTCAAGCGAACTGCATCCGCTGAACGCATAATCGCCTATGCTTGTTACACTCTCAGGTATCTCTAATTCTGTTACAAGTTCACCGTTAAGATACAGATTTTGAGCATAACACAGCGGATTTGAATCATAACTACTGAACAATATGTTGCACCAAGCCTCGATATCCGTAATATACACGGCTTCAAGCGAACTGCAATTATAGAACGCATAATCACCTATGCTCGTTACACCATCGGGTATTGTTATACTTGTAAGCGAACTGCATCCATAGAACGCATCAGAGCCTATGCTTTCAAGCAAACTGTTTTCGCCAAACGTTACGCTTTCAAGCGAACTGCAATTATAGAATGCCTCATTGCCAATGCTCGTTACGTTGCCAGGTATCGTGATGCTTGTAAGCGAACTGCAATAATAGAACGCATAATCACCTATGCTCGTTACGCTGTCAGGTATTGTTATGCTTGTAAGCGAACTGCATCCATAGAACGCATCTGAGCCTATGCTTTCAAGCGAACTGTTTTCACCGAACGTTACGCTTTTAAGCGAACTGCATTCTCTGAACGCATAATCGCCTATGCTCGTTACACCATCGGGTATTGTTATACTTGTAAGCGAACTGCAATTATAGAACGCATCAGAGCCTATGCTTTCAAGCAAGCTGTTTTCGCCAAACGTTACGCTTTTAAGCGAACTGCAATTATAGAACGCAGAAGAGCCTATGCTTTCAAGCGAACTGTTTTCGCCAAACGTTACGCTTTCAAGCAAACTGCAATAATAGAACGCATAATCACCTATGCTCGTTACGCTGTCAGGTATAGTTATGCTCGCAAGCGAACTGCATCCTCTGAACGCCTCCTTATCTATGCTTGTACCACTATTGATAATTACCGTTTGCAGCATATCCTTGGAAATATACGATATAGCGTTAGCAGGGATATTTGCAGCGGTAATATTGCATTGTGCAAAAGCAGACGAACCTATGCTTGTGACGCTTTCAGGTATTGTTATATTGGTAAGCAAACTGCAATTATAGAACGCATAATCACCTATGCTCGTTACGCTGTCAGGTATTGTTATGCTTGTAAGCGAACTGCAATTATAGAACGCATAATCACCTATGCTCGTTACGCAGTCAGGTATAGTTATGCTTGTAAGTGAACTGCATTCGCTGAACGCAAAAAAGCCTATGCTTTCAAGCGAACTGTTTTCGCCAAACGTTACGCTTTCAAGCAAACTGCAATTATAGAACGCATAATCACCTATGCTCGTTACGCAGTCAGGTATAGTTATGCTTGTAAGTGAACTGCAATAATAGAACGCATAATCACCTATGCTCGTTACGCTGTCGGGTATCGTTATGCTTTCAAGCGAACTGCAATTATAGAACGCATTAGAGCCTATGCTTTCAAGCGAACTGTTTTCGCCAAACGTTACGCTTTTAAGCGAACTGCATCCTCTGAACGCATAATCGCCTATGCTTGTTATACTATCGAGGATAATTAGGTGCGTAAGTGAGCTACAATTCTGAAACGCATAAACACCGATACTGCTCTCGCCTCTGAGTATAAGAGTCTGAAGTTGCGATTTATCAAAGCGCACGTTATTATCCAATCCGTATTCTGCGCTGATAATGTCGCAACCTTCGAGATCCAATCCGTTTACAAACACGCCTTCTGGTATTCTGAACGAAGTCAGCGAATCGCAAGATGCGAAAGCGTTTTCTTCGACTGCAAAATACAAAGAAGCGTCAAATTCGGTCATAGTATTGCCGTAATAACCGACAAAATATTTATTGCCGTCCGACATCGTGAAAATAATTGCTCCGTCCTCATACGATACCGCAGTGTCTTTGGCAATAATGTCGGCAGAAGCGACTTTGTCGACTGAGTTAATGCCGTTTACGGTTTTGTTTATCGTATATGTTACAGAATTTCTTTGAACGTTAAGATCAATATATCTTGCATTTGACGCAATCACATCTCCCATTACTGAACAGTTGTAGAGCTTTACGTTCCCAAGCACAGACACTCCTATCTGAGAGTTGCTTTTTGAATTGTCGACGTTTGCATACAATTCGGTAAACTTCAAATCGTAAACAGACCCTTCATCAAACACATCGAAATAGACGGTTTTTGAAGTGTCTATCACTCTCGTCAATCCTCTTATCGTATGCCCTGCACCGTCAAGGATACCGGTAAGATTTATCTTCGTCTGAAGAGAAAAGTTCCTCATATCGATATCCTGCGTAAGCACATAATAGCCGTTTGTCATCGCAAGTAATTCTTCAGGCGTAGAAACCGTGGAGAATCCGCCGACGCTGTGCTTTTCTTCTCTGTAATCAAGAAGCTGCGTCGTATGCCCGTAATTGTCGTATCCGTACTCGACGGACTCGATACTGTCTGCATCAACGTAATATTCCCCGCTGTCGATCTCGACAAAAGAGTCGCTGTCGTTTATTTTGTAGACTTCGTAACCGTCTTTGTTATCGAACGAGAAATATACTCCCGATCCGGTATATTCGTACGGGCTTGCACTGATAGCTTCAAAGGCGACGCCTTCGAGATCTCCGTATATGGGATAAGTGACCGATACGTCGGAATCGATATTCTGACTTACCTTTATATCATAGAAAACGTATTCCACCTTATCAACGGTAAAATCTATAAGCCCCGTTTCTTCAGGGATAAATTTAACGATTGCACTTGTCTTTTTGTCTCCGCCGACGACCTGAACTTTTATGCCGTTGACATATATATCCGTCATTTCTATCTCAGAAGAATTGTTAAAATATATCCGCATATTCAGTTCTTCGCCGATCTTCACGACGTTGGTATTAAGCAGAGCTATATCTTCGATCGCTATGCTTGCCGCAAGCGTAGGATAGTCGACAGAAACAGTCTGTTTGCACATGCCGTTGCCGTCGTTGAGATCGTAACTGTAATCTGCTCTTATCGTATACAAAGTGCCGGCATCAAGTCCCGATACGGAATAATCTTCACCTTCTGAAAATTGTTTAATCTCGACGTTTCCGTTCAGCAGAACAACTTTGTCAAGAGATAAAATACCGTCATTATCCGTCGTTTTTATATCAAAAGATATATCGGTACGAGTAGACGAAACATTTTCAATCTTTACGACAGGTACAGTCTTTGCAACCGTGCTAAAAGACACGGTTGACGCTCCGCTTTTGCTCTCTCCGCCGAACGTGTAAGTGAATTCCAAGCGGATTTTATACGCGGATCCTGAAAGGAGTCCTTCAAACGTCGTTCCCTCTCCTTGTAAAACATCTAACTCGTTATTCTGAGAATCAAGTAGCTTTATCGCGGTGATAACGCCGGAATCTATTCCTTTTTCGTATGTAAAATTCACATAATCCTGTCCTGCCGTAACGGAAGTGATATAAAACGCTTTGCCTGTCGTAAACGTACCCTTCGCCAGCCACAGTACAACCGTCCCCTTGCCGTCAAGCATATCGCAGGAAGTCGCTATGCCGTAACCGTAAGTCACATCCATCGCAAGGCCTTCGAAACTTACCGTGTTTTCTCCTGCTTCCAGATTCTTTTCCTCAACGACTTTTTCTCCGTCGGTCAGATATATCTTTATTCCGTTTGCATTTGTAAGACCGTATTCGTCATCGACGTTAACTTTCATGCTCGCGTTGTTCTGAGAAATTTTAAGATCGCTGACCTTTGCTTTTGGAGCGTTCAAATATGATACCGCAGCTTTTAAAGTCTTTTCCCCGTCCATTCTGACGTCTTTTATGTCAGTACCGTCGATATATTTTATCGCGTCTATAGTCAATTCAAAATATCCTGCTTCACTCGGCGCAGTCACTTCAAGAAGCAGAAGTTCCATATCGGAACCGTCCTTGAACATATAGCTGGCGTATTTTTCGCCGTTCAACGTAAACGACTGTATCTCAAAATTGTCCGGATTGGATAGATGCACCTGCACGGTGAAAACTTCCCCGGGTCGTACAAAGTATTCCACCTCACTGCTACCTTCAACTGTAATCGTGACAACTTCGTCGACAGGTTTCACGTCTTCTTTCTCATCTTCATTTACAAAATTATGATTTTCATTGCCAGACACGGTCGCCAGATCATCACTCTCTCTCGCCATCGCAGTATATGAACTTGCGATCGTCATACCTTCATAAACCGGCGTTGTCTTGGTTTGAGAATCACACGAAACCACAATCGTTCCCACACAAAATATAAATGCAATAATCAAAATCAGTGACAAATACTTCTTCATTTTTTATTTTCCTCTCACGACAAATATTGTAACCTTCGCTATCAGTATAGTTAAATCTAACTTTATTGTCAATCAGTTATAATTATCTATAGTTGGATAACGTAGTAAATTCGATATTAGAAAAATATTCAGATGAAATTAATTGCCAAATTGAACAGATTGCGTTTAGAAAGAAATATGAGCGTTTACGGCTCGCCGAACTTTCGGGATTGAACCAGTCCACGCTTGCCAACACCTTTTCAAGAGGAATCGTCCCTTCTATTCAGAATCTGGAGATCATCTGCCAGACTTTAGGACTGACTCTCGCGCAATTCTTTACCGAAGACGAATTGGTTCTGCGTGTAACCCCGGAAGAAGCCATCTTCTTTTCGGAATATAAGAAACTACCTTTGCCTATCAAGTCATCCGTTGAAAATATCGTACATACGATAGCGAACACAACAAGAGAATAACTTGTTGCACGACTGTCTATGAAACTATTCGACTTTGTGCAAATACGCTCCACCACACGATACCCAGTCGAACCTTTTTGTAAACGACAAAGAGTTTTGGCTGGGTATTTTATTGTCTGATATCCAGTAATTGAGTTTTTATGTTTTATTTCATTTTTTTCCTTCCGAAATTTGCCGTTTCCGTTTCGCTATGGTAGCATAGTTCTCGCAGAAGTCAACGGTCGCAAAATCGTTGAGGAATAAATAGAATATAAAGTAATTATGCCGGGTAAGAAGGTTTTCTTACTCGGCTTTTTTATGTATTGGAGGTAGGAAAATTGAACACAACGATTTTGGCTTTGTTCCGTTGACTTTTGCAGATTGTATTTGCAAGTTATAGAGTTTTATCGTCCTATGCACCTCCGCTCTTTGCCGAAAACGGCAGAAAATTTCGGAGGTATTGAATATGGAATTACTGGTAAAAAAATTCTCTAACGGGAAGTACGAAAACGAAAGCGAACTCTTTGCAGAGCCCATCTCAGAAGAAACGATCAAATTGATGGGTGAAATGATTGCGTTGCAGTCTTTACGCACAATCAAAAAATACGATTTTGACGTTGCGGATAAACTGTATGTCGATTACATAAAAGACTTGCACCATATGGGCGAAAGAGATTACGTCGTTACAGATGGATATGACTGCGCACAGATCGCAATATGCTTCCTTTGGCAATTTGCAGGGAAAAGCGTTTACGACGATTACGGAAAGGACCGCATCGGAAAGAACATCACTATAAAATTAGCTTGTTACAGAGAAGTCAGCAGATATATTGACGGATTGTGCAGAAAAGCTAAACGAACGGAGCATATCGACGTTACAAGCTACAAGGCATATCCGGTAGATCCCGTGAATTGCTTTGAAAAAGAAGAATGGAATTACGACAAGGCAGACGAATTAATGAATGCCATGCGCCTAACCAAAAAAGAAATGGAAATGTTGGAATATTACATGAGTGGTTGGAAACGCGCTGATATTGCAAGAATTCTGCCCTTAAGTCTGAGCGGTATGGATTACAGAAAGCATTGTATTAGAAATAAATATCATATCTATATTGGAAAATGCCAAAAGCTATAAATATATTTATTAAAAGCTGTAATCTAATACAATCATATATACCTTTAAAGTTGAAAGCTTTTAAGATACAACCATGAAAGAGGAAATGCTGTATTAATACAGTTTTCCTCTTACGCTTTACAAACCCTACTTTTCCATATTACCACCACATTAGCAATCGTAATCACAATCGCAATCACAGTCGAGTTCGCAATCACAGTCACTGTCGCGACAATCCGTGCAAACCATGCAGTTGGAACAATCACACTCTCCATATCGATTACAATGGCAGTCATTTGGCACAAAACACTCGTCGCACACATAGCAATTTGCGCAGTCGCATTCGCCATATTGATTGCAATGGCAATCAGAAGGAATCCACTCCTTCTTCTTTTTACGCCCATAGCCCATTAGTTTTATTTGTGGCTGAATTTCAGTTTTTGAAATACAATTTACAAAATGCGTATCCATTTTCAGTCCTCCATGCTCATCAGCTGTTTGTATGAATAATTGGTGTATTGACAAACACACCCACCGCCGCAGTTTACTAAATCTCCGCACTGCATACACTTTTCGTCTGGAATTGCGCAAAGTCTATTATAGACATTCTTCACTTCATCCTGATTCATATGTTTCAGGAGACCATCAACCGTTGAAAAATCATCATTCAATTTTCCTAGCTTAATTTGCGGCATTGCATTACAAGGAATTATGTTGCCCTGCGTATCAAAGATCAGCCCGCTTTGGTGCAGCAACTGGCAAACCGTAGATATTTGTCCGCGCGCGTTCAATTTTTCTATAAAGCCCTTGTCCCACAAACAAAGTGGATATGCTTGAAACAGCTCGAACTTACCTTCTGTTATTTCGCTCAACTCATCGTATCCTTCAACGAAACCTTTTACTATTTTCTTAGGATTCGTATTCGCAAGGAATGTTTTATAATCAGGATTAAGGTCAAACTCATAGCAGAAGGCTAAATGAAAGCCATCCGCTCCCGCCGCCTTCATTGCCTTTATTCCTTGTAAGTACGAGCGAACATTCTGCTCTGTTAAAACCATTGAAACAGAAACTCTGCACCCTTTCGATTTGCATATTTTAATACCACTAACTACCTTTTCAAAGCAATCAAATCCCGATACATCTTTAAAAATTTCTGGTGTTTCACCTTTAAGGGAGACAGAAAACGATCTCATTCCCAAAGAAATCATTTCCTCTACAAACGACTCGTCAGCCAACCTAATCCCATTTGTGACCATCCCAAATTTTAGGCGTTTCTTGTTGCAATAATCCATCACTTCGTGCAAATGCGGATATATGGTAGGCTCGCCTCCTATGATTGTTATATGTTTCAGTTGAAGTTGTTCACAAATATTTAAAATTTGATACGCCAAATTTATCGGCATATCTTCCGACTTTTCAAAGTTGGTACTCTTCGCATAGCACCATTTACACCGCAAATTACAAGCTCGATTTACGGTCAACCAGCAAGATTTATAATCCATACTAACTCCCAGTAAATGGCTTGAGACAATATTCTCTCTCACCATCCTCTGACATCAATTCTACCTGTTGCTCGGCATTATCCCCTAAGATGTTGCGGGATATATATATTTCTGCAGCCGCTCGTCGCCTACCTATGATGGTAACGATATCGTGAACTGCCCCACCCGTCGCAGTAGTAATTACAACAACCTTTTTCGTCATAGCAGAAATCGGCTTCTTGTACTCTGGATCAAAGAGACCCCGATGTTGAAGCTTAGTCTTTAATTGCTCATACGCCAAATGAAGTGCACCAAGCCTATCTGTCTGCCTCTTTTTGACAGTAAGCCGATATATGCCCTGCATGGTATGAACCAATGTTGAACCCTTGATTATGACTTTAGTGCTCTTTGTGGACTGAAACATAACAACCCTCTGAGCATACTCATCCTTTATCGAAAATAAATATTTCCGCCTATAAATAAGCTCAAATTGGTAATCTCGCTCATAACGGTCACATTTCTCAATATTGCACTACTATCAAGCAATGATTTAACATATGTATTTACTTGTGAAACCGTATATGCTACCATGCGTTCCTATTATTAGTTATCATCGTTGTTTGTAAAGTAATGCCACTTAATTATAGACAGAGCGTCTTGCAATGATGTCTTTGTAATTTTTCTGTCTATCAAATTGATCATGTACGGGTAGCCTGGCATCTCGAGCAATTCCTTGACCGACCTCGTACCAACAGACGGAATTTTGTGTGCAACTGGTCCAACTATAATACCAACATACCTCAAATTATTTGCCAGTCTTGCTGCGTTGAAGTTTCTGCCCTCATAATCATAATACTCCACCATGTCTTTTGTAAAGCCAGCAACCTTGAGTATTCCATACATTTTATCAACTTTCAGGTCAACCGCACCAAGGATGACAATCTTTTTATCTTTGGGAATTTTATATTGACTAAGAAGTTCATACGACTCTTGTCTGTGCTTGACAATCAAATCCTCGTTCAAATCGCCGAGCTGGACAATGCCCTCCTCAATTTCATCATGAACAAGTTCCTCAATTTCAGCAACGACATCAGCCGGTATTTCGCTGAAAGTTTCCGTATTGATTTCGGCAGCACTTTCTTTTACAACCTCTATATCTTCCTTTATAGGGAAGGTTTCGATTATCTCTCTATCAATGGGCTTCCTCGAAAGAAACAGCTCTGGTATTTCAGCCATGAAGCCATGCTTAACTACACTCTTCTCATCATCGCTACCCTTTAACTGATCGTCATATGACGATAAGAAAAGCAGCTCTTTCGCTCTTGTCATAGCCACATAGAACAGCCGACGCTCCGCCTCTAAATCGTCAATGGTTTTAATAAAGTAATCGTTTGGGCATACGCCAACCTGAATACCTATTATAAACACAACCTTGTATTCCAATCCCTTGGAACGGTGCATGGTCATGATTGAAACTGAATCTCTATCAATAGGCGTTTCAAATTCGTCTTGCTCTATCGCCGTATTCAAATCGGCAATAAACTCCTTAAGCGTCTGCTGCCCGAAGGTTTTTTCAAAGGTTCCGGCTAAATCCAAAGTCTGCAGGGCAAAGTGATATTCCATCGGTTGAGCAGTTTCCAGCCCTTCCGCTTCATACTTCGACAGGAGAAATGCTATGGCTTGCTTTGCACTTAAGCCCTGCGCCATTTGCAATTCCGTTATTGCCTTGTAACGGCTCTTGAACAGCTTGATATCGTCATCGTAATCAAAAGACGACATATAAATCCTATTGATCCACTCAAGCGGAGCAAAATCCTGTGTATTGCCTGTTTCGCGGTTATAAATATCCTTTGCGTCCTGTAAAACAAATCTGTCAAGACAACGCGTCGGGAAATTAACTGCATCCATGACATCCTTTATTGAGGATAACGCATCGACGCAGCGCAACACTGCTAAAAACTTGCTGTGCCCGTATTTTTTATCAACGTTTCGTACCTCATACTTAATATTCCTACTCTCAAAAGCACTTTTTAATACCTCAGACTGCTTTTCTCCTCGGTATAAAACGGCAATTTCAGACGGATGGAATCTATTAGATTTAATGAGCTCACCGATCTTGCTTGCGACGAAAGCCGCTTCCTCCTCATCGGTTTTGAAGCGTTTGAAATATGGCGGCGTTTCGCATGGTCTATTGGAGCTTATCTGTTTCGGTACTCTATTTGTATTGTTTTGAATTATCCTATTCGCAATCTTAATTATTGCTCCTTGCGAACGGAAGTTCGTCTCAAGTTTTATACAATGGTATGAAGGATCGGAAGCCCTCTCACGAATATATTGAGGCTTCGCCCCTCTCCACTCATATATAGCTTGATCGTCATCACCGACTAAACACACATTGGTTTCGATATCGCATATAAGGTCGAGAAATTTGTTTTGAATTTCATTTGTATCCTGATACTCATCAACAAAAATATATCTGTAAGTTTCAGTGATTGCTGACCGAACGTCTTTGTTTTTCCGCATCAAGTTATAAGGCAAATACAGCATATCTTCCATATCCACCTTATTTTCAATATTTAGTTGACGATTATACGCAGCGACTATGTTATCTATATGAGGAGCAACTTTTTGCAAAGCATCATCCTCTGTAGTTAACGAAAATGACTTTGAATGTCTGATGAAGTTAAGCACCTTTTCAATATCATCGCCCATATGAAGTAAGGGCTTAACTATCTCCTTTTGCTCGTTTGCGCTTATTATTGCAATTCTTTTTTCGAACCCAAGCTCCTCATGATATCGCCTGATAAGCTCCAATCCAAAAGCATGAAAAGTGCTGACCTTTAAGGGGATAAGCGTTTTTACTTCTCTCAACACTCTATCACGCATATCCTGCGCTGCCTTATTGCTAAATGTCAGGGCTAAAATTTGTGTCGGAACGATTCCCTTATCGGTAATAATATGATTAATGCGATTTACTATAACGGTGGTCTTTCCGCTTCCCGCGCAAGATAAAACAATCAGCTTTTTATGCTCAGATTGAATTACCTCCATTTGTCTGTCAGTCAACTTCATCTTAATACTCCAACATAATATTTATACCGAGAAACTCATCCCCACCAGTCACAGCCAAAACGGTCACCTTATATTGCTTTCCCATGCGGAGATTATAAGCAATTGTGGAATTGTGCTGTTTAGGAATATAGCCGAGAGTCTCTCCACTTATAGTCATAACCTTGACCGCATTAGAATCATACGGATTATTCGGCTCTGCGACAATACGAAGTAAAGTTCCAGGATTTAATTCCCCTTTTCTAGAAAGACCTGAAATCAATCTTTGCCTACCTTCAAAAGTTACTCCTGCGATTTTTAAATAGAACGACGGCATGCTAAACCTCCGCGATTTTTGATCTTAAAAATGACATTACTATGATAACTTATGTTTTATTTTAGCACAAAAAATGGGTCAAAGTCAATTTTCTTCAAAGAAACGAAAACAAAAAACTCGTATAAATATCGGCGATGTATTGCTATAAAATAAGACAATTCGAATCGTTAGACTTCAATGATCCGACTTGTCCCATATATGTAAATTTACTATGAGAGAATTTCCATCATACGTTCGTATTTTGGCGAACGGCAGAACGTTATTTTTTAGTCATTTGTTTAACCACTCCTATATTTCATTTTTTCTTCCAAATTTAAGGAAATGGCAGTTAGACGTGCGCTTGGCTATATACAAGTCGGCTCGCTTTGCTCGCCGAAGCCAAGCGCACGCACTTCCGAAGGCTGAACGGATAAACGGAACAAAACGGCGGCGACGGGGCGGAGTTTCGCGCTGATCCGCTTGCGAAATCTTCCGCCCATATCGTCGCGCCTTGCTTTTTGTTTTTCCGTTAATTACCCGTCAGTTGCTTTTCGGAAGTTTTGCTATCGTTTCAGGGCTTACGGGACCGATATATTCGCCTTCGTCCCAACAGGAAAAGTTGTCGGAAAGTATGAACTTTCTGTCTTCCTGCCCGTAGGGACAGAGAATATCTTCGTCCATAACATCGGTTACGAAATACTGATACAGCCCTCTCGAATATACAAGTTTTTCACCTGTTTTTTCAAGATACTTCGTAAGATATTTTATCGCTTGCGGAACTTCGGAATCGTGCCGTATCGCTTTGAAATCGTTTCTGCCGAACTTCTTGCCGAAAAATTCGTTCTGCATAGTGGCACGCATTTTCTTTGCCCTTGTATCGAAATCAGTAACACTTTCACACTTGCCCGGCATCGTGCCTTCGGGGATATAGAATATGCCGTGAAAATGCAGTCTTTGCTTTTCGGGAGAGCGCTCCCAGACTCCGATATACCTCCAGCTTTTACGCGAACTGAAATGTTGCAGACAATGTTTTAAGGCTTTCTGAAAACTTTCTTCCGTATGCAGTTTATCGTCGAAAGTAAGCGTTACGAAAAAGTTGAACGTTTGCTGATTTATCTTGCGCCACATTCTGATTTTACGGCATACAAGATTGCGGTGCTTACGTTCGAAATTCTGCTCAACGAAATCGCTGCAACTTTGCTCTTGTTTGAAATAAGGCTGCATTTGTTTTCGGATATATTCCTTTCGTTCTTTACGTTTCATATCTCTGCTGTTGTCATAAAGATCGTCAAACAACTCCTTGCGGGTCATTTGCTTGGGAGAGGGCGAAACAGCCTCTCCCGACGTATCGTTTGTTTTGTGCTCGGACGGTTGTTTTTCGATAATGCTTTTATCTTTATCTGCCGTTTTTGGGAATACCGTAACCGTCTCTTCCGCCTGTACGCGCCTTTTACCTGTGGAAGGATTGGGCTTATACGGTATCCCGATATAATGACCGCCGTCCGAATATACTTTCACTTTGCTGTATGGCATTGCCATGTCCTCCTTGAAAATAAATGTTTCCTCTTCATTTCTCCCAAAGAAGGATGACGGTTTTGTTTTTTGTATTTGTTATATAGCACGGAACAAACGGTCGCCGCTTTTGTATTCGCAGTCATGCACCGTCCGTGCCGAAATTATGATTTACCTGTATTTGATTTTTCTGTATATTCACTCATCCTCAATTCAAGGGAAGAAACAAAGAGGTCGTATTCCTCGTCCGACATATTGTCTATGCTCGGTTGTCCGTTGACATAGATCTTAATGCCGAGAGGATTGTTTTCGACCTCGATTTCCTCCAACGAAAATCACCTCCCGATTGTATTTAATTGTTTAATTCATTTGTTTTACGATGCTTTCATCCATTCTGAGGCGAACGCCTTCGAGGTTTCTCCTTTGAGCAAAACAATTATCGTATAACTTGTCAAGCTCAGGAGTACGGCGGAAGCGGTAATCTATACCGAGAGTATAGTTTCCGTTTATGTCGTCCGTGACCCAGCCGATACGTTGCGCAACGATATACTTTTTTGTGCGATACGTATTGTAAGATCTGCAATAAGCTAAAAACTTTTCTTTTGTCATACCGCGGTCCTCCTTTTTTCTTCGAGTCTGCTTTGGAAATACTCCAAAAGCACCTTGTTTCTTCTTCTGACGTATTCCGTGCTGAAATCGAATTGTTCTGCCGCAGATTCCTGCGTGCTGCCGTTGACGTACAGTTCGCAGTAAAGCAAATATAAGTCAAGCGGTGCAGTTTTTATCATTTCCGAATACGTTTGGACAAGTTCCGTAGCCTTATGCGGTATAAAGCGGAAAAGATTGTCGCATTGTTCCTGGTTTGAATAATACAGACGCAGGGTTTTGAGATCCGAACGGATCTGATCGAGTGTTGTTGTCATTTGCTACCTCCTGAAAATAAATTTGGCGAAACCGCAAATACGACAACGGCGCTTGTTGCGTATTCCGATTTCAGACAACAAAAAAAGACCGTGACCGCAGGCAAAAAAAGCGAATGACTATGCATTCGTTTTGCCTGACAGCCACGGTCAACCCATTTTTTCGTCGTATTTAGATTTTCATAGGCACTCTCGCCCGACTACTTTGCGATCTTATTCCAACTATCAGAAATCTTATCACCGTGTAAATGTAAATATGAAGCCTGCGGAAGGCTTGTTTGTTGTGCGTTTATTTTATCACGAATTTTACTCAAAATCAATGTTTTGTGCCACAACTTTACCGTCCCAAAATAGGAACTAAACAGGTACTAAATAACACTTAATCGTTACAAAAGTATCATGCTTAACCTTTCGGCTCTGCATTTTGGGAGAGAATCTCACAAAGTCAAAGGCACGCAACAATTTGTCGATGATACAGTGGAAAAGACAATACAAATTCTTGCTTGTCCCTTAGGGCAGACCTTTGACTTTGCGCTTTTCTCTCCCTCGGTTTTGTTTGCCGAAAGGTCAGAACAGCATAATAAGGTACGGATAGCATATGAGTCCGTTGGGGTTCACTTCGGATCAGGTTATGCCTTAATACTTTCTCTGACGTGTTCCGTGCCTGTTAACCCTTGCCGTTAAGGGATATACTGTAAGTAAAAAATTTCAGGAGGTACCAATTATGAAAAATGCAGTTGCCGTTTTATTTTATGGACACTTTATTGGAGTGCATTATAAAAGCGTATGAGTTGATGTAAACCCATACGCTCTTTTTTATTTATTAAACTTGTAGCGTAGAACGGATGCTATATCTACCTTGTAGACAATATGTATTTCACGTTCTTTTCCAGTTATTTTTGGCAGTCCACCGACTACGACTTTTTCTATAAGCTCATAACACATTTCTCGGGTAAGCGCCGGCGCGTCAAGATATTTCTTTATACTGCGGATAAAGTCGTCTGCATTCTGTCGTGCGGTTTCTATTTCGTTTAACTTTGTCTCTGCTGCTTTTATTTCCGGTTCGAGCAATTTTTGTTCATCGGAATATTTTTGTATAAAACTTATGCAAATATCTTCAGGCATTTTGCCTTTCACTCTGTCTTCATATGCAACCTGAATCAATCGGGATAGCTCCTCTGTGCGTTTGCGCTTTGTCTGCAATTCTCTCTTGATAGACTTTATACTTTGTTCTTTCAATTCAGCATTATGCCGCGCGTATTCTTCTCTTATAGAATCTTCGTCGAGAACAATCATTTTCGCCATTTCTCTTATATCGTCCAGTACAATTTTTTCCAAAATATTTGAGGTGATATAGTGAGAAAAGCAATATGTCTTTCCATAACGAACATGACGTCCGCAATTGAAATTGTATCTATAATCATTTTTTCTTTTATTCCAAACATATCCCATTTTAAGTTTTGCGCCGCAATCCGCACAGTATAAAAATCCAGAAAGCGGATGAGTAATCCCGGTATGCATTTTCCTTCCATGCGATTGTGATACCATTCTAGCCTGAACTCTATCCCACAATTCTTGTGAAATTATAGGTTCGTGCGTATTATAAACGATTACCCAGTCGCTTTTGTCTTTTCTTATCAGCCCATGGTTTTTGTACGAAATAGCAGAAGTCTTTTGTTGCGCTAAATGCCCGATATATGCAATATTTTTCAGTATCGGTCTAATCGTTGATTGCTCCCAATAGGGATGCTCATTATTGTTATACTTTCTCCCGGTTCTTAAGAAAGCAAGTCTTCCCGCGCTAGGTATATCTTCTTCATTAAAGATTTCGGCAATTCTCTGCGGACTTATGCCCGAAGCATACATTTCAAATATCCGACGAACCGTAGGTGCCGTTTCCTCATCGATCTGAAACGTCCTTTTCTCGTCTGTGCCTTTCAAATAACCATACGGCGTTCTTGAACCGCTGAATTTACCTTCTAAGGCATGAGATCTTTTTACTGCGCGTATCTTCTTGCTGGTATTAGCTGCATGCCATTCGTTGAATACGTTCATAATAGGCATCATATCCATTGCGCTGCTGTCACGCTTTGCCGTATCTACGTTGTCCTGTATGGCTATAAATCGTATTCCGAAAGTCGGGAAGACATAATCGACGTATTGTCCGACTTCGATATAGTTTCTTCCGAAACGCGACAAGTCTTTGACTATTATTGTGTTTATCACTCCGGTTTTGGCATCGTCCAAAAGTCGCTGTACTTCGGGGCGTTGAAATGTCGTTCCCGAAACGCCGTCGTCTATATATTCGTCGTGGATCTCGAAGCCGTGTTCTTCTGCATACTTGCGAAGCATCGTTCTCTGGTTGTCAATGGATATTGATTCGCCTTGACGTTCGTCTTCTTGAGAAAGCCTGAGATATAATCCCGCTATGTAGTTCTTTGGTTTCATATGATCACCTCACTTGTTGTAAGTATTTTTTACTGCAAGAGTCTGCATTGTCTTTTCAAAGTCCTTACCGCCTTTGAAATAACCGCGGACGTAATATGTTTTTCCGCCTATTGCTTTTCGTCTGCTTATCGACGGGGAAAAGATATAACAATTCTCGTAATCATCGATATTGCAGAAAACTTTAATCGTATTTGTCATCATTCTTTTATCCTCCTTGTTCATTTATTTTTTGTATTTGCCTTTCGACGGAGCGAAAATAAACGGTTGAGCAAACGTCTTTACGCTTCGAATTTTGCCGTTCTTTTTTGCAAGGGTTGCTAAACAGCAATTCACTTTACCCTTGCGAAAAAGTGCGCAACCGTTTACGCTCCGGGGGCGAAAGGTAAATCAATTTACTTTCGGCATTTTGGCTATGACTTCCGAGCTTACTTTGCCGATAACTTCGCCGTCTACCATGCAGAGAAAATCGTCTGCAAGGATTGCCTTTCTATCGTCTATTCCGAACGGACAGAGAACATCTTCGTCCAGAACGTCAGATTCAAAATAGGCAGGCAATTTACCGCCGTAAATTAGTTTCTCGCCCGATTTCTCTATGTACTTCATCAGATAGCCGAGAGACCTTTTAACTTCCATAGGCGAACCGATAGGCTCAAAATCGTTTCTGCCGTAGCGTTCGAGAAAGTATGTGTTTTGATGTGCCGTCTGCATTCTGCCGTCTTTTGTGCTGTAATCTTTGGTTTCTACAATCTCTCCGATCATACCGTTCTGCGGAACGTAGAAAAGCCCGTGGAAATGCAATCGGTTTGTATCTCCGCCGCGTTCCCATACTCCTATGTGTTTCCAGCCTCTGCGGTTTACAAGATGTTTCAAGGTGTTCCTGAGCGACTTTCTGAAGCTTTCTTCCGTATGCTTAAGGTCTGAGTATGTAAAAGTGCAAAAGAAGCTCCATTCCTGCAAATACGCCTTTTTAGACAAACGGACTTTTCTGCATATGGCGTTTATCTTCTTGCGTTCGCTGTTGCGGTTTACGTAATCTTTTAATTGCTCCTTGTCGGGTATAGCTTCTTCCATTGCTTTCTGCACGAACTCTTTTCGCTCTTTACGCGGAAGTTTTTGGCTCTCCTTATACGCGGTTTCGAACTGTTCTTTTTGTTCTGCTTCTTTATCTGACATAGGACGAGAAGGTCGTCGTCGCTTTCGCCCTCTCGGGAAGTTCTCTTTCGGCGTTGCGATGTAATGACTTCCGTCAAATGAAATTTTTGCTGCTCTGTAAGACATTGTTTTGTACCTCCTGTTATTTTTTTTGTCTGTATTTTTAACCCTGAGCTGCAAGGTTGATTGCGACTTTACTTTTTACCGATTATATCTTTCAAACCGGAAACCTAATTTCCGGTTCAGATAAATTTTTTATCAGTTTACACTCTGAACCGGACACCTAATGTCCGCTTCGCAAAAAAGGTCCTCACTTATTAGCCACGAAAAACGCAAAAGTCCACGGTTTTCGAGAAAAGTTTTTGTACAATTTTGCAAAATGGCTTTTAAGTGAAAACCCCTCTACTTATAAGCCATGAAAAAGACGAAAAGGGACCCCTTTTTGCGTAACTTTTTCAATAATTTTTACCCCCTCACTTATAAGGGAACGAAAGCAGTAAAAATGGACCCCTTCGAGCCAAATATTTTACGTTTTTTCATTGCCCCTCACTTATTAGCCACGAAAAAGGCAAATGTAAACGGTTTTTTTGCAAAAATTTTCTAAAAGGCACGAAAAAAGCAAAAGTCAAGTCTGTTTTGGAAATTAGTGTTTTGGGAAGCATGAAAAAACGGAGCTTGTTACGGCTCCGTCTTTGATTAATTTAATTCTTCGTAAACTTTACGACATTTCTGTTGTATTCTATCTCGTCTTCTCCATACGTTGGAGCGGTCTATTTTTAATGTATCCGCTATGTCAACAAAACGCATACCTGCTATATAGCAATCCAGTGTCTGTCTTTCGCCTTTGGTAAGTTTCATGTTGCGTATTATCTTGGCGCATTTCTTAAAGGATTCTTCCAGATCGTCTTTGAAAAAGTCCTGTTCATAGCAATCTTTCTTTATATCTATTCCACGGGTGTTTCTATTAAAAAGCCATCTCTTGTAAATCTCGTTGCTTACAACTCGGCTGCATAATCTGTACAACGTAACAGGTTCGCCCGTTTTCGGATCTAAGCATAAGTCGATAACACGCTTTCCGTAATGTTCGCATAAAAAACAAATTGCAGATTGAGCAAGGTCGTATCCGTCCGTAATTATGTAACCGGGTACGTTCTTGTAGTTGATGTCTCTTACAAGTCCGACATACACGCTTCTGGGCACTTTAATAAGCACCAATTTCTGCACCGTTTTCAGCGCAATAAGCTCTCCGATCTGCATTACGTTATCCGGGGAGATGACCTCATCTAATACATCGTAACAGTTTCTTTTTGTTTCCATTTTCTTTACCTCCGAAAAATATATTTGCCTTTCGGCAGGCAAGAAAAGGAACATAAGCCGAATTGAGGTAAAGATAAATTTTAATCGCTATCCGAAAGTCAACGGACAAAAAGAAAAATCCTGAAACAGGATTTTTCGCCGTTTACTTTCGGGAGGATTATGGGACAATGCCAAACGAAAAGGCAAATTCGAAGGAAAAGAAAAGCCATGGGACAAGAAAACACGTTTTCTGCGAATAAGCAGTTCGGAATAAGGTACGCAATGAAACGGAAAATAAGCGAGAAGGCGAAAAGCGGAGAAATGCCCAAAGCGGTTCAGCGGGCATCTCCGCTCGCCCTCGCTTTTCCGTTCTGCGACCCTCTAGAGCTATGCAGGCGTGTGCTTGTCTGGCGGAGCGAAGCGACGCCACTTGTCTATGCCAAGCACACGTCATGGTGCCAAAGCAATATATAATTACCGATTCAGATCGATTATCTAAAACATCCCTGCGATTTACGAGTATGCATATTGCCTTGGCTTGCTATACCTCATTATACCTCAACAGTTTTCTTCGCTTTTTTCTTTTTGCGGACGAGAATAATCGTAACAGTGATCGCCACAGCCACTACGAGGACGCAGGCGACGGCAATGAGCGCATACCCCCACATCGGCATGACGAACGCCACGCCGGGGATACAGACGATGAATGTGCCCGTCTTGTCCGAGTCGAACTTTACATACCGCACTCGGCGATACTTTTCCCGCGAACTTAAACGGCAAGCCGATTCTGCCTTTCGTCTTCGGGATGTTGGGAGAGCGGCTTTGTCCGTCAAAGGCGCGCGGCAATTTCGAGAAAATCGCAAAAGGAAAAACACAAATAAAATTCCCGTGCGTCCCTTGCGGGCAGACCTTTGACAGACTGCGCTTTGCTCTCCCGTTTTCGGGTGCGCCGAAAGGCAGAAAAACGAACCGAAACAATATCTATTCCGTTGGGATTTTGTACCGGTACGTTGGGAAACGGGTGGGAAACACTATGCTTTCCGTGCCTGTTCATCCCTGCCGTAAAGGCGTACAATGTAAGCAAAAAATTTCAGGAGGAATACTGCCAATGAAAACAGCGGTCATCTATGCCAGATATTCGTCTGACAGCCAAACGGAACAATCCATCGAAGGACAAGTCCGCGTGTGCAAACAATTCGCGGAAAAGAACGATTTGCTCGTTGTGGACAGCTACATAGACAGAGCGACCACGGGAACAAACGACAATCGTGCGGCATTTCAGCAAATGCTGCGAGACAGCAAAAAAGCCCAATGGGGCGCGGTCATCGTTTACAAATTAGATAGGTTCGCCCGCAACAAATACGAATCCGTCGTCAACCGCAAGAAACTCAAAGACAACGGCGTGGAACTCGTTTCCGCGATGGAGAATATTCCCGACACGCCGGAAGGAAAGCTCTTTCTCGCAGTTATAGAGGGCTTCAACGAATACTTCTCGGAAGACCTCAAACAAAAAGTCAACCGCGGTTTACGGGAAAGCTGGCTCAAAGGCAACGCCACGGGCGGGCATCCGCCTTACGGATATATTATCAAGGACAAAAAATACGTCATAGACGAAGCCGAGGCGGA
Organism: uncultured Christensenellaceae bacterium; assembly: GCA_944383895.1. GTDB lineage: Bacteria > Bacillota > Clostridia > Christensenellales > UBA3700 > Ornithoclostridium. Next base: position 48,612 of record CALWRH010000009.1, on the reverse strand, counting down.
AACCGTGCGCGAGATATTTATGAAATACGCGCAAGGCTACAAAGCCGTCGCCATTGCCGAAGACCTGAAAGCGCGGAATGTCCGTCGCAAATGCGGAAAGCATATCAATCACAAATACGTCTATGTCATCCTGCACGATAAACGCTATATCGGAGAAGTCACTCATCAGGGAACGACTTACTACAATATTTTCCCGCCCATCATCGCAAAGGAGTTCTGGAACCAAGTGGACGCCATCAATCAGGAAAACAAGATAGCACCCAGCCGCAAAAAAGAAATATTCGATTACATCCTTTCGGGAAAACTTATCTGCGGAAATTGCAAACACCGCATGAGCGGAGAAAGCGGAACATCGCGAAACGGAGAGATCCATTACTACTATGTCTGCCTTTCCAAACGGCGCGGGAAGGCGGACTGCGATTGCAAAGCCGTCAAAAAGCAAGAGTTAGAAGATTATGTCATCGACGCTACCGTCTCTATGTTGCAACGAAACAGCATCATCACGAAAATTGCGGAAACCATAGTCAAAGTGCATGAAAAGATCATGCGCGACAATTCAGGATTGCAAATCCTCATCAAGAAGAGAGACGAAGCAAAACGAGCCGCCGACAATATCGTAAAAGCCATCGAACAAGGCATCATCATGGACTTTACGAAGGATAGACTCGCGGCATTGCAGGAAGAATTGAACAGGCTGGACATCGAGATAAACAAGGAATCACAGAAAACCTACGCCCACGTCACCGTGGAAGACGTGGAAAAGTATCTGCTTTCCAAAGTCTTCGAAGACCCGGACGACATCAAGACACGAAAACTGCTCGTAAACACCTTTATCCGCGACATCCTTTGGTACGGCGACCACATTGTCATCACCTACAACTTCCAAGAGTATGCGACAATGGAGAGGTTCTGCAAATCCTATGTCGAGCAATTAGAAAAGCAGGTCGGGGAGGCTTCCCGATCTGCTTCTTCTTTCTCCTTGTGTTCGTACAAATTCCGGCACTCGGCACCACTACCCGAGTCGTTTGACTCGGGCTTTTTCACGAAAGGACTTTCCCTGCACGACGACTCCGTCGCCCTGTGCAGTGCACCCTCGCGCGTCTCGCCGACCGAGCGGCTCGCCGTTCCCCTGTCGGGCGCTCGCTGTAAGGCAAGTCCTGTTGTCCGCACCACTACCCGAGTCGTTTGACTCGGGCTTTTTCACGAAAGGACTTCCCCTGCACGGCGACTCCGTCGCACCGCTCCTCTATGCCTGCGCGAACGACGAGGATCGGTCACATATCTATCACTTCGGTCGCGACCGAATCGCGGAAAGCGGAGTCGTGTTCGATAAACACCATTGTGGGGCAAAATTCTTTTATAAGGCGCTCTATCTGGACTCGGGTATATATATCGATATAGTTCAACGGTTCGTCCCAGATATACAGATGCGCTCTTTGGCACATACTTTCGGCAAGCAAGACCTTTTTTCGCTGCCCGTCGGACAGTTCGCGGATATCCTTGCCGAGAGGATTTTCCTCCACGCCCATTTTGAAAAGCGTAGCCATGAACAGACTTTCTTCGACTCCGTCGTCTTTCAGTTTTTCGCGGATATTGCCCGAGAATGCCGACGCGTCCTGCGGCACGTACGATATCGTCAGCCCGCTGCCGACGCTTATCCGCCCCGTATATTCCGTTTTCCGTCCGAGCAAAGCTTTGACGATACTGCTTTTTCCGCAGCCGTTACAGCCGTTTAACGCTATCCTTTTTCCTTTGGTCACCGCAAACGAAACAGGCTTGTTGACGGCAACGCCGTCATAAACGATCTGCACGGACGACAAGTCCGCCAAAACGTCCGATCGATATTGCAAGGCGTTCATTTTCAACCTGTCCGCGATCTCCGTATCCCGCAAAAGCGATTCCTTCTCGCCGATCAACCTGCGCTGTCTGTCTTCAATGACTTTGGCGTGTTTCATCATTTTCGCGGCTTTATGTCCTATATAACCTCTGTCTACGGGTCCGCAGCCCGTCTTTTCGGCTTCGGTACGTCTTGCCCACTCCGCGCTGCGCACGGCGGACTGCCTGAGCCTTTTGATCTCGGTTTGCAGTTTTTCGTTCTGTTTTTGCTCTGCGTTCTGTCTGTCCTCGAAATCGTTCAGCCACGCGGTCAGATTTCCGCTCCTAATCTCGACGCCGGTTCTGTTCAACGCCATTACGTGATCCACGCATGCGTCCGCAAACGCTCTGTCGTGAGATACGAGTACGAAACCTCTCTTTTTGTTCAGATATGCCGCCACCTGAGCTCGCGCTTTCGCGTCGAGATGATTGGTAGGTTCGTCTATCAACATGAACCGTCCGTCGTTAAGAAACATCGCGGCAAGCAAAACCTTCGTCTTTTCTCCGTCGGAAAGCCGCCCGAACGGCATATACAAAGCCGACCTGTCCAATCCCAGGCACGAGAACTCCCTCGCGACCTCCCATTCCTCGGCGGACGGACATATGCCGAAGACCGCTTCCGACACGGTCGCGTCGATCTCTTTTACCGTATACGGAAAATAGTCGCACCGTACGCCGCCTTTTATCTTGCCTTTATACTCGTATTCTCCGCTAAGCAATTTGAGCAAAGTCGTCTTGCCTCTGCCGTTTCTGCCGGTCAAAGCCAACTTCCAGTCGGTGTCGATCACCGCGTTGAGCTCTTCGAACACGTTTTCTGCGCTTGCGGGATATCCGAAGGTAAGGTCTTCTATCTTTATCATTGACATATAGCGTTTCTCCTTAAAACAAAAAACCGTAAGAAAATCAATCTTACTGTTCTCGTATACACGTATTTCGGTTTTGCCGATCTCTCGATTTTCCTGCAAAGTAACGGGAGCCCCCGTCATAGATAACTTTTATGCAAGAAAATACATTTCGTTTCACCTCGTCGTTTTGCGGATAAATCAATTATAGCAGACGGACGGCGGGCAATCAAGCGTTTGGCATCCTTTTCGGTTTTCTGCGCCGAAGCGCAACTCTCATTCGGTCGCGGTCGGATAGTCGTATCTTTTGTTTTCCTTGAGTTCGTTCAGATATCTACGGACGTAATACTTTGCCTCGGACAGGTTTTGTTCGAGATAATTGCCGCATTCCGCAGCTTTCGCTCCCGGGATCTCTCCGTCGTAGCCTAGAATGAACTCGCACATCCCGACGACGAGCCCGTACGCGTCGGCGGGAGTCTTGTATCGAAAAAATCAGGGCGACCGGTAAGGCATCTCTTGTATCAGAAAGCATGAAAAAAGAGGTTGTTGAAAATTTGTCAGAATTCGGAGCAACTTTTATAACCGCTCCAAAAACTGTAATTAAAGTCAGATTTACCGACGACGGCTTAAAAAGTTATGAGTATTCCGTCATTCACCGCCCTATGCATGTCGCCATAGAAGAAAATGATATCTATGTTTTCAACTGTTCTGAGTTGCAAGCACTATATTTCTTCTTCCGCTTTGCCAAAGATGCGGAAATTATAGAGCCGCAATCATTACGGGACAAGTTTCGCTCATTATACCGCGATGGCTTAAATAATTACTTGTAATTCTCTTAATGTTTTTCACTACTCGCGCAGGCTGTATTCTCTTTTTCAATAAATATTGACGTAAAAAGGTAGTCACTTCAACAAGTAGACTGCATTTCTTCACAGTATGAAATATGTCAAATCAAATACGCGCCGTAAAGCGTATAACATCTCTGTTGGATGCTTGCTTTTCTATGGTGGATCGCGTCTCTGCCGATGCCGAGTTCGGCGCAGACTTCGGATTGTCTCATTCCGTTCATATAGCAGTTTGGAATAGCAAGCTCCAATTCTGTCAAGCACAGGGCTTCGACAAGTGTATTGTATTTGTTGTAATCCGTCTGTTCTTTTTCAAAGCAGTTTACGGGATCCATCGGCAATGCCTTGTAACTGTTAAAATCAATGTATGAAATGTTCTCCATCTTTCTGCGGTAACGCATCAGTTCGCCGTCTACTTTCCAATAGCAGGCAAGTTTGATTATGATCTCTTTTCCTCTACGGTCTTTTCCGTAAATGTCCGATACCTTCTTACCTATGAATTGATACAGAAGCAGATGGCGGTCTGCGCTACGTCGTAGCCATCCGATAAAAGCATGTTCTCGATTGGTCTGCGGAAGTCAACGGGGCAAAGCCAAAATCGTTGCGTTTTGAACGTGCAATAGCCTCACAAACAGCAAAAGAGCCGAGCAAGGAAAACTTCCTTACTCGGCTCTCGATTCGTTTATATTGGTGTTTTCGGCAACGATTTTTCGACCGTTGACTTCCACGAGGAACTAATGCTACCATAGCCACCCGAAAAAACAAATTCGGAGAGGCTTTTCAATTTTTGATTCCAAAATCCGAAAATTTATCCTTTTTAGTAAGTATCCATAAAAATATGTGACAGTGATATATGCGAGATACTCAAGCGAAAGACAATCTGAGCAATCCATTGAAGGTCAGCTCAGAGTATGTAATGAATTTGCCGAGCGTAACGAATTGCAAATCGTAGGAACTTATATTGATCGTGCTATGACCGGGACTAACGACCATAGAGCGGAATTTCAAAGAATGTTATCAGATAGCGATACCTCGCATGAATGGGACATCGTTCTCGTTTACGCTCTCGATAGATTCGGTAGAAATTCTATTGAAATAGCAATCAATAAGCAACGTTTGCAGAAAAACGGCAAAATTCTTATATCTGCAACTCAAAGAACGTCTCAAAATATTGACGGTTCTCAAAACCTTGACGGGATAATCCTCGAAAACGTAATGATCGGCATAGCCGAATATTATTCTGCAGAACTCTCACAAAAGATTCGCCGAGGACAAAACGAAAGCCGAGAAAAAGGAAACTTTGTCGGAGGCGGTATCACTTACGGATACAAAGTCATAAACAAAAAAGTTGTTGTTGACGACGATGAGGCAGAAGCTGTACGTTACATCTTCAGTCAATACGCATCCGGTCTGTCCGCACGAGAGATCATTGATATCCTACATAATCAGGGGCTGTCCCATAGAGGCAAACCTTTCCTGCCCAATGCGATTTACAAGATATTGAGAAACACCCGATATATCGGCTATTACTTCCATAACGGCAAAAAGTATACAAACGCATTTCCTCAAATTGTTGCTACGGAGTTGTTTAAGACAATTCAAACAATACTTGCCAAAAACAAACTTGGCTCTCACAGCAGGGATACTGTTTTTCTTTTGAAAGGAAAACTCTTTTGCGGTTTTTGCGGTAAAAATATGAACGGAGAAAGCGGCACTTCCAACAATGGAAAAGTCAACTATTACTATAAATGTTCTACAAAGAAAAAGAAAAGCTCTGCTTGTCCTAAAAAAACTGTGCGTAAAGACGATATCGAAAAAATTGTCTTGCAAACAACAATGGACATATTGAATACGCCTGAAATAGTTGAACGCATTGCCGATTCTGTTGCTGACATTCACCGCAAACGCCATCAGAATCAATATGTTCTAAATCTTTTGAAAGAAGACAGGGATAAGAAACAAAAGTCACTGAAAAACCTTCTTGCGGCAATTGAAGAAGGTATCATCACCTCGACAACAAAGCAACGAATGACAGAACTTGAAGACGAGATCAATATTCTCAACCGCAAAATCCTCGAAGAGGAAAACAAGGATGCCAACTTAATTACGCGAGAGCAAATTATCGAATTCCTTACAATTCTGCCCGAGCTGGAACCTCAGCTTATTATAGATACGATGATCCGCAAGGTGATTCTTTATGATGACAAAATTGATATTCACTTTAACTTCTGCGATACGCCTCAAAACGACGAGCCCGACAACTTCCCGACCGAAGACTGTCGGGCTTATAACGTTTCCTTCAAATCGAGTTTGAAATCTGTCGTTCCACCATACGCAAACAAAGTCGAACCTGTCTTTGTTTGCTTTTTCTTTTATCACCTTTTTGCAGGCATAGAACAAGGCAATCCGAAATATCTCGGGTTGCCTTATTTCTTACTGTTCGGATATTTTATCTTTTAGACTTTAACTTTTATCGCATTATATTCTCTTTTCATATCTGTTATCTCCCATATCGTGATAGATATCGCAGGTTCAGACTTTCTTATATACGAATATGCATCAAATAATCTTTATGTAATTAAGTCGTCTTATTTGCATTTGACGCAGATACTCTCGATCCAACGTAATTATATAATGTTTTATGCTATAACGCAACAAATGCCATCAGAAAACATATACTTATATTCGTTTTCTTTTTTATGCTCCGTCAGGACATCAAAACGGCACCTTGACCGGTGTTTTTTATTGACTCGATTAATTATGGAAATGTCGTCGATACCGTAACCAATGCCGTAACGGGTCTTATTATATCGTATCTGCCGTTTAATAATTTGCCGGATCGCCGTTAAGATCTCCTCAGAAATAACAACTATCGCCGTAATATGCACGCAGTGATTATCTGATAGTTTCCCTCTTGCCGATTATTCAAAATTAAATATGTGTTATCAAAGATTCAGAATAACTCGATCCGATTTTCAATAAATCAAAAGAGAGGCATCACCGCCTCTCTCTGACCTATCATTATAAAAATCAAAACGTATGCAAGAAAAACTTATTTCTCTTCGTTCTTCTCATCGTAACCAAGCATGTAGTCGGTGCTCTTTCCGAACAGCTGAGACAGATCTATCAATGCCTGATAGCTGGGTTCCTTGAGACCTCTTTCCCAGTTGCTGATCGAAACCTGAGATACACGCATATAATTTGCAACATACTGCTGGTTGTAACCGTGTTTGATTCTTTGCTCCTTCAATCTTTCTGCGAATTTCATTGTTGCCTCCTTCGCCGCATAACGGCTTAATTATTTTATTCGTTTGACTGCTGAGAAGAAATCATCTCCCAATCAAACGCATTGTCCTCAAAACTCATAAGCACCGCCTCTATACTCTCTTTATCGACAGGCAGACCTTTCTCGTCCGAAAAGATGTCAAAATATTCGTCCATATCGTTTATCACGTCGAGTGCCGTAAGATGAAAGCAATCGAGGACCTTTTTGACAAACGGATAAGCGCTGTAATAATTGCCGGCAGCATTGCACAAAGCGTATGCAACCATGCCAGCGATGTCCTGAAAAGGCAATCCTTCTTTTACCCCTGAAAAACTGACGCAACAACATCTGTCGTCGACCATGATAAAGTCGTCAAAATCCGCTTTACCAAGAATAAGACCTTCGTTGAGAGAATAAAACATCTGTAAAAAGATACAAAGTCTGCTTGCCAGATTTTCAAGCGCGTGCTCGTCGTCGCTCATTGTCGCCGACCTGTATGCGTCTGCAAAAGACACTCCTTCTATATATTCGGCAATCAGATAATTGTCTCTGCTCTCAAGAACTTTAGGAGCGTAACCCGTTTTTGAAATAACGTCCATGATCCGCGCTTCATTTTGCGGACGTTCGTTTTCGCTATAAATTTTTATCACGCATTTGCAGCCCTTGTAACTTATGATCGAAAGACTCTTGCGGTCGCTGTGCAAATGCTTAAGTGTATTATAACCTTGCGACATTTTTTACCCTAAAAACTATTATCCGCTATTTCGCTATATTTGTCAAAGATTTTGAACTAATTTTCTGTCAGCCGGTATCTGCAAAAGACTCTCTGCGATTGCCCGAACGGTGCTTTTTACGTTTAGAAAGTGCAATCGATAAAACCTCTGCAAAGAGTTGTAACAAAAGCATCGGATTTATATCTGTAAATTATAGTATCAAAATTCAGTCGATTTGTCAACAATTTTTGCATAGATAGCCATAAAAATGCTAACATATTTCATAAAAGCGTAAAGGCGCGGCTAATTGATAATTAAACGTTATTTTTATTCACGTTGATTTTATCAATCGTCCGCACCTTAATTTTAACTTAAAGTTTTAGTGCCTTACACTATTGATTATGGCAACTATACATACGCCCACGTCTGCTATAACCGCCAGCCACATCATAGGTATCCATGCGAGCGATACGATCATGATAGCTGCTTTTGCGACAAGCGACAAAGCTATGTTCTCGACAACCCTCTTTTTAGTCTGTTTTGCCGTCTCGAACGCCGCAGGTATTCCGTCAACAGTACCCGTAGAGAGAACCACGTCGCTCGCCTCGACAGACGCATCGTTGCCGAGCCCTCCTACGCATACTCCGAGATTTGCAGCTTTTATTGCGGGAGCGTCGTTTAGTCCGTCGCCTACGAACATAACTTTTGCGCCTTCTCTTTTCAACTGCTCGACTATGTCGTATTTATCCTGAGGCAAAAGCGCCGCTCTGTATTCTTCTATACCCGCCTCTTCTGCAACGAACTTCGCGTTATTCTCGGTATCTCCCGTAAGCATTATCACGCGTTTTCCCTGCGCTTTCAAGGCTGCTATCACATCTTTTGCCCCGTCCTTGACGGTATCGCTGAGAGTGACGTATCCGAGTTCTTTTCCTTCTTCTGCAAAATACACTACGCTGCCGTAACCTTCGTGTACGTTATTTATCTCTACGCCGTTTTCCTTCATAAGTTTTAGATTGCCTGCAAGCAGACGTTTGCCTTTATACTCGCAACTCACGCCTCTTCCGGAAAATTCTCTGTATTCCCCGATTCCGCTCACGTCGTTCGTGCCGACGTATTTCATTACCGAAACAGCAATCGGATGCGTCGACATGCTCTCGCATACGCCTGCCGCCTCTTTGAGCCTCTCGAGAGATATCCCGTCAGCCGTGACGGCTGAAGTTACTTCGAACACGCCTTTCGTAATAGTCCCCGTCTTGTCCATACACACGGTATCTATATTTCTCATCGCCTCGAGATAATTGCCGCCTTTGACAAGCACACCTTTTTTAGAGCATTTTCCTATGCCTGCAAAAAACGCAAGCGGAATAGAAATTACCAAAGCACACGGGCACGAGATGACGAGGAATACGAGAGCTTTCTTGAGCCAAATACCCGTCAGCGCTGCAGCGTAACTTTCGTAGAAAAGCGGCGGCAAAAACGCAACTATGAGCGCGAGTGCGAATACCGCGGGAGTATAAATTGCCGCAAATTTAGTAATAAGCTTTTGCGCCCTGGGCTTGTTCTCCTGCGCGTCTTCTACAAGCCTGAGTATTTTGGACGCCTGCGTATCCTCGAATTTTTTGGTTATCTTTACTTTGAGAGTGTTTCCCGTATTCACGGTGCCGCCTGCGACTTCGCTGCCCTTTGCCACCGCAACGGGAACGCTTTCTCCCGTCATACTGCTGCAATCTATCGCGCTTTCGCCTTCCTCTACTATACCGTCGGACGGTATCTTCTCGCCGCGACGAACGACGACCGTATCTCCGATATCAAGACTTTCACTGTTGACTTCTACTGTATTTTCTCCTACGAGCTTAAGACAGCTGTCCACTTTGAGTCCGAGCAGTCTGACGATATCTCCTTTCGATTTTGCTATTGCAGCATCCTGAAGAGTTTCTCCGATACAATACAGCAACATGACCGCTACGCCTTCAACGTATTCTCCGAGTGCCATCGCACCTATCGAAGCAACAGTCATAAGCATGTTTTCATTGAAGACGTCGCCTTTCGCAACTCCTTTTACAGCCTGAACGATATATTCGAAACCTACTACGAGATACGCCGCGCAATAAAGTACTATCGCAGATATCTCCGCAGCCTTGCCTTTCAACGCGAATTGACAAACAGCCGCTATCGCAGTGAGCACTGCGGAAACGCCTATCTTTATCAAAGGGATCTTGAAGTCAGCAAGACTGAGTTTTTTCGTCGCGTTCAGGTCGACGTGTCCCTTTGTCGCACAGCAAGCGCACTCCTCTCCGTGGTCGTGTTCATGATTGTGTCCGCAGCAATCACCGTGTTCGTGCTTATGGTCATGTCCGCAGCAGTTGCCATGCTCGTGCTTATGATCGTGTCCGCAGCAGTCACCGTGTTCGTGCTTATGATCGTGTCCGCAGCAGTCACCGTGTTCGTGCTTATGGTCTTGACTGCAAAGATTGCAGTGTCCGTCAGATAAGCAAACTTTGTCATCTGCCGCCTGTGCGCTGTCTTTATTCTTATCTACGTTGTCCATAGTCTTCCTCACTTGGATTTTATGTATTTGCCAACGGTGCTGACAAGATTTTCTACCGTCTTGTCATAGTTACCGTCTTCCAATCCCTCTTTTACGCAGTGTCCGATATGGTTGAACATTACGTCTTTGGCTACGCCGTCCAGCGCACACCTTACCGCGCTTATCTGCGTCAGGATATCGTCGCAAGAACGGTTGTCAAGCACCATCTTGCTTATACCGTTGACCTGTCCCTGAATTCTGTTGAGTTTCTTTTCGATCTGTTTCGAAAGTTCGTCCTGCAATTTGCAATCCATATTTACCTCCATACCCTTAGGGGGTATCTCATTTTCTATATACAATATATACCCCAATAGGGTATTTGTCAACACCTTTTATAAAAAATAATTAAAATTTTGCAATTATATAAGACAATAAAAACCTACGGGGTCTCTCCGCGTGTTCTGCAAAACGCACTTTATATTGATTAAATTAATTATATATATTTATAGACAAACAAAAAAGCTCAGATCGTTAAGACCTGAGCTTTTCTGGTAGCGGCGATCGGAGTCGAACCAATGACCTGCCGGGTATGAACCGGCCGCTCTAACCAACTAAGCTACGCCGCCAAATGGTTGCGGGGGAAGGATTCGAACCAACGACCTTCGGGTTATGAGCCCGACGAGCTACCACTGCTCCACCCCGCGACGAACATCGCGTTTCTTGATGCTGTATTATAATAAAATAAAAAATGCCTTTTGTCAAGAGGTTTGACGATATTTTTATAAATTCGCCATCAAGACATTATTTTTGCGCAAGACGGTATTTCAGATATCCTTCTATATTGCTCGTTTCGCTGTTTATCACCTCGTTTACACCGAGATATTCCATAATACAAAGCAAAAGTATTCCGCTGCCTACTATTATATCCTTGCGCCCGTCTTCCAGACCCTTTATGAGGTGTCTTTTTTCCATAGGTGTATTATGGATCATGTCGACTATATTCTCGATCCTTACCGCAGAAAGCACTCTGTGATGCAGCGTTTTTTCGTCGTATTCTTCGAGTTCTGCGTCTACGCTCGCAAGCGTGGAGGCAGATCCGCCTATGCTGTACAGCTTGTCGAACTTTATCCCTGCCGCTCCGTACTCCTTTACCTTTTCGGAGCAATACTCTCTCAATTTTTGCACGTTTTCTCCGAAACTTTCCTTGAGCCTCACGCAGCCGACTTTCAGACTTTTGCCGAATATAAGACCCTTATCGTCACCGATAGCAAGCTCAGTCGACGCCCCGCCTATATCGGCAAGAGCAACTCTGCCTGACGTGTAAGCTCCCATAAAGCCGATTTTCGCCTCTACTTCTCCTGCTATCACGTCGATATCCACGCCGTCCTTTTTAAGCATACCTGCAAAGTCAGAGCCGTTTTTCGCACTCCTCACCGCCTCGGTAGCGAACGCGTAAAATTCGTCGCACTTATTCTCTTTTGCGATTTTATCAAAAGAAAGAATTGCCGCTCTCGTGCGCTGCATCGCCTCTTCGCAAAGCACACCGCTTGAGTTCAGACCTTGAGAAAGTCTTGTTATTTCGAGTCTTCTGAGCAGCGATCTCTCGCCGTCGGTTATCAGAAGTCTTACGCTGTTTGAGCCAATATCTACTACTGCATATTTCATATACCGATATTATATATTATTGCCACGCGCGCCGTAAAGCGATAACAAAAAACAAATTTTTCGTATTTCCCGATTTTTTAGTTGACAATTTGCCAAGATTATATTATATTGTAAAAGCAATTTTATGCGGCTCCATGGTCAAGCGGTTAAGACATCGCCCTTTCACGGCGGTAACCCGGGTTCGATTCCCGGTGGAGTCACCAAAAAAAGACACCTTTTTTCAGGGTGTCTTTTTTTGTTACTCCGCAAAGGAAAGCGAACGCGTAGCTACCTCAAATCCTCTGTTTGCAAAAAACTCTCAAGCGAGCGTTCGTGCTCGTAGAGCTTTGCGACACGATGCAGATATTTTCGCTATCTGCAATGAGTTTTGTCGCAATCCCCCGGTGGAGTCACCAAAAAACAGACACCGATTTATCGAGTGTCTGTTTTTTGTTACTCCGCAAAGGAAAGCGAACGCGTAGCTACCTCAAATCCTCTTTTGCAAAAAACTCTCAAGCGAGCGTTCGTGCTCGTAGAGCTTTGCGACACACCCGCACTATGTCTTTTCTGCGTACAAAGTTTTTGTCGCAATCCCCCGGTGGAGTCACCTGTTTTCAGGTGCTTTTTTTGTTGCATTACTCAGACGGTAGCGAACGCGGAGCTTATATTTCTCTCATTACCCAACCGCTTTCGCGCGACGCGTTCGTGCTCGTAAGAGCTTTGCGACACACCCGCACTATGTCTTTTCTGCGTACAAAGTTTCTGTCGCAATCCCCCGGTGGAGACACCTTGTGTTTCAAGTCTTGTCTCTTTGCATTGATCCTTTGCTTATGTACATCGCAATATCAATAATCCTGCCTGCCGACAAGATAGTCGATCGTAGTATTGAAAAAATCGGCAAGCGCCCAGAGGCTGGAAATACAAGGCTCTTTTTTGCCGAGCACCCAGGCGCTGACTGTGTTTTGCTTTACGCCTATCTTTGCGGCAAGTCTGACTTGATTCAGTCCCTGCTCTGTCATCAATTCTTTTATTCTCTCGTCTATTTTTATCTCCATATAAGCTCTCCTTTTTTTACGTTTTCCGTTGACATATTAGCACTATGGTGATATTATTATTGGCAAGTAGCACCTTGGTGCTACACAATAAGGAGGAGCATATGAAAAAATCTATTATCGTTATCTGCACTTTGTTGTTGCTGCTGCTGACGTTTTGTCTGACCGCGTGTGCGGAAAAAGAAACCGAACAAGAAAACCTAACGTGCAAAGAGATGTTGAACAGAGTTCTCAAAGCCGACAGCATTACAGTCAAATGCAACGGCAAAACGGTATTCGTCGCCGATGATAACACGATCTATTTTTGCGACGTTTACGACAACTTTTCAGACGAATATTATTTCGACTCGACAGGAAACTCATATTACGCGTACGGAAAAAATTCTTACGGTAACTGGACGAAAATGCCGATGTCCGCTTCTGATTATGATGAATACACGACAATGATCTCCGATGCCTACGGGATAGAAGAATACGCAAGGACGTTGTTGCAATACGTGTACGACAATTTTGACACGGTCATGGCTTATGCCGACGACAGATACGTCATGGCAACGACGGCATTCGATACCGTAAAGAATTTTACTTTGCGTTACGACAACAACTCTCTCATTGCGACTTTCAATATGTATTCGTCATATTACAGCGTCGAATTTTTCTCTGTAAATTCGACAACGGTATCCTTGCCCGCAGAGGTCGCGAACGCTCCGCTCGGGTCTGTTTCGCTGCCGTGAGCTGCCAGCGAAATCATTACACGGTAAAAATCGCGTACTCTTGCGGTAACGTTATATGCGATATGCGCATAGTATGTACTGTACAAAAGAAAAAGCTACCTTTCAGTCATAAAATATCCTCTATCGAGCAAAAGCTAAAATCGCGGGGAGCAGAAATGCTCCCCGTTAATTTTTTCGTGTCCGTGTCTGTTAAATTATATCAGAACGGAGCGACTTCGACGTTGCATACCCTTTTTGCTCTGTCCTGCAGCACGCTTTGTTCGGCACTTATACCGCTGTAAACCCTGAGCAGCGACGGCGACGAAAAACAGCCTTTGTCTGCAACTCTGATTATCTGTCTGACTACTCCGCCCGTGCCGCTTACCACGTTGAAAGCGTAACGTCTTTTTATATATTCTTCGAGATAAGTGTAATGAGTGCATCCTATCACGACCGTTTTGGCATCCGAATCCGCATAAGGCTCGAGTATCTCGTCGACAAGCTGCGACGCCTCTTTAATATCGGGATAATCGCGTTCTATCAGGTACGCCAACCTGCCGCAGTCGGGAGTTATAAATCTCCTACCGTCATCAGATGCGAGCAAACGCGAAAATCTTTTTTGTCTGAGCGTAAGCGGCGTTGCAAGTACTATAACGTTTCCGTCAAAACACAGCGCGGGTTTTACGGCAGGCTCTGTGCCTACAAAAGTCGTTTGCGGAAATTCCTCTCTCAAATCGTCTATCGCGACTGCCGTAGCGGTATTGCAAGCAAGCACGATCACGGTAGCTCCGAGCGATATCAGTTTTGCCGACACTTTTTTAAGATGATTTCTGAGCACGTTTTCAGTAAGCGCCCCGTAAGGCATATAGTCGCTGTCGGCATAATACAAAAACTCTCCTTGCCTCTTTTCAAAAAGTTTTGCGGCAACGCAAAGTCCGCCTATGCCACTGTCAAGAAATGCGATTTTCATATTATTACTTATGCTCAAGAGGCAAGGATATGCTAAGAAAACACTTCAAATATCGCCTCTGCGATATATTCAGCACATATATCGACCGTCTTATCCGCGTCGTAAGGGACGTAATAACCGTTATCGTCGCCGCATCTGCAAAGATCGTTTATCGAAATTATGAACGGCACCCCTATTGCGATAAACCTCGTCTTCAGCGTGGCAGAATCGAGAAGGCTACCCTTTCCCGTTCCTCCTCCAGGTCTCAGACAACTGTCTGTAAACTGATAACACGTCCCGAGTCTTTCTGCGCGGGCAGTCGCGAGCGCGTCGACCGCTACGACATAATCGGGCGAAAACCCGTATGATACCGACTGCACGAGCTTTACCGAATCGAGATTGGTAAGCGCGCCTACGTCGGGGGCGAATACGCTTATCCTGCTGTCTTTAAGCTCGTGTTTTTTGAGATATTCTACAACTCTCCTGCCGAGAGCGTCTGCAACGACGTCGCCGTTGCCCATGCCTGCAACGAGCACCCTTTTGCCTCTTTTTACGAATTCGCGCAAAGCGTATACGAGCGACTTGCATATCTGCGTATCGCCGTAAGTCTGCACGGTGATATAATTTCCCTCTCTTCTGCCGCTTTTCGCCGCAAGCTTTGCGTTGAGCTCGCAACAATTGAACTCTGCGCCGAACTTTTCAAACTCTCTGCCTTTCAGCGTTTTTATTTCGTCCGTCTCTATGATAAGATTCTGCATCCGATTTCCTCTTGATTTCATATATTTATGTAAAAGTCGCGCTAACTTATTTTGATATAGTCATCGAGATAAATCCGACGGGTATGCCGTTATATTATTTCCTCAAGTTGAACGCGTTAAAAAATAATTGCAAAAAAAGTCGTAAATTTGTACGATTTTTATTGCTTTATCAAATTTCTTGTGATAGAATAATTTAGCAAATACGAAAATGGAGGGAAACTATGCCTAACATTAAGTCCCAGAAAAAAAGAGTTTTGATTACGAAAAAGGAGAACGCTATCAATTCTGCTAAGCGCACCCGCGTCCGCAACAGCATCAAGAAGTTCGAAGCTGCAGTTGCTGAAAAGAACGTAGAGTCTGCTACCGCATTGCTCGCAGAAACCGTATCTCTTCTCGATCGTGCAAGACTGGACGGCGTATATCATGCAAATACAGTCAGCAGATACGTCGGCAGACTTTCTAAGAAGTTGGACGATCTGAAGAAAGCCGAGTAACAAAATAGCACTGAAACGTGAGCCGCGAATATACGCGGCTCTTTTTATTAATTGATGCTTATCATGATTATAGGCATCTGACCGAATAAAAAAAGAGAAAGCCTCGCTTTCTCTTTTTTGCCGTTATACGACATCTTGTTTTTTATCATTATCCCTTTTCCTTTCCCTTCTGCCGCCGCAGGACGAGCCATAAGGACACCCTGCACAACCGCAACCGGAACATCCTCTCTTCCCTTTCAATTTGCGCACTATCGCCGATGCGGCTACTCCGCCGACGATCAGTACGGCTGATACGATAATTATTATCTCCGGCACGCCCATATAACTAGCTCCTTTTGTCGGTAATTTTATTTTTCTTTATTCTGAAATTTATCTTGCCTTTATTATAAAGCACCACGACAGTGATTGCCGCTGCCCACAAACCTGCCCAGATAAACACAGTCCACCACCATTGCCCGATAAGATATATCATCGAGGATACGATGTAAGAACTTGCCACCCAGAAAAGCAACGTATAATTGAACTTCTTTTTGCTCGGCATTTCAGCCCTTGCCGTCGCTACTGCGGCAAAACACGGTATGGTAAGCATGTTGAAGGCTATAAACGCTATCAGTGCAGGGACTCCAATACCTGTCGCACTTATCATCTGCGCGACTGAATCCACTCCGCCGAGCGTTTCATCCGCGACAAAGGTCCCCGTAATACATGTGGCAAGAGTACCGAAAGTCGCAATAACGTTTTCCTTGGCGATAAGTCCGGTTATCGCCGCAACAACAAACACCCAGCCCCACTCTCCGAGCTGCGAACCGAATCCTACGGGCGTAAACAGAGGCTGCATCAACTTACCGATACCGGCAAGTATGCTTTCGTTCATTTTTTCGTCGGACAGATACTCCCAACTGAAAGAAAAATGGCTGACAAACCAGATCAGGATAGTCGACGCAAGGATTATCGTAAATGCCTTTTTGATAAAGTGTTTCATCTTATCCCAAAGCAACATGACCAAGCTGTGTGCCTGCGGAATCCTGTACGAAGGAAGCTCCATTATAAACGGAGAAACTTCTCCTCTCATCGTTGTCGAGCGCATCAAAAGCACAGCGCATATAGCAACGATAATTCCGAGCAAATACATCGAATATGTTATAATGTCCGCATTGCCCGTCCCCGTCATTTGGGCGATCCCTCCCGCAATGGCGGTGAGTATCGGCAACTTCGCACCGCAACTGAAGAAAGGTATTACCCTTATGGTTGCGAGTCTTTCGTTTTCGTCGGCAAGCGTACGCGTGTTTGCCATAGCGGGTACCGAGCAGCCGAATCCCATGATCATCGGCATAAACGCCCTACCCGACAAACCGAATCTGCGGAACAACCTGTCAAGGATAAACGCGACTCTCGCCATATACCCCGAATCTTCGAGCAGTGAAAAGAACATGAACAGCAACAGTATCTGAGGCAGAAAAGATAGTACAGAGAACAATCCTCCAAGTACGCCGTCGACCACGAGTCCCGTTGCCCATTGCGCTACGCCACCGTTATTCATCGCACTTGATATCGCGCCGGATATCGATGACGTTATGCAATCAAGCAGATTAAACAATATCACACCGGGAGAAGCTATACCCTCTGCCGATCCGAAAACTCCTTCGCCCCACATACCCTGAAGCGACACCCAGTCTTTTCCCAGAGCACCCATCGATCCTAAATAAAATAGATCTTCTGAAAAGGTCAGATGGAAAACCGCGAAAAGTATAACGAGAAATATCGGTATACCCCATATCCTGTGAGTTAGTATCCTGTCAGCCTTGTCTGAGCGCGTCAGCTTTTCTTTTCCTGATTTACCACTGCGAATGAGCGCATTGGAATAATTCTGCGATATGTATTTGTAACGCGAATCTGCTACTATAGCCTCAAAGTCTGATCCGAAAGTTTCATCGTCAAAAGTCTCTTTGAACTTCTGTACAGTTTCCGCCGCCTGCGGATGCTGCTTTGTTTCTATTTCGTCCTGCTCTACAAGCTTGACCGCATGAAACAGTGCGTTTTCAACGCCTGCGCCTTCAAGAGCGATCCTGCAGTCTCTTATAAGATGAGAAAGAGCACCTCCTTCCAATACCGTCCTAGCGTTGCGACCAACCTTAGAACATTCGTAAGCGCGTTTCATCAATTGATCTATGCCGTCGCCTTTCAGCGCGGATATAGCGACGACGGGCACGCCTATCTTCTGTTCGAGCTTTTGCGCGTCTATCTTGTCGCCCGCCTTCTGTACTTCGTCGATCATATTCAGAGCGACTATCACAGGCACGTCTATTTCAAGCAACTGTGTGGTAAGATAAAGGTTTCTTTCAAGATTGGTCGCGTCGACAATGTTCACAACGCAATCCGGCTTTTCGTCAAGTATGTAATTTCGTGAAATAACTTCTTCAGGTGTGTACGGAGAAAGAGAATATATACCTGGAAGATCTATTATCGCGACAGGTTCTTTAAGCTTTTTGTAAATACCTTCGCGCTTGTCTACCGTTACGCCCGGCCAGTTTCCCACATGAGCCGTAGATCCGGTAAGACTGTTAAACAATGTCGTTTTCCCGCTGTTCGGATTGCCTGCGAGTGCAAACTTTTTCATTTTTTCACCTCCGTAATAACAAGTTCCGCTTCGTTTTTACGCAAAGTCAGTTCGTAATCTCGTATCGTAACCTCGATTGGATCTCCCAACGGAGCACGCTTCCTGAGATATATTTCCGCACCGGGCGTAATGCCCATATCAAACAGCCTGCGACGTATTTTACCCTCTCCGGACACGCTTTTTATAACCCCGGACTGCCCTACTGCGAACTCGCTTAGTTTTAATTGCATATTACCTCCTTATACCGCTACAAGAATTTTCGTTGCGACGCTTTTGTCCAAAGCAAGTCTGAACTGCCTGACAAGAACGATTATGCTGCCGCCGCTTACAGACAGAACGCTGAGTTCCGTCCCGACTGTTATTCCGAGATTTTCAAGATGTTTTTTTGTCTTATCGTCTGTCAATACGCGAATCACTTTTACCGTTTCGCCTTGCGGCGCAAATATTATCGGCATACATTCCTCTCCTTTCAACTAAAAGCAGTAAAACATGAAGTTTCTTTCATATTTTCGACTAAATTATATCAACACATTTTTTTTAAGTCAAGCAAAATGTGAAATTATTTTCATGTTTTTAATATTGCAATTTTGCGTCGGATATATTATAATTGATATATCAAGGAAACTTATGCCAAAGACAGTACGCAATCCTCAACAAGAACGCTCTATAGACAAAAAAAACCGCATAATCACTGCGGGATACGAGTTGTTCTCCGAAAACGGTTATTATAACACCAATACGGTCCAGATAGCGAAACGCGCAGGCGTTTCCACCGGGATCGTATACGGCTATTTCAGAGATAAAAAAGATATCCTGAGAGAAGTTACCTCGCTTTATATGGCAAAAGTAACAAAACCTATCTTGCAACTTTTTGACGAGCTTTGCGCTCCGTTCGACGTAAGAGGATTTGTTGCTGAAATAGTCGAACTCGTGATAGCGGCACACAGAGAAAATGCCGGCATACACGAGGCATTGCATGCACTTACACACACCGACTCAGAAATAAGCGCACAGTTCATAAGTCTTGAAGACGAGCTCACGCTCAATATCGCTGGCAGGCTGAGCCGTCTGAACGTGATAAAAAAAGACGCAAAAGAAAAGGTACATTTCGCTATGGATATGCTTCAGTCTTTTGCGCACGAATATATTTACGATCACCACGACTATATAGATTACGATCGCATGAAAAAGCTGGTCACGGATTCGATCATCGCACTCATAGACGTAGACTGAAATTTTATCTGCACATAAAAATTACGGGGTCGCGCCCGTAATTTTAATTTTATTGACTATTATACTTTATCTCCAAAGAACTTTAAGCGTTTCTCTGTCGAGGACCCCCCATCTGCCGTCCTGTCTGACTATCGCCTTGCCGTTTTCGAAAGCAGTCGCGACGTCGAACTCCATCGGCAGCACTTCTGCGCCGTCTTTGTCAATATAGCCGCTTTTTTCTCCTATGCTGACTGCTGCAAGCCCTTCGCTGAAACTTGTCGCGCTGTCGTACTTGTAATCGATCACAAGCTGATTCTTTCTGTCTATATAGCCGAGCAAACCGTCTTTTTCAACGCATGCTCTGTCCTCGTGGAAGGAATATGCGTCGTCGTATACGGGCCGGATGAGAACGTTGCCTTTCCAATCCTTGTATCCCCATTTTCCTTGCCTGCAGAACTTGACGATACTGTCCGGGGTAAGCTGTTCTTTCTGCGGTTTTTCAGCGACGGGTCTTTCCCTCTTGCCGTATACGAGCTCGTAAAGGCTTATGTTGTCATAAGGCTTGTAATCGTACTTGGGTCTGCCGTTTTTATCCTGCTGTTTTTCGTTCTGCTTGTTTTTCGGATTTTTATCCTGTTTCTGCTGATTATGCTGTTTCCCTTGAGGACCCGGCTGTTTACCCGCAACGTTTTGCTGTTTCTGCGGTTTTTGTTGTTTCTGATCAGCCTGTGCGTTCTTATTGTCGCCGCGGTTTTCTGAAACGCCTTTCTTTTCCTGCTCTGCACCCTCTGCCTTTTCGGGTTCTTCTCTGTAAGCAAGACCTATTTTTCTGAGCGCGTTCGCAACCTCGTTGCACTCGCGTCTGCCGACGTACCTTATGCGGTACATCTCGCTCATGCGCCTTTTTGCCAGATCCCTCGCGGTAGCTATTCCGCCGTCTTTCAGGATACCGACCGTCTTTTCAGACAGTCCGAGATCGTCGAGTGCGGTAGCGAGAGCCTTGGGATCTCCCTGCGGCTCGTAATTGTCGTTTATTCTCTTTTTATTGCGTCTTCTGTTGTCTTTAGCCATACCTCGATATTACCACATTTTTGCAGTTAAAGCAACTTATATCCGCTACGCCTACCGCAAAAGATTGCCGTTTTGCTCGAATTTTATTATATTTCGAGCAATACGCTCAAAGTATGCTCTTTGCGCGGAGTTATCTTGTACTTGGGTTTTACGTTGGCAATTGCCGGCACGTCGCCGCCGACGCCTCTCTGTTTACCGTCGATGCAGACTGTGAGCGCGTCTTCTCTCTTCAGCTCGTGCAAGTGCTGCGCTTTGAAAAGCGTTTCGCATGTATAAGGATGCACCGTCATTTCGAAAGGAGCACCTTCTGCATAGAGTTTTATGCCGTCTTTTCCCCCGACTTCAGCATATCTTATGCCCGTATGGTTGCCGTTTTCCTGCGGATACAGATAGTCGTGGATAAAGTCCTCGGCTTTGCCTTGATAAAGTCCGAGCTTTGCCGCCGTAGCTCTGTCGCAATAGTTTTCGTGCGGGCCCTTGCCGTAAAATTTCAGTCCGTCGGCACCTTTTGCAAGTCTGAAAGTAAAACCGTATCTCTCAAGCGACAGCCAAGGTGTTACCTTCATGTCGAGTTTTACGCCGTTTTCGGCAAACGTATAGACCGTCACGAGCGACTTGAGATAGAGCATCGACCAACGTACCGTCACCGAAACAGTCCCGTCTTTTTCCTCAACACGTACGACTTTGCCCTTGAGCTTTTTCTGAGCATTGCGGTATTTGTGCAGAAGCAGGAAGTATTCTCCTACGAAATCGGGGACGTGCGGCATGCTGTCGTTGTCTATCGTAGCCCTGAAGAAATTGGGGACAATAGGTGACGACAAAAGCTCCTTTCCGTTTTTGTTTATCGAAATTATTTTGCCCGTGTTCGTAATACGGTATTTAACGTTTTTGCCTTCAACGCTGATCCCCTCCTTGTCGCGTTTAGAGCATACACCCCTGACAAGCGGTTTTTCTTTGAAATCGTAACCTTTGAGAACAAACTGCTCGCTTGCTACGACGTGTCCTTTCTTTGCGTACGGAAGATCCTTTTTGAGTCTTAGCTCCACGTCGAGCACGCACTCTTTGCCTTCGGGCAGTTTTATGTCTGACAGAACGTATTCGCTTACGCTGTCGGGCGCGCCTGCCGCCTCGAAGCTGCCTTCTGCCACTGTTTCTCCCTCCGCCGAAATTTTATAAACCATATCGAATTCGCTGAGATCTGTAAACCTGTATCTGTTGAGAGCGGTTATTATACCGTCCTTATATCCGAAATCCACCTGCCTGTACTGGTGCTTGACTTCATAAAGCGCGGGATTGGGAGAACGGTCTCCCCTGACGATACCGTTGAAAGCAAATCTTCCCGCGTTGGGCTTGTCACCGAAGTCGCCGCCGTACAGCCACTTATCAACTCCGTTTTCCCTTCGAAGTATCGTCTGATCTGCAAAGTCCCAGATAAATCCGCCTGATAAGCGGTCGTATTTTTTGAACATATCCCAATAATCCGAGAAATTGCCGAGGCTGTTGCCCATGCAATGCGCGTATTCGCACTCGATAAAAGGCAGATCCTTATACATGTCGGGCGTATATCTCGTGCCGAAAACTGCCCAGAACGCCGCGCAGTGACGGAAAGTTTTATTTTGAGCTATTCTTTCGGTATCCTCCATCTTGACGTACATGCCGCTGAGAACGTCGCCCGTCTTGCCCGTCTGATCGGGATAATAATGAATAAAACGCGTATCGTCGATCCTCTTTATCGCCTCGCGCATGCGCACGAAGTTAGAGCCGTAGCCCGCCTCGTTGCCGAGCGACCAGCTTATTATACAGGGATGGTTCTTGAGCCTGTTCACCATATTGCTTGCGCGCTGTACGCAAGCCTTTGACCACTTGGTATTGCCCGCAGGGATCCAACGCGCAAGTCCGTGAGTTTCGAGATTTGCCTCGCTCATTACGAGTATGCCGAGCTCGTCGCAAAGCTTATAGAAAGCGTCGCTGTTGGGATAATGACTCGTCCTTATCGCGGTGATGTTGTTGGCTTTGATCAGCATCAGGTCGGACTTTATCAGCTCTTCGGGTACTGCGTGTCCGTAAGCGGGATGGAACTCGTGCCTGTTTACGCCGCATATCTTTATCGGCATACCGTTGAGGAGTATGAACGGACCTCTTCCGTCTTTCATAGGAGCTATCTCGACTTTTCTGAAACCGAAACGGCATTTTCTCATATCGACGAACTCTCCGCCGTCTGTAAGCGTAACGGTGAGATCGTAAAGCTCGGGACGTTCGTGCGACCACAAAAGAGGATTCTTTACATTTGCTTTGAGCGTGAATTTGGTCTGCTCTCCGTCTTTCAGCGAAACGGTTGCAAAAGCCTCCGCAACCGTCTTGCCGTCCTTAGACAATACAAAACGCGCCTCTCCGTTTTCAAGAGCCTGTCCTACCGCCGCTATCCTTGGCGTAACAAGCACTTCAGCCTCGTCAAAATTATCGTTTAACGAACACCGAGCGTAAAAATCCGCTATCTGAGCCTTAGGCTTGTATATCAGATAGACGCTCCTGAAAATACCCGACAGACGCCACATGTCCTGATCTTCGAGATAGCTGCCCGTGCAGTAGCGGTATACGGTAACGGCAAGTTTGTTCTTTCCTTCCCTGACGTAATCTCCTATCTCGTATTCCTGAAAATCGAAGGTGTCTTCGCTGTATCCTACGAACTTTCCGTTGACGTAGATCTCTGCGCAACTGTTTATACCGCCGAAGTTGATAAATATTCTCTTGTCGGTCTTTTCGACTTCGAACTCGGTAACGTAACACCCCACGGTATTATATTTGTCTTTGACCGCAGGCACTTTGAGAAGATTGTTCTGCTCAAGCGCGTAAGGATATATGTAGTTGGTGTATATCGGTGTGTCATAGCCTTCTATCTGCCACTCCGAAGGCACATTTATCTCTCCGAAAGACGAAAGATCCGCCCCCTCTTTTTCGTATCCCGCAGGGATTTCAGAAGGTGTATTGCAGAATCTGAACTTCCATTTTCCGTCAAGGCAGACTGCTGTTTCTCTGCCGTTTTCGTCAAGCGGAAAACCGCTTGCGTATCTCTTTATCGCGTTGATCTCGGTTGTCTTTACGTCTAAGTAAGGTTTCATCCAAAAATACTCCTTGTAGTATTGAAATAATTATATCGCCTGCCACACGGCGTTGTCAATCCGACTTTTTTCTTTCGTCGACTTTTTACACGCGCGTGCACAAATACGCGCATAAAAAAACGTTTGTACATTTTATAATCTTTATGATATAATATTGACTATGAAAAAATCGGCTTTCGTTTTGGTTCTTATAATAATCTGTTGCGCAATTGCCTTTACGGCGGTTTATTTGCCGTCCGGTAAGGCGTTTGCGGCGCAATCGGACTCGACAAATCAGACCGTCAAAGACGAGATAAAAATTTATCTCGACGACAAGTCCAATTATGCAGCTTACGGCGACGTGATAGCTTACACCACGGCGAACAACGACCTTGTGATCGCAACAAAAGGCGACCTGATAACTATCGAAGACGCCTATGCCGGAGAGTGCCGCAGTATCGTAATGAATTCAAAATACATACTTCTGCTCTCCGCAGTCAAGAACGAAAGCAGTTATAAAATTTCGTTTACAGCCTTTGACTATACGCTCGGCTCCATAGGCATAAAGAACAGCAAGACCGACGCTCTTAAACTTTTTGACAACGTTGACCAGTCGGAAATAGACAGCAACTACTTCCTTGTAAACGAAGACAAAAACGGCTGGGGCGGATACGATCTCCTGTACCTTTACGGAGATACCGTATACTGTATTTCCCGCGACGACGAAACGTCGGAAAGCGGCACCCACAACGATTTTATCTATTCGGGCAATCTTCAGACAAAACAATGGAGCAGAACTCCGATCACGATGAAAGACCTTGCCGCGGCAACGGATTTCGTCGTAGCCGACAAGATGATATACTTCATATCGGGCAGCACTCTTTATTATACCGACGACTCTCTGCGCCCCGATAAATATAAGATGTTCGACGGGACGGCGCTTTCTGTAACGTACGAAAACGGCATCATCTACGTCCTTTCAGACAACGGAATATATGCCGTAGACCCGTCCACCCGCAACTCCAAGAAATTGTCGGACGATACGTCGGACGGAAAGATAAGGATCCTCAAGACCGAAAACGAAACTTATCTGCTTGCGCACGATGTTGCGAGCAAATCTATAAAGCAGTATATCTGCACGGGCACGTTCGCCGACGCGGCTCTCACCTATTACAACGTATTCGACGGCATTATATACAACAATCCCGCAAGATACGATCTCCTGAAAGTAGGCAAAGCAAAAGCGGATACGAACGCTTACTATTCTCCTAAAAATCTTAAAACGGAATTTTCGGTAGAAGAAGGCTCTTATATCCTCGTGCTCGCCGAACAGGACGGATATTATTACGTCAGAAACGACGAAGGCAAGACGGCGTATATCGCAAAAGACAGTCTTGCTTTGCTCGAGGCGTCAACGGATACAGACAAGGGCAAATACGCTCAGGCGCTCAACGACGGCACGAACGTATATCTCTACCCTTACGTTTCGGACGACATCGTCGCAACGATAGATATCGACCAATTGATAATAATCATTAACAACGTAGCTACCGACGGAGGCAAGCACGTTTACGGCTGGTACAAAGTCTGCATAATGACGGAAGGCGGACCCTCGTCTTACGGATATATGCAGGACGAAAACATCAGCAAGTATACCAATTTCAAACTTCCGTCTTTCTCTAAGGACGCAACCGTGTCTTCAGAATCGCTCGGCGGCGGAGCTACGGTAAACGTATATCTCCTGCCCGACGAATCCAGCGAAATTCTCGGCACTCTCTCGGACGGCGACAAGGTAACGCTCGCGCAGGAAGAATTCGATTCTTCTTCAGAGTGGACGAAGATAGTTTACAAAGACCTCATCGGCTACGTCAGGACGGGAAATCTGATAACGGAAGGCCTGACTCCCCTTCAGATCACGCTTATAGTGGTATTTGCGGTAGTCATAGTCGCAACGGCGATAGTGATCGTACTCGTCGTCAAAAAGCGCAAAGCACAGAAATTCGATTATTGATGCGTTAAAGCGCATGCGCCTCCTGTTTTTCTTTTATAAGAGATCACAAGGCAAAACAATCAAGGAAAAAATTCAAAACGAGGAATTTTTATATGAAAGCTACAATGACTCAACAGATCCTCGCCAAAAAGCTCGGCATAAAGGCTACGGATCCGACCCTCAAAGCAGGCAATCTCGTATTGGTAGAGGCTGACACCGCTCTCTCCAACGATGTCACCGCGCCCGTTGCGATAGACGTGTTCAACAAAAGCGGCTGCGCACTCTGCGACTCGAAGAAAGTCACTTTCGTGCTCGACCACTTCACCCCCAACCGCGACATCCAGTCTGCTAAACAGTGCAAGATCGTGCGCGACTTCGCACGCGCAAACGACGTCAAGAACTTCTTCGACGTCGGAGAAATGGGCATAGAACACGCTCTTCTCCCTGAAAAAGGCATTGCAAAGCCCTGGGACGTCATCATCGGTGCAGACAGCCATACCTGTACATACGGCGCGCTCGGAGCGTTCTCCACGGGCGTAGGCAGCACCGACATCGCGGGCATAATGATGAGCGGCAAGATCTGGCTCAAAGTGCCTTCAGCGATAAGATTCAACCTCAAAGGCAAGCCCTCATCAAGCATAAGCGGCAAGGACGTAATCCTTTATATAATCGGCAAGATAGGAGTGGACGGCGCGCTGTATAAGTCGATAGAATTCTTCGGCGAAGGCGTAAAATATATGACCGCCGACGACCGTTTCACGATCTGCAACATGGCTATCGAGTGCGGCGCAAAAAACGGTGTCTTCCCTATCGACGAGATAACCGACGAATACACGAAAGAATCGTGCGGAAAGACGTTTGAGCGTTTCGAGCCGTGCGACGAAGACGCTTACGAGCAGACGATAGATATAGATCTGTCAGCCATCCGCCCAATTGTCGCAAAGCCTCACCTGCCGTCCAACACGGAGTTTGTGGACGAACTCAAAGAGGATATCAAAATCGACCAGGTCGTTATCGGCAGCTGCACCAACGGCAGAATAAGCGACCTTGCTCAGGCGGCTAAAGTGCTCGAAGGCAGACACGTCGACAAAAACGTGCGCACCATCGTCATACCCGCGACAAACAAGATATATCTCGAGGCACTCGAAAAAGGATATATTTCCACGTTCATCAAGGGCGGCGCGATAGTTTCCACCCCCACTTGCGGTCCCTGCCTCGGCGGACACATGGGTATCCTGGCAAGCGGCGAAGTTGCCGTCACGACCACTAACCGCAACTTTATTGGCAGGATGGGTGCAAAAGACAGCTACATCTATCTCGCATCACCCGCTACCGCAATGGCAAGCGCTATCGCTGGCAAAATCACGAGCGCGGACAAATTGGAGGACTGATTTATGATAAAAGGAAAAGTATTCAAATTCGGTGACGACATCGATACCGACATAATCGTGCCTGCGACCTACCTTTCCACTTTTGACCCGAAGGAACTCGCAAAGCACTGCATGGAATATACCAACCCCGAATTTTACGGCGAAGTAAAAGAGGGCGACATCATCGTAGCCGGCAAGAACTTCGGCTGCGGCTCGTCGAGAGAACACGCTCCGATAGCGATAAAAGGCTGCGGCGTATCCATCGTTATAGCCAAGTCCTTTGCGCGTATCTTCTACCGCAACGCGCTCAA
This sequence comes from uncultured Christensenellaceae bacterium, assembly GCA_944383895.1. Classification (GTDB taxonomy): domain Bacteria; phylum Bacillota; class Clostridia; order Christensenellales; family UBA3700; genus Ornithoclostridium. Next base: position 21,266 of record CALWRH010000009.1, on the reverse strand, counting down.
CATAGGTCTTTACATCCTCGAGTGCCCCGACGCGGTCGACGGCATAAACGCGGGCGATACCGTAGAAGTCAACGTCGATACAGGCGTTATCACGAACGTTACTACGGGCAAGACCTGGCAGGCAGCGCCTTTCCCCAAATTCATACAGAACATTATTGAATGCGGCGGTCTTATAAACGCTATAAAAGCCGACAAATTCAACTGACGGAGGAATAATGAAATACAATATCACCGTCATCCCCGGCGACGGTATAGGTCCGGAGGTCACCTCGGCGGCAGTCGAAGTACTCAAAGAAATAGGCAACAAATTCAATCACACTTTCAACTTCGAATACAGTATATGCGGCGGCGCGGCTTACGACAAATACGGCGAGCCTCTCCCCGCAGAAAGCCTTGAGAAATGTCTTAAAAGCGACAGCGTTCTGCTCGGCGCAGTAGGTGGTCCTCAGTACGACTCTCTCCCCTACGAAAAACGCCCCGAACGCGCTCTTCTCGGAGTGAGAAAAGCAATGGGTCTTTACGCGAATCTACGTCCTGCCAAGCTTTTCGACGCGCTCGCTAACGTATGCCCGCTCAAGAACCCCAAGAACATAGACATGCTCGTAGTCAGAGAACTTATCGGCGGCATCTACTTCGGTGAAAAAGGCATAAGAGAAGGAAAATACGGCAGAGAGGGTTACGACGTCATGGCTTACGGAGAACTCGAAGTCGAGCGTATATGCCGTCTTGCTTTCGAACTCGCACAGAAACGCAGAAACAAGGTTTCGAGCGTCGACAAGGCAAACGTGCTCAAGACCTCGGGCGTATGGAGAAAAGTCGTACACGATATCCATGAAGATTATCCCGACGTACAGCTCGAAGACGTGCTCGTAGACAATATGGCTATGCAGCTCGTACGCGATCCGTCGCAGTTCGACGTAATCGTTACGGGCAACCTGTTCGGTGACATACTCTCCGATCTCGCATCGCAGTGCGTAGGCAGCATAGGCATTTTGCCGTCAGCAAGCCTCAACGAAACGACAAGAGGTCTTTACGAGCCCATACACGGCTCTGCGCCCACGATCGCAGGTAAGAACATAGCCAACCCGATAGCGACTATACTCTCCGCCGCAATGATGCTCCGCTACGCTTTCGATCTCTCCGAAGAGGCTGACGCTCTCGAAAGCGCGGTAGAAAAGACGCTCAATGACGGTGCGCGTACCGCAGATCTTGCAGAAGAAGGCAAACCCGTCCTCGGCACGAAAGAGATGACGGAGGCTATCCTCAAAAATCTGTAATACCCGTAAAAACGACAAGACCGCCTTACGGGCGGTCTTTTTGTTTGCGTTTTATGGTAAAAAGCAATAAAAAAGACCGCGTTTTTTGCGGTCTTTTGTCATTTATTTCATCAGCGTAGAAGTGATGACGTAGTTTGCCGTCGCGGTATTGGTCGCTATCGGGATATCGTATACGACTGCGATACGGAGCAACGCCTTTACGTCGGGATCGTGCGGCTGCGCGTTGAGCGGATCCCAGAAGAATACGACCGCGTCGATCTCGCCTTCAGCTATCTTTGCGCCTATTTGCTGGTCGCCGCCGAGAGGTCCCGAGAGATATCTCTTGACATCGAGTCCCGTTGCGTCGCCTACGAGTTTTGCCGTTGTACCCGTTCCGCAAAGATTGAACCTTGAGAGCGACTCTTTGTTCTTCATCGCCCAGCTTACCATTTCTGCTTTTTTCTGATCGTGCGCTATAAGCGCGACTGTCGTGATCTTCTTCATAAGTTTCTCCTTTTATCTCTTTCTCTTAATCCAACTTTATTATACTTTAACGAGCTATAAAGGTAAAGCGTTTTCGACCATTGAACGCACATTTCCGACCGCAGTTTCAAATATTCGTGCCCGTGTAGATTATTCAGCATATTGCAATTCTGTTGCAGTGCAATGGCTATCCCTTTTGCCTTTTTGGTATTTAACGTTGTTCGGTCTGCATTTCATGTAAATGTCTTGAAAGCTGTTGACATGTCTACTTATATATCGCTTTCACAGCAATGCGCTCTTTTTAAGCCACTCTCTCACTGTATCGTCGCTTTCTTTTGCCTGACTTCCCTTTACGGACAATCCTTCGCACACATCGGCATTAGGACACAGTTTCTTAATATCGTCTACGCTCCTTGCAAGCCCGCTGCCCTCGTTTGTGCAAAGAGGGAATATTTTCTTGCCATCAAAGTTTGTGCTTTCGAGAAAAGCAAATACCGGCATAGGCATAGTACCGCACCAATTGGGATATCCGAGTATGACGACGTCGTAACCGCTTACGTCTTTGTATTCAGAAAGCTTCGGACGCGCGTCCGCTTTGAGTTCTTCTCTCGATTCTTTTACGCAATCGGTATACTTTTCCGGATACGGCTCTGCCCTCTTTATTTCAAATAAGTCGCACCCCGTCATAGCCGCGATTTTCTTTGCAACTATTGCCGTGTTGCCTTCTTCAATTTTGATAATTTTGCCTGAAAAATAGTTTTCTCCGCTATGAGAAAAATAAGCCGTCAATATCTTCTTCATCTTCGTCCTCCTCAGATTATTTTTCTCTTAATAATTATGCCGCTGACTCGGCGGCATATCATTTGTTCTTTTTAAGCGAAATGCGTATTTTGCGTTTTATTTTCTGAAGTGAATTGTCTATAAATTTCTCGCTCTTGCCCGTCTGCAAAGCGATGTCGCGGTAACTCCTGCCGTCAAGATAAAGTCTGAGGATAGCGACTTCTTCCTGAGAAAGATTTTCTGTAATGTCTTTTTTGACCTGTATCGAGTTTTCGCGCATAATTGCGGTATCTTCGGCAGACGTCGCGCTCATAGAATAATCGACGTCGTATATGGAAACGTAATTGTTGAGCGCCTTATGTTTATCGCGATTTGCAGCCTTGACAACGTCTATAATACGGTTTTTGACGCAACTGAAGGCGAACGCTGAAAAAGGAACTTTGCTTGAAAGATCGTAAGCGTCTATCGCTCTGTACAGCGCGATCATGCCTTCCTGTATAAGGTCTTCGTCGCCTGCTCCGACCAGAAAATACTGTCTTGCGACCGAAACCACAAGACTTTTATATCTCGTGAGCAGTTCTTCTGTAGCCTGCAGACTTCCTTCTCTGCTTTCTGTGATAAGTACAACGTCATCCTTTAAGTTCACTTGTTGTACCTCTGTCTGACTACCTCGTAGCAGATTATTCCGCATGCAACAGACGCATTGAGCGAGTTTACCTTTCCTCTCTGCGGTATGGCGACCGTCTTGTCGCAAAGTTTTGCGGTGAGTTCTTTTACGCCGAATCCCTCGCTGCCTATGACTATTGCCGTATCCTCGTCGAAATGCGCGTCGTATATGCTCTCTCCGCCCATATCTGCGCAGCATACGTTGACGAATTCGTCCTTAAGCTTTCTGATCGCGTCGTTTATGTTGCCTACTTTAGCTACCGCGACGTGGTTTGCCGCGCCTGCGGAGATCCTTATCACTGTTTCGTTGACGCTCGCGCTTCTTCTTGCAGGGATCACCACTCCGTGAACGCCGGCGCACTCCGCGACCCTGAGTATACTGCCGAGATTGTGCGGATCTTCTATACCGTCGAGCAGCAGGATAAAAGCTTTTTCCCCTCTGTTTTTCGCAGTGAGAAGAATATCGTCGAGAGTGCAGTATTCGAAATCCGAAGTTTCTGCTATCACGCCCTGATGTCTGAGTCCTCCCGCAAGCTTGTCCAGCACTTTTTTGTCGGAAAATTCGACGCGCGCGCCTTTTGAACGTGCGCCTTCGACGATCTTGTCGAGATCGTGCGCTCCTTTAAGCACATAGAGCTTGTTTATTTTTTTATCGCTGTCAAGAAGTTCTCTGACAGCGTTTTTGCCTATGGATAACATTATTTCAGGTTTTTCCTCTTTTCTCTGACTTCGAGCATCTTTCCGCAGCTCATCTTGCCTTCTGCGCATGCGCCTTTTACGCACGAAGGTCCGCAGTTTTCAAACAGAGTCGGCGCGACTTTGGTAACGAGCGCGAGCATCTGCCACGCGACGTCGCGTATTTCCCACTGCGCTCTGTTGCAACATCTCAGGCTGAAGAAATGCATGAGCTCTCTCGCGTTCATAGTAACTACCATTTTGGTTTCTGCCGCATTTGGGAGAACAAAACGCGCGTCTTCGTTGGACTTTTCGCAATCTCCGCCGAGCAGTTGCTGCCACTCGTCGTACCAGCCCTGCAATACGTCCATCTGCTTTTTGAATTTTTCGACGTATTCCGCACCGAGTTCTTCAATTGACTCGGGTATGACGTAATTGAAAGAGCCTTTTTTGTTCGCCGCAACGTATCTCTGAGATTTAACGCTGAAACTTGCGATACGGTGACGTGTTATCTGTGCAAGAAGGCTTCTCGAAACGCCTTCTATTCCGAAAGTAAAAGACGCGTGCTCTATCGGCGAAAGATGTCCCATAGAAACGAGTCTTGCTATAAACTTGGATACGTCGCTCTGATCGACGCCTCCTTTGAGATCCATTATATCCGCATCGCTGTAACAGAGCTTTGCCGCAAGCGCGACGCTCTGCTCAGGATTGGGCGTATGACTGAGTAATACTACCTTGGGTTTGACCTGTGGCATAGTCTTTCTCCTTATTCTTATGTTAACGCGTCCGCACGTTTTTGCGGACGACGGCAATAAATCGCCTTATTTTAATATGCAGAAGTTACAAACAAATTCTTTTCAGTCCGCATTGTCTGCGTCTTCAGACGCTTTTTCAAGCAGTTCTCTGAGCCTTTCGTTCTGCCCGCTGATATACAGATATCCTATCAGAGCTTCAAGTCCGCTCGCTTTTCTGTAATCGACGCTCGTAGCGTTTTTTGCTATATTGTTGGTATGGCTGTTTTTAGCGCGGCGATAGACGCCCTGCTCCTCTTCGGTGAGCAACGGCATTATCTTTTCAGCCGCGACTGCCTGCGAGTGCGCCTTGACTTCCTGAGAAACCATCTTGTGCAGAACGCCCGCCTTGCAACCCGACTCGAGCGCGGTACGGGTGCGGACGTACAGCATCTGCACGCTGTCGCCTATATACGCAAGCACTAGAGGGTTGAGCTCCCGCGCCTGTTTTTCAGTTACGGTATGTCCCGCCAAAGGCAGAAAGTCCGTTTTATTTGCCATATTTACTTACGAAATAATCGAACAGCAGTTCGTCGCTGTATTCGAGCTGTCCCGTGATCTTGAGAGTGCATTGCTTGATATATTCTCTGCAACTCTTCTCCATAACGCGGATGATCTCGAAAGCCTCGTCCATATCTCTGCCCGCGCAGAATACGCCGTGATTTGCCATAAAGCAAGCGTTTCTGCCTTTCATAGCGGCAACCGTACCTTCTTTGAGAGTCTTCGTGCCCGGCAAGCCGTAAGCTCCCACGCGTGCGGGTCCGCCGACGAGTTTCTGCATTTCGTCACTCATTACGGGAAGTTCGATGCGCGCGGACGCAAGCACTGAACACCATACGGGGTGAGAGTGTATCGTCGCGTTGATCTCGGGTCTGTCGCTCATGATGGCAGCGTGTATCTTTCTTTCGCTGGTCGGTTTCTTGCCGTTGCTCCATACGGACGTATCGCTTATCTGAACTACGGGCATGTCTTCGGGCTGAAGTGCAACGTAGTCAAGACCGGTGGGAGTCACGAGCATATGATCCTCGTCGAGTCTTACCGCCGTATTTCCCCAGGTACCCTGTACCAGATTTTCTTTGAGCAGATTTACGCCGCTGTCCTTGATGACCTTGCGCAGTCTGAGTTCTTCTTCCTTAGTCCAAGCCATCTTATTCGCCCTCCCTTTTTGAGATGTTTTCCTGATTTACCTTGCTGTACTTCTTCTGATAGATGAAGTTCATGAGTTTTGCCTCGATGCAATTTATTATCTTGTTGCCGCCGATAACGCTGCCGCAGACGTAAGCGTGGCTCGCCTTGTCGAGTACGAGCGCGCAGGTATAAGCCTCGTCCATGGTCCTGCCCACGGTAAGCGCGCCGCCGCCCGGTACGAGCACTGAATTTCTCTTTCTGAGTCCTTTTACGAGATCGTCCGTCGTTGCGCTCTTGCACGTCTTGCAGTTGAGTCCGACTATCTGAGTCATATCGTCAAGCACTGCGGGAATAGTCGCCTTTGCTCTCGCTACCGCGCATACGAAAGGCGCGTGAGTATAAAGCAGTGCGTGAATCTCGGGACGCTTGCTGAAAAGTTTCGCTATTACGGCAAAATCCTTGTCATCCGTATCGAGCGGAAGTTCGATGAGATCTTCTTCTTTAAGCGTGTCGAGAGCTGCCGACGCATCGTTCACGCAAAAGCCGTCCTTTGTACGCATCGCAATGCGGTCTCCCTTGCCGTTCATGCCCTCAGCGACTATCTTAGCCGCATACTGCATTACCACTTCTTTTGTCTTGTTGTCAATCATTGTCCTGTCCTCCGAATCTCAATGCGTTTGCCTTATAATACGTTCTCTTGAGGCTCTTATAAAGTCTCTTGTACGTCATGAACATTTCGTCGTAAATATGCGCGTTTACGGAATTGGGGCGATAAGTCTTGCTTTCTTTGACAAACTGTTTCGCCGCCTCGAAATTCTCGAGTTCTCCGAGTCCTATAAGCGCGATTATCGCGGCGCCGAGAGCGCCTGCGTTGCGCGGATTGTCCACGATAGCGAATTCCGCGCCCGTTATATCCGCAATGATCTGCATCCACGCGTTGTCCAGCGCGCCGCCGCCGATTATGCGGAACTGTCTGCAATGGAAACCGTAATCCTTTTCAAAGTTTTCGAGTATCCATCTAAGGTTGTATCCTATACCTTCGTAAACCGCCCTCATCAGGTGCTCTCTGGTGTGTTCGGGTCCTATATTGAACAGAGTCGCACGCGTCGTCGTAGTGCTGACGGGGCATCTCTCGCCGAGCATCCACGGCGTGCAGATAAGGTGATTGCTGCCCGCGGGTATGCTCTCGATTACTTTATCCATGTATGCGTATATACCGTCGCCGAGTTCCTTCTGCTCTGTGCGGAAGAACTGATCGATAAGCCATTGGATATTGCTGCCTGCCGCCTCTGTAATGCCTACTACGAGGTTCATATTTACGTCCGCGCTCTGGATCGCCGCCGCGCCGTGCTTGAAAGCCGTCTGATCCTTGCTTGCCGCGCCGACCCATGCCGAAGTGCCGAGATAAATATGTATGTCGCCGTCTCCGTTCATACCGCTGCCTACGCACGCGCTCTGCGTATCGTCGCAGCCGCCGAATACCGCCGTACCTTCGAGAAGTCCCATCTTTTCTGCAGCCTTGGCAGTAAGTCCCGCGCCGATCTGATCCGTACTCTTGACGAGCGGCGGAAGTTTGGACATATCGAGCCCCGTAAGGCTGAGTACGGACAGCCACGTCTTTTTCTTGAGATCGAGACCGTAGCTTGACGCGCCGCTGTATTCCGCGACCATCTCGCCCGTGCACTTGAATTTCAGATATCCGTTTACGTCGAGGAAGTATTTCGTATTGTTGTATACGTCGGGACGTTCTTCTTTGAGCCAGATAAGTTTTGCTATAACATCCTTGCCCATTATCGGCGTGCCCGCAAGAAGTTTGAATATGCGTTTGCCGCCGAATTTGCGCATAATAGAGCGTGCCTGATTTTCAGCTCTGCCGTCGACCCAGGTTATGTTGTTGTGGAGAACGTTGCCCCACTGATCGATCGGTATAATGCCCATTGCCTGAGTAGAAAATACAACGCCTTTTACGTCTGCGGGATCGATCTTCTGTTCTTCGACCAATTTTTTGGTAGCCTCGCAAACAGCGTTCCAATATTCGTCGGGATTCTGCTCCACAAATCCGGGGCTGGGATAATAGGTCGGATAAGGCTCTGTCTTAGTGCCTATGATATGACCTTCGAAATCCACAAGCACCGCTTTGTCAGAGCTCGTGCCCATATCGTGCGCGATAATGTATCTGCCCATAAAATTCACTCCTCGATGTCGTATGTTTTCAAAATATATTGTGTTTCAGAAAATATATGGAAAAGGGTTGCGCACCTTGTCGGTGTGCAACCCGTCCGCACAGGATATTAAAATCCGTATCTTGCTTATTTCTTTGCCGCTGCCGCTTTGGAAGCCTCTTTTCTTGCGCGATATTCCGCAACCTGCTGCTCCATCGGAGTCTTGCGCTCTTTGACGAGCTTGAATACGTCTTCGAAACGGTTGAGTGCCTCGTCGATGATTTCGTCGGTATCTGCCATAGAGGTGTACAGACGGCTGCCTGCGAGAGTAACTATGCCGCGAGACATGTAAGCAGCGCCCATGTGTTCCATAGCCTCTTTTCTTACCATGATCATGTCTTTCTTCTTGAGGACCTTGAGCAGGTTGAGGATGTTCATGGACGAGAAGTCGTAGCTCATTGCGCCCGTGCACTCGAGGTGAACGATAGAGCCCTGGTTATATGCAACGTAAGGCAGTTTGTAAGCGTCGATAAGTCTTACGAGACCGTCGGTAAGTCTGTTGCCCGCAAGACCTGCTTTTACGCAAGCATTGTTCTTTGCGATCTCTTTGATAGCGACATAACCTGCCATAGCGGAAAGCGGGTTAGCTGCCAGCGTACCGCCGACGTAAGCTTTCTTCATGCCGCCTGCAACGCCTGCCGCCATAAGGTTGACGTATTCTCTCTTGCCGCCTACGCCGCCTGCCGCAGGATATCCGCCTGCAACGATCTTTCCGAAAACGGTAAGGTCGGGTTTTACGCCGAACAAGCCCTGCGCGCCGCCGAGACCGACTCTGAAACCGGTAACGACTTCGTCGAATATGAACAGACATCCGTATTCGTCGCAAAGCTTTCTGACGTTTGCATTGTAATCCCAGTCAACGGGTCTGGTACCGGACTCGGGTCCTACAGGCTCTACGATGACTGCAGCTGTGCCTCCTCTCATCTTGTTGAGCTTGAGGTAAGTCTCGAGCATGTTGAGATCGTTGGGTCTTACTTCGTCCACAACGGAGAAAATGTTGTTAGGAATACCGTGAGACTCGAGGAACTGTCTGGTACCGGGAACTTTAAGTCCGTAAACCATCTGGTCGGACCAGCCGTGATATGCGCCGCCTACCTTGATTATTCTCTTGTTCTTGGTAGCGCATCTTGCGATACGGATAGCAGCCATGACGGATTCAGTACCGCTGCCCAGCATACGGAATTTCTCAACGTTAGGCATGTGCTTGTTTATCTCTTTTGCGATAAGGAGCTCCGCCTCGTGGAAAAGACCGGTAACGGGTCCGCACTCCTTGATGAGTTTTATCGCTTCGTCTCTTACCGCAGGAAAATTGCTGCCGAGGATAGTCGGACCGCCTGCCTGCAGGAAGTCGATATATTGATTGCCGTCAATGTCGGTCAGATACGCGCCCTCCGCCTTGACCATGCACATCGGGAACGGCTTGTTGAACGCAAGATTGTGCTGTACGCCGCCGGGGATGTACTCTTTTGCCTCTGCGGTAATTGCCTTGGACTTAGAGCATTTCTTGTCATAGTATTCAGAAACTATCTTGTCATACTCTTCCTTCGGCACGCTGTATATGTTGGCGTCGGTAAGCTCTTTAAGGCTTGCGTTGATCTCTTTGGCATTAGCCCATCTGGTAACGCCGTAACCTGCTTCCTGTTTGCCTTTGAGCTCGGTATATGTAACCTTCATTGTGATTCCTCCTATAATTACAAAATCATTATATATAGTTTAACACTTTCAGCGCGTGTAGTCAATGATTAATTTTTTACATTGCATGACCAATTTTCAGCCGTTTTGCCCTTTATTTATCGTGTTTTTTCTATATGGGTAATACAAGACGTTTCCCTTTGATTTGTACGATTATTTCAAAAAATTAGTTTCGGCTTTCTATTGTTTTGGCAATTGCCGCTATGCTATAATGAAACTATTAAATGCATAAGGGAGTGTTTATGGAAAAAATCAAACGAGAAAACGCAAAGTTCGTCATTGAATTTGCAAAAGACGTCATAGACAAGACGGGTCCGCGTCTGCCTACGTCGCCCGAAGAAAAACTCGGTGCAAAGATCATTGCAGACAAGATGGAAAAGGCAACGGGCAAGCCTTCCGTTACGGAAACTTTCACATGCGCTCCCCGCGCATCCATTGCAGCGATCCCGATACTCGGACTTATTGGAATTATCAGCTTCGGACTGTACTATGTATCGCCTATCGCAAGCCTTATCACGACTGTGTTCGACTTTATTCTCGCAGCGGTACAGGTGTTTACATATTCAGCAAAAATGGACTTCCTGTTCAGGAAGGGACAATCGCAGAACGTATACAACAGCGTCGATCCCGCAAGCGGAGAAACAAAACGCACGATCGTTCTTGCAGGACACATGGACAGCAGCTGGAACTGGAATCTTTCTCTGACAAATCCCAAAACAGCCATACCCAAAACAGTTATCGGCGTCGTCAGTATATTGGCGATCATGATCATTTCGGTAGTGGCTATTTGCGTAGGCAACATCAGCTTTATGTCGATCAAAGAAATAGCGTCGCTCGAAGAATACAGCGGCCTCGACATTTTCAGGATCGTGCTGTACTTCCTCCCCCTCCTGTGTCTGCCCGGCTGTTATTGGCTCAGCATTTATCTGACGTGGGACAAAACCAAAGCGTCCCCCGGAGCAATGGACAATCTGACAGGATGCGCGCTTGCCGTCGCGATTGCGAAATATTACAAAGAAAATCCCGACAAAGCTCCCAAGGACTGCCGCATAGTCTGCATGGGATTCGGCAGCGAAGAGGCAGGACTCAAAGGCGCCTCCGCCTTCTGCGAAAAGCATAAAGACGACGGATTCTTCAACGACCGTACATACGTCCTCAATCTCGACTCTTTCAGAGACGCAGACTATTACAACGTAGTCAACGGCGACGTGTGGCTGAGAAGTACTTTCGACAAAGATCTGACCGACGTATGTTATAAGGTAATGGAGGATATGAACCTCAAGCCGAGTATCATCAAGAACCCCGCAGGCGGCTGCGACTCCACTCCTCTTTCGCGCATAGGCATAAAAACCGTAACTCTGAACGCGCAGAACCCGACCACGACGGATTATTATCACACGATAAAGGACACCGTCGAAAACCTTGACGAAGACGTACTTGCGGACTCTTTCGAACTTCTCGTCAAGACCGTCGATGCAGTAGCGGAATACGACGATAAGCGTAACGCAAAATAAAAGCTTTCAAAGCGGTATACAAACAAAAAGACGAGGCATTGCCCCGTCTTTTTTATTGTGTAACAATAAAAATCCGCACGCAGACAGCATGCGGATCAATATTTAATCAAGCCGATGTTCAACTCGCATCCTCGGCGTAAGCAAGAATATCGTCGTAAGCCGCGGATATCTGCGTAGCCACAAGGTCGAGCGCGGCTTTCGCCTGCTCTGTCTGTTCTTCGTCGCTGCCGATAAGCACCTGCGTGTAGCGGTGATATATCTGTCTGTACGGAGCGTACACCTGAAAAGTCCCGATAAGAACGTATTCGAGATTGTATTTGCTGAGCTCAATTATGCAGGGTTCTATGTTGCTTTCGTCTATATTGAGCGCAACCGTGGTAAAAATCTGAAATACGGGCGCGTCCATCTCGTCGAAATTCATGAAATTTATTTCGGCGATAGCGCTGCCCTGTTCTTTATCTCCCAAGCCTACCAACGTGACTTTGAGCACGTTGACGCCGTGCACTTCGGTCAGCATGGTATCCAGCTTTGCCCGGCGCAAATGATCCTGCAGTTTTTCAAGCAGTTCCAATTGATTCATGATCCCACCTCAATCCTCTTTCAACGTTTCGATTAAAAAACTTACGGGTCTGAAGCCGTCGTTGCACGATATCATCGCAGAATACGGATCTTTCATCCAGCCGTCGTAAAAATTTCCGCCGCCATCTGCAAGCTCTTTTACGAAATTTTTCATGCTTTCCCACGCGCTCTCGCAGAGTCCGTCAGGCTTTTCTCCGTTCAGAGAAACGAAGACGTCGCCCTCCTCGAGATCGCAGGCGTGTTCGATAGGATTCTCGTATTTTTCTATCAGATCGTCGTATCTCGCTTTTCTTATTACTGTTATTCTGCAATTTTTCATAACCGTTTTACTCTGTTACGCATCCGCTATCTTTACGACGCAATGCGTTTTTACATATTATAATCAGTCCTTACTTTTGTCTAAATAAAATATATCATACCTGCAACAGCGGACACAAGTATAGTAGCTATCGGGGGCATGCTCTTTTTCTTTATCAGCCTGTACACTATCATTGTAACGCCGACGATAGCAAATATTATCAGAGCGTGCCAATTGAACGTGCCAGCGACTTCGAAATTCTTGTAATTTGCGTAAAGGCACTGTACGACGAGCAGAAGTCCCGTGGATATAATAAGTCCCCATATCACGGGCGTAATACCCTCGAAAGCCGCTTTGACGTATTTGTTTTTTGCGAAGTTCTTGAATACGGTCGCTATGATGAGAATTATGCAGAACGCAGGCAGAACTATGCCCAACGTTGCCAGAAGGCTGCCCAGGAAACCAGCTTGATTACTGCCTATAAACGTAGCTATATTTACTGCTATCGGTCCGGGAGTGGATTCTGCGATCGCGATATAATTCCAGAGCGTATCGTAATCAAGCCATCCGCGTGAAACGACTTCCTGCTGAATAAACGATATCATACCGTATCCGCCGCCGAAGGATACCGCGCCTATCTTGAGAAAAACGAGAAAGAGTTCGAGATAAATGTTCATGTCTCGTCCTCCTTTCCGCCGTTGCCGTCTTCGCTTGCATCCGCAGCGCTTTGTCCGGGTAAGCTCCCGCTTGCCGCCGATTTCTCATCAGTATACTTCCCGACAGATTTCTGAGATAAATTTTCTGTACCCGTGTCTATAATTTCAGCATCTATGTCAGAAACATTATTTTGTTTTTTATCTTCAGAAACCGACAATTCTTTTCTGAGCTCTTCGCCCATGCCGTATGAATAGTCGCCGTCACGGCATATTATCTCGGACGCTTTGCCCGTCTTGACCACGCCCGTTTCGTTGTTGCTGTTTTCTCGCGCCGCATCAGAACTTGCCGTAGGCGTTCCTTTTTTCATCGCCGCGATATCTCTCGCTATCTGCAATACTATACCGAGCGCAGCGCCTATAAGTATGATGTATATCGTAGAAAAGTTGAGAGAAAAAATATCGATACAGACCGCCGCAGCAAATGTCAACAGAAAGATCCCTATCGCAAACGCGTTCTTTTTTGCCTTGCGTATCATATTCACGCCCGCGGTAGTGATCATTATCGCTATGCCGACTTTTATGCCCTCGAAAGCGTTGGCTATCACCGTAAGCGACATGAAGGTATCGTAAAATATGGAAATCAGATATATTATTACGAAAGACGGTATGCATACGGCAAGAGTCGCAAGGAAAGATCCGACAAAACCTAGTATCTTATATCCCACGAAAGTGGCGCAGTTTATGGCTATCGGTCCCGGTGTGGATTCTGCTATGGCGATTATCTCATAGAGTTCGACTTCGTTGATCCATTTTTTGCGGACGACGAATTCACGCTCTATAAGCGCGATCATCGCATAGCCGCCCCCGAACGTAAACAAGCCTATTTTCAGATAACTCAAAAACAGGGTCAATGCAAGCCTGACCCTGTCTGCGGATATTTTTTTCATCTCTCTCCGAGCGTCTTGTAATCTCTTATCTGTACTATATCTTTATACGCGGGTCTTATTATTTTATCCGCGTTTATCAGCTCTTCGAGTCTGTGTGCCGACCAGCCGACTATACGCGCTATCGCAAACATCGGGGTATACAGTTCCTTCGGCACTCCCAGCATGCTGTAAGCGAAACCGCTGTAAAAATCTACGTTGGCAGATACGCCTTTATATATCCTGCGCTCGCTTGCTATCGCTTTTGCGGCAAGTCTTTCCACCGTTTCGTAGAAGGTATAGAGCTTGCTCTTGCCTTTCGATTTAGACAACTCTCCGACAAAACGTTTGAACACCTGCGCTCTCGGATCGGACAGCGAATAGACTGCATGTCCCATACCGTATATCAACCCTTTATGATCGAAGACTTCCTTGCGCAATATCTTTATCAGATAATCATATATTTCGTCTTCGTCCTCAATATCTCCGACGTGCTCTCTTATGTGTTTCATCATCTGCACTACCTTGAGGTTTGCTCCGCCGTGTTTGGGACCCTTCAGCGACGCGAGCGCGGCAGATATCGCAGAATAAGTATCCGTGCCCGAAGACGTGACCACTCTCGTCGTAAACGTGGAGTTGTTTCCTCCCCCGTGCTCCATGTGAAGTATCAGCGCAAGATCGAGAACTTTTGCCTCGAGCTCAGAAAACTTCTTGTCGGGTCTCAACATACGCAAAAAGTTCTGCGCCGTGCTCAGATGCGGATCGGGATGATGTATGTAAAGACTGTCGTCGCACTCGTAATGGTTGTATGCGTGATATCCGTATACGCTTATCATCGGGAATACGCTTATCAGCATAAGACATTGTCTTATCACGTTGTGCACGCTTATATCGTCCGCCCTCTTATCGTAAGAACCGAGCGTCAGCACGCTTCTCGAAAGTCCCATCATCATGTCTTTGCTCGGAGCTTTAAGAATTACGTCTTTAGTGAAATTACGAGGCAGTTTGCGCAAGTCCGAAAGCGTAGCGGTAAGTTCTTCGAGCTGATTTTTATCAGGCAACTCCCCGAACAATAGCAGATACGCTATTTCTTCAAACCCGTATCTATCGTCCTTCATCAATCCGTCTACAAGCTGTTCTATGCTGTATCCGCGATAATAAAGCTCTCCCTCGCACGGCACAAGCTCGCCGTCGACTTCCTTTGACGAAACTATCTTGGAAATGTTCGTAATACCTGCGACCACGCCCTGCCCGGATTTATCGCGCAAACCGCGCTTGACGTGAAATTGGTCGTAAAGAGAAGTATCGAGAGGATAACTGTTCAGACATTGCTGCTCGTATTTATCCAATATGGTCTTATCTGTCATGGTTACCTCCTTTGCCTCCCGGCAAATAAAAATTTGAAAATTTTCAGGCAAACGCCGTTATTATCCGAAACGTCAGTCTTCCGCGCCATCGTCCTCGCTGTCGCTTATTTCTATATCGTATTCAGCAGAGCCGTCCACCGCATTGAGTACCGCTCTTTCGACTGCCTTGACGGCAGCTATCTCGACAAGAACGGGATTGATTACGAGTTTTTTTCCCGTAGCCATTACGAAAAGGCTGTCGCCGTCATAATCGGTGTGTACGGGATATATCGTTCTCGCCAGACCGTTATGCGCGACACTCGCAACTTTGTTTGCTGCGACCTTATCCAATTTCGCGTCCGTTATTATACAACCTATCGTCGTGTTTCCGGTGAGAAGTCTGAGATATTCGCCGCTTAAAATGCGCTCTTCCGCACCGACGAAATTTCCGTTTTTACCTTTGCAACCCGCAACGACTTTTCTCGTATCCGTGTCTATTACATCGCCTAAAGCATTGACGGCGACCACTGCCGTGACCGTGACCCCCGCTACCTTTACCGTTGCAGCTCCGACGCCGCTCTTGCATGCGTATTTCATGCCGCGCAGCTTGCCTACGGTCGCGCCCTTGCCTACTCCTACCTGCCCGAATTCTACGTTTTCGGATCCCGCGTTTTCGCACGCCTTTCTTCCTGCGTTCTTATCAGGCCAATGATAGTCGTCGTATATCAGATCGAAAATGACCGCGCCGCAGACTATCGGCACGCGCTTGCCGCCAACCTTTACGCCGACGCCTTTTTCCTTGAGATATTCCATTACCCCACATGTACTCTCGAGCCCGTACGCAGACCCGCCCGTAAGCACTACCGCTTGCACTTCCTGTGCCGCTTTTTCGCTGCGCAGCAAATCGGTTTCCCGGGTGCCGGGAGCCCCTCCGCGCACGTCTGCGCCGCAGATGCATCCCTTTTCGCAGAGCACTACGGTAACGCCCGTATAATCGTCGTTATAATGTCCTATCTTTATGCCCTTTGGGATCGAAATATTCATGTCAGATCCTCTTGAATACGTCACCGACGAGTTTCATATCGCATTTTCCGGCGTAATTCGTCTTGAAATGTTTCATTACGGATCCTATGCTCTTATCGGGAAGAGCCATGATGATATCTTTTATTTCTTCTTCGCTCATCATTGCGGGGATAAATTTCTTGACCGCGCTTATCTGAACGTCGAGTTCTGCAACCTTTTCGGGTCTGCCCGCTTTTTCAAAGCTTTCTTTTTCGTCGTAAAGTTCTTTTTCGGTTTTCTGCAAAATCGAAACCACGTCCGCGTCTGTCAGTTCCTGCCCTTTTTCGCGCTTGTCTATCTTTGCAAGCATTATCTTGTTCATTACTACGCTCAGCACGTCCGACGAACTTCTGTCGCGGTCTTTCATTGCCTGTATTCTTGCTTTTTTGATTTCTTCGTCCAACATAAATATCTACCTTCTTTGCATAAATTATCAAATATTATAGCATTTTTCAGCCCGCTTGTCAACCTGCTCCGTTTCAGGCAGGCAAAACACGCAGAATAACTAAAATGTATTAATATTCATTTGAATTACGCCGATAAAATCACGTTCTTGCCGTCGACGTAAGGGATTGAATTATACAGTCTTATTTTGTCGCCCCGATCTCTCGCGTTCACGAACTCTACCGATATCTCTCCGCCGTTATAATCGAATTCGTATAGCTTCTGTCCGAATTGAACGAGATCAATGTAATCATACTTTTCGTAAGGCTGAACCTCTACGCCGTCGACGTATATCTTCATCTGATAATTATACGGGCACGCAAAACCGTAATTGGTTATCATAAAAGACGCTTTGCCGCCTCCAATTCTGAGATCAGTGGCGACCAGATGATAACCGAGATGACACCTCAGATAATCGTAAATGCTTATCTTTCCGTCTTCGAGCAGTACGGGATTGTATGGTAAATTATTCTCCTTAAGCTGCTCCGCTGTAAGATACTGCGTCTTCCATTGCTCGATGCAATAACTATTGCCGTCTTCTTTGTAATTATGTTCTATCGACATGCTCGTCAAGCCGTAGCCTGCGCATTGTTTAACAACGCCTAAGGCATCTATGCGTTCGCCCGCTCTTCCCCAAGGCATCTCGCCGTCCGTTACCGTGTATTTGCATTTGTTGAGAAGTTTCGGATAATTCTCGTCGTCCCACGACATCATGCCCCACTCGTGATCGTATCCAACGAGAAAATCGTCGTGTACGCCGAATCTTCCTTCGAGTTCTTCAGGTATCTTGCTCAGAAACTCGGGAGTCCTGACCATAAGCGGTATGTTCTCCGGAATAGCATCCGCAAGCGCAACTGCAACTTTTTTTACGTCTATTTTGTGTATACTGCCGTGTCCTTCTCCCCAAAGTCCTATCATACCGAGCTGTACGGCATAAACGGTTTTACAGAAGAGTTCTTCGTTTTTTGCAATAAACGTCTTTATCTGCTTACAGTGGTTTTCGATATCGCCAGTCTTCGGACCTGCTTCGGACGCCTCGGTTTCATATGCGAATCTGAGCAGCATTTTGAAACCGTAGCTCTCAATAAGTTCGAAATATTCCTTGAGTTGCTCAAACGCGCTTTGCGGTATGTCAGTATTGCAATATTTGCCCATATAGACGTAGACCTGCATAAGCGTTATCCCGTCGTCTGCATACGTTTCCGCCTGACTTTTCAGCCTTTCGACATAACTTTCTCCGCTGCCGGGATACGCTTCGCCTGTCCCGAGGTTTATGTATGCTTCGCCTCTGAAACCTCTGCTTTGATTTGCTATATATCCGCTTTCGGGATCGTATAACGCGACCGAATCGTCAGTTTCGTATTCAAATGACGTCCGCGTCGCCGGATAATCTTTTATTTTGATACTGCTGCAAGACGTAAACAACAACATGCTTGCAAGAACCAATATGACAACAGCCGTAACGCACAAATAAATTTTTCCCATAATCTCCTGCCACAAACGATTTTCACGATAATCAAATATCTTTTGCGTTTCACCATCACATCGTGATGACGATCTAAAAAAATTTTATCATCAATCGGTCTTTGTGTCAACGCAGACTCCGCCGACATAACAGTTCTGCCATTTTATGCGTTTTTCACAATCTTTATTTTCTTTCTTGATTTATCTATTCAAATATTGTATAATCATTAAGCAAATAAAGCTCCCGCAGCTTTCCTGCAACAAACACTCAACTTGTTTCCGTAGCTCAGTAGGATAGAGCGTTCGCCTCCTAAGCTGTTGCCCTATCCACCCAAAACCACAATATGTTGTGATTTTGACGGCAAGCGACCACTATATATTGTGGTCAAACGAAAAACTGGTATAAATTCTGGTATAAAATATGAAAGAAAATCACTTTCATATTGACAAATAAAATTGCTAATGTGCTCATAGTTAAACGGATATAACGAAGCCCTCCTAAGGCTTAATTTGGGGTTCGATTCCCTATGGGCACGCCAACAAAAAAAGCAAGGCACGATTTATTGCCTTGCTTTTTTATTCTCAGTCTATCAGGATAAATGGAATTTATTATTTGTTCTCGACAAAATAAATACAAATATAACACGCTTTTATTTATCAGTTAAAAATTTATTTTGATGAAAGCACTTTGTTTACCTCGCTCATGACAAAATTCTTTGCGGCTTTTGCGGGCATATCTTTTGAGTATTGCAAAATTTTATCTGATGTAAGATTTCTCCCCCTCGCAAATTCGATGACTCTGCTAAAGTCTTTTGAATTAACTTCAGACGCTGTTATTAAGTTAAATATCTCAAGTATCATTATTGCCGCGCAATTGTCGTTATTCAATTCCGCTCTTGATTTTTTTATGATTACTTGTTGCTTACCGATACATACCGTTCTTTTGTTTGTCGATTCATTATTCGTACGAATTTCAACGATATTTGCAGATTGGGTAGATATGCCAAAGGCATTCAACAAAGCAATGCCGGTATAATATCCGTAATTATTCTCTCCGTCTGTAATATATTTTTTATTAATGATTTTTCTCGGATCTAAAACCGAATCACCGAATATTGTTTTTTTAGGAATATAATAAATACCTTGATCAAACCTTTTAAGCTGGCCTTTATCCTCAAGTTCATCAATGATCTGATATATCCTGCCTCTCGTATATTCGGGCAAAGCTACGCGTATATCCTGAATGGATATCGGCTCATTTTCAGAATATTTGTTTTTTAATATTTCAATTACATTTTTCATGATCTTATTATTCTTATTAAATATTATATTCCTTTACTTAAGAAAATTATACATTTTTATACTTTTTTTGTCAACATTTTTCTACAATTGTCAATTAGATTTTTACTTTAATATAGTGTATCTCTATTATTTTCATTTCACATGCAAATTGACATATTTTATATCAAACATTGTCAGTATGTTGATAATCTTTTACATTATAAATTTCAAAATCTTCGTTAAAATGCAAGTTAATACTTTTTGACTTGTTAAAAGCTACATATTGTTTTATTATACTGCTAAACTTGTTTGAGTCGTATAAGCTTTCTCAACTCAATCTCAAGCTCATCGTAATTTACTATAATCCTGCCACGGAAACTGTAATAAAACACGTTGCCGCTTTTAAGACAAGCCTTTACATCGTCCATTGTTGCTTTTTGCTTATGAGAAGCGTTGTATTCTTTCAAGGCATTTTCTATTCTCCGCACTTTGGGAACACCTTCCTGAACAGGATATTTTTTAGGCGCGATCGCTTTCATAAATGCGTCGAAATCGATGAGCCATGCTTTCTTGTGTTGCTCGTAAGGCACATTGTACTGCAATACAAAGCGCCTTATGTTGGGACGTCTTAATATCGTATGTTTGTCTTGTTCTGCAAACAGTCTTTGAAGATAGCCGCTTGTTACAAATCTCATTTTTTGCCTCCTGCCCTGAAAAATCCGTAAAACTCGTCAAGATTGATCAGCCATGAATTGCCGAATTTCATAGCTGTCAATCTTTTGTCCTTTATAAGGCGTTTAACGAGTTTCCAAGTCAAGTCGGTTTCAGGGTCTTGTTTTTTGATTTCAGTCAAGACGTCGTTGATCCTTCTTATCCTCGGTATGTACATGTTTCACCTGCCGTATTTTGCAATATCTATATTATATTGTTTAAGGCGTTGACGACCTTTTCTTTGGTGTCGGGAATAAAATGCGCGTAAACCTGAAGCGTTACGGTCGAATCACTGTGCCCCATGTATTTGGTGACAGTCTGAATCGGCACGTTCTGCGAAAGGAGCAAGCTGCAATATGTATGTCTGAGTCCGTGACAGGTAACGTGTTTCAATCCCCATTGCTCTTCGAACTTTTTGAGCCACTTCCCGATCACGCCGGATGCGAGAGGTTCTCTGTAAATATTTACGGCGAGATAAAAATCGTCGAGCTGCTTTTCGAAGTCGTCGAAAGCTATCTCAAACCATTTGTAGTACTTTTTCAGATCTTCTACCAGCGTGTCGGTCAGCGGAATCTCTCTGCTGGAAGTTCTTGTCTTCGGCTCTTTTTCGTAACTTCCGATATTCCTGGAATACAGTCTGTTTCGTCTGATGTGTATGACTTTCCTTTCGAAATCGACGTCAGACCATCTCAGCCCGTGCATCTCCGCCGTTCTTACGCCTGTCAGCAACATCAACTTCAAGACGACTTTCTTATAAATAAACTCATCGTCCAAAGCGTCAAGCTGTTTTACAAACTCCTTTGCCTCTGCAAACGAGAATACCTCTTTTTCAGGTACCGCACGGAGCGAAACGTTGTTGCTCCCTATTCCGACTTTAGTCGAACAGACGGGATTCTTTTCTATCCATTCGTAACGAACGGCTTCATTGAACAGAGTACGCAATACTCTGCGATAGCCCTTTACCGTTTCGGGAGAATACCTTTTCACGTTGTCAACCATTTCAAAGTATTTGTCTCTGTTCAATTTGCAGTATTCGCAAATACTCTCGACCATCTTGATACCGATATGCGCGCCTTTTCTTCTGAGATTGTAAGAGGTGCTTCTGGGGATGATCTTTTTCTCCGCCAATTCACGCAGACTGACCGATGGCGGAAAGTCTTTTTTCAGGCGAAACTGTATTCCGTTATGCTGATAAAGCGAAAACGAATTGAGAAACAACTGCACGTCGCGCACTCTGATTTCGGATATCGGCTTATCTATAAGATAATGATCTTTAAGAAAAGCCGTAAACCGCT
>CALWRH010000008.1 GCA_944383895.1 uncultured Christensenellaceae bacterium | reverse complement strand
AAGAGATAGAAAAGCAGGCCGACAAAGCCTGCTCTTCTTATAAAAGAAGTTCGGTAATGCGTTATTCTGCGGCACCATAACAGAAAAATACGAACTTTACGGTTCGTATTTTTTTGTTATCGTTACCTCGAACACGAAAACGTGAACGAAGTGAGCGTTCGTGGTGCTCTGCACCTTTTGCCGCAGGCAAAGCCCTCTGAAGTGCACCATAACAGAAAAATACGAACTTTTCGGTTCGTATTTTTTTGTTGTCATTACATCGGACACGAAAACGTGAACGAAGTGAGCGTTCGTGGTGCTCTGCTCTTTTAGATTTTATATATTTATTTAATTTTACTTTTTGGTCATCGGATAAAAAATGCGGACTTCAGTCCGCATTATAATCATTTTGTTTCAATTATTATTCTCATCAAAACAGTGATTTTATTATCTCCACGCATTTGTCAAGTCCAATAACTCCGCTGTCGAGAGCAACGTCGTAATTTCTTGCGTCGCCCCATTTCTTGTCGGTATAAAAACGGTGATAAGCGGCGCGGCGTTTTTCTTTTTCTTTAATGCGCTGCTCTACCGAAACGTCGGTTTCGCCATAGCCGTTGACAATGCGCTCTGCACGGAATTTTTTATCTGCGTGAATAAATACCTTAAGACAGTCAGCTTTTTCTCTCAGAACGTAATCTGCGCATCTTCCTACGATAACGCAAGGACCTTTTTCTGCAAAATCAAGAATAACTTTGCACTGGATCTTCCAGATTATGTCTTCGTTGTTGGGCGCATACGCTCTGTTTGAAAACAGAGATAAGAATCTGCCGCGCGAGTTTTCCTCAATCTCTTTGACGTATTCTTCACTGAATCCGCTTTCGAGCGCGATTTTCTCTATAAGTTCGCTGTCGTAACAAGGGATATTCAGTTTTTCAGCCACCTTTTTGCCTATCGTGCGGCCTCCGCTGCCGAATTCTCTGCTGATAGTAATTATTCTGTTTTTCATTTTATACCTCCTTTATGCCGTTTCAGCTGATTCTTGTGTCGGCACTGTCATCGTTAAGACAGTTGTCGTTCTGCTGCGTTTCGTCTTTTATATCTTCGCTTGTCGCAGCGCAAGCTGCCTTATGCTCTGCGGCGAGTTTTGCATGGTGCTTGAGTTTTCCTATCTCATAAAGTATAAGCGCGAGGGTAAGGATAAACGCAAGTCCGTCCGCTATCGGTCCCGACCAAAGCACTCCTTCTACTCCTAAATAAATCGGCAGTATTATCGCAAACGGTATAAGAAAAACTATCTGTCTCGACAGTGTAACCACAGCCGATTTCACGGGCTTTCCTATCGCCTGCAAATATATAGCCGCGACTGTCTGAAAACCGTTCAGCAGACAAAGAATAAGGAATATCCTGAAACACTTGACGGCAAATTCGTTGTAAAGCGGCTCTTCTTCTTCGCCAAACAGAGATACGACCGCCATAGGCGCAAACTGAAAGATAAAGAAGGCTATTACCGCTATCACTTCCGCTGCTATTATCGCTATGATAAAAGCCTTTTTGACTCTGTGTCCGTTCTTGCATCCGTAATTGTATCCTATAACGGGCTGTGCGCCGATCGCTATACCTACGAGTATGGACAACATGATCTGATTGACTTTCATCACTATTCCCAAATCGGTAAGAGGGATCTCCGAACCGTATTCAGACTGTGCGCCGTAAGTCTTGAGCAGATTGTTGAAAAGGATCATTACAACGGTTATCGCTATCTGCGTAATGAAACTGCTTACGCCGAGACTGAGTATATTGCCGCAGATTTTACCGCATAGTCTGAAATCGCTCTTTTCGAGCTTTACCGTCCTGAATCTGAAAACGTAAACGACGGATACGACAAACGACGCAACCTGTCCCATGACAGTAGCGATCGCGGCGCCCGTTACACCCCATTTGAACACGAGGATAAAAAGCGCGTCGAAGACTATGTTGATAGCACCGAGCACCATCGAAAACATAGCGTATTTAGGACTGCCGTCCACACGGATCATTGCGTTTATAGCCATCGAAATCATCGTAAAAGGCAGACCTATGGCGATTATCCAGCCGTAATCCTGCGCATAAGGCAAAAGCACGTCGGTAGCACCGAACAGCATAAGTATCGGATTGAAAAACGCGAGAAATACGACGAGTACTGCAATACCCGCATTACCATAACGATAGCGTTTCCTACACCTTTTTTTACGCTTTCTTTGTCCCCTTCTCTGAGTTTAAGACTGAAGAAAGCCGCAGCCCCGTCTCCCACGAGTACCGCCAGAGCAAGAGCGATTATCGTGATAGGAAAAACGATGTTTGTCGCGCCGTTGCCGAGATAGCCGACGCCCCAACCTATGAATATCTGGTCAACGATATTGTACAATGCGTTTACCACCAATGAAATTACGCAAGGGATAGCGAATTTCAGAATAAGTTTGCCAACGGGTTGCGTAGCAAATATACTTTTTTTCTCTGTTAAAGTTTCTTCCATTTTATATTCTCCTTTTTAGGTAACTTATTACTTATTTTCAGAGTATGATGTGATCACAGTTAATTAGGTAACATGTTACCTATTAAACCGCATAAAAAGTAGCGGACAAATATTGCGCGCTACCGTTTATCTTATTTTTTCAAAGATTTTTATCTGAATCGATATTTCTGAGAACAACGTCTATCGATTGTGTCAGAATAATTTTCTGCTCGTCGGTCAGACCCTTGCTCAAATCCGACAGAACTTCTGTATCGTGCTTGAGAATAACTTTATGTATCCCCGCAGACTTTTCGGTACAGATAATTCTTTTATATCTGCGGTCTATCTCGCTGGGGACGCATTTTATAAAACCTTTACTCTCGAGTTTTTGTATCAGTTTTGTCATTGCGGGATGCGTAACGTGCTCGATACGCTCGAGATCGTTCTGATGTATTTCGCCTTCACCCTTCTCTTCCAATCTGCTTACGGATCCGAGCACGCGGAGCTGAACCGACGTCAATCCCATAGACGCAGCTTTATCATCCATCTTTTTGCGGAAAGCTCTGTTGACGATCGCGATCTTGAGACCGAAAGGCATATGAACGGACATAATATTCCCCCAAATATAAGTAACTTATTACCTAATATACGCTTATAATATATGTTTGTCAAGCGCGCGAGGGCAAATTAACCCGAGTCATTGAAAACTTATACGTATTGTCCGTAATCGCCGTAAATGCAGACAATCGTTTGACTGAAGAGCTGTGACAGAATTATAATAACAATATATCTGTTTGCCCTAAGGCAAAGGAGCGCGTTATGTCAAAAGAAAAAATACTCACAGTCCAGGACATCTCATGCGTAGGACAATGTTCTCTTACCGTGGCACTTCCCGTCATCTCTGCATGCGGGATAGAAACCTGCGTACTGCCCACCGCTGTACTCAGCACGCACACTGCTTTCAAAGCAGGTTGGACTTTCCGCGATCTTACATGCGACATTGATCCGATATCCGAACATTGGAGCAAAGAAAACATCTCTTTCAAAGCGATATATACAGGATATCTCGGCAGCCGCGAGCAGGTCGACCTGATATTAAAGCTAATTGACAGGCATCTCGAAAAGGACGGTGCGGCTATCGTAGATCCAGCCATGGCTGACGGAGGAAAACTCTATGCGGGATTCCCGCAAGACTTCCCCAAAGACATGGCAAGACTGTGTTCTGTCGCAGACGTTATACTGCCCAACATTACTGAAGCGTGTCTTATGACAGACAGCGAATTCAGAACAGAATACGACGAAGAGTATATCTCCGCTTTGCTCAAAAAACTTGCAAAACTCGGATGCAAAAAGGTCGTATTGACGGGCGTTTCTTTTGACCCGTCAAAACTCGGCGTTGCCGTATACGATTGTTCAAGCGAGAAAACCGAATACTATTTCACAGACAAACTTCCCCGCATGTCGCACGGTACGGGCGACGTTTACGCGTCCGCTTTCGTCGGCGCATATATGAACGGTAAAAGCGTATACGACAGTGCGGCGCTCGCGGCGGATTTCACCGTCAGAACGATCGAAGCTACGATGGACGACGACAGTCACTGGTACGGCGTCAAATTCGAAAAGGTGCTCGGATACCTGATCGAAAGACTCAGCCGCTCTTGAAAAACACATAGGACATGAAAAACAAAAAGCGGGGCAACCCCGCTTTTTTCGTATCCGTGTAGGTTAAACCTGCTTTTTATATTCATTTCCTATCTCTTCAGACTTTGGCAAGCTCCGCAGCCTGCTTTTTTATATCTACAGAAACACGGTAGCTGTCGCGCATCTTTGACGCAGCCATTTTCTTTACGGTCTGCGAAATCTTCGCTGTTTTCATGAGTTCTATACCTGCGCCTTTGCTGTGGCTTTCGAGCGTACAAATCAGCCATCCGAGCGCCATATCGATATAATAATCTTTTGCGACTACTCCGTTCACGGTTTCTCTGAGGACGTCAAGATATTCTCCGTATGCAAAATTTCCGAGCAAAACGACTATCCCCATGCGGGCAAGCCATATATCCTCGCTTACGGCAAAACCGCACATGTCGGCAAGCAGCCTGCCGTCCTTGCATTTCAGCGATGAACACGTTATGTCGCAGACAGCCCAATCGTCTATATCCTCTGAAAATGCTTTTAGTCTTTTTATCTTCTCTTCATAAGGCTCTTTCACAGTAGCCGATATGATACCTGCGAGCATTGCATGCTCGTAAAAGACGATCGGACGCACGGAAAGAAATTCTTCCCACTCGTCCGACTTAACGATCTCCTTTGCGATTTTTCTGAGCACGGGGACGCGTACTCCGATGCGACTGTACGACGTCTTTGTCAGCCCGCCGTGAAATTCTCTGTAAGCCTCGTCCTCGTGTTCTCGCAAGAGCTTTTCTATTTTATCATTATCCCACATATTACGTCACCATATCAGATTTATCTGAGTGTCGCCGCAATAGTATCCGAGAGTATCCTGAGTCTGCTCTGTCCTGTCCGACGCAGACTGCGACGTCGTCAAGAAAAGATAATCGTGCGTGAACACCTCTTTGTTACCCGTTGACCTCTGATTGCTCCAGGTGCTGTCTACGATATACCATTTTCCGTTTATAAATACTTTGTTCCACGCATGCGCGCCGCCGCTTGCCGTGCCGTTGACTTTGACTGCAGTAATACCCTCTATGCCGCACAGTACGACAAACGTCTTTGCTATGCCGTTGCATACCGCAATGCCGTTTTCGAGCACGCCTTCGAGATAAAAACTGTCGTATGAATAAAATTTATCGTACGCGTCGCTGCCCGGCGAAATGCCGTCCATTTCAGTGAGTGTGTTGTAATCGTAAATAACGTTCTTGCCGAGCCAATCGTATATTGCGTGAACTTTTTCGTAATCCGTCATAGAATCGTCGATATAAGTGAGACAGACTTCTTTCGCCTCGTTATACAGTTTTTCTGCAACGCTTCCCGCGACAGGCAAAGGCTTGTATCCCTTCTCTATCGCAAAGAACAGCTGATCGCTCGTCTGTACGGGCACGCCTTCTCTGTCGTTTATCGCAAAGTCATCAAAATTGAGCGACCTCGAAGAACGGCGCAAGTGAAACTCGTTGGCCAAAGACTCGGAATAAGACGTCGTACTGTCGTACAGAGCTTCGTTTTCAGACACCATGTCTATGCCTATCCTGTAAGCTCCGTCAGGCAATTCTACAACGGCATAGGAATATTTGATCGCCTCTTTATAGTTGTTGCACGCGTCGGCAAACTTATTCATTACCGCAGTTGCGCTTGTCGCACCCGTCTTAGCGGCATCGACGTATATATCGATATAAGTCATTGTCCTTGACCCGCTCTGCGTATTGAAAGCCTTGGAATCGAGCTCGTAATTGTAAAGGATCATATAATAAGCCAGCGCGTCAAACTCTTCGATGCTGTCAATATATCTGTTGTAGTTCTGACCGAGACAAGTAAAGCCCTCGCTATAATCGAGATATTTGCTTATCGCGGCTGTATTGTCGGTATAAGACAGCGTCCCGCTCGACGCAGGAGTTGACACTGAAGACACATAACTCTTTATATAAACCGTGCAGACAGGACCGACAAGCCCCGTGAGATCGAACGTGTTGCCGTCGAAACGTTCGGGGTATTCGTCGCTGGAGTAAGATTTTCCGTCAACTACCACCTCATATCTTTCTATCGGATAATCAGCTTTCCAGCTTATCGACAACGACGGATACGCGTCGTCGAACTCATAAGCGAGATCATAACACATAATGCTCGTGGAGTATACGAAAATATAAAAGTCTACCACTCCTCTCGTTGTGAACAACTCAACCCTGTGCACCCCGTAAGAAAGAGATTTAAGATAATTTTCTTTGAACTTGATATACGACGAGGTCGCAGAATAATTCGTTGTAGAATTAGTTATTCTGAGCCCGTCCACGCTCACCGCCTGCAGACTTGCCGACGCAGTGTATTCGACTTTTATACCTTCCGACGCCGTAGAAGAATTCTTGCAGAAAAGGTACGCTCCGTAACTCGGCAGATTTACGTTTACGGGCATAGTAAACGTTCCCGTCAAAGTGACGTAAAAATCAAATTCGTTTCCCTTTGAATCCTTTGCCGTGAACTTCGTATCCGTACCCGAAGACACATCGCTGAACAGAGAACGCTCGAGAGTGACGGCATGATTTTCAGCATCGTAACTCCAACCGTATGAAAGACTGTTTCCCGTTACGTATATTTCTTTAACTTCGCCCGTAGTTTCGGTAAGTCCGACGGAAATTCCGTTCAGATCCGTATCAGACATGTAATTGTATCTCTGAACGGCACCCGCAGGCAAATTCAACTCGGGTGCGTTTGAAGGCAATACGTCTTCGTCGCCCCCGCCTACGGGAGGATCGACAGGATCAACGGGATCGTCGGGATCGTCAGGGTCGTCCGGATCGTCGGGTACCGTAACGTCGACCTGCGTATCTGACTTTGTAAAGACGATAAAAGCCTCGTCCGAGTTATTAAAATATGATTTCGAACTTATGGCGCGCACGCCTATACAGTAAGTTCCGCTTTCTTCGGGAGCGTAACTTGTACCGGGCTGAGTGAAACTCTCACCCGTTTTCTCACCTTTTTTGCCGTCTTCTCCGACTTCGTAAAAGGAGATCTCATAGCTTTTTGCATATCCTACCTCGTTCCAATAAACATAGGATCTTTCTTCGTCCCACTTAAGGATCGGCGCGGACAGCGTAAATCTCAGCGCAGAACACGCGCCTAAGACGAAAGGCATAACCATCGCCAGCACCAGACAGAAAGCTATTAAAATTCTTGCGCGCGTTTTCATAGTTATTATTATAACATAATCATGCCAAACTTTCAACAATGTTGACAATTTACGGTACGCATGTATTCATGGCAAAAAAATGCGCCGCCATACGGCAGCGCATTTTTTATTTGATTATATGCTGTTACTTATTCTCAACTTCGTCGTTTGAATCGACGTGAGCACCGTTTTTTTCTTCGCTCATCTGTTCGATAGCGACTTCGTTTGCCTCACTGCTGATCGTCACGTCGTTGACAGGTATGTCTTTCTCGAGCTTTTCTTTGATAATGTTAGCTGCGACAGGCGATGCGGGAGTTTCGTATTTATCGTCGTTTTCGTCTGTCGGGAACTTCTTGAACGTAAGTTTGAGAAGTATCGGCGTAAGCAAAGAGGACATGATCACGAGAAGGATCACGGCAGGCAGATACGATGCAGATATAATGCCTTCTTCTATACCTTTCTGCGCGACTATAAGACAAACTTCTCCTCTGACCATCATACCTAAACCGACTTCGAGGCTCTCGTGAGGTTTGTATCTGCAGATAAGTCCGCCTGCTCCGCAGCCGACGAGTTTTGCCGCCATGCCGCATATTACAAACGCTATACTGAACAGAACTATAGTCCAGCTAAAGTTGCTGACAAGCGCTTTGTAATCGAGTCCGATACCTATATTCGCAAAGAAGATCGGGCTGAACAACATGTACGCGCTCATATCTATACGACGCTCGACGTACTCTGTCTGTTTCATATTGGACATCATCATGCCCGCAACGAAAGCACCCGTGATCGCAGCAACGCCGAAGAGTTCTTCAGAAAACCATGCGAACAAGAACGCGGTAGCAAGACCGAATATCGAAAGTCTGCGCGTATGCGGGAACTTTTTGCTGAGATACTTGAATATGAAATGTATAACGATACCGCAAGCGATCGCAAGTATAAAGAACAGTACAACGTTGATAAGCACCTGCACGCCCGACACAACCTTTGTCGGATCGCCGAACAGATCGACTATCTTATATCCCCATGTGTTGGAATCTACACTGCCCGTAGCAAACGCGAGGATAACGATACCGATAATATCGTCGAGAACCGCTGCTGTGACGATGCTCGCGCCCACCTTGCCGTGCAGTTTCCCTATCTCTTTAAGAACGGCAACGGTGATTCCGACAGACGTAGCAGTCAGAATTACGCCGAAGAAAAATCTCTCTTTAAGTGTAATACCGGGAATTATCCAGGAAATGCCGAAACCTACTACAAGCGGAACTATAACGCCGAGGCTCGTAATGAGGACGGATGCAACGCCGTTTTTCTTCAGCTCTTTGAAATTGGTTTCCATACCTGCGGTAAACATTATCATTACCACACCGATTTCAGCAAAAGGCTTTAGTTCCGAAGTGTCTTTGATAATACCGCTGACGCCTATTACAATACCTGCGATAAGCGCGCCGACAACCTGAGGCAAACCGATTTTGCGCATCAGAATACCGAGCACTTTCGTAAGCAACAGGATCAATGCCAGATGTAAGAATATATTGTAGTCCATAAATCCACCTCCCGTTTTTGCCCCTTATTCAACTTTATCCATTATATTACCGCTATTTCGCTTTGTCAACAGTACAAAACGTAAAATTTCATGCAGCGGTCTTATTCAAAACACATGTTTATCCGCTTAAAAATCGCGGCAGCGTAAAATAAAAAATACGATAGCAAATGCTACCGTATAGTTTATATACCGTATAAAAGTAAATATGTATGCAAAAAAACGGATTTCAGTCAGCGAGGATCTCGTCGAGCAAAGCCTTGAGATTTACGAGCTCTTCTTTGGAAAGCGTAACGCCCTTGCCCATTTTCTCACCGTCGGGAGACCACTCTCTTATATCGTATTTGGGCTCTTTCTGATTCCAGCTGATGAGCTTGATTTCTTTCTTCCAACCCTTGCTGGACTCCGAAAGGCTGCCGTAAGTCTTGACTACTTCGTAATCGAATTCTTTTGCCATAAAACTATTCCTCCATTTGCCACCGCAACATTATAGTTGTATTATAGCACAACTTTGTCTGCTTTTCAATAGTAAAAATAAAATATTTATAAATTTTATTATAAACATTATTATATGTATATATATTTTGTACGCGCGCACGTTACGCGCGTACGTCCGTATATATACTGAAATCACAGATCGATCAGTCTTTTTTATCTGACTTTTCCGCCGTTATAGGCTGCATCGTGAATTCGTATTGCAGACGCGTCTGTTTTTTGCCGAGTCTGTACTCTGCTCTCGTATCCGGTCCGCAGCTGTTGCTACCTATACCTCTGACAAAATGATCGATGTGCACGCACGTCGTGCCGTCGTACTTGATATCCTCTCTGTGTTTTGCTCCGTTGAGTCCATCAAAATTGAACGGAACCGCGTTGAAATTGAAAGCTGCGCCCTGTGCGGTAAATCTGAGTCCGCTACCGTTTTCGTCGTACACCTCTGCCCATCTCGTTTCCGCGCGGTTTCCTGACGCCTGCGGTCTTATATACGGCTCAGACATCTTTCCTGCGTTGCTCGTGTAAATTCCGAGCAAGGAGTGCGCCTTGAAATCGCTGTAATTTTCGCTGTCGCCTCTGCCGTAATACCTCACCCCGTCGTAACAGGAAGGCATCTCGAGCGTTACTCCGAACTTGGGCAAGTCGACGTATTTCTTCATATCGAGCAGCAGTTTTACATCTACAGTGTTATCCGAGTAGACGGTATATTGTATCGTGAATAAAAACTTCTTCTTTCCCTTGAGAACAACGTCGTAATGGCATGCCACGACGACTTTGCCGCTTTGCTTTTCGCTGTCGAAGCCGTTGAAAACACACTCCGCACGGTCAAGCCCCGCCGATTTCCATTTCTTTTCTATGTACATGTAGTTGTCTACAGGGCAATCGTAAATCGAAAGACTGAACCCCTTGTTTTTCGCATTTCGGTTAATGAATTCGACTCCGTCTACCTCGTATCCCGTAAGCTTTCCGCTCTTCTTGTCTATGGTAACGTTTGCATTGTTTGTGGCAATAGAAATCTCTGTTGCGTTTTCAATGTATGCAACTTCACCCGTCCCGGATCCCAAAGTACTTCTGCCTACGCTCTGACACATTATTATCTGTTCTTTGGCAACGGTTTTTCCCGTAGCCTTATTGACGTAGATAAAATTGATAAAACAGTCTTTAGTCGTATCTATGCTCTTATGCTTGAGCACGACTTCGATCTTTCCTCTCGCAGGAATCGAAGCTGTTATTACGCCCTTGTCTCCGACAATACCTCCCACGACATATTCCCACCTGATCTCGAGCCAGGAAGAATCTCTGAAATAATCCGTGTTTTCAAGCACATATCTGTTTGTGGAAATGTACGACGCTATCACGGGTCTGTAAACAGCCTGCATGCACTTTGCACCCGTATGCGGAGTCCTGCCCGGGAAGAACAGTCCGTCTACGCAGAAATTGGAATCGTGAGCGTATTCTCCGTGATCGCCGCCGTACGTATACGTGCCGTCGGGGTGTTTTACGGCATGGTCCGCCCACTCCCAGATACAGCCGCCCATAAGACTTTCGGACTTGTAAAAACGCGTCCAGTAATCCGCAAGAGAGCCGGGACCAACACCCATTGCGTGAGCGTACTCACAAAGGAAAAACGGCTTTTTATAATATTTCTCAGGCAGCTTGCCTTCAAGATATTTATCGTAGATTTCAGTAGACGTATACATCTGAGAGAGCACGTCGTATGCCCACCTCGGAGTCCTGCACGCGCCTTCGTAATGTATAGGAACTCTCGTAAGCTTTTTGAGTTCAAGATAACAATAATCCTGATTCTTCCATCCGCCCGCCTCGTTGCCGAGAGACCACATGATAACGCAAGGATTGTTTTTATCTCTCTCGAACATGCGGATGACCCTGTCGAAGTAATGCGATCTCCATTTAGGATCGTTGCTCAGCCTGTTGGGACGCGAAATGTATGTCGCTCCCGTGCCGTGAGTTTCTATATCAGCCTCGTCTATAATGTAAAGCCCGAGATAATTTGCGATCTTGAGGAACACGGGATCGGGGGGATAATGAGAAGTACGCACCGTATTTACATTGTACTCTTTCATGAGAACGGCGTCTTTGAGATAATCCGCAACGCTCATTGCGTAGCCTTTGCTTTCGTGAGTGTCGTGATGATTCACGCCTTTGATCTTTATCGCCGCGCCGTTGAAACGGAAAACGTTGCCGTCGACTATCACATCTCTGAAACCTATCTCCTGTCTTACGGTCTGAATCTCTTCTCCGCCTTTTCTCAACGTAACGTAAAGCATATACAGATCGGGTATTTCTGCCGACCAGAGATCGGGTTTGTCGATTTCGAAAGTCCACTCCCCGTTGTCGGTAGTCGCCTTTCCGACGACGTTGCCGTTCCTCTCGAGCGTAAAACGGGTTTCGCAATCTCCTTCCACGACCGCCTTCACGACGAGTTTCCAGCCCGTAGCTCCGTTTCTGACAGTAGACGCAAAAATATCTCTGATATAAGGTCCGTTCATAGACGTGATGTAAACGTCCCTGAAAATGCCGTTATTGCGGAACATATCCTGACACTCGAGATAAGTGCCGTTACACCATTTGTAGACAAGCACGATTATTTCGTTAGTTCCGTCGAGAACATACGGCGTAACGTCGAATTCAGACGTATTGTGACTGCCTTCTCCGTATCCGACATACTGACCGTTCATATAGACCTGCACGTTTGACGCAGCACCTAAAAACGTGAGTATGTGTTTGTCTTTACGCTTTAATTCAAAAGTTTTTCTGTAAAGTCCTACAGAGTTGTAAACCTTGAAGGGACCTCCTTTTGCATTTATAGGCATGTTGGTCCCTATCATACCCTCGTCTGCGGGTATTCTCGGAGGACGGCAATCGAACTGATAACGTATATTTACGTAATAGGGGTTTTCGTACCCCGTGAACTGCCAGCAGGACGGCACATTGACTTTGTCTGCTCTGAGCGTATAGCTGTCGATTTTTTCGGGCATTTCAGACACTCGTTTATAGTAAAGAAAATCCCACTCTCCGCTAAGCACGGTAACCAAAGGCGACGCATATCTCTCTGTAAGGTAATCGGTATCGTCGCATTGTTTTCTGTTCTCGAAAGGAATAAAATAACTCCTCGGTCTGAGCCTGTTGTCTTCGAAGACTTTGAAATCGCTGTACTTGTCGTGCCTGAAGGTATAAAGCATAAACATCTCCCGAAAATATCATTGCGAAAAACTTCGCTTATAAGTATTATAACATTATAATCAAATTATCGCAATAGGTAGTTGAAATTTTTATTGCCATACTGAAAATCAACATTTTGCAACTATTCCCGATCATACGAAAACCATGCTGCGATATATTTGTTTATTATCGATTAACAAACACGGGCTTGATAATTTTATCTGATATAAGAAGAAAAAGGAAACATCGAAACTCTCGCGACCTTAAGCCACTGAACGCACAGAGGCGCTGTGATAAGACCTACGAGCGACGTTATTGCCCCGAGTACAGCAACTGTGCCGAGCACTGCTCCGAACGATATAGCCCATAATGCGTCGGCAACAGGACTGTCAAATACTACTACGGCTTGCTTTCCGAACGGCTTGAATACGAATATGCCTACCCTCACGCACTTTATGCCCCAAGTCAATCCCACAACGGATACGATCAACACCGCACCCAAGGCAAACCACACGAGCGACAAAGCGAATCCTCCGAATATTTTCCAGTACGCGTTGCCTGCTATTCTGTATATCTTTTTTATCGCCCACAGCATATAGAAATTATGTGCAACGCAAGAAAATATATATAAACCGCACAACCGCATCTCATGAACGTGCATTTATCTTGCAGCAATCGTCCGTAATGCTCTTTATTCGCCGCTCAAGGCACAGACAAAAAAATCTCTGAAGAAGTTCCCGTGCGGCAAAAGTTTTGCTCTCACAGCGATTTCAGACGCCACAGAGCCATGTCTATGTAAATAAACAAAAAAAAGCCCCGTCGTTCATGATGTGCACCTCCAAAAGTGTCCAACTTTTGGGGTTCACCTCATCGGCGGGGGTCATTTTTATTCTCAATCTTTTATTATCCCTTGCTCAACGAGGTGATCGTGCAGAAGTCCCGCACTGTCTATTACGAATTTAGCGCACGGACGTACTTTGTAATACTCCTCGTCCCTGACTTCGGGGACGTAACCCTTGGTCAGATTTTTGACGTTTTTCAGAAGCTCTCCGCAATGGTCTGTGCCGTTAAGGGCTTTGAACTTGTTGTCAAGTTCTGTGATCTGCTTATACACATCCGTTTTGTCTGCCTCAAGAGTTTCGCATTTATCGTGCAGAAGTCCGCATACGAAACCGTATGCGCTTACCGCTCCGCAGAGATTTCTCGTTCTGCCGAATCCAGCCCCGAATCCGAGCGTGACTTTTTCGAGCATTTCTTTGTCGAGAGGCAAAACGTCGGAAAATGCGAGTACTACCGACTGACAGCAGTTGTATCCCTTTTTGAAATTCTCGTAAGCAAGCTGTTTTCTTTCTTCTTTAGTCATTGTTGACGATCTCCTTTGATTCAAGATAAGACGTAAGCTGGTCCAACCTTTTCCTGTCCATTGCAGGCGTTCCTTCGAGCGGATTTTTTATGCCGAGTTTTTCGTATTTTGAAAAGCCCATCGTATGGAACGCAAGCAGCTGGTATCTCTTTACGCATTTATGTCCGCGCACTATATCAGCATACTTGTCTATGCACTCTTCTTTATCGTTTATACCCGGCACAATAACCGTCCTTATCCACACGGGTACGTTTTTTTGCTCGCAGTATTCAAGAGTGTCGAGCACTGTCGAAATCCCGCCTCCGCAGTATTTTCTGTAATGTTCGTCATCCCAGAATTTAAGATCGAGTATAACCGTTTCCGCGCCGTCGATAGCCGCCTTGACGTCTTTTGTAAGCGTCACGCTTCCCGAGGTATCGAGCACAACTCCTATGCCCTCTTTCTTCATCCGCTTTTCAAACGCGGCGACAAATGCGCTCTGCACGAGCACCTCACCCCCGCTGAGCGTAACTCCGCCGTCCTTACCGAAATACGGCTTGTACCTGACTACTTTCTTTGCAAGTTCATCAACGGTAAACCTCTGTCCTTCCCCTGTCCATGTATCGGGATTGTGGCAATATACACATCTGAACGGACAACCGACGAAAAATATCCCGTATCTGACTCCCGCGCCGTCAAGCGTGGCTAAGCTTTCGAAAGAGTGGATATTCGCCGTCGGTCGATTTGTTGCCATGTCTTTTCTTATCAGAACTTTTCGTGGAAGGTACGGTTGATAACTTCTTGCTGCTGATTCTTGTTCAGTTTGTTGAAGTTGACCGCATAGCCGCTGACTCTTATCGTCAGGTTGGGATACAAAGACGGATTGTTCATTGCGTCGATGAGTTTCTGTCTTTGCAAAACGTTGACGTTGAGGTGGTGAGCATCCTGAGCGAAATAACCGTCAAGCATCGTTGTCAGTTTTGCGATCCTGTCTTCTTCGTTTTCTCCGAGTGTGTCGGGAGTGATCGAGAAGGTATTGGAAATACCGTCCTGACAGCACGAATATCTGAGCTTAGCGACCGAGTTAAGGCTTGCAAGCGCACCTTCGCAATCCCTGCCATGCATCGGGTTTGCGCCCGGAGCAAACGGCTCTCCGCGTTTTCTTCCGTCGGGAGTGGAGCCCGTCTTTTTGCCGTAAACGACGTTGGACGTGATGGTGAGGATGGAGAGCGTATGCTTTGCACCTCTGTATGTCGGAGTCTTGACAAGCTCTTTATAGAAACTCTCGACTATCCACTGAGCGATCTTGTCTACTCTGTCGTCGTCGTTGCCGTATTTGGGGAAATCTCCTACGGTTTCGAAATCCGTGATAAGACCGCGCTCGTCCTTGATAGCTCTGACCTTAGCGTATTTGATCGCGCTCAGGCTGTCCGCAAGCACGCTGAGTCCGCAAACACCGAACGCCATAAGTCTTTCGACCTCAGTATCGTGCAAGCTCATCATGAGTCTTTCGTAAGCGTATTTGTCGTGCATATAGTGGATTATGTTGAGCGTATTGACGTAGAGTTTCGCCATCCACTTCATATACTTCTTGTATGCTTTGAGCACCTGTTCGTAATCGAGCACGCCCTCGTCGAATACCTTTCCTTCCGGAGCGACCTGTATGCCGTATATCTCGTCCTTACCGCCGTTGAGCGCCATGAGAAGTACTTTTGCAAGGTTGCATCTCGCGCCGAAGAACTGCATCTGCTTGCCGACTTTCATTGCTGAAACGCAGCATGCGATAGCGTAATCGTCGCCGAACAACGGACGCATGACGTCGTCATTTTCGTACTGTATAGAGTCGGTATCGACCGAAACCTGCGCACAGAAATTCTTGAATCCCTGCGGGAGGTCTTTAGCCCACAAAATAGTGATATTGGGCTCTGCACTGCTGCCGAGATTGTAGAGCGTCTGCAGAATTCTGAAACAGTTTTTGGTGACCATAGGTCTGCCGTCCACGCACATACCGCCTTCGGACGTGGTGACCCAGGTCGGATCGCCTGCGAACAGGTCGTTGTATTCGGGGGTACGCAGATGTCTTACGAGTCTCAGCTTGAGTACGAGATCGTCGATGAGCTCCTGCGCGCCTTCTTCTGTAAGCGTTCCGTTCTTCAGATCGCGTTCGATATAAATATCAAGGAAGGTAGAAATCCTGCCGATAGAGTTTGCCGCACCGTTCTGCTCCTTTACAGCGCCGAGATAACCGAAGTACAGCCACTGAACTGCCTCTCTCGCGTTCGCAGCGGGACGGGATATGTCATAACCGTACTGCGCAGCCATTTCTTTGAGCGCGCTCATGAATTCGAGCTGTTTCTGAACGTCTTCGATAAGCTGGATATTTTCTGCCGTCATGTCGTTTTTGCCCAGCTCTTTTTTGTCCGCCTTCTTGCACTCGATAAGGTAATCCATACCGTAAAGCGCGATCCTGCGGTAATCGCCGATAATTCTGCCTCTCGCGTATGCGTCGGGAAGGCCCGTAATGACGCCGACGTGTCTTGCGGCTCTCATCTCGTCCGTATATACCCTGAACACGCCGTCGTTGTGCGTGGTGCGGTATCTGAATTCAGATCTGATCTTGTCCGACATCTCGTATCCGTAAGCCTCGCATGCCTTTTCGCACATCCTCTTACCTGCGAACGGATTGATCGCACGCTTGAGAGGAGCGTCTGTCTGAAGACCTACGATAATATCCTTATCCTTATCTATATATCCGGGTGCAAAAGAAAGTATGGACGCGACGTTTTCTGTATCCACGTCGAGTACGCCTTTTTCAGCCTCTTTGACGAGAAGATCGTCGACTTTGGCTTTTACTTCAGACGTTCTTTTAGTAGGACCAGCCAAAAACGACTTGTCGCCCGTATAAGGGGTATAGTTTTTGACGATGAAGTCTCTGACGTCGATCTTCTTGCACCAGTTTCCCTTCTTGAAACCCTGCCACTCGTTGTTCATAAAATTTTCTCCTTTGTCCCTGAAAATAAAAATACCGCCGGGACGATTTGTAGATTTTTGCCCAGACGGTCGACATAAACCGCTGTGCTCCACCATAGTTACCTATGTATATCCGTCAGTCGCACAGCTACCTCTCTATATTGCAATGTCATTGTATCATAGCCCGCAGTAAAATGCAACATTTTGTATATGCTAATTTTTGTAAAAACAACATATTGTGTTTTGTCTGTAAACGCTCTTTTTATTTACCACAGATCCGCACTTTTTACCGTCTGTCGGAAACAATGGCCTTTCAGCCGGGACTCCCCTATAAACGGATGTGCAAATAAGCGATTTTTTATTCCTTTTAAGACGCAGCACAGTATCTTTACCCGATCACAAATTTATGCGTATAATTATACCTGACAGCAAAAAAATAGGAGAGCCTGAAGCTCTCCGATTTTTTTAGTTAAGTAAATCTTACAAACTGTCCTTAAGAGACTTTCCTGCCTTGAAAGAAACAGCCTTGCTTGCCGCGATCGTGATCTTTTCGCCGGTAGCGGGATTTACGCCCTGTCTTTCAGCTCTCTCTTTTACTTCGAACTTTCCGAAACCTGCAAGAGCGACTTCTTCACCGTTCTTGAGAGCGTCTGCAACAGCTGCGATAACTCCGTCGAGGCACTTACCTGCAACCTCTTTGGTTACACCGGCATTTTCTGCGACAGCAGCAATCAATTCACTTTTATTCATACAATTTCCTCCTCGGGCTTATATAATATCGCCCACTTGTTTTATTTAAGCCTTGCGGCCCATTTCCGAATAAAGTACCGTGTCCCCGTCGAGCGCAACCCCCTGCAAACCTTTTAGCAATGCGGCTTTTTGCTCTCCGAGTTCCTTTATGTCTATTTTATCATATCTTTGGACGTTTGAACAGAGAAAATTGAATTTTTTTAATAAATATACAAATTTATAGCCATTTATAGGCTCAAAAATACCGCTGAGTAAAAAATGTCTGCCGAAAAACGTCGCAATGCTCGCTTTATTCAGATAATAAACAACTCCGCAAAGGTCTATTCCGAGGCTATCTGCGTATTTTACAGCCTCTGAAAGCATGTAGGACGCGAGTCCTGCTCCTCTGTGATCCTCCCTGACCATTAGTCCGCTCGCCTCGTAAGCTTCGTCCACGTCCACGTTGCCGCCTGACGACGAGCGTATCACGTCAGCAAGCTGTACGGCATAATTCTTATCGAGGTCCACGGCGCAAGTCGCAACGATCTCCTCTCCGTCCACAGCACACATAAAATGCCCCTTGTCAAGCACGGCTTTCAGCTCTTCTTCCGTATACGGATAAAAGTATTCTATCTTTTCGAGCGCGTTTCTGCAACCGTCGAGAAAAGCAAAGACTTTGCAATAGTCGGAAAGTTCCGCCTTGCAAAGTCTGAGACCTTTATAAATTTTATTATCGATTTCTTTCAGGAAGATCATTTTCAGCCGAGAAGTTTTACGAGCACCGCTTTCTGTGCGTGCAGTCTGTTTTCCGCCTCGTCGAAAATCTCGGGGTGAGATTCGAACACTTCTTCGGATATCTCCTCTCCTCTGTGAGCGGGAAGGCAATGCATGACCATAGCGTCGTGTTTTGCAACAGCCATGAGTTTGGAATCCACGCAGTAGCCCTTGAACGCCTTCTTTCTCGCCTCTCTCTCTCCTTCCTGACCCATTGACGCCCAGACATCGGTATAGATGACGTCAGCGTCTTGAGCAGCCGCGTAAATGTCGTCGGTAAGCTCGAACTTGTCGCCGTATTCCTTTGCAAAATCAAGGACCTGTTTATCGGGAGCGTAATCCTTCGGGCAGCCGAGTGATACCTTCATACCCATTTTCAGGCAGCCGACCGCAAGCGAATTCGCCATATTGTTGCCGTCGCCGATATAACAGAATTTAAGAGTGTCGAAAGCCCCCTTGTATTCTCTTATCGTCATGAGATCGGCAAGAACCTGACAAGGATGCGCAAAATCGGTAAGTCCGTTGATTATCGGTATAGAACCGTATTTTGCGAGATCTTCTACCTCTTTCTGCGCAAAGGTCCTTATCATAATACCGTCGAGATATCTCGAAAGCACGCGCGCAGTATCCTGCACGGGCTCTCCTCTGCCAATCTGAAGATCGTTTGAAGAGAGGAAAAGCGCCTGTCCGCCCAGCTGATACATACCCGTTTCGAAAGATACCCTCGTTCTCGTAGACGCCTTCTGGAAAATCATGCCGAGCGTCTTTCCTTCGAGATGCTTGTGCGGAATATTGTGTTTCTGATTGAATTTGAGCTGGTCTGCAAGGTTTAGTATAGAAAAAATCTCTTCTTTGCTGAGATCGAGCATTTTGAGTAAATGTTTCATAATTCTCCTTTTATTCAGCGAGGATTGCAAGCAATACGTCAAGCGCCTCGTCCAATTGTTTTTCGGTTATTGTAAGCGGGGGCAACAGTCTTATCTTATCCTTTGCCGTAAGCATCAGCACTCCGCGATTTATGCCTTCTCTGACTACGTCGGACGCCTTTTTCTCTGACGGCTTTACTCCTATCATAAGTCCGAGCCCGCTGACGCTCTCTATTCCTTTCGCGCCTTCGAGTTTTTTGCGCACGAAGTCGCCTTTTTTCCTAACTTCCGCGAGAAAAGCGTCGTCGAGTCTGTCCATGACCTCGAGTGCACCCGCGCAGACCACGGGGTTACCTCCGAAAGTACTGCCGTGCGACGAAAATCCCATTACGTCCCTGAGTTTGCCGTAAACTGCGACAGCTCCTATCGGCAATCCTCCGCCGAGACCTTTAGCAAAAGTTGTGATGTCGGGCTTAACGTCGTAATTCTCGCTCGCAAGGAAGGTTCCCGTCCTGCCTACGCCCGTCTGAACTTCGTCTGCAATGAGAAGTATATCCTTTTCGTCGCAAAGTTCCCTGACTGCTTTGACGTAGTCTTTATCCTG
Organism: uncultured Christensenellaceae bacterium; assembly: GCA_944383895.1. Taxonomy (GTDB): domain Bacteria; phylum Bacillota; class Clostridia; order Christensenellales; family UBA3700; genus Ornithoclostridium. The sequence continues at coordinate 59,232 of CALWRH010000008.1, read as the reverse complement.
CGCTATAACGCCGCCCTCGCCCTGTATGAATTCTATCATAACGGCGCATACGGTATCGTCGATCTCGTCTTTGAGAGCCTTGATGTTTCCGCTCTCAACGTATCTGAAACCTTCGGTAAACGGGAAGAAATAGTTGTGGAACACGTCCTGTCCCGTCGCCGCCAGCGTAGTTATCGTCCTGCCGTGAAAGGAATTCTTGAGCGTAATCACGGTATTCCTTCCGCTGCCGTATTTGTCGTAAGAATATTTGCGGGCAACCTTTATCGCGCCTTCGTTCGCCTCCGCACCGCTGTTGGCAAAAAACAATTTTGCCGCTCCCGTCCTTTCGCAAAGAGCTTTTGCGAGTTTTACGCAAGGCTCAGTGTAATAAAGATTTGAAGTGTGGTTCAGAGTGTGAGCCTGTTTCGCAACGGCGTCAGCCCATTTTGCGTCGCAATATCCGAGGCAGTTGACGCCTATCCCGCTCGTCAGGTCGGTATAGCGTTTACCTTTCTCGTCATAGCAATAGCAACCCTCGCCCGCCACTATCAGCAGATCGAAACGGTTGTATGTGCCCATTACATATTCTTTGTCAGTCGCCTTTATATCCATAGTCTTATTTGAAAAGCGTGCCTACGCCTTCGCTCGTCAGCATGTCGATAAGTATCGCGTGCGGTATCCTGCCGTCTATTATGATCGACTGCTTGACGCCGCGTCTTACAGCCTCTACGCAGCAATCCACTTTGGGTATCATGCCGCCGCTTATTATGCCTTTTTTCTTGAGTGACGGAACGTCGCTTACGTTTACTTCGCCTATAAGCGTATTTTCGTCGTTCTTGTCCATCAGAAGACCTCTTATATCCGTCATGAGGATAAGGTTTTCCGCCTGAAGAGCCGCAGCTATCCTCGCCGCCGCCGTATCTGCGTTTACGTTATATATATTGCCTTCGCTGTCTGAAGAAACGCTTGCTACTACGGGTATATATCCGTTGTCCAGCGCGTCGAGCACAGGATCCGCGTTGACTTCTGTTATCTCTCCGACGTAGCCGAGATCGTGTTCGCCCTTTGCTTTTTTGCAAACGAACATATTGCCGTCTATACCGCAGAAACCGAGAGCCTTACCTCCGTGACGCGTAAGCATACCGACTAAGTTCTTGTTAATCTTTCCCGCAAGGACCATCTGCACTATCTCAGCGGTCTCTTCGTCCGTATAACGCAATCCGCCTATAAACTTGCTTTCTTTTCCTACGCGTTTAAGCATATCGCTTATTTCCGGACCGCCGCCGTGCACGAGCACGACTCTTACGCCGATAAGCGAAAGCATGACTATATCGCGCATTACCGCGTTTTTCAACTCCTCGTTGAGCATAGCGTTGCCGCCGTATTTGACTACGACTATCTTATCGTAGTATTTCTGAATATACGGCATTGCGTCGCTTAATATCTGTGCCTTGATAGAAATATCCATACTCACCTCAGGTTCTGTAATCCGCGTTTATTCTAACGTAATCGTACGTCAGGTCGCAACCCCAAGCGACAGCCTCGGCGTCGCCGTCGTTGCAATATACGTCGATACAGATTTCGTCTTCGGAAAGAACTTTCTTTGCCTCTTCTTCGCTGAATTCTACGCCGTTACCGTTTCTGCAAACCGCAACGACTCCCTTTTCCGACGACAGATCGACGTCTATCTTGTTTATATCGAACTGCGCGTCTGCATAACCTATCGCGCACAGTATTCTTCCCCAATTTGCGTCGGCAGCGAATATAGCCGCTTTGAGAAGGCTGCTGCAGATAACGCTCTTTGCGATTATCTTTGCGGTCTTTTTATCCTTTGCGCCTTTGACCTTGCACTCCATAAGTCTTGTCGCACCCTCACCGTCTTTTGCGATAGCGCGCGAAACCTTGGTCATAATGTACATGAGCGCAGAGTAAAATTCTTCGTAATCTGCTCCTTCTGCCTTGCTGATAAGCCCGTTGCCCGCTAAGCCGTTGGCTATTACGGATACCATATCGTTTGTGGACGTATCTCCGTCTATGCTGACCATATTGAGAGTGTCCTGTATGACGTCGTAAAGCGCGGTGTGCAGAACTTCGGGAGCGATGGCCGCATCTGTCGTAAGGAAACACAGCAAAGTCGCCATATTCGGATGTATCATACCGCTGCCTTTTGCGATAGCGCCGAGGCGGCAGACTCTTCCTCCTACGGTAAACTCGCAGGAGAATTCCTTCTTTACCGTATCGGTAGTCATTATCGCCTCCGCCGCGTTTGACGAACCTTCGGCAGAAAGACCGTCGACAAGCGCGCTCATGCCGTCCTGTATAGGCTCTATCGGCAAGATCTGTCCTATGACGCCCGTTGACGCGACGATGACGTCTTTTGCGTTTACGCCTGCGTATTTTTCGGCGAGAAGGCACATAGCCTTTGCCTTTTCTTCACCGTCGGCGTTGCAGGTATTCGCGTTGCCGCTGTTGCATATCACAGCCTGAGCATATCCGTCTGCGATGTTCGATCTCGTGACCGCGATAGGCGCGCCCTTGACCTTGTTTGTCGTATACACAGCCGCCGCCGTACCTCTGACGTCGCTGACTATCAGCGCGAGATCGCGCTTTTGTTTATTCTTTCTTATTCCGCAATGCACGCCGCTTGCCTTGAAACCTTTGGGCGCGCAGATTCCTCCGAGTACGTCTTTCATCTTAAAATGCGGGCGGAACGAAATCCAATCCGCAATCCTCCTTCAATCCGAACATTATGTTCATATTCTGTATTGCCTGACCTGCCGCGCCTTTGACCATATTGTCTATCGCGGCAACTATGATAGCTCTGCCCGTGTGTCCGTCGGCATGTACGGAAATATCGCAATAGTTGCTCATCTTCACGTCGCGAAGATTTGCCACTTTGCCGAGCGGCAGTACGCGGACGAATTTCTCGCGCGCATAAAATTTATCGTATAATGCGTGCAGCTCTTCTGCGCTTATCTCCGCGGTGAGCGACGCATAGATAGTAGATATTATACCTCTGTTCACAGGCAGCAGATGAGGCACGAAAGTAACTCTTATCTGCTTTCCCGCAAGCTTTGAAAGCGTCTGCTCTATCTCGGGCGTATGTCTGTGAGACGCTATCTTGTACGGAGAAAAAGCCTCGTTGCAGTTGGGATAATGCGTGTTGTCCGCAAGACCTCTGCCTGCACCCGTAACGCCTGACTTGCTGTCTATGACTATGCCTTCGTCCTTGACGACTCCGCTCTGCATGAGCGGAGCAAGACCGAGCGCAATGCTCGTAGGATAGCAACCGGGATTGCCGATGATGGGCTGTCCTTTATATTGCGCGCGCATGAGTTCTGGTATAACGTATACGCTCTTCTCGTGCAGATCCTTTTCTTCGTAAGATTTTTTATACCACTTCTGATATTCCTCTTCGCTGTCAAGTCTGAAATCCGCGCCGAGGTCTATGAGTTTTACGCCTGCGGCAACGCATTTTTTCGCGAGTTTTTCGCTGAGTCCGTGCGGCAGCGAAGCAAAAATGACGTCGCATTTGTCTATGAGCTTGTCTTCGGACTCGAGAGTATCGTCGCATATCTCATAGAGATTGGGATATACTTCGCTTATGCTCTTGCCTTCGTAGCTCACAGAACTTATGCCTGCGATTTCGACCTGAGGATGCGACTGCAAAAGTCTTACGAGTTCGACTCCAGCATAGCCCGTCGCTCCTACTATTCCTGCTTTTATCATTGTTGCTCCTCTTTGAGAACGGTATTTTTGATAAGTTCTATATGCTTTGCGACTGCCTCGGGCGCAGGTCCTCCCGTCACGTTGCGTCCTTTGACGCAAGTCGCGAGATCTATCGCCTCGTAGACGTCTTCTTCGAATACTTCGCATATCTTTTTATACTCGGCAATGTCGAGTTTGTCAAGCGTTGTACCCTTTTCGACGCAAATTCCGACTAGTGTGCCGACGATCTTGTAAGCGTCGCGGAAAGCAAGTCCTTTCTTGACGAGATAGTCGGCGCAATCGGTAGCGTTTATAAAGCCTTTCTGCCCCGCTTTTCTCATGTTTTCTTTATTAACTGTCATCGTGTCGAGCATAGGCGCGATCGTGGAAAGACACAGCTTTATTGTGTCTACGCTGTCGAATATCGCCTCTTTGTCCTCCTGCATATCCTTGTTGTATGCAAGCGGCAGTCCTTTCATCATAGTGAGAAGAGTCGTAAGGTTGCCCTGTACGCGCCCCGTCTTGCCGCGGATAAGCTCGCAGATGTCGGGATTCTTCTTTTGCGGCATTATGCTCGATCCCGTCGCATAAGCGTCGTCAAGTTCTATGAACTTGAACTCCCAGCTGCTCCAGAGCACTACCTCCTCGGAAAGTCTGGAAAGGTGCATCATACAGATCGCGATCGCGTTTGCAAGCTCAATGACGTAATCCCTGTCGCTGACGCCGTCCAGGCTGTTATACATCGGATTGTCAAACCCGAGATGTTTTGCCGTGAACTCTCTGTCGATAGGGTAAGTCGTAGTCGCCAGCGCACCCGAACCGAGCGGGCACTCGTTCATGAGCGAAAAGCAGTTGAACATCCTCACCATATCGCGTTTGAACATCTCGACGTAAGCCATGAGATGATGCGCAAACGTGATCGGTTGCGCCCTTTGGAGATGCGTATATCCCGGCATGACGGTATCGAGATTTTCTTCCGCTCTTTTCACGAGGACCTTTATCAGCGATTTTATAAGACCTACGATAACGTCTATCTGTCCTCTCAGATACATCCTGAGATCGAGCGCGACCTGGTCGTTTCTCGAACGCGCGGTATGCAGTCTTTTGCCCACCTCTCCGAGTCTTTCAGTGAGTACCGACTCGATGAACATGTGTATGTCTTCCGCCGTCGGGTCAAACGCAAGTTTTCCGCTCTCTATTTCTTCATAGATAGCGGAAAGCTCTTTTGCGATCAGGCGGCTGTCTTCTTCTGATATAATGCCCTTTTTGCCGAGCATCGTGACGTGTATGATACTGCCCGATATGTCTTCTTTATACATGCGGCTGTCAAAGGAAATCGAACTGTTGAAGTCGTTGACTTTCTCGTCGAGTTCCTTTGAAAACCTTCCTTGCCACATTTTTGCCATTATTTTTTCTTAGCCTTCATAAGTGCGTTGACCTTGATCGGCAGACCGAACAGATTGATGAATCCTGCGCTGTCTTTCTGGTCGTAGCAGTCGTCTTCTGCAAACGTAGCGATATCCTCGTCATAGAGAGAATAAGGACTCGTGACGCCTGCATTGATAATGTTGCCTTTATAGAGCTTGAGTTTTACTTCGCCCGTAACCGTCTGCTGCGTGCTGTCGACGAACGCGCTGAGCGCCTCTCTGAGCGGAGTGAACCACTGTCCGTTGTATACGAGATCCGCGAACTTGACCGCAACGTGCTGCTTGAAATGAGCGGTTTCCTTGTCAAGACAGAGGGTTTCCAGAACTTCGTGAGCGTGATAAAGTATCGTGCCACCGGGAGTTTCGTATACGCCGCGGGACTTCATGCCGACAAGTCTGTTCTCGACGATATCAGCAATACCTATACCGTTTTCGCCGCCGAGTTTGTTCAAACAAGCGACGATCTCGCTGCCTTTCATCTTTTTGCCGTCAACAGAAACAGGCACGCCTTTCTCGAAACCGATAGTAACGTAAGTAGCCTTGTCGGGAGCCTTTTCGGGGCTGACGCCGAGCTCTAGTATCTTATCGTAATTCGGCTCGTTGGCGGGATTTTCGAGATCAAGTCCTTCATGCGACAAGTGCCAGATATTCTTGTCTTTGCTGTAATTGGTTTCTCTGCTTATGTTGAGCGGTACGTTGTGAGCCTCTGCGTAATCGATCTCCTCGTCACGCGATTTGAGATCCCATATACGCCACGGAGCAATGATCTTCATGTTGGGAGCAAAAGCTTTGATGGTAAGCTCGAATCTCACCTGATCGTTGCCCTTGCCCGTGCAGCCGTGGCAGATAGCGTCCGCGCCCTCTTTGAGAGCGATCTCGACTATTCTTTTTGCTATGATCGGACGAGCAAAGCTCGTGCCGAGAAGATATTTGTTTTCGTAAACCGCGCCTGCTTTAAGCGTCGGGAAAATATAATCGTCGACGAATTCGTCGGTAAGATCCTCTATATAAAGCTTGCTTGCGCCCGTCTTCTTTGCCTTTTCTTCGAGGCCTTTGAGCTCTGCTCCCTGTCCTACGTTGCCTGCGACTGCGATGACTTCGCAACCGTCATAGTTCTCTTTAAGCCACGGTATTATGATCGAGGTATCCAGACCTCCCGAATATGCCAATACGACTTTTTTGATCTTGTCCATAATTTATTACACCTCTTGTGCTTTTGTTGTATTTATATTATAACAATTCTCTTGCGATTGCAAGCGATTTGACATATTTATTCACTATTTTTTTATAAATATTTCAATATTCCATATGACTTACTGCCTATATATTCATAATACTGCATATTTATACGAATATTCATAAATATATGCAACATATAAGCCAAAAAACAATTTTCCCGAAAAGTCTGTCTGTAAGCTTTTCTTTACGCCATATAAGAGACTTACCGTCGCCTTTCCGCAAAGATAAGAAAAAGGCAAAGACTTTTCAAAAAGTCGAGCCGCCTTTGTAAAGGACGGCTCTGAAAATTAAACGATCAATCTTCCTCAGAAAGTATTTCTTTCATTGTGGCACCTGAGATATCGAAACCGTTTCCCAACTGCTCGAATTCTCGTCCGACATAAGGTCTGAGTTCCGCCGCAGTCATCGACAGGTTGGGCACGCAGCCGGTCATGTTTCCTTTTTTACCTTCGATAAAAGAAGTCAGCACAAAATCTCTCGAAATATTGTGTACATCGCCGACCGAACCGTATTTATTCTGCAGATTTACCTGAATAACGTAAACGGTATTCGTCATTAGCTTTGTCTTGACTTCAGTCCTTATCTTTTCTGGTGTCGTGAAATAATATCCGTCGTATGTAAGACCGGTCATAGCTCCGTTGAGATCTATTACAGCCCCGGCTCTGTTGAGATACTCGATCGCGTCTGCGACTTTTGTCGCGTTATAGCATTTAGTATCTTCACCTATAAGATCCATTTTGCCGCTCAGCCTTGCGCCTGGAATATAGGGATCTGCAAGAGATATCCTTGCAGGCAGCACGTTTTTATTTGTAATTACGCCCATATCTGAAAGCTTATAAAGCGTATATGCGGCAGCAGTAACCATTTGTCCTCCGAAAGAGTGACCGATAAATACAGTTTCTGAATTGGTAGAATTTTTCATTACCGCATATACTTCTCTCGCAAATTCTCCTGCAAAAGTTCTTCCGTCGAGAGCGGCAACCGCTGCCTTGTAATTTTCAGTGCCGTCTTCTGCTTCTTCGACTGTTTTTATTGTCCATATCTCGTTCTGGAGATAGTCGAGATCTTTCGCATAATCAAACCAATCCCAGAAAGCCACGTTATAACCGAGCGCCTTGAGTTCCGCCACATAGTTTATATTGCCCGACGCTCCGCTCGTAACGCTGTACGTCTTAGAAAGTGTAGAAAGCACTTCTCTTTCGTCGTTTGCCGTTTTCCAACCGTGAGAATAAATTACTGTAGGCTTTGAAGGATCATAATATTCGACCGGCATATTCTCCTGAGAGCGCTTTGTATCGTCGAGATTTCCGCTGTCGCCGTACCAATACAAACCGTACTGAGTATCCGTCCTCAATGACATATCTACGTCGGGAACGTTATTTCCTCCTGTCTGAGTCGTTTCGTCCGTTGTCTCTTTTTTTGTGCAGGCAGCAAGTATTCCGACCGTGCCCAAAAGCAGAATAATACTCAGAAACGCTACTAAAATCTTTTTCATATTCTCCTCCCTATAACGAATTACCAATAATATTATAATATTTTTACTATCCGTAGTCAATTGCAGATAAAAATATTGGCTGAAGACAACAAACAACCATTATATATATAAATAAAAACGCTTTGTGTTTTCAATATACTGATTTTTTCAACTGAATTGCAAAATTATTAAATTACAAACGTTTTTCAGACTGTCGTCAAAACAAAAAAAGGAACAGCCGAAAGACTGTTCCTTTTTATCATAATGAGGTTTGCTCAAGAAATTACTTGATGTTGCACTTGGTTGCCCACGGACCGCCGCTTACGCAATTCTCGCAAGAGATGGACTCTACGATGCTTGCGATATCGTTGCTGGTAGAAGTGGTGTCACCGATGTTGACAGATACGTTTGCAAGGTCGAACTTGACAGTTACCTTAACGCTTGTGAGGGTTTCGCCAGCACCGTCGTTACCGGTAAGCTCTCCGTTGTTGATAGCAGAGATAGCCGCTACGTCAAAGTCTACGAACGCTGCAAGACCGTAGGAGTAAACGTCAACGTTACCGGTGAATTTGCAATCGGAGATCGTGCCGTTGTTTACAGCAGCGATACCTGCAACCGCGTAATCCTTGCCTGTGGTAGCCTCGAGAGCTACGTTTACGTTACCTGCAAATACGATGTTGTCGATCGTACCGTTGTTTACAGCGATAAAGCCTGCTTTCTCACCGTTGAACGCGTTTACGGTGTAGTTCTTGATTGTCTTGCCGTTACCCTGGAGCGTACCGTTGAACTCTGCAATAGGAGCGAGCTCAGCGCCTTTCATATCGATATCGTCGGTGATAGTGATGACAACGCCGTCAAAGTTTGCGTTTGCGGAGATCATGTCGATGATCTGATCTGCGGTAAATACGCTGTAGCTGTTAGCGCCCGTAGAGAACTGATCCCAAGCGACGCTGTTCTTGACATCGAGGTTGAGCGTAACGTTCTTGCCGTCTACGGTGATGACTACTTCGTTCATACCGTTGTCGAGGAGCAGCAGCTCTTTGACAGGTACTGATACGGTAGCTTTGGTATCGGTCTTGCTGATAACGCTTACCGTAACATCGTTGCTGCTTACTTCAACGTCGTTTGCGAAACCGTTATAGTTGATGCCGAACTCGAGCGTAGCGCCGACGTTGCTGTAGCTGCTCTTATCTACCACGATGGTATCGTTGTCAAGAATAGGAGCCGCGAGAGTGAACTTGTAGGTTACTTCGACCGTAAGATCGGGATCGGCAACGTAAGTCGCGATAACCTTTGTATCATTGATATCTTTGCTGACTTTGATCACGTTGTTTTCGATAACGAGATCCTTGTTGGTGCTCTCATAGGTAAACTCTTCTGCGCTTGCGAGTTCTTCGGTGGTAGTTCTCGTAACGAGATCGTATACCTCTTTATAATAGATCGCAGGGATGTTGGTGTTGAGCGCTTCGAGAGTATAAACAGACTGCTCTGCCTTTACGCCGAGTACGATATATCTGTTGCCCGCCTCGTAACCTTTAATCTCTCCGTCTACGATGTCAGCCTTATCGGAAAGATTGAGCAGGCTGCCGATCTTGAGGCCGTAAGAGAGGTTGATGTCATAATAGAAACCGCCCTCGAAATAAACGCCTCCGACGAAGTAATCTTCAGAATCGTCGATGAGGTTGGAAGATTCTCCGTAACCGTAAAGTCTGTTGTAATTGCCGATTTCCGCCTCGATACCAATGCCAAGAACGCCAGCGAGGATATCGAAACTGAGATCCTGTCTGAGGCCGACTTTGAGTTCTGCCTGACCGCCGAGGTTTACCTCAACGCTGTCAAATCCGTTGCCGTCGAGTTCTTTAGCATAAGCGTCGATGCCGTTTGCCTTGGTATAAACAACGCCTACTTCATAATCGAGCTGAGCATGAGCAGCTACGTTGATGTCGCCTGCAACGCTGAATCTGAACATGAGGTCCGCGTTGTATGTAATGGATGCTACGCCGTTAGCGATAGGAACCGTCCACTGCAGGAGCGGGATCGCGGTCGCATCGTCCTTGCTTTCGTTGGAAAGCTCGATGAGTTTGTTCATGAGCTCGGGAATATTTACCGCACCCGTATATCCGCCGTCAGCACCGAGAGATACGGTCGTCGTGACGTCGTTTCTGACCACTGCATTGAGAGAGAACTCTTCTGCGATGGTTTCTTTGCTGATGTTCGCGCTCGCCTCAACTTCCATAACGTTATGTACGGTGATGACGAGATCGCTGGACGCGTAACCTTCAACGGTTACAACGTTGGGAACGGTGATAGTGATGTCGACTACGACATGACCGTCCTTATCGAACTCGGGAACGGAGATATCGAACTCGGGCTTGGAACCGAACACAGAGAAGATGCTCATAGCAAGCTCGCTGTTGTTGAGAGTTTCGACGCCGTTCTTGTAATCGAAGTTTACGTCGCTGTCTTCGGTAAGTTTGCTGGTCGCGCTGTATTCGAACTCATCGAAAACCTCGCTGAGATCGGGCTTTACATACTCAATGTAGTAAACGCCGCCGACTGCGCTTGCAGAAGAAGTGACTTTGTAAGCAGCCTGAGTGCCGTCAGCCTTTTCGATAAGGAAGACGGTGCCTTCTTTCATAGCGGAAGTGGAATTGGTCTGCAGGTTCATGGTGCCGGTAGTAACGCCGTAAGCGTCGGTTTTCTCGGTACCGTAGTTAGCGACCGCACTTTCGCTGAAAGTAAGAAGATTGGAACTTATCTTGATGTTGTTGGCAGAATTGCCGATGTTGAAAATAATGACGTTTACGTTTTCGTCATATCCTACGAAGGTCGCACCGTTGGAAAGGGTGATCCTGTAAGTTCTGCCCTTTTCGTAACCGCCGTTGGGCGCCCATACTATGTACTGACCGTTCTCGTAAGAAATGCTGACCGAAACCGCATTGCCTACCGAATTGGTGACCGCAATATCGTCTTTGCTGTCAGCTTTTACATAGAAATACTGATAAACGTCGGCATTGCTGATAGCAGTCGTAACACCGCCGGAAGACGAACCGCCTTCTCCGTCGGACCAACCGCCGCTGCCCGCACTCGTATTTCCACCGTTGTTGTCATCGTCATCATCGTTGTCGTCTACGACTTCGTCATTGTCGTCGTCGGGATCAACGGTAGTATTGCCGTTATTGCCTGCATTGACGTTTTTATCGTCCGTCTTCTGGCAACCGACAACCGTTACCGCGAGCATAGCGCACACGAGAACGAGAGCGATAAGAATCAGAAATCTGTTCTTTCTCATAACCAAACCTCCACATATCCTTATATATAGGCATAATATTCCTATATCAATATAGATTTTATCATTAAAGTTGATATTAATCAATCATTAAATGTAAAATTTTGGTAAAATTAAAATTACCTTAAACTTTTCAGCACGCTTTCAAGGCGTTTTGCAAGTGTTTTCGCTTTGCTTTCGCTCTTACACTCGACCATGATCCTTATCTTAGGTTCTGTACCCGACGCGCGCAAAAGAACTCTTCCCTCTCCCGCGAGTTGCTCATATACTTTGCCTACTTCGAGAGATACCTCTTCGCTGTTTATAATGCGCAGTTTGTCTTGAACGGGAACGTTTATGTTGACCTGAGCATAGCCCTTCGCATCATCGAGCTGAGAAAGCGTTTTGCCGGTATCGACGATTATCTGCGCGACGACGAGCGACGCGAGTATCCCGTCACCCGTAGTGGTTCTTTTCCCGAGGATAATGTGCCCCGACTGTTCTGCACCGAGAGGCGAACCGTCTTTGAGCATGCGTTCGAGAACGTATTTGTCACCGATGTCTTCTCTGACGAGTTTTATGCCGTGTTTTTCAAGCGCGTCCTGAACGCCCATATTTGTATGATGCGTACCGACGACAGTCCCCGTATCGAGCGTGCCTTTTTTCTTTGCGTCGCACGCAAGAACATACAACAGATGATCTCCGTCCACGACGTTGCCTTTTTCGTCTATAGCGATAAGTCTGTCAGCGTCGCCGTCGTAAGCGAACCCGACGTCGAAACCGCCTTCCTTAACCTTTTGCGACAGATTGGACGCATAAAGCGCGCCTACGTTTTCGTTTATGTCTATGCCCGCAGCCGAAGTATTCACGACCACAACGCTTGCGCCTGCCTGTTCGAAAACGCTTTTCGCGACCCTTCCCGCCGCACCGTTGGAGCAATCGACAAGCACTCTGAGTCCTTTCAGCCCCTCGATCTGCGAAACAAGGAATTTTACATAGTCCGCCGCAGAATCGTGCATGAACATGTATTTACCCGTAGCGATCGCTTTTACGACGTAAGGATGCGCCATTTTCTGCTCGAGTTCCCGCTCTCTTTTATCTCCGAGTTTATAACCGTTGCTGTCGAACACCTTGATACCGTTATACTCTGCGGGATTGTGGGACGCGCTTATCACGACACCGTAATCCGCTTTGTAGTACTGCGTAAGATAAGCTATACCCGCAGTCGGCATCACTCCTACGTCGAGCACGTCGCCGCCGCCCTGCATAACGCCCGTCGCCACTGCATGGAGCAACATATCTCCGGATACGCGCGTATCCATACCGATAAGCACTCTGCAATTTTTTTTACAGCTCGCGAGCGCGTTGCCTACGCTGTGTGCAAGCGGGCAGGTTATCTCTACGTTTGCCACACCTCTTATACCGTCTGTTCCGAAATACATAATTTTCTCTCCTTGATCAGAATCTGCCTTTTCCCGCGCCTTCTTTCACGACCTGGCGCGCTCTGCCTATAACAAGGCTGTCCCTGGGCGTACTTTCCGTGACCGTAGTACCCGCTGCGATATAACTGCCGTCAGCTATTTCGACAGGCGCGATAACGTTGCTGTTGCTCCCTATAAAGCAACCGTCGCCGACCTTTGTATGATGTTTCTTTTTGCCGTCGTAATTTACGAAAACCACTCCGCAACCCACATTGCATTTATGTCCGAGTTCGCAATCTCCGACATAAGTCAGATGCGCGACCTTTGTTCCGTCGCCTATCTTTGCGTTTTTGACCTCGACAAAATCTCCCACTCTGCATTCCTCTCCTATATCCGCGCCCTTTCGTAGATAAGCAAAAGGACCGACAGTTGTTTTGTCTGCAATGACGGCACCCTCCATAACGCTTGCTGTAATTCTGACATCAGCACCTATTTTGCAGCCATCGATTATGCAATTGGGCATGATCACCGTATTTTCCCCGATCTCGGTATCCCCGAGAATAGTGTTGTTGGGATAAATCACCGCGCTGTCTGCGATTTTCGCCTCAGGCGATATATAAGTTGTTTTTTCGTCGATAAGTTTCATTTTCTCCTCCGAAAACGGTTTCTGTATCAGTCTATGCCGCTTTTCCCGTGATGTTTCTTTTATTTCCGTTTTAGCGTTTTTAATACAATCTATGAATTATATACCCAGCGCAGACGGATACCGTACTTTTCCGAATACATCACGACATGCACAACTGACAACCAAAGATAAAAAACGAAAAGTCTGCGAAATTATTGACAAAACAAAAAATACGGCGGAAAGCACATTTCCGCCGCATGGATAAATCTGTAATTTTATACACGAACCGTTTTTTATTTTTCTTTTATCCTAGGATTAAAAGGATAAAATCCGTCGTCAGTCAGTCGTCTCGATACCGTCGTCCGATAAATATTCGTTTTTCTTTTTTACGATAAGAACAACCGCCCCGACCGTAACCGCTACGAGCAATACGCAGCCGCATATCGCTATAGCGAGATTTACTCCGAATATCTGCGATATCAATCCCGTAATCGGAACAAACGCGGTAAGGAACGCGATCAGACAAACGACTACCGACGCAACCGCTGCGACTAAAGCGACGGCTTTGCCCGCTCTTCTTCTCTTGTTTTCGTCGCTGCAACGCCCGATCCTGACTCCGCAAACAACCGCCGCGGTTATTACTACGACGAGCGCTGCAAAGCAAAGACAAGGCATAAGTATGACCAACGTCCACATCAGCGCGGCGAGATAATCCTTGTTCAATTCAGGATCTTTGCTCTCGCAAAGTCTGAAAGACAATTCGCCGTCAGGCAATGAACCGTAATGCGCTTTGTATCCCGTCTGAGTCTTTTCAAAACCTGCTTTTTCGGCATCGAGCATAAAATACGGAGTGTTTATTTCTATATCGAGAGTACCGAAATCCGCCCAGCCTTTTGCAGGGGAAAGCAGATAGTCGTAGGTATAGACGCTGGGCTCGTATCTGTCGCTGCGGCTCGGGAACAGCGGAGCCGACACACTGTTCACTACGCTGCTTTTTGCGTCGACGTGCAGATCGTATTCATACCAGCATATCACTCGTTCTCTTACAAAATCCAGGCTGTTGCCGCTGCCCCAACAATAGTACGGCGAGAAGGTATCTGTATAGATCGCCTCCGCTACGATATTGAACCAATCTGTTTTTGCGCTTTCTCCTTCTCCGTAGAACGGATTGGAATTTGCCGCCATTTCCTTAAGCGTATAGACTTCTTTGCTTTGCAAGTCCAAGGATGCGTTCAGACTTCTGCCGTCTACGCTTTCCATAAACGAAAAATCTACTGCGGGTTCTTTGCCGGAGTAAACGACGTAGACGGTAAAGGTTCCGTTATTTTGCACCCATACGCCGTAACTCTTTTTCGAATCACCGTATTGATACCAAGTAAAATTCGCAGATAACATAAGATCTGAAGAGGCATCAGTTCCGAGCACTGTATAGAATTCGGATTCTTTAGCTCCGTAAACGCGATAAACGCGTTTTTCTACGATAGTGTCCTTATTCACCCAGCCGAAAGACGCGTAGTCGTCCCTTAGTTTTTTTACTGCGTCCGCGGTAACGAAATCCTGACTCCAATAATTCGAAGAAGACAGCGAATATCTGACTTTCTTTTCCACGTCCTCGCCGTCAGCAGTGATCGCGTATTTCGACGACAAGTCAAATCCTGCTTCCATATAAGTGGGTATTGCCCCGAACGGAAACATCAGCCTCATATCGACGGAGTAATCCTCGGGATTGTAAAACTCGTAAGTCGCCGTCAGATAAGCGTTGTATTTTTCAAACGCATCTGTGTCGCTTATCCCGTAATAATCGTCGGGGAAAACGGGCACGTCGAAGACGAGTCTTTCAGATCTGACAACTATCGGACAATCCTCTCCGACCACCATGGATCCCGAAGAATTAGTCCCCGTCCACTCCGTCATTGCCGAATTGGCATAAGCCGTCGGCATAAAGCAAAGCATGCCTGCCGCCGCAACGCAAAGGATCGTAACAAGCAATATCAAACGTCTTTTCATGGCTCTCTCCTCCTTTTAACCTGTACACTCTGCGACGACGCCTTTTTTTCGACAGTTTTGCAATTTTATTATATTACAACTACCGTGCTTGTCAATACCGACAATGACCGACGCCGGTTGCAATTTGCCGAAAAGCGCGCTATAATGCAGTTACGGAGGTAAAAAACATGGACAAAAAACATATAAATAAAGACGACGTATTCTCTCTCATAGGTGACAGATGGATGCTTGTCGCCGCAACGGATAAATACGGAAATACCAACGCCATGACGGCGTCCTGGGGAGGGCTCGGCGTACTGTGGGGCAAAAAAGTCGCTTTCGTATTCATACGCCCGCAGAGGTATACCAAAAAATTCGTCGACGACGCCGAAAACTTCTCTCTTTCGTTTTTTGAAGAATCCTACAAGCCTATGCTCGGATATATGGGCAAAGTTTCCGGAAAAGACGAAGATAAGATCAAAAAGAGCGGACTCACCGTCCAATACAAAGACGGCGCGCCCGTATTCAAAGAGGCAAGCCTGACGCTCATATGCAGAAAAATGTACCGTCAGACCCTTGAAGAAGATTGTTTTGTCGACAAGACCAATATAGGAAAATGGTATCCTCAAAAGGATTATCACGATATGTACGTCGCCGAGATTGTCGACGAAATAATCCGCTGAAAAATAGAATATTATAACAAAAAAAACGACGGGTGAGCCGTCGTTTTTTTGCTGTTTTTACAGTTTGTCCGCAACGCCGAGAAGAAGATCTCTCGTCTTTTCCCACCCGAGGCACGGATCTGTGATAGACTTGCCGTATTCGTCGCCGCCGGGGCTCTGCGCTCCGTCCTGTATGTAGCTCTCAATGAGAAAACCTTTTACGAGCGAACGTATCTTATCGCAATGTCTTATGTTGTCGACGACTTCTTTCACTATCCTTATCTGCTCGATATAGTTCTTGCCGCTGTTGGAGTGATTGGTGTCCACTATCACTGCGGGATTTTTAAGATTCTGCGCGAGATACATATCGTGGAAACGTATAAGATCCTCGTAATGATAATTGGGTATGTTGTTGCCGTAAACGTCTACGCTGCCGCGCAGTATCGCATGCGCATAAGGATTGCCCTGCGTCCTTACCTGGTACGTTCTGTACTTGAATTCGTTGGGTATCTGCGCAGCGTATATCGAGTTGAGCGTAACGGGCATGCTGCCGTTCATCGGGTTTTTTATTCCGACAGGGATATCGACGCCGCTCGCCACGAGTCTGTGCTGCTGGTTTTCAGAAGAACGCGCGCCCACTGCGACATAAGTGAGAAGGTCGTCGAGATAGACGTGATTTTCGGGATAAAGCATTTCGTCAGCCGCCGAAAGCCCGCTCTCGGAGATAGCTCTCAGATGCATCTTTCTCAAGGCTATTATGCCTGCCTGTATATCCGTTTCCTTTCTGTGCGGGTCAGGATTGTGCATTATGCCCTTGTATCCCTCTCCTTTGGTGCGCGGCTTGTTGGTGTATATTCTCGGTACGATGAATATCTTTTCTTTTATCTCGTCTGCAAGTTTGGCAAGACGAGAAACGTAATCGCATACCGCGGTTTCGTTATCTGCAGAGCAAGGTCCGACTATCATGAGCATGCGTTTATCTCTGCCCGCTATGATATCCATTACGGCGCGGTCGCGTTCTGCCTTTATCGCAGCGATCTCCGCGCTTACCGGCACAAGCGTCTTCAGCTCTTCTGAAGACATTATGGTCTGTATCTTTTCAAACATCAGTCGATCACCTCGTAGTCCTGCGCTCTTATAGCGTCCTTTATCGCCTCGAGCGATGCTTTGCTCTCGTCGTATTCTACCTGCACGTTGCCGTTCTGCGCGCTTGCGACGCAAGACTTCACGCCGTCTACGGCAAGCACTGCTTTATTAACTCTCGCCTCGCAGTGAGAGCACATCATACCGTTTACTTTTATTTCTGCTTTCATAACTTTATCCTTTGCCGCAGGGCAACCCGATACGCAGGCAGCCGTGCAGACTTGTTCGTTATCGTTTATTATCTCACGTTTTTTATCGTTTTTCAAGCGTTTAGGCTTAAAATAGGACAACCTGAGCGCGTTCAGGACTACGCATACAGAAGAACAGCTCATCGCAAGCCCCGCGATCATAGGACTGAGAAGCGGTCCCCCGAAAGCGTAAACCACGCCGCATGCGAACGGTATGCCGAGAATATTGTATATGAACGCCCAGAAAAGATTTTCTTTTACGTTGCGAAGAGTCGCTTTGCCAATCTCCGCGGCGTCCGCTACCGCAAGTATATCCCCTCCGACGAGCACCACGTCCGCGCTTTCTATCGCTACGTCGCTGCCCTCTCCGACAGCAATGCCGACCTGCGCCTCTGTCAGCGCGGGAGCGTCGTTTATTCCGTCTCCCACCATCGCGACGTGCGCTCCGCCGTCTTTGAGCTCTTTTATCTTCTCTGCTTTCTGTTCGGGCAGTACTTCGCTTATCACGTCGTCTATGCCGACCTGCTTTGCGATATGCGCGGCGGCTTTTGCATTGTCGCCCGTGAGCATAACCGTCTTTATTCCGAGTTTTTTCAGCGCGCTTACAGCCTTTTCCGCATTTTGTTTTACGCCGTCCGCAAGCGCGACGCAGCCTACGGCTCTGCCCTCTTCCGCAACGGCGATAACGCTGCTGCCGTTTTGGTAACAGTCGTCGAGATAACTCTTTATCGGAGTTATGTCCACACCGCTATTTTCAAGCAGCGCGCTTTTGCCGCACAGCACGGTTTTGCCGTTAATAACGGCTTTCAGACCGAATCCGCTCAGATTTTCAACATTGTCGGCGTCTTTATATGCGACTTCTTTTTCTTTTGCATAGTCGACTACTGCTTTTGCAAGCGGATGCGCGCTCGCGCTTTCCGCCGCTGCGCACAATGCGATCAGATAATTTTCATTTCCGTTTACCGAATATGTTTTTACGACTCTCGGCACACCTTCCGTTATCGTACCCGTCTTGTCGAACACGACGGTATTTACCTTAGCCGTCTGTTCGAGAGCCTCTGCGTTCTTGAACAGTATGCCGTATTTCGCGCCACATCCGCTACCCGTGATAATTGCCGTGGGCGTTGCCAATCCGAGAGCGCAGGGACATGCTATCGTGAGCACGGCGACAAATATCTTTATGACAAACGCAGAGTCCTTGCCCGCTATCGCCCATGCAACGCTTGCAATAACCGCTATCGCCATTACCGCGGGTACAAACACCCTTGCGACCTTGTCTGCGAGTTTTGCGATGGGCGCGCGCGAGTTCTGCGCGTTTTCAACTAACTTTATTATCTTTGACAGCATCGTATCCGCGCCTACGCCCGTAGCCCTGAATTCTATCACTCCGTTGCCGTTTATGGTGCCGCCTATCACCTTGTCGCCTACGCTCTTGTCTACGGGAAGGCTCTCGCCCGTGATCATGCTTTCCTGTACAGCCGACGAACCTTTTATTATCTCGCCGTCGCAGCAGAAACTCTCTCCCGCAGCCACTCTGACTATATCTCCTTGAGCGACTTCGGCAGACGGTATCTCTATATACTCTCCGTTTCTAAGCACCGTAGCGTAATCGGGCGCGAGTTTAGTTAGTTCTTCAATCGCCTTGCCCGTCTTTCTGAGAGCGCGGTTTTCGAGATATTTGCCGAGAGATATAAGCGCGAGGATGACCGCAGCGGATTCGAAATAAAGCTGATGCACGGCATGCGCGTCCCCTCCGCATATAAGCACAAAGCCGTATATGCTGTAACAGAACGCCGCCGTCGTGCTGACCGCAACGAGAGAATCCATATTGGGATCCAGCCTGAAAAGATTGCGGTACCCTCTGAAATATATCTTATAGCTGAGCGCCATTACGGGCACGCAGAGAATTATCTGCACGAGCGCATAGACGAACGGATTGCCTTCAGGAGATATTGAAGACGGATAAGCGACTCCGAGCATAGGCAGCATTGACCATAGCAGAAGCGCGCCGCCGAGCACTACCCTCAGCAACGTAAACACCAATTCTTTATCGACGGTTTTCTTTTCCTCTTTTCTGTTTGCAAAACGCGCCTTGTATCCCGCTTTTGCGACTGCATCTGCGAGATCTTGCTCTGAAAGCTTTTTATCATCGTATTCCACTACGGCTTTTCCGCTTGCGAAATTCACGTCCGCGCGCTTTACTCCGTCAAGAGCGAGGAGCGCCTTTTTGCAGCTGCTGCTGCACACTACGCAACTCATGCCGTCTATATTGAAAATTACGTTTTTCATAGCAGTTTTCCTCGTACTAATTATTATACATAAGTAAGTCGTTGTCAAACCGTTTACGCCGTTAACAAACGTATTTTTCTCTCGGATATGCTTTATCAAACAAAAAAAGAAGGAGCACGCGGCTCCTTCTCTGTCTTCGTTTTCAATCCGAAGGGTTTCAGGGAAGTTTGATGGCAGAATCGGAATATTCGAAATCGGCAACGATGTGAGTTTTATAATAAACGTCACCTTTGAGTTCGAGTTTAGAGTCTGCCGCACTCTTTTCGGTAAAATACGGTTTGACGTATTCGACATAATAGTCGATCTGCTCTAATTTTGAGTGCTTTTTGTTGTAGTTGTATGTATAACGCGTGAGCTTCATTGCTCCTACTTCTTCCCAATCATATACAACGTCTTCTCCGAACTTGCTCCAATATTTTTCGTCGACGTTATCTTCCAATCCGACTCGCAGAGATTCGTCCATAGCCGCAAGGTTGTTCATAAAGATAGTGTTTGCGGTCGCGTTCCAGGACGAGAGTATTTGGGGCATACCGTTGACAAACGCTTCCCACTCTTTTGTGCCATAGTCCGGAGCGTCGATTTCGGGATATTTTATCTGAGTTTCTTCTGTGAGCTTGTATGCCGTGATATACTGCGCCTGCATAACGTTGGTGTAGATCTTGTTGCCGTTATTGAAGGTGTAGATGTCGTCAGTGGGCATTTCGCCTGTAACTATGCCTACGATCGAAGAAAGCATTTCTATACCGTCGTACTCGTTGCCGTTTGCATCCTTGCCGTCGGTAACTCTGATCACGGTTTCGGTCTTGCCTGCAATAGTAGCCTCGACCACGTCCCATACGACGTTGTTTTTATCGTCTTTCTTCTCGAGTTTTTCTCTGCCTTCTTTTATAGCGTTTTCATCTTCGATAGCGTCGAGAAGTGAATCGTAGTAGTTCTCCCATATAGCGGGATAAGTGGTTACTTTGAGATAAAAATCTTTGCTGCCGTTCTGCTTATATTCGACCTTAGTATAAACGTCCATCCAGGCGTTGGTCTGGAAGTTGTAACTGTTTATATTCTTCTGAGCGTCGCTCTTTGAACCGAAAAGCTTTTCGAAGAAATTCGGATCCTGAATACCTATTGACTCATAGAAATCGTTATAAGCCTTTTCAAAAGCGTCCCAGCCTTTTTCGTTTTCCGTTCCTCTCTCTATCGACGCGTTGTAGTGCGTGTTGAAATCGAAACTTACGGAGAAGTTTGCTTTATACAGGTTGTCGAGTATCTTGCCGTACTGAGTATTGAACTCTTTTATATCCTCGTACATTTCGGCATAATACTCGTCTTCTGTCTGAGAACAACCCGTAAACATCACGCCGAGAATTACCGTCAGAATAATTACCGCAGATAAAATAAGATATTTCTTTTTCATAGCATTATTCCCCCTTTTCTTCGGTTTCGGAGATCTGAACCGTTACGTCTTCTTCTACGACAGCCGTAACTTCGGTCACGCCTTCGAGAGCTGCTTGTTCTGCCATTTTAGCGTCGTATTCCGCTTTTCTCTTATGCGCAAGTCTTGCTTCGATAAGCGCCATCTTCTTGCCCGAAAGGTTGTAGAACAACATCGGAACGATAGAAATAAGGTTCGTGATCGCAGGGATTATCGTGAATATCATGAACAATCCCATCTTGGTAAATTCAGTCTGCTCCGGCTTGTGATCCGAAAGGAAGGACAGCGGCTGAGCAAACAGGAAGAACGCAAGGAGCCATGAAAGGAAGTAATCCTTGAAACCTGAAGAAACTTTACTTCTCAAGCTCATAAGCGAGAAGGTAATGCCTTCAAGACGTTCTCCGCACTTGTCTTCCCAATAGTCGAGCGTATCCGTTGCCATAAGGTGCGGAACGACGTTGAGCACGCCTACGGGGAGCATTGCAAAGAACATAAGCGCCGCGATAAGTATCCAATTCGTACCGCCGATGATATATATAAAGAATATCAGAGCGAGTGCCGCTGAGTGCCATACCGTTGCGAATATGAACAGCTTTTTAGAGTCCATCATGCGCTTGAGTTTAGGCGCGAACAACATACCTATCATTGACGCGATAGCACCCGGCAAAGCAAACGCTATCTGCAATGAACCGTTGCTGTAAATGTACGCAACGACGTACATTATTGCCGCACTGACGAGGTTTCTGAAGAACGTCAGAAGGTTGGACAATATAAGCAGCAAGAACGGTTTGTTCTTGAACAGGTATTTGAAACCTTCGAGAAGACTCGGAGTGGTTTCGGTAGGTTCGCATCTTTCCTTGACTCTTACGCCGCCGAGGACCATGAACAGAGGTCCGAGGATGCCGATGATGATCGCAACGACAAAATATGTGTTGGCATAGTCGTCGTTTGTAAGAATAAGACCGAGCGAAATAAGAACAAGCGCGGACTGCTCTCCGATAGAACCGAGGATACGGCTTATCGAAATGATCTTGGAACGCTCGTCCATATTCGGGGACGCAACTGCCGGCATACCGTCAAGAGGAACGCCTACTATAGTACCCGTAATGTCGTACATGATATATGTAATGTACATCCATACTATTTTTCCGGCGCTGCTCCAACTTGAAATAGGCCAGAACAATAATATAGTTACTACTGCCCACGGCACTGCGCCGAACACCAGATACGGGCGCATTTTTCCCCATCTCGTGCGCGTTCTGTCGACGATGATACCCATTACAGGGTCATTGAGTCCGTCGAAGATCTTTGTGATAAGGAACATCGTACCGACAGCAGTCGGAGAAATGCCCATACACGCAGTATAATAAAACAGCAAATAACCCTGTACGAGACCCGTTACCGCACTGCTTGCGAATCTCGCAAGAGAGAACAGTATGTAATCTCTGGGTTTGAGGAATTTCTGATTTATGAGCTTTTGGTCTTCAGAACTCAGAATTTCCTCTCCGACAGCACCTCCGTGGGTGCCTGCCTGATCGATGGTGTTTGTCGTGTCTTCCACCTCATAACCTCCCTAATAATATTTTAGTTGATACGTCTTTCAGACGATTTTTTTGTCCTTTGTTTCAAACGTTATTATTTAACGCGTTTATCCGCGATCTGTTTGCGGAAGAAGTTGCCGTCGATGTACGAAAGCACGAACGCACCCGTGCTCGACCATGCCTGAAGCAACGAGCCCTGCGGATGTATCGGGCTGAAGAACTCAACGGGAGTATAATTGCCCTGATCGAGATTGTACTCGAACCATCTCGTGAGCGGATATTTGTAATCCATGCCGTACATAAGCTTAGCATAAGCGTAAACGCATGAGAGATACGGCCAATCGCCGCCGTTGTGATAATAATACGGCAAAGAAGATTTCTGCACGATGTCCTTGGTGTTCTTGTAGAACGGATATACGCTGAGCGTACCGAAGTCGCCCGCTCTCTGCTCTTTGTTGTTCTTCGACTCGAGCATTTTTTCCATATTCTTGAGAACTCGCTTGGATCTCTCTTCGTCCGCGATGCCGAAAAGCACTGCTACGACGGTATCTATAGACAGGTTGTCCTCGCAGAAATTCTTGCTCTTGTAGTTGACGTAATAGCCTTTTTCTTCGTCCCAGAGAAGGTCGTTGATAGCCTTTTTGACTTTGACATACTTTGAATAATAAGAATTGCCGTCCATACCGCACGCGTCGCAGAGTTCGCTCATAGCAAACAGAGCGCGGGCATACAGAGCCTCGTCGTAAGTAACGTAAGTGCTGCGGAAAACGTTGTCGCACCAGTCGCGGCGGTTGTATTCTCCGCCCTTGACGAGAAGACCCGTAGCGTCGGTTTCTTCTTCCAGTCTGTCGAGCACGAGTTTTGCCGCCTCGATTATGGTACCGCACGCGCACTCTTCTTTAAGCACGCCGATATCGCCCGTGTGTACGACGTAATCGTAGATCATCGCTACGAAGAAAGACGGCGAATCGTAATGGTTGCCCCAATAATTCTTGAAGTTGAATTTTACCGCGCTCGGGCACTCGCCTTTTTTGTTGATGCCGTTGGCAAGCGTGACGATCTCGTTGCGGACGAGTTCGGGTCTTACCGGAAGTACGGAAAGCACCGTCCAATACGCGTCGCGATAATACGTTCTCGCGGGAAACTGATATACTATGCCTGCAAGGAATCCCTTGAATTTGCCGAGCTCTTTATAGTTGGAAAGACTGCAGTTGATAAGCGACTTGTAATAGGTTTCCATAAAATCGTCGCCTTTAACGCACGCAGGGCAAGAAAGACTCTCGATATACTTGTCCGCCTCTTTGAGCGCGCTGTCGAACCTGCCGAGCGCATCCATGACGTCGCAGAAGGTAAAATCGTTTCTCGTACCCGCGCTTACGACGTATCTGAACTTTCTCACTTCGCCGGCGCGGAGTTTCGCGCCGTAAGAGAACTGATTGTGGAATCCTCTTTCTGCCTCGCCCGCCTGCGCGCCTTCGCTGATGGCAAAGTCGAGATAAAAATCGCCGAGCACGTCGCCGTGCAGTTTCGCGCTTTGTCCGTTGAAAGTCAGACCGTTCTTCTTGCTCTTGATAAAGCCCGTGAGCACTGTCGCGATCGTCTTGGGACTGAGTCTGTTTGCAAGCAGCTGCTGAACGTAACTTTCGTAATTAACGCCGTAATTTACGGTGTTGTCGAAAGTCAGATCGCACTTTGCCTCTACGGCAGTTTCTACGAATATCGCATTGCTCTCGTTGTCGAGGAACTGCGTGATCCTGAGCCTGCATTTTTCATGTTCGATCTCGGTGATCTGCTTTTTGCCTTCCATCGTGACCACCTTGTCTTCCATGTAATCGAAAGGCACGCCGTCTACCGTATACATCGAATAATAATTGGTGAACACGGAAAACTTGTTCATTACGGCATATTTGGAGATACCTCCTCTGCCGTCGAACTGCGCCGTGATACGGTTGTTGCTGACGTCGTAAAACGCTCTTTCGTGCATTTTGCCGGTAGTGATGATTTTGCCGGCTTTGAGTTTGTAATTCATATTTTTCTCCTTATCCCTCGCCTTACTTTACGCTGGACTTTTTCTCTTCTTCTATCCTCTTGTCGAGCTCTTTGATATAGAGATCCTCGTCGAGCGGATATACGACCTCTTTGCCCGTCCATGCGGAAAGATGTATAGCGTTGGAGAATCCGAGACCGTTGAGTCCGTCGCTGTACGGAGCCACGAGCTTGTCCGTCTTGCCGAGAACGACTTCTGAGAAGTTGCGGATAACGACTATGTGCTGCTGCTCGATTATACCCTTTATTATATCGACAAGACCCAGCTTGTATTTGGATACCTTGTTGGGGATCTTGCCCATGAACACTTTGTTAGTCTTGGAAAATTCGGGTTCTGGCACGCTGTTTTCGGTAAACCTGAGTTTCATGCTGACGTCGTTGTTGCCCTCGATGACTATCTTGCCTCCGTCGCCGGTGATCTCGAGTCTGTTGGTGCCGGGAGCGTCGTGAGTGGACGTGATGAATACGCCCGTTGCGCCGTTTTCGAATTCGCATACGGCGGTAACGTCGTTTTCTACGTTGATCTTTCTGCCGACTGTCTTAGCGTTGCTCCAAACCTTTTTGATAGGAGTGCCTGCAAGCCATGTGAACAGGTCGAGCTGATGCGGATCCTGGTTGATAAGTACGCCGCCGCCTTCTCCTGCCCAGGTGCCTCTCCATCCGCCCTGATCGTAGTACGCCTGCGGACGGTACCAGTTGGTGATTATCCAGACGATGCGCTTGAGGTTGCCGAGTCTTCCCGACTCGATGATCTCTTTAGCCTTTTTATATACCTTGTTCGTGCGCTGGTTGTACAGGAGTCCGAACTTGAGCTCGGGTTTCGTCTTGCCGAATTCCGCCGCCTCTCTTACAGCCTTTGTAAACACGCCTGCGGGCTTGTCGCTGAGAACGTGAAGTCCTGCCTTGAGCGCGTCGATCGCGATCGTCGGATGCGCGTAGTGAGGAGTGTCTATGATGACCGCATCGATAAGTTTGCTGGCAAACATTTCTTTATAATCGCTGAAGACTTTTACGCCGGGAAGCGCGGTTTCAGCCCACTTTCTGCGGTCTTCCGCTATATCGCATACAGCGGCGATCTGACCGTTCTTGTCCATGCCCTTGAAAAGTCTTTTTGCGTAATTGCTGCCCTGTTTGCCAATGCCGACAATACCGTATCTGACCTTATTCATTATTTATTCTCCTTTTCGACTTCGTCGATTATTTCTTTGAGTCCCTGATACTGCCAGGTGAAGATGTCCTTTCTCGTGACCGTCTGCATGGGAGCTATGCCCTTTGCCGCATTGATACGCTTGAAGACCTTGTTCCATTTGCCGACGTAAGGCAGCATCCAGGTAAACCAACCGAAGATATAGAACAGCTTTTTGTGATCTGCGTATTTGCCTGTGTGAGGCTCAAGCGTCATAAAGCCGTCGTACTTGCGGTTTACTATAAGATCTTTTATCATCTCTTTGTAGTTGCCGAGGCCGAGTCCTACGGGGACTTCCACCTTTTCGGGAGAGCAATCCTTGATATGATAGTAAACGACGTAATCTTTGAGCATTTCGTAAGCTTTCGGAACGTTCACTCCGCACTGTATAAAGTTGGACGCGTCGAAAGCGAGCTGGAACTGAGGATGGTTGATCTCCTTGTAAAGCTCGAGACATCTCTCGGGAGTGTCGCCGTAAATTCTCTTTTCGTTCTCGTGCAGAAGAATAACGTCCGTACCCTCGACCACTTTGAGGAACCCGCGAAGTTTCTTGACGACTTCGGGGAAATACGCCTTGTAATCTCCGTTTGCCTTTACTCTGAAAGAGAACATCCTTATGTATTTGCAGTCCATATACTTGCATATTTTGACGAGCTCTTTGAGTTTTGCGAGCTGCGCCTCGTATGCCTCGTCATCGTAAAGTCCGATCTTGCCTATAGGCGAACCTATAGAGGAGAATTTTATGCCTGCGTTGTCAAGACGCGGCTTGATTACGCTCTGAAACTCCTGAGCAGTATAGTTGGCGATATTCTTGCCGTCCACCACTCTCGGACAGAGATAGCTTTCGCCGAATTCTTTGATCAACTTGATCTGTTCGTCCAGATTAGAACTGACTTCGTCGTAAAAACCTGAAATCTTGATGTTTGCCATAAATTTTATATCCTCCTCAACGGCATTTACTTTATCTTTTTCTCGCTCTCTATTTTTTCTGAAAGCATTTTTTCGTATTCATCGGGATCGACGGGTACGTCTACGCCTTCCCCTTTCCACGCCGACATATTTATTGCGTTTATGATGTTCAGCGCGTTCAGTCCCTCTTCTCCGCGTGCTCTGAGCAGCGACGCGTCCTTTTTCTCAACTGCGGCGGCAAAGCCGCGAAGTATGTTGCATTGCTGCCCGTAAAGTGCGTCCGTTATATAGTTGCCGAGCCCGTAAAACATGCGCTTTGTCGTATATTTTTTATCCGCTCTGTTGCCGTAATCGCGCTTTGCCCTCGCGTTGACTTCTTTTTCGTCCATCTTAAGGTACTTGCATACCGCCATATGCCTCGTTATAACGAGAGTTCCTTTCGAGCCGACTATGACAAAACGGTTCTCTCCCGGCAATTCGTGAGTGGACGCTGTAAACACGCAATCGTAATTCTTATAAGAAAACAATGCGGTCACGTCGTTTTCCGTCGATATGTTCCTGCCCGACGTCTTGCATCTCGCAACTATCTTTTCGGGCATACCGAGCAGCCATTGCAGTATGTCGAGCTGATGCACGCACTGGTTGATGAGCGTACCTCCGCCCTCTCCCGACCAGCTTGCTCTCCAGCCGCCCATATTATAGTAATACTGCGTCCTGTACCAATCCGTTACGGTAAACGACGCTCTCTGAAGATCGCCGAGTTTACCGCTCTCTATGATCTTTTTCGCCCTCGCGTAAATGCTGTTGCTGCGCTGATTGTACATTATCGCAAAAACCGCATCTTTGTGAGCCTTTGCGACTTCTACGAGTTTTTCTGCCTCCTTGACGGTGACGGAGATCGGCTTTTCCACGAGTACGCTTATATTCTTTTCAATCGCTTTTACGGCAAGCCCGACGTGAGAATAATGCGGCGTTGCGACTATCACTGCGTCCGGCTTTACCTCTTCGAGCATTTTATCGAAATCGGTGTACGTCGCGACTCCCGCATGTCTGTTCTTAAATGCGGAAAGCACCTTTTCGTCGATATCGCAGACTGCGGCGAGCTTTGCGTTTTTTACGGCGCCTTTGCAGAAATTGGACGCATGTCTTCCGCCCATCCTGCCTATGCCGACTATCGCAACCCTGATCATTTCTTCTCCTTTTCCGCCTGCAACGTTTCGAACCTTATCGTAGACGCCACGACGGGATAGTTTGTCGTTATGTTGGCAGGTTCCATAGGAACCAGCCTTTTTAATTCTTTATAGCTGTCTACCGTGAATATGGACAGCTTTACGCCGTACTTTCTGCACTCTGCGAGAAAGGCGTCGCTCGCATACATTTTGTTGATATTGAGTCCTGCAAAATGCGGATTCTTCGTATCGTCGAGCGCCTTTTTTATCTTTGCGACGTTCTTCGCCTTGTACGGAAGTCCTTTTATTCTGTTTACCCACGCCTCGCCCTCGGTAAGGACTTCGCTGTCGGTAAGTCTGACAGACCCCGTGAATATCAGCAGATCGGTTACTTCCATCTCTTTAGCAAGCTTTATGACGTCGGGTACAAGCCCTTTGCCCTTGAGATCGCAGTTGATCTTGACGTTATTCTTTTTCGCAAACGCGAACGCCTGTGCGAGAGTTATCTTCTTTCTGTATGTAAAAAGCGCGGGCAGATGACTCAGATACAGCAAGCCTCCGCGCCTGTGCACGTCGACTTCTATGGCGTCTGCTTTGAAAGTGCTTATGTTCTCAAAGTAGATTTTTGAGTTGCGCCCCGTTCCCAGCGCGCCGCCGTGTGCCGTGATCATCTGTTTCCTCCCGTATAAAACGCTCCCGTTACCGCGAGCAGTTGCTCTTGTCTGTTTCTTATTCCGTATATCTCGACCACGCAGAATTTTGCGGGCGTGATTTCTGTCTGCACCTTTTTGCCGAACTCTATCGGCAGGCAGGTAACGCCTTCCGCGGTATGAAATTCCACTCTCGTCAGCCTCTCGGGTTTGTCCGAGCGGTAATCCTCTATTCTGTCGCATCTGAGCGTAAAGACCGCGCTTTTTCCGCTCTCGAGCGTGCTTCCGATACAGTATTCTTTGCCGTCCGAAATCGCCTTGCAATCCACTTTTACGCCTATCGTAACGTAAGTCGCTCCGCGTTTCAGACCCTCGATTATGTCCTGCGCCCTGTTGCTTTCCGTCCCGACATAAGTATATGCGTAAGACGGCGGCAAATCGTCGCGGTTGTGCCAATCGTAGCCGTAGACCGCAGTTATTTTGAGTCCTCTCTCAAGCAATGAATACCACTGCTCTTTCTGCTGTCGCGCCGCAACTCCCTCGTTGGGATAGTAGTGCGACCATATCTCGTAATTGTCCGCGCCCGTCAGTTTTTCTATATCGTAATCGCAATGGCATCCCGAACACAGCGGATATCCCATGCGCCTCGGATGAGCTATCGTTACTATGTCGCCTTTACTCTGCGCCCTTGCAATCATCGCGTCGACGTTATCGGGAGTTATATCTCTCCAAAGCACGTCGCTGCCTCCGCCTATGACTGTAAAGTGTCCCCAGAAGGTAGTCCACTCTATGCCTTTCAGCACGGTAAGCCCGCGCCTTTCGCCTGCTTTTACCGCTCGCTCTACGCCTGCGACAGTGTTGTGATCGGTCAAAGCGATAGCGTCGTATCCGCACTCTACTGCTCTGTCAACGAGCTCCTCTGGCGTCATCTTTCCGTCGGACGAAGTCGTATGAGTATGCAGTTCGCACCTGAAATATCTCATTGCTCCGCCTCTATCTTGAGCGATACCGTTATGTTATCCGTTATTATACACGTCACGCTTATTATAAACGTCCAGTCGCCGCTCTTTATTTCGCACGGATAAAAGCCGCCGTCGGCATTGTCCGCGCTTATAGTGAAATTCTGTCTGTTATTGCCCCTGTGCGCCGTTCCGACCGCCCCGCAAGGCGAATCGAGAGAAAAGGACAGGTGATTGTCGAGAGGAAGTCTTGCACGCATCTCTCCCTCCGACATCAGCGGTTCTCCCGCCTGTTTCATCATGCTCTCTTTTATAAGCGCAAGTCCGTATTCTTCGTCGTAGTTGTATTTTGGATCGTAGGCGACTGTGATATGTAACTTTTTTACGCCGCACGGCACGCTGAAGGGTATTTTGTAATGCGTGCTCTGATCCTTTCTTTCAAGTACGAACCTGCCGTCAATCAAAGTGAGCATATTATTTTTCTATATCGGGTATCTCCGTCATGTCGACTTTGCGTCCGCCGTTCTTTCTGGACAGCTCCGCCGCGGTAACTATGCGGTGGCTCTCTATCGTATCCTTTATCCATGTATACTGACCTTTGGGATCGAGTCTGCCCGCAAGCATATCCGCAGTTGCTTTGGTTATGCCCTGGTCGCCGCCGTAATGACCTTTTATGACGGGGATGATGTTGACTATTATCTTCTTGGGTTTCTTGTCGAACAACTTGAGAGTTATGACGCTGCCGCTGTCGTCCGCAACGAGTTCGCCTTTTGTACCTCTTATCTCGGTATGTCTGTGGTCTTTCTCGTTGAAAGCGTTTGCCGTCATGACTATTTTGACGCCGTTCTCCATCTCCATATTGACCGTCTGACAATCGACCACGTCGTTGTCGCAACCGAATACGCATCTCGACCAGAGCTTACCTCTTTCTCCGTTTTTGAGCTCTTCGATGACGTCCTTTTTCTTGCCCGTAGTGCAGAACGCATACGTTCCCCACGGGAATTTGTTGTGTTTTCCGCCTCTGCCGACATACTGATATTCGCACTCGAATATGCACTTGTCCTTATGCGGACAGTCAAAGCAGGTCGCCGTAGCGCCTTTGGGAGCGTTAGCCTTGGTGAAATAACTCAGTTCTCCGTAAGAAGACAGGCTCTTGCACTTGGATCCCGCAAACCAATACAAAAGGTCCATATCGTGACAGCATTTTGCAAGCAGCATAGGGGTCGTGTCCTCTTCTCTGCGCCAGTTGCCTCTGACGTAGCTGTGGCAGAAATGCCACCAGGAGATATGCTCGTCGTGCTTGATGAGTTTGATCTCTCCCAGCACTCCGCTGTCTATTATCTGCTTTATCCTGCGATAGTAGTTAGCATAACGGAGAACGTGGCACACTAGAACTTTCAGACCCTTTTCTCTCGCAAGTTTCTCTATTTCGAGGCACTCTCTGATATCGGGGCTGACGGGTTTTTCAAGCAACAGATTGTATCCGAGATTGAGCGCCTTTATAGCGTGTCCGTAGTGATCTCTGTCCTGCGTGGCAATGACCATGACGTCGGCGATCTTGCCCTGCGCGAAGAACTTGTCTTCGTCGGTAAAGCACTTGTCGTCGGGCACGTTCCACGCCTTTTTCACATTGTCTATCTTAGCCTGATATTTATCGCAGATGCTTACTATCTTTACGCCTTCGAGCTTGTTGAGATGCCCGCCGTAATTCTTGCCTCTGTTACCGAGCCCCAAAACCGCAACCGTACTCATAATTCCTTACCTGCCTTTGATCAGACTCCGGAATAAGCGGAGAAACCGCCGTCGATAGGAACGACTATACCGGTAACGAAACCTGCTTTTTCGTCGTCCGCGAGCCAGAGCATAGTGCCCATAAGCTCTTTCGCCTCACCGAATCTTCCCATCGGAGTACCTCTCAGGATCTTCTCTGCGCGTGCAGACGGAGTTCCGTCGGGGTTGAACAGAAGAGCTCTGTTCTGATTGGTCACGAAGAAACCGGGAGCTATCGCGTTGACTCTTATGCCTGCCTTTGCGAAGTGTACCGCGAGCCACTGCGTAAAGTTGCTTACCGCAGCCTTAGCGCCGCTGTATGCGGGTATTCTCGTAAGAGGTCTGAAAGCGTTCATAGAGGAAATGTTTATTATGTTGCCGCCTCTTTCTACCATATCCTTTGCAAATACCTGAGTGGTCAGGAAAGTTGCGAGGAAGTTGAGTTTGAAGACGAAATCCACGCCGCTGCCGTCAAGGTCGAAGAAACTCTTGACGTCGGGGTTCTCTACATCCGCCATATCGAAATAGTCGTTGGTGGTAGTGCCCTTGGGATTGTTGCCGCCCGCTCCGTTTACGAGAAGGTCGCATTTGCCGAGATCTTTGTTTATCGCAACTCTCGCCTCTTCCATGCTTTCTTTTTCGAGGCAGTTTACTTTATAAGCCTTTGCAATGCCGCCGTCAGCTACGATTTCGTCCGCAACTTTCTGAGCCGCGTCGAGATTGAGGTCGAGCACGGCTATCTTAGCGCCGCACTTTGCGTATTCTTTCGCTATCTCGCTGCACAGGATACCGCCTGCACCGGTAATGACTACCACTTTGTCTTTATAGACCGACATATTCTATCTCCTTATACTTATATATTGATATATTGTATTTCCTATTTATTAACCGCCTCGAAGATCACTTCTTCGCGCCCTTTTCTACCGCTTCGATTATGCCCTGGAGATACATCGCACCGAGCGCGCGGTCGTACAGACCGTAACCCGCTCTGCCCGTTTCTCCCCAGATCATCCTGCCGTGGTCGGGACGGACGTAACCGTCGAAACCGCCGTCGTACAGAGCCTTTATGATCTCGTACATATCGAGGCTGCCTTTTTCGCTGAGATGTCCGCTCTCTTCGAAACAGTGGTCGCCCGTGATTTTGATGTTGCGCAGGTGAACGAAAGGCATCCTTCCCTTGCAGGTCTTTATCATGGATACGAGGTTGTTCATCGGATTTACTCCGAGCGAACCCGTGCAAAGCGTAATGCCGTTGCTGGGGCTGTCGACTATGGACAAGAATCTCTTGAGATTCTTTTCGTCGATTATAACTCTCGGCAGTCCGAAAATACCCCACGGCGGATCGTCGGGGTGTATAGCCATCTTGACGCCGCTCTCCTCAGCGACAGGTATCACCTCTTTGAGGAATACCGTCATGTTCTGCCAGAGTTTTTCGTCGTCGATGTCTTTATACTGCTCGAGCAGTTCTTTGAGTCCTTCTCTCGTATAGCTCGCGTCCCAGCCGGGCAGAGAGAGCTCGCTCGTGAGCGGGTTCATCGCCAGCACGGTTTCGTGATCGTATGCGAGCGCGTTGGAGCCGTCGGGAAGTTCTTTTGCAAGATTGCTTCTCAGCCAGTCGAATACAGGCATGAAGTTGTAGCATATGCACTTTACTCCCGCTTTGCCGAGACGCCTTACGTTTTCTTTATAGTTCTCGATAAGTCTGGCAGCGTTTTCGTTGCCGAGCTTTATGTCCTCGTGTACGGGCACGCTTTCTACGACTTCGAACGTCAGTCCTTTGTCGTTTGCGAGCTTCTTAAGCCTAGCGATGCTCTCTTCGGACCAGACCTCGCCGACAGGCGTATCGTAAATCGCCGATACCACACCCTGAACGCACGGGATCTGTCTGATGTCGTCGAGCGTGACTTTGTCGTTTTCGCCGTACCATCTGAAAGTCATCTTAAATGCCATATTCAACCCTCCAAAAGTTTTTTAGCGTTATAATAACACAGTTTCTTTGCTACTTCTACGGGCGCGTCTCCGTCTCTCTCGGACGAGTTGTCCGCCAGGAAATCGCAAAGGCACTGTCTGTAATAGTCGTGTCTTGTATAAGAAAGGAAACTCCTGCTGTCCGTCAGCATACCTATGAGAGAACAGATATGTCCGAGCTCGGAAAGTCTGTCGAAAGTTTCTCTCATGCCGCGCTTGTGATCGCAGAACCACCAGCTTACGCCGAGGTGAACTCCTCTGAACGCGCCTATCATCGTTATGAGCGTATAATACATAGACGGATTGAGAGTGTAGATTATCGTCTCGGGCAGTCCGCCGTTTTTATTCATCGTATCTATAACGCGCGTGAGCGTTACCGTATCGATTGCGTCTCCTACGCAGTCGAAACCGCTGTCCGCGCCGCACTCTGCGAACATAGCGCTGTTGGAGTTTCGGGTAACGGCAAGGTGCATCTGCATGGTTATGCCGCGCTTTTTGTATTGCGCCGCAAGAAAGACGTAAAGATAACCTTTGAGCGCGCTTATCTCGTCCGCCGCAGCCTCTTTGCCCGCGACGATGCGTCCGAATATATCTTCGGCATCTTTCTTTTCCGCGACCGACTTCGGGAAACCCGCAACGCCGATATCGGAAAATCTGCAACCGCGGCTGACGAAGAAGTCGAGCCTGTTCTCTACAGCTTTTTCAAAATCTCCGAGGCAAGCTATTTTTATAGCGCTCGCCTTTTCGAGTTTATTTATATATTGATTATAATCTGCTTTCTCTACAGAAACGAGATTGTCCACTCTGAACGTGGGAGCGACTTTTGCTTTGAGCGCCCCTTCTTTCGCGATCCTGTCGTGCCACTCGAGACTGTCGCAGGGATCGTCTGTCGTAGCGATATACTCTACGTTCGCGCTCTCTATGAGCTTGCGGGGAGAAATGCCTTTTTCTTTTATTACGGCATTTGCCTTTTTTCTTACCTCTTCAGCGGTATCCTTATTGAGAGGAGTCGTGATCCCGAAAAAGAACATCAGTTCCGCCGCGACCCAATCCTTTACGGGATTGCCGAGAGCGTAACCTACCGCCTCCGCGAACTTGTCGAACTTCTCAGCCCAGCTTGCGTTTCCCGTGATATACTTCTCGTCCACGTCGTAGCCGCGCATGAGCCTCCACTTATAATGATCGCCCGCGAGCCATATCTCGCCTATATCGCTGAAAGGCTTGTCCTCGTAGATCTCTTTGGGAGAAAGATGACAATGATAGTCTATAATCGGCAGATCCTTGACAGCCGCGTATATCTCTTCTGCGCGCTTCGAGCCGAGCATTTTTATCACGTTATCTCTGTACTCTACCACTGCCGTCGCCCTCCGCGAGTTTTTTCACTTCCGCTACCGAAGTAACGTTGAAATCTCCTTCAACCGTGTGTTTAAGACAAGACGCCGCCACGGCGAATTCGAGCGCAGCCTGCTCTCCGAGGCCGTTCTTGAGTCCGTAAATGAGTCCCGCGCCGAAACTGTCGCCGCCGCCTACTCTGTCCACGATGTCTATATCGTAATGTTTGCTCTCGTAAACCGCCTTTCTCGTAACGTAAACGGCAGACCAGCCGTTGCGGCTCGCGCTGTAACTCTCGCGGAGCGTGAACGCTATGCCTTTGAGTGACGGGAACTTATCGAGAACTTTCGCGCCGAGAGCCTCGTAACCTTCTTTATTGAGTTTACCGCCGCTGATGTTGCTGTCGTCGGCCTCTATACCGAAAACGTCCTTGCAGTCCTCTTCGTTGCTGATGAGCACATCAACCGTCTTGACAAGTTTTGACATGACTTCGTTGGCTTTCTGTTTGCTCCACAGTTTTTTGCGGAAATTGAGGTCGCACGAAACGGTTATGTTCTTTGCCTTTGCCGCGTCGAGTATGATCCCGAGAACTTTTGCGGTCTTATCCGAAATAGCGGGGGTTATACCCGTCCAATGCAGCCACTCTACGCCGCTAAGAAGTTTGTCGACGTCAACGTCTTCGGGCTCTATCTCGCTCATCGCGCTGTGAGCTCTGTCGTAGATGACGTTGCTTGGTCTTTGCGAACAGCCTTTTTCACAGAAATATATACCCATCCTCTCTCCGCCGCGTACTATCTTTTTTGTATCTACGCCGTATCTGCGGAGCTCTCCTATACACCTGTCCGCGATCGGATTTTCGGGCAATCTGGTAAAGCACGCCACATCCTCTCCGAACTGAGCGAGCGATACCGCCACATTTGCCTCTCCGCCGCCGTATACCGCCTCGTATGCCTCAGCCTGTGCGAATCTCTTGTATCCGAACGGCTGGAGCCTGAGCATTATTTCACCTATAGTCAATATACTCATGCAGTCAACCTCTCTTTATATTTCTGACTTTTTCAACGAGCTGTCTCGCCGTGTCTTCTACTTCTTTATAATCTCCTTTTTTTGCGCCCTTAGTCACGAAGGAACCTGCGCCTACCGCAACCGCACCCGCCTTGAACCAATCCTCTACGTTGGCAAGGCTTACGCCGCCCGTAGGCATGATCTGAAGCTGCGGCAAAGGTCCTCTGAGAGCCTTGAGCCCCGCGGGAGTAGCGACGTCTCCGGGGAAAAGCTTGACAAAGTTTGCGCCTGCCTCGAGAGCCTTTACAGCCTCTGTCGGCGAGAATATGCCGGGCACTACCGCTACCGCGTAACGGTTGCAAAGTCTTACGGTATCCTCATTGAAACTCGGACTGAAGATAAACTGCGCTCCTGCAAGGATAGCCGCCCTCGCGGTTTCGGGATCGAGCACGCTGCCCGCGCCTACCACCATGTCGGTACCCTTGTATTTTTCACAAAGCGAAGATATGATCATATCCGCATGCGGAACGGTAAACGTCACTTCGATCATCTTTATGCCGCCCTTGTAGCAGGCGTCGACGGTCTGCATAGCCTGTTCTACGCTGTCGCCTCTTATGACAACGACAACGCCTTCTTTTTTGATTGCAGAAAACACTTCGAACTTATCCATTTGATCTCCTCTGACGACAAGCGCGATCGTCGCGCAAACTGCCGTCCTTGCGGGCGCACTGCGCCCGTTATGATTATTATAAAATAATGAAAAAATTTTTTCAAGGCAAATTGTAAAAAAATTATGGACAAAATAGGTTAAATACGCTAAAATAATACTCGGAGGTGGATTTATGCCGATTATCAACTATATAGGAAAGAATATGAAGACTTTTCACGTTTCCCAACATCAGCACGATTATTGGGAAATCATTTACTGCACCAACGGAGACGGCACTATTACGTTCTTCGATGGCAGCGACGCGATAGAATACACTCGCAATCAGATGGTCATCATACCCCCGCACACACTGCACACAAACGACTCTAAAATGGGGTTCAAAAACATTTACCTTACCGTTGCAAACTGGACGCCTTCTTTCAAAAAGGCGATGCTCCTCAGCGACAACCCCCAGAAAGATATTTTCAACGTGCTCACGCTGTGCTATCGCTACTTCAACTCCGAAGTGCCCAACCAGGCAAACATAATTCTTTCGTTTACAGAACTCGTGCTCAACATTATCTCGAGTTTTGCAGGATCGGACAACTATTCTCAGCACGTCGAGATGATCGCGAGCAGCATAATAGAAAATTTCTCAGACCCCAATTTTTCGCTGGACGACGTCTACTCCACTTTCCCTCTCAGCAAGGACTATATCCGCAGACAGTTCATAAAAGAAAAAGGCATCTCTCCGCTGCAGTTCCTCAACGTAACGCGCATCGGTTTCGCACAAAAACTGTTGCTCAGCAAAAATATAAACAACTATAAAATATACGAGATCGCGGAAATGTGCGGTTTCAGCGATCAGCTGTATTTCTCAAGAGTATTCAAAAAGGTCACAGGAGTCAGCCCGAAAGAATACACTCAAATCCCGAAAACGGAAAAATACAACAGCGACTGACAACGTAACTCTGCATACATACGGACGCTGCGGCGTCCGTTTTTTGCTGCCGACATAATATGGATATTGCGCGCAATGACTAAATGCGCAAAATATAGTTCACTGAAAACGTTTTGGGTGTATAATGTAAAAAACGCAAGGAGGCGCTTATGATTATCGCGGGACTTCAGAAAACGACACTTCTCGACTATCCCGGCAAAGTGGCTTGCACCGTCTTTCTCGCAGGCTGCAATTTCCGCTGCCCTTTCTGTCAGAATTGGGAAATAGTTACGGGCAAAGGCGAAGACATAACCGAAGAAGAACTCTTCTCTTTTCTTAAAAAACGCCGCGGTGTGCTCGACGGAGTATGCGTTACGGGCGGAGAGCCGCTTATCAACGCAGACATAGAAAGTTTTATAGGCAAAATAAAAGATCTCGGCTACTCTGTAAAACTCGACACGAACGGGTCTTTTCCCGACAAATTGAAAACTCTTGCAGAGAAAAAACTCGTGGATACGGTAGCGATGGATATCAAGAACTGTCCTTCACGCTACGCTCTTACGGCAGGAACGCAAGTCGACATGAATAAGATAGACGAAAGCGTAAAGTATCTGCTCTCGGGACAAATCGATTACGAACTGCGCACGACCGTCATCGACGAGCTGCACGACGACGACTCGATACGCGAGCTCGCGCAATGGATAAAGGGAGCGAAACGCTACTATCTGCAAAACTTCAAAGACAGCGACGCCGTGCCCTATAAAAATCTGTCGCCATGCTCCGAAGAAAAATTAAACGGCTTTATAAATGTCGTGAAACCCCTTGTACCGTCCGCCAAAATAAGAGGCAACGACTGATACCGCATATTGTGTTTCAGAATTTCTGCCGCGGAAAGCTCCGCGGCGGTTTTTTTGCCGTTTTATACCCGCTGCAACGTAAAAAACGAACTTTTCACCTCTTTTCAAAGCATTTTTCTCTTATTTCGCAAAATCGTACTGAAATACCAAAAACCACAATATATTGTAGTTGCATGAAAAATATTGCCACAATATATTGACACAGCGTATATGCAATGATATAATTAGATTTACTCGCGGAAATCCCGCAGACAAACAAGGAGAAATTATGTATCAGGTCATCAAGAGAGACGGCGCCGTTGCCGAATTCGACATCAAAAAGATCGCAGTCGCGATCACGAAGGCGTTCGAAGCAAAGGAAAAACAGTATCATCCGAGCATAATAGACATGCTCGCGCTCAAAGTTACGGCTGACTTCGAGCCCAAGATCAAAGACGGCAAGATCGCAGTCGAGGATATTCAGGACAGCGTAGAATCCGTACTTATCCAGGCAGGATATTCGGACGTTGCAAAGGCATACATCCTTTACAGACGTCAGAGAGAAAAGATCCGCAACATGAAGTCGACGATGCTCGACTACAAATCTCTCGTGGACAGCTACGTCAAAGCTACTGACTGGCGTGTCAAAGAAAACTCTACGGTGACCTACTCCGTCGGCGGCCTCATCCTCTCCAACAGCGGCGCGATAACCGCCAACTATTGGCTGAGCGAGATCTACGACGACGAGATCGCGAAGGCTCACAGAGATGCCGACATCCATATCCACGACCTCAGCATGCTTACGGGCTACTGCGCAGGCTGGTCGCTCAAACAGCTCATACAGGAAGGACTCGGCGGCATCCCCGGCAAGATAACTTCCGCACCCGCAAGCCACCTCGCCACGCTCTGCAACCAGATGGTCAACTTCCTCGGCATAATGCAGAACGAGTGGGCAGGCGCACAGGCCTTCTCCTCTTTCGACACCTATCTCGCGCCTTTCGTAAAGAAAGACAACCTCTCTTACGAACAGGTCAAGAAGTGCATAGAGTCGTTCATCTACGGCGTAAATACTCCCAGCCGCTGGGGCACTCAGGCACCGTTCTCCAACATCACTCTCGATTGGGTAGTGCCTAAAGACCTGGCAGAGCTCCCCGCTATCGTGGGCGGCAAAGATCAGGACTTCAAGTACAAAGACTGTCAGAAGGAAATGGACATGGTAAACAAGGCGTTTATCGAAGTCATGATCGAGGGCGACGCGAACGGCAGAGGTTTCCAATATCCTATCCCGACTTATTCGATAACCCGCGACTTCGACTGGTCCGACACCGAAAACAACAGACTGCTTTTCGAGATGACGTCCAAATACGGCACTCCGTACTTCTCCAACTACATCAACTCGGACATGGAGCCGAGCGACATCCGCAGTATGTGCTGCAGACTGCGCCTCGACCTCAGAGAACTCAGAAAGAAATCGGGCGGCTACTTCGGCAGCGGCGAATCTACGGGTTCAGTCGGCGTAGTTACCATCAATATGCCGCGTATCGCGTACCTGTCCAAGACAGAAGACGAATTCTACAAACGCCTTGACAAACTTATGGACATCTCGGCGCGCTCGCTCAAGACAAAACGTACCGTCATCACCAAACTTCTCGACGAAGGTCTGTACCCCTATACAAAACGTTATCTCGGCACGTTTGCAAACCACTTCTCTACGATAGGTCTTGTCGGCATGAACGAAGCCGCGCTCAATGCGGCGTGGATACGCAAGGACATGACTTCCAAAGAAGCTCAGGAATTCACCAAAAACGTGCTCAACCACATGCGTGAAAGACTGTCCGACTATCAGGAAGAATACGGCGACCTTTACAACCTCGAGGCTACTCCCGCAGAGTCCACCTCTTACCGCTTTGCAAAACACGACAAGGAGCAGTTCCCCGACATCATCACCGCAAACGAAAACGGCACGCCGTATTATACCAACAGCTCTCACCTGCCCGTCGGCTTTACGTCCGATATCTTCGACGCGCTCGACATACAGGACGATCTGCAGACGCTGTACACTTCGGGCACCGTATTCCATGCGTTCCTCGGAGAAAAACTCCCCGATTGGAAAGCTGCCGCTGCTCTCGTCAAGAAGATCGCAGACAACTACAAACTGCCTTACTACACACTGTCGCCGACATACTCTATATGCAAAGATCACGGCTATATCAGCGGAGAGCAGTACACCTGCCCGATATGCGGAGGAAAGACAGAAGTTTACAGCCGTATCACGGGATACTATCGCCCCGTCCAGAACTGGAACGACGGCAAAGCGCAGGAATTCAAGGACAGACAGGTTTACGATATAGCTCACTCCTGCCTCAAGAAAGGCAAAAAAGCGGGATCCGATGCTCCCGAGACCCGCAGCGCAGGAAAAGACGCTCAGCTCATGCTGTTTGCGACAAAGACCTGCCCCAACTGCAAGATAGCAGAAAAGTTTCTCTCCGACAACGGCGTAAGCTACGTCAAGATGCTTGCCGAAGAAAACGCAAATCTCTGCGACACCTACGGCATACGTCAGGCTCCTACCCTTATAGTTGCAGGAGCGGACGGATATGAAAAGTATGCGGGCGTAAGCGAAATAATGCGCTATGTGAACACTGCGGCAAAGGCAAACAAATGATCTTATAAACGGCAACAAAAAGACGCGCTTTTGATGCGCGTCTTTTTTATTACGTTTTATTATAAAGCGTTTTTGACAGACTCTCTCCTTTGACCGAAACCGTCAATCAGAAAGATTCTTGTCGTTGATATTGTCTATCGCTACGACGAGCGCGACAAGGAGCGGTGCGTCTGCATCGTTATAACAATCCAGCCTGAACCTGTCCACAAGCGAAACGAACTTTTTGCCTACTTCGCCTATCTTTTCGCCGTTTTTGTAAATTTCAAGACAATGCTGTATAAAATCGCCCTTTATCTCGATCTCGTCAGCATAACCCGTAAGGGTGAATTCTTTTTTGAACAATTTGAATTTCTGTTTTATGCGGGCGATCTTGTGCCCGTCCTTGTCGCAGACGTAACAACTGTTCATCCACCACTTGATGAGTTTGTTCTTTACGGTATAGAGCAGATTGCCCTCCATATCGTAAATGCGTTTTTTCTTTCTCCACGAAATCAGCTTGCCTTTGACGACGAACCTGTCGACGTCGTTCTCGTCCTTGACAGTAGAATTTCCCTTAATGGAAAACATTTTGTTTTTTATTACCAATGTGATCATAAACTCCTCCCGTTATGCATTTATTCCTGCCGCAACTGAAATCGCAATCGCAATTATCGCGATCCATGTTGCGATTTTTAACGCCGTAATTATCCTGCGTCTCGATCTTATCTTCGCTTCGTCGCAATATTCGTTTCTGATTATCTCGGCATCGAAGTCGCAGCTCAGTTCCGCTGCGGGAGATCTCTCCCCCGTAGTCCTTAAAAGCGTGACCGCCGCTTTACCGTCACCGCTCGGATGCAGCACAGCCTCGAAAACCGCCGCTCTTCTGAATTTTTCTCTGCCTATATCCAATATGCCGAAAATGCTGAAAACGAAATAAAGCGTTTCCCACAAAAGCCACAGCGGATCTGTTATCGGATCCCATGTGCATACACTGAGCACCGCCCCGTCCGAAACTTCGCATGACGAATTATAATTGCCGAATCTGTTCTTCCTGAACTTCAACCTTTTGCCGTCTATCTTTACTACGGGCGATCCGCCTGCAAGACTTCTTATTTTCAGATCGAGCTTCGCCATCAGCTCACCGCCTTTGAAAAAAGAGTAAAAAGCAATGTGAGCACGGCGCACACCGATGCCGCCGCGATCTTCTCCGTATGCTTTTTGGTCCTTATTTCAAACAGATACAATACGATACATATAATTGCCGCAATTATGCCCGCCGCGGCAAAAAACGGCATAGCCTTTGTCGCGCTCTGAGTAAAACTTCCCATGCTTTCGGTAGAATTGACAAAAAACGATCCGAAGTCTTCGATCATCAGAAATACGGTACCGAGCGTAATAATAACAGCTACGAGAAGACATAAAATGTAAAACGCGAAGATAAGAGGCGTAAACGCCGTAAACAAAGTAAGCAACGTAGCGACCACGCATGCTTTGAAAGCGATATCGGCTATTCTTATACCGCATATCCGCAGTTTATCCCCCGTATTCAAGCACAACCTCTCGCGCCTGGCCATAGCTGTAAAACAAGTTATTTGGCGCTTTTTATTATAATATCATACGTCGTATATCCTGTCAATATTTAATTTTTTGCGCTGCTTGTAATATACTTTTGATAAACACGGGTGCGAAAAAATCGCACGGCATCATGCAGTGCGACTATCCGTATCGTTTATTTACAGCTCAAAATACAGTGTGTCTATCTTGTATTTGCCGAACCTGATCGCAGAACTGTCTACTTTTTTCTGTCTGCGCTCGAGCATATCGGCATGATATACGGCTTTGTATCTGAATCCCGCACGGATATTAGCCTCGGTTTCTTCGCCGTATCTTTCGTATACTCTTGCAATTATGCCCTTACCGTCGTGCGACGGTTTGATAGTTTCTACAATGACGTTCTCGTTGCCGTCGTCTACAAGTCTTTCGAGAGAGGGCAAAAATTCGCATACGATAAGAGGATAATTATAGCAGTATGCCTTTTTCACCAGATCGCTGTTTTGCCAATTGCCCGCATGCGGATACATGGCGAATCCGAAATAGTGTTCTCCTCTGTCGCAATCGGGATCGGGACGTTTGGGACTGCGCAAAAGATTGAGTGAGATATAACCGTCTTTTACCCTGTAGCCGTATTTGCAGTTTGAGAGCACCGCAAAACCTTCTCCGTCGCCGTCTACGTTAACGAACTTGTGCGCGCATATCTCAAATTGTGCCTTTCTGATAGGGGTATCGTCTGCAGTATCTCTGTCTACATTGCCAAACTGTATATCGCAGTTTACTTTATCCGAATATACCGTCGGTTTGAATTCCGCCCTGAGCATTTTGAAATCCTCGTGCCAATCCGCGCAGTTGTCGAACTCGACGAAGGAATCGCCTGCCTTGAGGACCGTCTTCTGCACGAGCGTCGACGCTCCGTAAATGAAAGTCGCCTCTCTTACCGCACAAGCTCCGTCGACGTAACATCTGCTCTCGACAAGCGTCATTGGAGAGCTCGGGAGCTGTCTGTAATCCTCTCTTATATCCCATGCGTTGTAGAACAGTTTAGGATCCTCGTAAACGACGAGCTTGTCAAAATACTCTCCGCAAATTTCCTTGCCCGTGTCGATTTCTACCACTGAATTTATCCAACCCTCTTTACAGAAAGTTACTTTTATCTTATCGTTGGATATCCAGTTTTCACCCGCCTTGACTGCACAGTCGGAGCACTCTTTAAGCTCTGCCGCGCTATACGGTCCGACTTCAGCGAGATACCATTTTTCTCCGTCCTTGACGTATTCCTTTCTC
The DNA here is from genome assembly GCA_944383895.1 of uncultured Christensenellaceae bacterium. Classification (GTDB taxonomy): domain Bacteria; phylum Bacillota; class Clostridia; order Christensenellales; family UBA3700; genus Ornithoclostridium. The sequence continues at coordinate 15,955 of CALWRH010000008.1, read as the reverse complement.
TCGAAATCCACGGGGTTTACAACGCTCTTCACTCCGTCTTTTTTCTTCATCGCAACGAGAAGCCTGTTGCGCTCGTTTACGACTTTTTCGTGCAGCAATTTGTATCTCGCAACGCTCTCTTCGAACACTCGTTTTATCGAACTGCCTGGGATTATATCGTGAAACTGATAGAGCAACACCTCTTTCCATATCGCATCGATCTCTTCTTTATTCCACTTTATGCCCTTGATCGTCGCAAGCGAGCAAAGCCACTCGAGAGTGTGCAGTTCCTGCTCCATAAATCTGTTGTAAAGTTTATTCCTTGCCTGCGAGGTATACGTTCCCTGATGTTTTTCGAGATAGAGCTCTCCTTCGTAGACGGGTACGACCGCGTCTTTATCTGCCGAGAGTTCCTCGAAAAATCCGCCTGCCGTACCGAACTTTACGGGTGCAAGTCCCGCCTGGTCGCGCTCTCTTTGAAGAAGTTCGAGAGGTGCCTCTCCAGGTCCGCCGCCTCCGTCGCCTATACCGAAGATCATAAGCGCGTGATTTACGTCGTCTTTCTGCGGATTGCCTTTGAAAGATTTGACGAAAGCCATTGGCGTAACGGTGGAATTGTAGTTGCCCTGAGGAGCCATATGCGACAATATCTCGCTGCCGTCTATGCCTTTCCAGCTGAAAGTCTTGTAAGGAAATTTATTGTGATTGTTCCATGTCAGCTTTATCGTCGCAAAATAATCCTTGCCGCAACCTCTGAATATCTGCGGAAGTGACGCGGGATAACCGAATACGTCCGGCAGCCATACTACTTTGCTCGACTTCGAAAACTCATTTTGGAAGAATTCTTCGCCGTACAGAAACTGCCTTATTATGCTCTCTCCCGACGGGATGTTGCAGTCGTTTTCCGTCCACATCGCGCCCTGCAACTCTATTCTTCCCTCGTCAACGAAACGCTTTATATCCTTATAAATTTCGGGGTACAGTTCTTTCATCCAGGCAAACAGCTGCGCCTGGCTTGCTCCGAAAACGTAATCGGGATATTTTTTGAGATTTGAGATCTGATTCGCAAAAGTGCGCGCGCCCTTGCGCTTTGTTTCTCTTATCGGCCAGAGATACGCGAGATCGAGATGAGCGTGTCCGACAGCAGTGTAAACGGGAGCTTTGTAGTCAATTGATCTTTGCGCCGTCTTTTTGAGCAGTTCTCTCGCTTTTGCCGTATCTTTTCTGAAGTATGATGCAAAGGCTTTTTTGAGCGCGTTGTCTATCTCGTCAGCTCTTTCCTTCTTAAGATATTCGTTTTGTCCATAAGTAAGCAGCAACATGAAAAGTTGCAGAGCGTCATAGTAAAACGCTCTGGCGTCTTCGTTTACGACAGCTATGTCAGCGCGGCGGAATTTAGCGCATGTGCCTGTTTTTTTCTTCTTGCCGTTATATCCCGCATCGACGTAAAACAATACGTCTTCGCCGCCGTTTGCGCACTCCGACAAAAGTATCTCCTGTTTGCCTTTCGCGCTTTGAACGATATCGATCCCGTCCGTTACCTGCGTAATGCCTATGACGGGCACGCCGTCCTTTACGACGAGTCCTTCGCCCTGAATATCAACAAGCGCAACCGTTTTTCTTCCTTTTGCCGCACTCGGAATTTTACCTGAAAATTCAAATATGGCGCAACCAAAATCCGTCGCCCAGACATCACCTTTTTTTATGCTTTCAAACGACTTTTTCGCGTCGTCTATACTGACAGGTTCGTCACTCTTAAAGACCCATGCTTTGAGTTGAGAAACCTTCTTGAAGATATCCTTTCTCACCCTCATCAATGAAAAAACGTGCGCAGGATAAAGCAAAAACCTTTCTATCATAATCTACCTCTTTTTGGATCTCTACTACAAAGTATAAAATAATATTTGCCGCATTGTCAATCCGCTCTTTTAATTATTATTAACCGTTTTATCCATATTTTGTGCGCAAATGGGAGTTGACAAGGCGTTATGCGCAATAATATAATAAAAGAAAAGCGGGATAATATCGATAATACCCGCCGCAAACAATGAGAAACGTACGGCGTTCGCCGGGCGAATAAATTATGAGAAGAGGATATTATGAAAAAGTTTATTCCGATTATAGCTATTGTTCTGGTGATAGGACTTACCGCTGCTTGCTTTGCGGGTTGTGCTGAAAAAATAGAAGGCGATCTCCCCGAAGATATTCCTAATTTACTTAATGACACCGACGTATGCCCCGATACGGTACTAGACGTTTCGGGACTCATATCCGCTAAGTCTATCTATGAAAATAGCAGTCTAACCGACGCTCAAAAAATAATGCAGATGATGTCTGCTACCGAGCAGAACGAAATGAGCACTTCTCTTGCAAGATTCAATTATTTTCAGTACAAGATTGGTACTACTAAACTTGACAAACAGGAAGGAACGCTCATTTATCAGCGTTTGCGTAAACAAAATCAGCAAGAAAAAGACGATACTACGTTAAAACTTCCTATAAACCACAACTTCGGAAACTTAGAAGTCACTTTTGTGCAAAGCGCAATGATAAGACTGCTTACCGATAATAAAATATATCGTATAAGCGGCGACATCAAAGACATGACGTACGATGAAGAAACAGGTCTTATTTCTATGAAAAACGACGACGGTTGGAGCAAAGGTAAAAATTTCGGAGATTCGGAATCTGTTGCCAGCAGTCAGAATCTTGAAGAAACCAAAAAGACCGTTGCTTACTGGGATAAAGGCGGCATCATAAAAGAAGATTCGATCTCTATCGAGAAGAAAACCAACGAGGACGGTTATGTATACTACTCTCTCTCATTTGAAGTCGACGTCGACGTTGCGAACTCCGACTCCCGCACGATAGACAAACTTTGCGAAGATAACGGAGGTACGGACATGAAAGTCAACAAACTTGTCGTCAAAGCTCAGATATGGGAGTGCGGATTGATGAGATATTACGAAACCAGCGAAAACTGGAGCGGTAAGATCGGCAACGTTCTAATCAACTACGAAGGCTCTGCCGACAGCACATCTTACACCTTCTACTCATATACCGAAAAAGATAACGACATGAGCGCAAGCAAGGCGATTCTTGCAGAACTCTTATAATCAAATCAAACGAAGAAAAAGCACTTCTCTTCATGAGAGGTGCTTTTTTATTTTATACTCTACAACATAATTGACTATTTCAATTGATAATGTTATAATTTGTGCATAACTTTCAGGAGAAAAAACATGCGTAAAAAATTTTTGTTTATGATCGCTTTGATCATGATTTTTTCTGTCGTGCTCTGCTCTTTCGCAGCTTGCTTTGACAAAACAGAATCTTTAGATGACAACAGCAATACCGCCACAGGAGATAACAACGATAACGATACAGATGATTCCGATGACGAACTCACCGACCCTGATGACGAAAACGATCCGCCAGCACCAATTTACGGTTTCGGAGAAAGACGTCCCTCGATCGCTCCGACCGTCCAGATCACTTCTGACATGTCCGCAATAGAAATGCTTGAGGTCGGCGTTAAAAACTACTACGGTGCAAGCTATATCGCATCCAACAGCGAAGGCTCCTTCTCTACCACCGTTATGGGCTTGAATTTCTATCAGTTTGTTAAATCTCTGACCGTCAGACAGGGCAGCTCCAACGGAGATTACAAGCAGTTCAGCAACAACATTTCCGGCAGCGTAGGTTCTTCTCTAGTTGAAATCATGATCTGGGAAGAGACCGCTATCGAAAAAAACGAAGGCTCTATGCAAATCAATTTCCGCAAAGCAAACCCTGAATATCTCATTGCAAATAAGACTTCCAATGATTATGAGCTTGTTTTTGAAGATGGCAAGGGTTTCGATGCAATTCAAAGCTTTTCTGACATGAACGATTATCAGTTAACAGCCTCTATTGTAGATCCTACCAAAATATGGATGTACGATATCAACGAAAGTACTTATCTGTCAGATTGGTCGACAATGCCTGTAAACAACGGTGACGGCACCTATACCTTCAAGATCGTAGCTGACCCTCAGGCTTCTACCGTTGATTACACCAAGCAGATGATGTACATGCTCAATTCCACCGTCGCCAATGCTGAAGATTTTGAGTTCAGAAAGATCGAGCTTGAAATCACGATGTGGGACAACGGCTTTATTAAAGATCTCAACATCACTGAATCCTTTTTCATGAGTATATCAGGTCTGATCCAAACCGAGATCACTCAAAACAGTTTCAGAAAGTTCTCTTACTATGATGACGAAGAGGGATTTACGCCTCAGGATCTCACAGAGATGATGAGTCTTTCTCACAACGTCGCGTAACGGCAGAATAAAAATATTGCACCCGACAAGAGGTCGGGTGCTTTTTTATACCGTATTTATAGTTTATATTCAGAACATTGCTTTTCGGGATCGCAACTTTCGAGATCTTTGATCCACTCCGTCCTGCAAGCGTCGCTCGGCATACGCCAGCCGCCTCTCGGAGAAAGATCCACGCTGCCGACCTTGGGTCCGTCAGGCAGACAGCTGCGTTTGAACTGCTGTGCGAAGAACCTCGAAACGAAGGTCTTCAGCCACTTATAAATTGTCTTGTCGTCGAAATCGCCTTCAAACGCGTATTTTGCAAGGCGGAAGGTCTTTGCCGGACTGAATCCCCACCTTACGATATTGTAAAGGAAGAAATCGTGCAACTCGTAGGGTCCGACTATCTCCTCTGTCTTTTGAGATATCTCCCCGTCTTTTGCGGGTATGAGCTCGGGACTTACGGGAGTATCGAGAATATCTTCGAGCACTCTGCGAGCCTTGAGTTCCGCAACGTTTTCGGCATAATATCTGACGAGATGTCTGACAAGCGTTTTGGGCACGGAGCCGTTTACGCCGTACATCGACATATGATCGCCGTTATAAGTCGCCCAGCCGAGCGCAAGCTCTGACAGATCGCCCGTACCTACGACGAGTCCTCCCGTCCTGTTGGCGAAATCCATAAGCACCTGAGTACGTTCTCTCGCCTGTGCGTTTTCAAACGCGACATCGCCCGTCACTCCGTCGTGTCCGATATCTTTCAGATGTCTTGCAACGGTCTTTGTTATATCTACCTTTCCGAAACTTACACCGAGCGAAAGCGCGAGTTTTTCAGCATTTGAACGCGTCCTCTTCGTAGTGCCGAAACACGGCATGGTAAGCGCGGTTATGCTCTTTCTGTCAAGACCGACTATCTCAGCCGCTTTGCACATAACGAGAAGCGCGAGCGCACTGTCAAGTCCGCCCGAAAGACCTACCACGAGATGTTTACTGCCCGTGTGACGCATACGCTTGGCAAGCCCCTGCGCCTGTATCTCTAAGACTCTCTCGCACCTTGCCTTTCTGTCTGCGTCGCCCTGCGGAACAAACGGATATTTCTCTATTTTTCTCGTGAGCGCCGTGTCTTTGAGCGCACAGTCGAAATATATCTCTTTGAGCGGCTCTGACGGAGTCGTATTTTGTTTTATTCTCTCTGCAGCGAGCTTTTCTACGTCTATTTCGCTTATCGCGTACCCTTTGCCGAAAGGCTCGCTCTCAGCAAGAATAACGCCGTTTTCAGCTATCATGTCGTGAGCGGAAAATACGAGGTCGGTAGAACTCTCTCCGCTGCCGCAATCGCAGTAAACGTATCCGCAGTTACATTTGCCCGACGCGCTCTTGATGAGCAGTCTTCTGTAATCGTCTTTTCCTACCGTTTCGTCGCTTGCCGAAAGATTGCAGATCACTGTCGCGCCGGCGGCGCAAAGTCTGTCCGCGGGTCCGCCCGCTATCCACATGTCTTCGCAAATCTCTATACCAATGCACAGATTTTTCATATTACGGCATCTGAATACGGCTTTCGAGCATACGTCGACTGTTTCTCCGCAATATTCTGTTTTATCCACGCGATCGAGTTTATCTCCGCTTTCGAAATACCTGCCCTCGTAAAATTCTGCATAAGACGGTATATTCCGTTTGGGCACTATGCCGAGGATCTTGCCGTCATAAACCGCGACAGCGCAGTTGTACAACTTTCCGCAAACGACTACGGGTGCGCCTATTACGACAAATATCTGCTTGCCCGTGCTGAAATCCTTTATCTTCTCGACGGCATTTTCTGCGGACTGTAAAAGCACGTTTTGCAAAAGCAGATCACCGCATGTATATCCGCAGACCGAAAGTTCGGGAAAAACGACTACGTTTGCTCCGTCGTCAAAAGCTCTCTGTATGCCTTCACAGATTTGCGAGGCATTGAATTCGCAATCCGCAACCTTTACCGACGGACTTACCGCCGCAACTTTTACAAAACCGTCTTTCATTTTACGCTCCAAATTATTGCATTTTTCCCCTGCCGCATATATACTATATTATGATAACGGATAAACGGGGAAACGACTTGCCTTTACGGCGTCGTTTTTTTGTATAAAAACTGACTTTCCGTAGTTATTATTGTATTTTATCCGTAAAAAAATGTCAATATTTGAGAGAGAAAATGAAAAGATTGGCTATCCACCTGAAAAACTACAAACCGCATCTGATATTCGGTCCTTTCTTCAAATTGCTTGAGGCTATCTTTGAGCTTATCGTTCCGCTCGTAATGGCTCAGGTCATCGACGAAGGCATAAATCAGAACGCAGGTACGGGATATATCCTGTCCCGCGGCTTTCTTATACTCGCGCTCGGCATAGTAGGACTCTGCTGCGCGCTGATATGTCAATACGTCGCGTCCAAGTGCTCGCAGGGCTACGGCACTCTCTTACGCAACGACCTGTTCTCTCACGTCAACAAACTGTCTTATAAAGAGCTGGACAAATTCGGAGCGGCGACTCTCGTAAACAGACTTACCGCAGACGTAAACCAGCTTCAGAATATGGTCGCAATGATGATACGTCTGTTCATACGCGCTCCTTTCCTCGTTATCGGCGCGGCGGTAATGGCGATGATAATCAATCTCAAACTTTCGCTGATATTCCTTGCGGCGGCTCCTCTTATCGCGTTTGTGCTCTATATGATAATGTCGAGGACGGTGCCGCACTACAAGACGGTGCAGAAAAAACTCGACACGGTCACCGACGTTACGAGAGAAAATCTCGCAGGTGTCCGCGTGGTCAGAGCTTTTGCAAACCAGGACTACGAACGCGCGCGTTTTAAGGCTGCGGCTGAAGATCTGACCCGCACGAGCAATATCGTCGGAGCGATCTCCGCTCTTCTCAATCCTCTAACTTTTGCGATAATCAACGTGGCGATACTCGCTATTCTTTATTTCGGCGGAGGTATCGTCGAAAGCGGAGAAATGACTCAGGGCGAGATCATAGCGTTCGTCAACTACATGACGCAGATATCCCTTGCTCTCGTAGTCGTTGCCAATATGGTCATACTCATAACAAAATCTTCGGCGTCTGCATCCCGCATACTCGAAGTGCTCAACACAGAGCCGTCTATAACGGACGAAGGCAATACCGAAGTTACTTTTGACGACAACGCTCCCGCAGTCAGTTTTGACAACGTTCATTTCGGCTACGGCAAAGGCGCGTATGCTCTCGACGGACTTACCCTGGACGTAAAAAAAGGTGAAACGATAGGCGTCATCGGCGGTACGGGCAGCGGCAAAAGCACTCTTATAAACCTTATCGGCAGATTTTACGACGTAAACGAAGGCAGCGTTAAGATATTCGGCACAGACGTCAGAAAATATCCCCTGTCGCAACTGCGCTCCGTCATATCTTACGTTCCGCAGAAGGCAGTCCTTGCCAGCGGCACTATACGCAGCAATATGCAGTGGGCTAAAAAAGACGCCACCGACGAAGAGATATGGCGCGCGCTCGAAACAGCGCAGGCAGCCGATTTCGTGCGCTCGAAAAAGAAAGGACTCGATGAGATAGTCGAGCGCGACGGACGCAATTTTTCGGGCGGACAAAGACAACGCCTTACTATTGCGCGTGCACTTGTGGGCTCGCCAAGAATAATAATTTTCGATGACAGCTCGAGCGCTCTCGACTTCGCAACCGATTACGCGCTCAGAAAAGCGGTAAATCAGAATAAAGGCGACGCGACCGTCTTCTGGGTATCTCAAAGAGCGACTTCTATAAAAAATGCGGACAAGATAATCGTGCTCGACGAAGGCGAAGTCAAAGGCATTGGCACTCATAAAGAACTGTTCGACACATGCGACGTATATCGCGAAATATGCCTCTCTCAGGTAAGCAAGGAGGAAAACGCAAGATGAACATGAAGACAGCGCAGCTTATAAAACGTCTTTTGCATTACGTCAAACCTTACCGTTTTCTGCTCTTTATTGCCGTCATCTCCTCGCTGATCAGCGTTGCAGCATCTTTGTTGACGCCCGTACTCATAGGCGACGCGATAGACTATATCGTAGGCAAAGACAACGTCGACTTCTCCGCAATAATGAGATATATCGGATATCTCGGCATAACGATCGCGTTTGCGACGATATTCCAATGGCTGCTCTCCTGGAGCACGAACAAACTGTCTTTCTCGACCGTAAAGGATATGAGAGAAGACTTGTTCGACCATATAGACAAACTGCCGCTTAAATATATCGATTCTCACGCACACGGCGACCTTATAACCCGTATGGGCAACGATATCGAGCAGATCTCGACAGGTCTTCTGCAAGGCTTTTCGCAGCTGCTTAACGGCTTATTCACCATATTCGGCACGCTGATCGTAATGTTTATCGTAAATTGGCTGCTCGCGCTCGTCGTTATCCTTATCACGCCCGTTTCGCTGTTCGTAGCCGCATTTATCGCAAAGCATACTCACGATATGTTTATAAAACAGGCTACCGTGCAGGGCAAATTGAGCGGTTTCGGCGAAGAAATGATATCCAACGCAAAAGTCGTACAGGCTTTCTCATACGGCGACGATGCCGAGAAATATTACGCAGAAGTCAATCAGGAACTTTACGGCTACGGCTACAAGGCGCAGTTTTACAGCGCGATGAGCAACCCCTGCACCCGTTTCGTAAACGGACTCGTATACGCGGCGGTAGGCATTACGGGAGCGCTTCTCGCGGTATCGGGCGGCGGACTTTCTATCGCAAAGATATCTCCGGGACTTCTCTCGACTTTTCTGATGTACTCTAACCAATACACGAAACCTTTCAACGAGATCACGGGCGTTATTACCGAACTTCAGACCGCAATGGCGAGCGCGCGCCGCGTGTTTGCAGTACTTGACGAACCTACGGAGTCCGACGACTCTCTTCTGCCCGAGATCGCCGACTGCGACGGCACGGTAAAACTCGAAGACGTAAGTTTCGGATATACCGAAGACAGAATACTTCTTCAGCACATAAATCTCAACGTAAAGAACGGTCAGAAGATCGCTATCGTAGGCCCTACGGGATGCGGAAAAACCACTCTTATAAATCTTCTCATGCGCTACTATGACGTAACGGACGGGCGAATACTCGTATCTTCTCACCCCGTCACCGAAGTCAAACGCGACAGCCTGAGAAAGTGTTTCGGCATGGTGCTTCAGGAAACGTGGCTGACGGGCGGCACTATAAAAGAAAATATCGCATATGGCAGACGCGACGCCACCGACGAAGAGATAATCGCGGCGGCAAAAGCAGCAAATGCGCACGGATTTATAACAAAAATGCGCGACGGCTACGACACCGTCGTTTCCGAAGGCGGCGACAATCTCTCTCAGGGACAAAGACAGCTGCTCTGCATAGCGAGAATAATGCTGACACATCCGCCGATGCTGATACTCGACGAGGCAACGTCTTCTATCGATACGCGCACCGAGATCAAGATCCAGAAGGCTTTCGGCACGATGATGCAAGGCAGAACGAGCTTTATCGTAGCGCACAGACTCTCTACGATAAAAGAGGCAGACCTCATACTCGTAATGAACGACGGCAATATCATAGAGCAAGGCACACACGAAGAACTGCTTGCAAAAAAAGGTTTCTATTACAACCTGTACAACAGCCAGTTTGCACCGGTATAATACGTCAAAACATGACTTAAAGGTCAAAAAAACGTATACAGGTCAACGATTTCACTTAAAAAATCCCGCGGATTTCCGCGGGATTTTGGTTTGCATTAAAAAGCTGCTTGTCTCATAAAAGTCTTTTCCGTCAACCGATAACCGTACAGCTTTGCTCTATAACGACGTTTTCTTCGCTCGCGAGATTGTTGTACTCTATGCCGTACACCTTAACGTCCGCAAGCGTCAGTGTAGATTTACTGTTGATCTCTTCGCAGTAAATTCCGCTGTCGGAATAACCCTCCCCGCCTATTACGCTTCCCTGCACGGAGGATTTTATCGTATAATTTTTTCTGCCCTGCATCTTTACGGTTATTCTTTGTATATCGAATCCGCGAGCGTCTATTACACACTCCCCGATAGCAGACGTATTTGCATATAGTCTGACTTCTTCGGTAATGTCCGCGGTCAGGTAGACCTCGTCGCATTGCGTTGCGAGAGAAGATAATACCGACGCTGTTGACGCATAGCCTATATATTTGCCGTTACCTGTTTTTTTTCTGCAATCTATATTGTAAGAAGTCATCTCTATGACGCCGTTGTTTTCGAGGAATACGTTTTCATCGAAAGTCCCTTCCGGACTCAGGTCAATTCTGTAATCGTCGAGCACAAGCGTTACGTTGGTCGGGATCGCCAGCGTCTGCTCAGTCCTGTTGCCTTCGACGTCTATATCCGCAGTCAGCGTTATCTTGCCAAAGTTGCAAAGCTCAGTGCCTACTTTTATATTTCCGAGCGCGGTTTTAAGTTCTTCAAAAGTCGCCGCCGCGGTTTCGCCGGGCAGAACGCTGTATTCCGCGCTTTTCTCGCCGTAATATTTCGTCGAAGTCGAGCTTGCTCTTACCGTCAGTTTCGCAAGATCGCCTTCAGTCGATATTTCGTAGTAATTCATACAGAAAGAACTGTAATCTCCCTCGTCAACCTCGCCGCCGTCTACCGTAGTTAACGTAAAGTCGGGGGTTTCCGTCTTGATATAGCCGTTTTCCATGCAATAGACTACTTGTGTTTTAGCAAGCGTAAGAACGGTTGCGCTCGCTATATTCTCTCTTATATATACGGTGCCGTTGCCGCTCACGCCTGCGGGCACGGAATCGTTGAAATAACTCGTTCCGTTATTGATGAAAGATCCGCCGTCGTTCACGGTCAGAGTCGAAGAGATCGTCGTATTTGTATAAACGCCGTTATTTTCAACGGTTCCGTTTACCTCTATCCGATACTCGCTGTTTGCAAGCATCTGTCCTTCGGGTATAACAAGAACGTAACCTTCAGGCACTTCGAGATCTTCGGTGATATACGACCTGTCGTATATCACCCTCTCGTAATTGTAATTGTCAAACGCGGCACAGAGATCGTCGTAGGTGCTTACCGTTATTTCTGCTCTCCCGACAGTAAATTCGACCGTCGCGTTTCCTTTGTACAGCTTGCTGTCTTCTCTGAAAGTAACGGTGAGTTTATAATTTCCCGCATTTATAGGATAGTCTATCTCGGTAATGCCTTGCACATAGGTTATATCGTATCTGTCCGAAATGCCGCCGGCTATTTTCACTGACGCTTTCTTTGCATTGCCGTCATAAACGAACGGCAGATTGGTTATATGTACGTCTGATGCCATTATCTCGGATTTTACCGTTACGCAGCCGCTTCCGCCGAACGCGTCGCTCTCTTCGTTCAGATATACGTTGCCGCTGTTTTCTATCTGTCTTTTTGCCGTAACGTTTCCCGTTGAAAACACATAAAGTTCTCCGTTGTTTTCAAACTTACCGTTATTTGTCAGCGTATGTTTTATGTATACCTTACCCAGCGCGGTCACAATGCCGTCGTTTATAAATTCTTTTGCGTCGTCATCGTTGCCGCCCGCATAAAGACTGCCTTTCTCTGCAAGAGTGATTTCTCCTGCGTTAATCATATCGCCCGAATATGATATACCTGTGCCGAGATTTATCGTGCCGTTGTTTTCGATTTTTCCGCGGTTTACTATCTGATTTACAGATATCTCGCCGTTGTTTTCAAGCGTACCGTATACTCTCAGCCCGTTGTTTTTCAAAACAACTATTCTGCCGTTGTTGACCACGTTACCGTTAAGACCTTCGTCGCTCGCCGCCGAAATGTTAAGAGTCAAGCCTTCAGGCACGGTAAATCCCTCGTTAAATAATGTACCGAATTCGTCAATGGTGTTCAGGTTTATTTCTCTGTAATTGGGGTTTGTTATCACAGAATAAAAACCTTCTCTGTCCGCAACCGTTACACTTCCCTTTTCTATCTCGAAGGTCAGAGCGGTCTCACCGTATAACGCGTCCGAATCTTCCGTTGCAACGATATTTACGGTTGCCGTTCCTACGTTCACGTTGTCTTCGTAAGTTATTTCATAATCGTCGTAATCAACGTCGCAACACTCTTTATAGAAACTGACGGAAGGCCTCTTTTCGGTACCGTCATACGCTATCCTATCGTAAGACAGCGAAATATCGAAGTCCTCAATAGAATAACGACGGCTCATATTGTTTATGATGTTACCCTTGACGTCACTGTCAGTAAAGAATCCGGATGCAGACGAATTGCGCACGTTTCCGCCGTTTTCAAAAGTACCGTAATTATAAAAATCCGTGTGCGCATTGAGATTGAGATCTCCGTCGTTTATGAACGAACCGTTGTTTATTGCAACCATTCTGTTGCCTTCTTTTCCGTTCAGATACAGCTCTCCCTTATTGGCAAACTTGCCGTCGTTTACGAATACTTTCGCATTTTCGTCCGTGACGTAAAGCAGCAACTTGCCGTTATTCGTGAAAGCACCGCCGTTTGAGAACAGATTCTCTTCTCCGTATTCGTCAAAACCGATATCCCCGTTATTTTCAATGTTTCCGTTGTTTATCAACGCGTGACCGCCCATATTCAACGTAACGCCGTCCGCTATAATAATGGTTTCCCCTTCGGGTACGGTCATATCCGCCGTCACAGTCACAGCCTCATATCTGCCTCCTTCAAGATAATCTTTAAGAGTCTGAAAATCCTCCGCCTCGACTTTTTGCTTAGATGCAACTATCTGAAAATATCCTACGACCTTACCCGTATATTTTCCGCTCGGTCCGGGTATTACCGTCACTGTAGCCGTGCCCACATCTTTATTGTTTTCATACTCGACTATGATATCGTTGTTCGGAACGCCTAAATAATATTCTTCTATAATTTTATTGCCTTCAAGAATTTGAAAATTCGGTCTTTTTGCAGAACCGTTGTATTCGAATTCAGGGGTTTCGAAAAACACTATTTTAATATTATCCGAGGAAAGATCTATAGTATAAGCTTCCCCCTGTTTGCACGAAGTAAGCGTCGCAAACGAAAACAGCATTACAAGAACCGTTAAAATGCAAAGAACGATCAACCCTTTTTTCATAAACCCACCTTTTTTTTGATTATAAACCATATATTATAATTTGTCAATTTTGAGTTTTTTGGTGTCTTGAAGCTCCGGAAATAAAAAATCCCCGAGGAAATCCTCGGGGATCTGCATTGTTTATTGATTCTCAGACGCCTCTGTCTATCGCGGTGATACCAGTGCGGCAGACGTTTTTCACGCGCATGTCCTTGCCCTTGCAAAGGCCCATAACCGCATCCGTGAATTTATCAATCTTCTGGCTGGTGCCCGTCAGTTCGAGTATCATGGATTTTGCCGTAATGTCGAGTATCAACGCGCCGAATTCGTCTGCAAGCTGAACGATCGAGTTGTCGAAAGAACTGTCCGTAACGAGCTTTACGAGGATAAGCTCTCTGCAAACGCTGTCCTCTTCTTTGAGCGCGGTCACGTTGATCGTTTCTTCGAGTTTGAAAGTCTGCTTGACTATCTGGTCGAGAGTGTTTTCGTCGCCTTGTGCGGTGATCGTGATTCTCGATATCTTGGGATCGTCGGTAGTAGCGACTGACAGAGAATCGATATTAAAACCTCTGCGACCGAACAAGCCTGAAATGCGCGCGAGAACGCTGGGATTGTTGTAAACCACTACTGATACGATATGTTTCATATAAGACACCTTCTTGAGTATTATTGTTATATATTATACAACATCCGCACCCTATTGGCAATACTTTTTTATTTATTTACAGGGCATCAGAAGTATTTGCTGAGCAGTTTCACCAGCTCGTCGTCCTCTTTCTGCTGAGTATGCGCGCTCTTTTGAGCAGACTTTCTGTCGAGAGCCGCCTGAAGTTTTTCTCTGACGTCGTTCATGCCGTCATCCTCATCCTTCTCTATGCCAGTATACGGCAAGAAGTCTTCACCCTTTTCCGCTGCCGCCTCTTTGTTTTCTTTGAACGTCTTTTTGATTACGAAACAGCCGTCGCATCTGTCTGAAACAGAACTCGGACTTTCTACGCCGATAAACACCTTTTTCCCCTGTGCTTTAATTGCCGCAATCATAGGAAGACTGTCCACCTCTGCACAGACGAGAAGTATCGCGTCTATGTGCGGATTTTTGCAAGCGCAAGCAACACTGTCAACAACCTGCCTTACGTCTACCCTGACTTTCTTTCTGTTGTGCAAAGGCAAGGCGACTTCTGCCCCCACGTCTCTGATATAGGCGTTGAAGTCACCGTTTTTCTTTGCGTTGTAACCGTAAAATTTTACCTGTTCGTATTTCGCACCCACCTCTTCGAGAAGTATCGCATAACTTTCAAAGTCGAGTTTTGCGGCGCCGAGATCTATAAAACACGCGCAGTTCATAATGCCTCCGTCAAGCTTTTATAACCTCTTTCCGAAATCGCTTGATAAATCGGTTTTTTTCCTGCCCGTGTATGTAATCGATATTAAATCAATTATCTCTTTTGTTAAAGAAAAGATATTGTTGAGCGTATCCGCTCAGATTGCCGTATGTAGAAATGAGATATTTCCTTATCTCCTTATTCGTTGCGTCATTGCCCGTCATATCTGCGTATACCTTTTTTATCCAGGTATCTACCGGGAACACGTCGCTCTTGTGATACGCAAAAAGCAGTATGCAGTCCGCCACCTTTGGTCCGACGCCTTTTAACGTACAAAGATATTTGTTTGCGGCATCTCCGTCCATATAACAAGGCTTAGACAGATCGAATCCGTCCGCTACCGCCTTTGCCGTTTCGCTGAGATATTCTGCCCTGTATCCCGCACCTATAGATGCGTAATAGTCTGCGTCTTTTGCAGCCATGGCTTCGGGCGTCGGAAAAGCATAATAGCCGTCCATCTTCTCTCCGAGTCCTTCGCACATCCTCGAAAGTATGCCCTTTATCCTCGGGATGTGATTGTTTGCGGATACGATAAAGGATATCAGCATTTCGAAAGGATCCTGATTGAGAATCCTTATTCCGCCGCCGTACTCTACTGCATCTTTCATGAACGGCTTATCTCTGAGCGCGTTTTTGATCGCGCCGTAGTCATTGTCGAGATCGAAAAATCTGTGCCAATACGCCGCATCGTCGCTACTTATCACCGCAACGCCTTCCTGCGTTACAACACATCTTTTGTCTTTGGAAAAGACTTCATAAGAGTTTTCTCCGATCTTGGAGTATCTGAAGATCTGCCCGCAATCCAGAGTCTGACGTATGTCGAAATCTCTCGTATCCTTAATTATTATATCATCGTCAGCCATAGTGAATTTCAGCCTTTTTTGCGGCATTTTGCCGAATATTGTATAATTGTTTACGTTGACTGCGAGACAACACTGAGACGCCACGCTGTGACCGACAGCGCAAGACCGTTTGCACACATCGGTATACATTACAAAATAACGAAGTCCCGACAGAATCTCTATGCTCCCCGTCACACGGGGCAAGCGTACGCCCGCAAAAAGACGCCTTTATGTCGCGCCTTGATTTGTATCTGTGCCCTTTAGCCTTAGGGCAACGGGTAAAGTCATGTCGTGCGGCGATGAATTAAAGAGCGGATTTTTGCGGAGCACGCGCAGATAATAGTATACATATTTTCAAGC
>CALWRH010000007.1 GCA_944383895.1 uncultured Christensenellaceae bacterium | reverse complement strand
CGCTTGACTTGCAAAAAATAAATATGTATAATCGTATGTGCGTAAAAGAATACAGTGAGGTGAAGAACATGAAAGAGAGCATTCAACCTAAATATCATGACGTCGTTATTCAGTGCACCTGCGGCGAGAAGTTCGTTTGCGGTACCACCAAAGACGTTGACGTCATTAAAGTAGACGTTTGCAACAAGTGCCATCCTTTCTATACCGGCAAGCAGAAGCTCGTTGATACCGGCGGTAGAGTAGATAAGTTCAAGAAACGTTACAGTCTGTAATCGGATAATAATGGTGCGGGGACTTATCCCGCACCGTATTTTTTTATGGAGATAAAGGGATGAGAAAAAAGAGCATCGGAATAGGCGGACAAGCGGTGATCGAAGGAGTCATGATGCGCGGTAAACGCAGCATGGCGACGGCTGTGCGCGACGAAAACGGCAATATCGTCGTGGAGAGCCAATATCTGAAACCCGCAGAAGAAAAGAGTTTTTTGTTCCGCGCTCCTTTCCTGAGAGGCATCTTCAGCTTTTTCGGCACGATGGTTTCGGGTGTACGCACCCTTATGCGTTCGGGCGAAGTGTTCGACGGAGAACAAGAACCGTCCAAAGCCGAAAAATGGTTTGCTAAAACTTTCAAAGTCGACGTGTTCAGCGTGGTTATGGTGATTTCGGTCCTCGTAGGTATAGCGCTGTCGCTCGGCTTGTTTTTCTTTTTGCCGCAACTCATAACGTCAGGCATAATCAAACTTTTTTCTATAAATGCAAGGGCAAACGTCGGTATGCAGATAGCTATGAACCTTCTCGAAGGTTTTGTCCGCATGCTGATTTTTATAGCTTATATCGCTCTTACTTCCATGATGAAAGACATCAGGCGCGTGTATATGTATCACGGCGCTGAACATAAGACGATAAGTTGCTACGAGCACGATCTCGAGCTCACCGTAGAAAACGCACAGAAAATGACTACCGTACACGACAGGTGCGGCACGACTTTTATGTTCATAACGATGGTCGTCAGCGTGCTTATCTTTTCGCTTACGGGCTGGAGCAGCGAGCTTTGGGTCAGATTTCTGATAAGACTCGCGCTTATCCCCGTAGTTGCAGGCGTAAGCTATGAAGTGCTCAAGTTCCTTGCAAAATTCGACAATCCGTTAGTCAGAGCGCTCAAGGCTCCCGGACTTCTTTTGCAGAAACTCACTACGCGTCAGCCCGACGACGGTATGGTCGAGGTGGCTATCACCGCTTTCAAAACGGTGCTTGCAATGGATGAAGATCCCAACTTGCCTGAGCTTAAATTCGATACAAAGCTGCTCAAACGCAAGGTCAGAGAAGAGCTGTTGCTCACGGGTATCACCGAAGACAGAGCAAAAGATCTCATATGCAAAGGCATGGGCGTTCCCTCAGAGGATTATGACAAGGTCAGCCATATCAAGCACTCGCGCATGCAGCTTATGCTAAAAGCGGCAAAAGGCGAGATCACGGACGAAGAACTTTGTGCAAAAGCCGTAGAACTCAATATCAAAGCCGAAGAGGCGAGAAAAGAGCATGCGGATATAATCAAATCCAGGCAAGAGGGCGAAACGGCTGAAAAAGGCGCGGAAGACAAGCCCGAAAAGCCTGCCGAAGAGAATAAAGAAGAGGATAAAGACTCCGACAAGGACGTCGACGGCGACAAGTGATAAAGCTCAGCGACGCATTGAAAAATATTGCGGATCTGATCGCGGATACGGGTGCTGACGGCAGCGAACCCGATTGGATAGCCTGTCACGTTCTCGGATGCGGAAGAGCATCGCTCAGACTGAGGAGAGAAATTTCAGACAACGAGTACGGAGAAATGCTCGGTATAGCGAAAGAACGCGCTACGGGCAGACCTCTTTGCCAGATCATAGGATATACAGAGTTTCTCGGTCTTAAGATAGAAGTAAACGGTGACGTGCTTTGCCCGAGACCTGAAACGGAACTGCTTGCGGAACAGGCAATATTGTATCTGAAAAATAAAACGTGTGCGCGCGCACTTGATCTCTGTACGGGCAGCGGATGCATAGCGATAGCTCTCGCTAAGTTTACAAACGCGCAGATAACTGCGAGCGACGTGTCCGAAAAGGCATTGAAGACCGCTCGCGGAAACGCCGCAAACTGCGGCGCAGAAATAAATTTCGTGTTGTCGGACGCATTTAAAAAGATAGAAGGCGAGTTCGATCTGATAATATCCAATCCGCCTTATATCCCGACTGCGGATATAGAAGATCTAGAGAGAGAAGTGCGTGATTTCGAACCCCGTATCGCGCTTGACGGCGGAGAGGACGGACTCGATTTTTACAGGATAATCGCAGATAAGGCAGGAGATCTCATCAAGGACGGAGGACTGCTCCTTCTCGAGTGCGGTGAGGGACAGGCGAAAGACGTGGTGGACATGCTCCGCGGATTTTCCTGCAGCATAATAAAGGATCTGCAAGGTATAGACAGAATAGTAAAGGCGGTAAAGACAGGTGTTTGAAAAACTCGAAGGCATGAAAAAGAGGTTTGAAGAACTCACGGCGAAGATCTCGGATCCCGCCGTAATTGCCGATACCGCGAAGTGGCAGAAACTCGTTAAAGAGAGATCGGCTCTCGAAGAACCTGTTGTTCTGTACGACTCCTATCGCGCGAACGAAGAGACGATTGAGGAGTGCAGGCAGATAATAGACGACGGGTCGGACAAGGAGATGGTCGCGCTTGCCAAAGAAGAGCTGTCGGGTGCTCAGAAAAAGAAAGAAGAGCTGACAGAGGAACTCAAAATCGCGTTGCTCCCCAAAGATCCCGACGACGACAAGAACGTAATCATAGAGATACGTGCGGGTGCGGGCGGTGACGAGGCAGGGCTTTTCGGAGCGGAACTCGTGCGTATGTACGAGCGTTTTGCAGAGCGTTGCCGCTGGAAAGTTAAAGAAATAGACATAAACGCAAACGATCTCGGCGGAATTAAAGAGGCTGTCTTCATGATCACGGGACACGGCGCGTACAGCAGGCTCAAATACGAAAGCGGCGTCCACCGCGTGCAGAGAGTGCCGGAAACGGAGTCGCAAGGCAGGATACACACGTCGACCGTTACCGTTGCGGTATTGCCCGAGGCAGAGGACGTAGAAGTAGAGATACTCGAAAAGGATCTCAAGATAGACGCTTACCGTGCAGGCGGAGCGGGCGGACAGTATGTCAACAAGACGGAATCCGCTATAAGAATAACTCACTTGCCGACGGGCATCGTCGTGACATGTCAGGACGAAAAGTCGCAGGGAAAGAATAAAGAAAGCGCGATGAAGGTACTCAAGTCGAGAGTTTACGACTATTACCGCACGCAGCAGGAAAAAGAATATGCGTCCAGCCGCAAGATGCTGGTAGGTACGGGCGACCGTTCTGAACGCATACGCACATACAACTTCCCGCAAGGAAGAGTGACCGATCACCGCATAGGGCTCACGCTCTATTCGCTCGACGCTTTCCTTGACGGAGATCTGTTTCAGATGCTCGACGCGCTCGCGCTCGCAAACAGAAACGAAATGCTTTCTTCGGGCGAATAATGTCCGCGAAGGCACATATATAGGATAACAATATTAAGAACAGACCGGATCAGAGGAGAAAGATATGATCAAATACAATAAAGACAAGAATTTGTTGATCGAGAGCAACTGGCACCCCTTCCTTCAGGACGTGGAGCAGCCCAACCTTTTCCGCGACCTTTTCGACTACGACAGCGTACCAAAAGTCGCGTTCAACTTCAGACAGACTCCTATGGACATGCCTGAAGAGATATGGATCACCGATACGACTTTCCGTGACGGTCAGCAGTCCACATCTCCGTTTACCGTCGACCAGATAGTCAATATCTACAAGCTTCTTCACAAGCTCGGCGGCAAAAAGGGTCTTGTAAGGCAGAGCGAATTCTTCCTGTATTCTGAAAAAGACAGGGCAGCGGTCAGAAAGTGTATGGAACTCGGTTACGAATTCCCCGAAGTTACCAGCTGGATCCGCGCTAACGAAAAGGATTTCGGACTCGTCAAAGAGATGGGCATAAAAGAAACGGGTATTCTCGTAAGCTGTTCTGACTACCACATATTCAAGAAGATGAACATGACGCGTAAGCAGGCTGCCGAAAAATACCTCAATATCATAAAGATGGCTCTCGATAAGGGTATCGTTCCCCGTTGCCATTTCGAAGATATCACGAGAGCGGATTTCTACGGTTTCGTAGCTCCGTTTGCATACGAGCTCATGAAACTGCGCAAGGAAAGCGGCGTAGACATCAAGATCAGAGCTTGCGATACTCTCGGATACGGTTTGTCTTATCCCGGCGTTACGCTCCCGAGAAGCGTCCCCGGCATCATAAGCGGTCTCAAATACTACGCAGAAGTCCCCAGCGAACTTCTCGAGTGGCACGGTCATAACGATTTTTACAAGGTCGTTACCAACGCTACCACGGCTTGGCTGTACGGTTGTTCTTCGGTCAACTGCTCATTGCTCGGCATAGGCGAGAGAACGGGCAACTGCCCCCTCGAGGCTATGATGATAGAGTATGCGTCGCTCAAAGGCGTTGACGACGGCATAGACTTCAGAGCGATCACCGAGATAGCGAAGTACTTCGAGGACGAGCTCGGATACATAATCCCTCCGCAGACTCCGTTTGTAGGAAAATCCTTCAATACGACGAGAGCGGGCGTACATGCGGACGGACTTCTCAAGGACGAAGAGATATACAACATATTCAATACCGAAAAACTGCTCGGCAAACCGCCGCTCGTGTCCGTAGACGCTCACAGCGGACTTGCAGGCATAGCTTATTGGATGAACGGTTTCTATGCGCTCCCCGAAGGACATAAGATCGACAAGCACGACGATATCGTAGTCAAGGTAAAAGAGATAATCGACAAGCAGTACGAGGGCGGAAGAACCACTTATATGGGTGACGACGAGCTCGACTCCATAATAATGTCGATTTCGCCGCAGCTGCACAAGAAACTCGTCGTTAAAACATACTGAGGCGGTTTCGGTATATTTTTCGTAAAAGCTATTGAAATCCTCTCCGGTTTAGTCTAAAATAAAACTATAAACTAACCGGAGGGAAAAATATGGTAAATCTGATTTGCGGAAGTAAAGGCTCGGGCAAAACCAGCCGTATCATCGAAAAGGCTAATGCAGACATCAAAACTGCAAAGGGCGACAGCGTATTCGTCAGTGATACCGAGAGGTATATGTACGACATAGACCGCAACGTAAAGCTCATTGACGTCAGAGAATACGCGATAGTAAACGAAGATACGTTGCTTGCGTTCGTGTGCGGAGTTGCGGCGAGCAGAAGCGATCTTACCAATCTCTACATAGACGGAGCGTCCAGGATCGCAGGATGCGGTCCCGACAAGATGCAGAAATTCTATGACGGGCTCGGCAAACTCGCAGACAAATTCTCGATATCCGTCAACGTAACGGTGAGTGCTCCCGCAGAAGAATTGCCTGATTTTCTGTTGAAATACAAGGTCATCTGACAAGGAGATAAAATGAACTATATCAGCACTCGCAACAAAAGCGAGAAGTGCAGCGGAGCGCAGGCTATTGTAAGCGGTCTTGCTCCGGACGGCGGACTTTACGTCCCCGAAAGCCTCCCGAGGCTTACTAAAGAAGATTTTATAAGTTTGGCGAAAGAGGACTATCCGACGAGAGCGGCACGCGTCCTCTCGCTTTTGCTCAGCGACTATACCTTTGAAGAGTTGCTCGACTATACGACCAAGGCTTATTCCCGTTTTTACGGCGACGATCCTTGTCCGCTCGTGAATATTGACGAGGGCGTTTACGTCCTCGAGCTGTGGCACGGACCGACGTGTGCGTTCAAGGATATGGCGCTCACCATGCTCCCGCATCTTCTCAGCGCGGCACGCAAAAAAGTCGGAGAAAAGGACAAGACCCTTATCATGGTCGCTACTTCGGGCGACACCGGCAAAGCGGCTCTCGAAGGTTTCAAGGACGTTGAAGGAACCAATATCATAGTTTTCTATCCGTCAAAAGGCGTATCCGATATGCAGAAATTGCAGATGAAGACGCAGACGGGCAAAAACGTATGCGTATGCGCTATCGAGGGCAACTTCGACGATACGCAGAACGCCGTAAAGAACATATTTGCAGACGCTGAAATAAACAAAGAGATACATGCTAACGGTTTCAAGCTCTCGTCTGCAAACAGCATCAACTGGGGCAGACTCGCGCCGCAGATAGCTTATTACGTTTCGGCTTACTGCGACCTTATGGACGAAGGTAAGATCGAATACGGCGACAAGGTCAATTTCTGCGTGCCGAGCGGCAACTTCGGCAATATACTCGCGGCATATTACGCTATGCAGATGGGCGTCGGCGTAAACAGACTTATCTGCGCGTCCAACGTAAACCACGTCCTGACGGATTTCTTCAGAACGGGTACTTACGATATAAACAGAGAGTTCCACAAGACGATAAGCCCGTCAATGGATATTCTTATATCTTCAAATCTCGAGCGACTGCTCTTTGAAATAAGCGGCAGAGACGACAAGCTTACCGCAGAGCGCATGAAGGCTCTCAAGACGCAGGGCAAGTACAGCGTTACTACTGAGGAACTCAAGACTCTGCAATCTCTCTTCTCCGTAGGCTACGCCGACGACGAGGCAACCAAAGAGGCGATCGCTTATTCTATGGACGAGTACGGCTATCTGATGGATACTCACACTGCCGTCGCATACGACGTATATTGCAACTACGCAGACGAAACGGAAGACGAAACTCCTACCGTAGTTGTTTCTACCGCAAACGCGTATAAGTTCCCTGCGGACGTATACGAGGCGATAAGCGGCACAAGGATCGACGACGCTTTCGAGGCGACGGAAAAATTAAATGAGGAAACGGGAGAAGAAGTCCCTGAGCCGCTAAACGGATTGAGAGAAAGACCTGTCCGTTTCGAAGAAGTCATAGACCGCAGCGAGATCGCGGCAAAAGTCGTATCGTACTGCAAACAGGCGGCTAACGAATAACGTCTGACCAATCGATTGTGTAAAGATATTAAAAACAAATCCGACCTGAAAAGGTCGGATTTTTGTTTGCGTTGAGAGTTGTTTTTTTGTACCTGTGTTTATATAAGGCTTTTATTATAATTACTTGAGTGCGCTTGCGAGCTGCTTTCCGTATTCTTTTGCAGCGGCGAGATCTTCTGCCGTCGGGACAAAGCAGACTTTGAAACCTTCGCCTACCACTGCCATTTTGAGACCGCTTACTCTTGCTATGAGATTGGGTACAGCCTCGCCGCTCCAACCGTAGGAGCCGAATACCGCGACGGGCTTTTTGCGGCTGTTGATCGCGTCAACGCCTGCAAGCAGATCCCACACGGGAGGTACTGCGTCCGAGTTGAGGGTGGGCGAGCCGATAGCGCAAGCGTCGCAGGAATTTATCTTTGCGCGCATGTCAGCCATATCGTTCTTGATAAGATCATAAGCTTCGCAGGCTGCGTCAGGTATAACTTCTTTTACGCCGTCTACGATCGCCGCAGCGAGTTTAGCGGTGCAGCCGTAAGCGGAGCAGTAGAAGACGGGCACGGTTTTGACTGCGTTCTTGACGGGTTTGCTCCATGCGCGGTAGCTGTCGAGAACGTAGGGCAGAAGTCCGTCTTTAGTAAGCACGGGTCCGTGACTCGGGCATACCGTTTCGAAAGGATATTTCGCTATTTTTGCCATGCCTGCGACTACGAAGGTCTTGAAAGGTCCGAAGATTGCGTCGTAATAGCCTTTGAAAGCCTCTTTGTATCCTTCTACGTTGTCGATGTCCTTGTCGAGCATCTTTTCGCTGCTGTAATGAGAGCCGAATACGTCGCAGCTGAAGAGAGTCTTTTCTTCGGGGCAGTATGTGAACATGCTGTCAGGCCAGTGCAGAAGGGGCGATACGGTAAAGTTGAGCGTAACGCCGCCGAGGTCCAGCACTTCTCCGTCTTTTACGGGACGGGAGTTGAAAGGCTCGTTGACGATGTTCTTAAGATAGTTGAGCGCGACTGCGGTCGCAAGTACGGTTGCGTTGGGGCAGAGCTTGAGAATATCTCTGAGCGCGCCGCTGTGATCGGGCTCGGTGTGGTTGAGAATAACGTATCTGATTTCAGCGGGATCTACTACTTCGCGGATGTTAGCCTCGTAAACGCCTTCAAAATCTGCGTGCGACGCCTCGATGAGAGCTACTTCGTTGCCTTTTACGATATACGAATTATAGCTCGTGCCGTACTTGGTAGCCATAACGATGTCGAAAACGCGTAGGTCGGGGTTTTGCACGCCTACGCTGTAAATTTTGTCGCTTATCTTGTATGCAGCCATGATTTTAATCTCCTCTTAAACAGTTGTGATTATTCTTTCAGATGCCGTGCTTTACGCGGTCGTGTTCTTCGGCGCGCTTTGCGTTGTTGAAACGGTCGAGAGTGCCGACGAGATAACCCGTTATGCGGCGTATTCTTTCAAAAGGCACCGTACTGAAGGTGTATTTGAGGTCGACGTAGTCGCCGTCTACCGTAACGTCCATTTCGGTTATGTTCTTGTCAGGGTATTTCTTTTTGCCGTAATCGATGTATGCGTCAATTTCCTTCTGATCGAGATTGCCGCCGTTTACGTTTACTTTTACCATTGTTTTATCCTCCCGAATTTATTGTTGTAAAATCGCTTTACTTTTAACCTAATATAATATAACATATTTTTGGAATAAATGGTTGTTGCATTTGCAACATTTTGAGGAAATTTATGGATTTTTCTAAAATAGATCTGTTTGAAGGAATAAAGGGCAGCGAGGTCAATTGCATGATGTCCTGTTTCGGTGCGGTGTTCAGGACGTTCAGGGCAGGCGCGACCGTTTACGACTATCCGGAAAGCGGCGACGAAGTCGGCGTTATGCTGAAAGGCGGAGCGACGATGATACGCACGGACGAGAACGGTGAAGTATCTGTAATGGAAATTTTTGCCGAAGGGGACATTTTCGGCGAGGTGCTTGCTTTTTCCAACGCGGCGGGCGACAGCGTAAAAGTCATTGCCGAGAGCGACTGCGAAGTCATGTTCATAAAATATTCTCAGATCACAAAACGCTGCGAAAAGGCATGCGAGCACCACAGCAGACTTGTGCAGAACATGTTCGGGCTTATAGCGAAAAAGACGTTGTCGCTGAGTCAGAGGATAGAGATACTTTCAAAGCGTTCTACGAGAGATAAGCTTATGTGCTATTTCAGGATACTCGCGCGCACTTGCGGCGACGAGTTCGAGCTGCCGATGTCTGTAACGAGGCTTGCGGCATACGTCAGCGCGGACAGAAGCGCGATGACGAGAGAGCTGTCGCGTATGCAGGCTGACGGGCTAATTGAAATAAACAAGAAAAAAATCAGACTCAAAAAAGTATGTTGAAAGAATAACGCACCCTGAAGGAGCGCGTTCTTCTTATTGATCGCAAGTTGATCAGATCGCTGTAAAGTAACTTGAGTCTGCAATCACGTCGACGCTGACGCTTTCGCCGTTTCTCAGCACGTTTACGGTTACCGTGTCGCCGAGGCGCGCAGTCATGAGATATTCCTGCGACCTGTAAGAAGAGTCGATTGCTACGGGATTCGCTCCGTTGATCGAAATGGATACGAGCACGTCGCCTGCGAGCAGATTACCTTCTGCGGCAGATCCTGCGTTAACGCTTTCTATACCGTAAGTGTAGACGGTGCGGATTATGCCGTCCTCGTCTTCGTAAGTCGTCATGTCGCTGATCTGCATGGTGATACCGAGAACAAATTTCTGACCATCGTTTTCTATAATGTTATCTGCTACTGCGATTGCGAGAGATGCGGGGATGGCATAACATACGTTGTCGTCGGTGGTGTCTGAGGATTTAGCGTCCGAAATACCCATGAGCTCACCGTACTCGTTAAACATGCCGCCGCCAGAGTTGCCGCTGTTGAGAGCCGCGTCGGTACGGTAAACTCTGACGTTGTCAGAATATTTTGTCGTTATATATTCGGATTCTACTGATACGATACCCGAGGTTACCGAGAAGGTATAGAGGACGGGGCAGCCTATCGCGAAAGTTGCCTGTCCCGCAACGGGATCCGACGTGTTTACCGTCACTGCCTGAACGATGTCTTCTTTGAAAGTTTCAGAAGTTACTTTGAGAACGGCGATATCGTTGTTTTTGGACGCGCCGACAACGGTCGCGCTTATCATGTCGTCTTCGAGAAGTCTGTTGTAAAGATATATATCGATATCTTCGCTGTAACGCCTCGTTTTCGTGTTGTATACGACGTGATAGTTAGTTATGATGTAAGCCGTGTCGTCGTTGATCTTGTAAATTACGCCGGAGCCCGAAACTTTTGCGTCGTTGCATATTATGCCGACCGAACTTTTGAGCGCGTCCTGTACCACATCAGTGATACTCGGCGTTACGTCTATGCCGAGAGAGGCATAGAAGTCGTCGACCGTGGAGCCGGGATTGTTTTCGAGATAACTGTCTATAAGATCCTGAAGAGTATAGCCGTCTTTGCCGTCGGTACCGTCGGTACCGTCTTTGCCGTCTTCTCCTTTCAGGCTCTCGAGCCACTCCTTTTCCGTTCCTTCAAAGCCGTTTTTGACCGCTATGTCGTATGCCGAATCAGAAGAGGTCATCTGTATGCACGAGCACAGCAGAACCGCCGTGAGAGCTGTTATGAGAAGTACGCATATAAATGTAACGATTCTTTTGCGGGATTTCATAATTACCTCCGTATTTCGTAGAAGAGTATATGCTTTGTCTATGAAACGAATCTTAAAATCTGTATAATTTTACCATGATTTTGCATTTTTTTCAACGATATGCCTGTATCTGCGCCGTTTTTTGCATTTTATTATTCGCTTATATTGTATATTAATTACACATAATATCACGGCGCGAGAATATTCGGACGTTAAAGACGCGGCTCAGGGTCCGAAGGTTCAACGTTTGATAAAAAAATAAGTATTTTGTTTGCCAAATACCGTAAGGTTTGATATAATATTAACAATTGCGGAAGAGCGTTAAAACGCTGCATGCAAATTATTATGAAATATATTTTATAAGGAGAATCATATATGACAGATTTGACTTCTAATAAGCAAGTGCTTGCATTTGTCGAAGAAACTCAGAAACGTTGCCAGCCTGACAAAGTCGTTTGGATCGACGGTTCTCAGGAACTTTACGACAAGCTGACTGCTGAAGCTATCGCTACCGGCGAGATGATCAAACTCAACGAAGAACTTCTTCCCGGTTGCCTTTTGCACCGTACCAAGGAAAACGACGTTGCCCGCGTAGAGAACAGAACCTTTATCTGCTCCCGTACCAAAGAGGACTGCGGCCCGACCAACAACTGGTGGAAACCCGAAGAGGCATACGCTACGCTTTACGGCATCCTCGACGGTGCATACAAGGGCAGAACGATGTACGTTATCCCGTTCTCCATGGGTCCTGTAGGCGGCGCGCTCTCCAAGATCGGTATAGAGATCACCGACAGCATTTACGTCGTTCTCAATATGAGAATAATGACCCGCGTAGGCAAGAACGTTCTTGACGCTCTCGGCGACAGCAACGACTTCGTCAGAGGCACTCACGCTAAATGCGACGTCGATCCCGAAAAGAGATATATCTGCCAGTTCCCCGAGGACAACGCGATCATCTCCGTCAACAGCGCATACGGCGGCAACGTTCTTCTCGGAAAGAAGTGCTTTGCTCTTCGTATAGCTTCCTATCAGGGTAAGAACGAGAACTGGATGGCTGAGCACATGCTCATCCTCGGTATCGAGAAACCCAACAAGGAAACCGTCTACATGGCAGCTGCGTTCCCGTCCGCTTGCGGCAAGACCAACCTCGCTATGCTTATTCCGCCTGAGGGATACAGAAAGAACGGTTACAAAGTATTCTGCGTAGGCGACGATATCGCTTGGATCAGAAAGGGTAAGGACGGCAGACTTTACGCTATCAACCCCGAAAACGGTTTCTTCGGCGTAGCTCCCGGCACCAATGCTAAATCCAACCCCAACGCTCTTGCGGCAACTAGAAAGAACACCATCTTCACCAACGTTTGCCACAATCTCGAGAACAACACGGTATGGTGGGAAGGCCTCGACAAGAATCCGCCCGAGCACGCTATCGACTGGAAAGGCAACCCCTGGAACGGCAAGACTTCTACCGAAAAGGGTGCTCATCCGAACAGCAGATTTACCGCTCCCGCGGTCAACTGCCCCTGCATCAGCCCCGAATTCGAAAACGGCAACGGCGTTCCGCTCAGCGCGTTCATCTTCGGCGGCAGACGCGCTAAGACCGCTCCGCTCGTTTACCAGGCTAAAGATTGGGAAAACGGCGTATTCGTCGGTTCTATCATGGCAAGCGAAACCACCGCTGCTGCAGCAGGCGCTGTAGGCGTTGTAAGACGCGATCCTATGGCAATGCTCCCGTTCTGCGGTTACAATATGGGCGACTATTGGCAGCACTGGCTCGACATGGGCAAGAGCGTAGACAAGGACAAACAGCCCAAGTTCTTCAACGTCAACTGGTTCAGAACCGATGACGAAGGTCACTTCATCTGGCCGGGCTTCGGCGACAACATGAGAGTCCTCGATTGGATGCTCAAGAGAATCGCAGGCGAAGTCGATGCAGATGAAACCGCTATCGGTTACGTTCCGAAGGCTGAAGATATCAACATCGAAGGTCTTGATATGAGCGTTGATACCGTTAAAGGTCTGCTTGCTATCGATAAAGACAATTGGAAGAAAGAAGTCGAAGGCATTAAAGAGTTCTATGCTAAGTTCGGCGACAAGCTGCCCAAAGAGCTTGCTAAGCAGGCTGAAGAGCTCGAGAGCAAACTCAACAAGTAATACCTTTTTCCCGCGGTTAGGAAAGAGATATCGCCATAAAAACAACCGTCCGTCCCGTTCAGGGGCGGACGTTTTTTTATATGTATTCAATATGATATACCTTTATTTTACGCACATTTTACAACCGATTCTGAGTTTGGTAAATTGTTTGTAAAAACCCCCGATATTTGCCCATAGGCAATTTACAAAAAATCATTTATGTAATATATTTAGAGTATGAAACGCTTTGCTAAGTTTGTCGTAAAATACAGATTGATCCTTCTCGGCGTAATGTTGCTTCTGACCATTGCGTCACTTTTTGCGATGACTTATGTCAACGTCAACTCCGACATCCTTTCTTATCTGCCTGAAGACGTCGATATGACAACAGGCATGAATTTCATGAAAGAGAATTTCGATATGCAGGGCGACGCAATCATAGGCGTACAGGGTGCGACTTACGAGGAGATGCAGGAGCTCGTAGAGAAGATCGAGAAAAAGGGCGGTACTAAAAAAGGCGGTATCATATGGTACGGACTTTTGAAAAGCATGCAGGACATAGATTGGTCTATGACGGAAGATCCTGTTATTGAAGGTCTGATCAACGCGATACTCGAAAAATACGATCTGACGGTCGCGGACCTTAAAGAAATGACTGAACAGATGTCTACAAACCCCGACATCGTAGGCATGTTCCATCCCGATGACGAAACGTATCTTCTGATGCTCCAGCTCAACGTGCCCAGCTCTTCAAACGAGGCTATGGATCTGCTGTCTTATATCGAAGACGAGCTTGACGCAAAAGGTTTCGAGTACGCTATGGGCGGCAGCACTCAGATTACCCGTGAAATTTTCGACAGTACGATCGGCGAGATAGGCAAGTACGCTTTCGTCGCCGTGTTCGTAATGTTTATCATACTTCTTCTTACTACCAATTCGATAATCGATCCTATAGTGTTTATGGTGACGCTCGGCGTTTCGATCGTCGTTAATATGGGCACAAACCTGATACTTCCGAGCGTTTCGGTAGTTACTTATGCCGCATCTTCGATACTGCAGCTTGCGCTCAGTATGGACTATGCGATATTCCTTATGCACTCGTTTGCAGAGGAACAGAAGAAGACCTTGGACGACAATCTTGCGATGGAAAGGGCAATACCCAAGACCTTCTCCACGATATCCGCATCCGCATTGACTACGGTAGGCGGTTTTCTCGCGCTGTTTGCTATGAGATTCAAGATAGGCGAGGACCTCGGTATCGTTCTTGCGAAAGGCGTTGCGCTCAGCCTTGTAACGGTCATTTTGCTGCAGCCGTGTCTTACGCTCCTTACCAAGAAGATAGCGCGCAAGACTCAGCACAGGATCATCGTTCCTAAATTCAAAAACATCGCGTCGCATGCGGTTACGCACAGAAAGACGATAGTAACGATCGCGCTCGTTCTGCTTATTCCCGTTATCATAATGCAGAATATGGTAGAGCTTACCTATATCAAATTCGTAGAAGAAGATCCCAATCCGACTGCGATAGCGGAAAAGGTCGACGCGCTCAGCAACTCTCTCGTTATAATCGTACCCGCAAAGACTGAGGAAATAGACGGAGAGAGCAACGTAAAGGACCAGTACGAATTCCTCGAAAAGATAAAAGCCCGCGATGACGTAAATGCCGTTATGGGATTGTTCTCGATGTTGCCTGAAGAAAGCGCAGAGGGCATCGTCGATCTCGTAAACGACGAAGAAATGGCAAAGCTCATGCAAAACTCGGGCTTTAATCTCGATCTGTCCATGATCACGGGATTTTTGAACAACGGATATACCATGTACTCCGTCATGCTCGATGCGGATCCTGAATCTGAAGAAGGTCTGAAGGCGCTCAAAGAGATCAGAGCTATTCTCGACGATGAGTTCGGACAAGGAGATTATTATATCACCGGCATGACGCAGGCGGTAAGCGATCTGCAGGATATCACGCCTACCGACTTTATGGTAGTGTCTATCGTATCCGTTGCGATAATATTTGTGATACTGTTGTTCACGCTAAGGTCGATAAAGATGTCGACGATAGTCGTGCTCGTAATAGAATTCGGTATATTCGTCAACCTGTCGATAAGCTATATCTTCGGACAGAGCGTCAACTTTATGGCGTATATCATACTCAGCTCCATACAGCTCGGCGCGACGGTCGACTATGCAATATTGTACACGGTCAAGTATCAGAATTATCTCGGATTGCGCTCCGCGAGAGAAGCGGCTTATACCGCACTTACCGAAAGCGGCGTATCCATTATGACTTCTGTCGCAATACTTGCAGGCTGCTGTCTGTCGGTATCGCTGATAACGACCAACATAATAGTCAGCGAGATCACGCTCATGATAGCGAGAGGATCTATAATAAGCGGCATACTCGT
Organism: uncultured Christensenellaceae bacterium; assembly: GCA_944383895.1. Classification (GTDB taxonomy): domain Bacteria; phylum Bacillota; class Clostridia; order Christensenellales; family UBA3700; genus Ornithoclostridium. The sequence continues at coordinate 112,605 of CALWRH010000007.1, read as the reverse complement.
AATGTTGCTGCTGCCTGCGCTTTTGATAATATGTACGGGCAATCAGAAACTCGAAAAGCGCAGTATCAGACGTCTGCAGAATAAGTCTTTGAAAAAGGATTATAGCAAGAAAGTAGAGCAGAAACAGTCCTGATAAAAAGTTTTTTCAACGTTATACAATTTTCCGTTAAAACACACGTCCGAAGTAAAGTTCGGGCGCGTGTTTTTATATGGGGTTTTGAGGATAAAACATACGCGTAAGATTCTGCGTGGCAGACTGAAAGCATGCTGATAAAACTGTCTGCGTTTTGAGCGTGCGAATTTCGCTGCGTACAGACTTATGAGAGCATAAAAGAGCCGCCCCTTAAGGAGCGGCGTGCATTTGCTTTGATTGTATGTTTCAGTCGAACACTCTGACTTTGATAAAGCCTTCCTGGCTCTGCATCTGCTTTATCGTTTCTTCGTCAACGTTTGCGTCTACGTCGAGCAGCATGTAACCGATCTCGCCTCTGGATGCAGATACGAGGTTTGCGATGTTTATGCCTTTTTTAGCGATAAAGGATGTCGCGGTCGCAATCATGTTGGCTACGTTTTTGTGCAGTATGCTTATGCGGCAAACGCCCGTTCTGGGTGCGCTTGCGGAAGGGAAGTTAACGCTGTTTACTACGTTGCCGTTTTCGAGGAAGTCCTTGAGCTGACGTGCAGCCATGACTGCGCAATTGTCTTCAGCCTCGGGAGTGGACGCTCCGAGGTGAGGTATCGTGATGATGTTGTCGTATCCGAGCAGTTCGGCTTTGGGAAGGTCGGTAACGTATCTGCCTACCTTGCCGTTCTTGACAGCGTCGACTACGTCGGCATTGTTGACGAGTTCTCCTCTTGCGAAGTTGAGGATGACAACTCCCGTCTTCATAGAGTTGATGCTCTGTTCGTTGATCATGTTCTTTGTCTGCTCGGTAGCAGGGACGTGCAAAGTGACGTAATCAGCCTCTGCAAACAACTGATTTATGTCGGTGATGTGCACGACGTTTTTATCGAGCATAAGCGCGCCGTCAACGCTGAGATAGGGGTCGTAACCGAGTACCGTCATGCCGAGTTCGATAGCTACGTTTGCAACGAGTCTGCCGATAGCTCCGAGGCCTACGACGCCGAGCGTCTTGCCCTGAAGTTCCTGTCCGACAAAAGCTTTCTTGCCTTTTTCTACCTGTTTGTCAACGTCGTCGCCCTTGAGGGACTGAGTCCAGTTTATACCTTGAACGATCCTGCGGCTGCCGAGGAGCATACCTGCGATAACGAGTTCTTTAACAGCGTTCGCGTTTGCGCCGGGGGTGTTGAATACGCAGATACCTTTCTGAGTCATCTTGTCTACGGGGATGTTGTTTACTCCCGCGCCTGCACGCGCCACAGCCTGAACGCTTGCGGGAACTTCGTATTCGTGCATGGAAAAACTTCTGAGCAGTATAGCCTGAGGATTTGTTACGTCGGTGCCGACCGTATAGGATTGCTCGGACAATACGCTTTTTACTTTAGGACTGATTTCGTTGAGCTTGAGTATATTTATCATAATTTCACCTGCTTATCACTTGTTTTCGAGTTCGAATTTCTTCATGAATTCGATAAGAGCCTTGATGCCTTCTACCGGCATTGCGTTGTAGATGGATGCGCGCATACCGCCTACGAGCTTGTGTCCTTTTATAGAAAGCAGACCGTTCTTGCTTGCCTCGGCAACGAACTTCGCGTCGAGATCCTTGTCGCCCGTAACGAAAGGTACGTTCATAAGCGAGCGGTCCTCTTTATTGACGTAGTTGTGATAGAAATCGCTGTTGTCGATAAAGTCGTAGAGAAGTCCGGCTTTGTATTCGTTCACTTTCTGGATCTCTTTTACGCCGCCGAGTTTCTTGAGATGGCGAAGGTTGAGCATAGCCATGTAGATAGAGAAACAGGGGGGAGTGTTGTAAAGGCTGTCAGCGTCTGCCTGAGTGCTCCACTTGAGCATCGTCGGGCAGATAGCCTGTTCCTTGCCGATAAGATCTTCTCTGACTATAACGATGGTCACGCCTGCGGGAGCAACGTTCTTCTGCGCGCCTGCGTACATAACGCCGTATTTGCTGACATCCATGACTTCGCTGAGGATGTTGGAAGAAACGTCTGCTACGAGCACGCCGCTCTTGGGAGTAGGCAGAGAAGTGTAACGCGTACCGAATATCGTATTGTTCTGGCAGATATAGAGGTAATCGGCGTTGTCGGAAAGCGTAAGAGTCTTGGGTATGTAGGTGAACGTCTTGTCTTCGGAAGATCCTGCAAGGCGGATATCACCGTAATTTTTAGCCGCTTTGTAAGCTTTTTTAGCAAAGTTGCCCGTTACGACGTAATCTGCAACGCCCGAACCGTTGAGCAGGTTGAGGGGGATAGCGTCGAACTGCTGAGAAGCGCCGCCCTGTACAAGCAAAATCTTGTAGTTGTCGGGCACGTTCATCAACTCTCTGAGGAGAGAGAGGCACTCTTGATGAATAGCGTCGTACTGCTTGCTGCGGTGGCTCATTTCGGTGACGCTCATGCCGCAACCCTGGTAGTCGACAAAGTCAGCTTGTGCTTGCTGCAGAACTTCGAGCGGGAGCATCGAAGGTCCGGCTGAAAAATTGTAAACTCTCATATATATCCTTCCTTTTGAAAATATTATTTTCAGAAATTTAATATACTTATTATACGCTTATTATTACGCGCGCGCAACAACTTTTAGGAGTTCTTTGTGAATATTTTACCAATTTCTTCTATATACTATCAAAAACGATGCGGAGGAAGTTATGAAAGCGGTGATAATGGCGGGAGGTATAGGCAGCAGACTTCGCCCGCTTACGGACAGAATACCCAAACCGATGGTAAAAATTATAGACAAACCGGTGCTCGAATACACGATCGAACACCTTAAGGATTGTGGTTTTACAGATATAGCAATAACACTGTGTTACAGACCTTCTGTCATAATCAGACATTTCAAAGACGGATCGAAATGGGGCGTCAATATCGAGTATTTTATAGAACAGACTCCGCTCGGAACTGCGGGCGGAGTGGCGCTTGCCGCAAAAGACTGCGGGTCGGACGTTCTTGTAGTGAGCGGAGATGCGTTTACGGATATGGATTTTTCTGAGCTTGTCGATTTTCACGAAAAAAGCGGGGCAACGGCAACGCTTGCCGTAAAAGAAGTAGAAGATCCGCGTTCTTTCGGCGTGGTCGAGTGCGACAAGAACGGCAGGGTGCTGCGCTTTCGTGAAAAACCCGAAAGACCGCTGTCGAATACTGTTAATATGGGAGTATACGTTATGGATAAATCGGCACTCGATCTTGTGCCTGAGAATACAAAATACGACTTTGCCAAAGACCTTTTCCCGAGGCTTGACGGAAGTCTGTACGCGATGAAAACGGATTGCTATTGGTCGGACATAGGCACTTTGTCTTCTTATTATCTGACGAACAATGACGTCGCGCTCAACGCAAAACGCTTCGGTTTTTGCATCTGACTGTATTTTTATGCGAAAATACAGCCGTAGGGAATCAGCTAAAATAAAATACCGCGCTCAAACGAGTGCGGTATTTTTTATAATTTTTTCAGTCGGGATTTTTTACAGCTTTTTTCCGCATTTGTCGCAGAAGACGGCGTCGGAATCGAGCTCGGCACCGCAATACGGGCATTTCTTTGAAAGGGGAGCTCCGCATTTTTTGCAGAAAGTCGCGTCCTTGTCGTTTTCGGCTCCGCATGCAGAGCAGACCTTGACGTCAGAATTCTTTACCGCGTCCGCAATCGCGCTTATGCCCGGTTTTATCTTCTCGCCCGCCTCGTTAAAAACAGGCGTGCTTTCTCTCATCGCGTAGCTTGCTATCTCTCTCTTGAATCCCCATCCCGTCATGGTTCCGCCGACGGCTATAAGAGGGAATCCTATGAAGAAACACCAGAACATGTCGGGCATGCTTCCGCTACCCATCGATGTTGCAATGTTGACGAATCCCGTTATGGCGAAGGCAAGTCCTGCCACCAAAACTATCGGGCCTGCTATCTTGAGAATACGTTTTGTTTTGAGATGTTTTTTGTCTTTTTCGTTCATGACGCGAACCTCCTGTTTCAAGCTTATTATAGCAAAAATGCTGATTTTGTCAATATATTGTCCGATTCTGTCGATAATTCAAAGTACGGGCGCAGTGTCCGCTCTAACAATTGACACGGCGGCTATATTTAATTATAATAAATGTGTATTATTACGTTTTTATGCGGCAAAACACGGTCGCAGGCATAAATCGGAGGCTTTAATGGCAAAAAAATATAAATCGCTCAAAGTCGTCTTTCTCGGCGGCGTAGGCGAAATAGGCAAAAACATGACCGCGATCGAATACGGCGACAACATCATTATCATCGATTGCGGATGCATGTTCGGCACATACGATACTCCGGGCGTGGATCTGATAATTCCCGATTTTTCATATATCGACGAAAATATCGACAAGATAAAGGGCATAGTGCTCACGCACGGACACGAAGACCATATCGGAGGCGTGCCGTATCTCGTAAAAGACAGACTCGAAAACGTTAAGATCTACGGCAGCGATCTCACGCTCGCTTTGCTCAGAAACAAATTCAAAGAGCACAACATCACTTCTCCCAAACTCGTTACCGTAAAAGGCGGCGAAAGCAAGAATATAGGTTGTTTCGACGTGGAATTCGTAAGAGTTACGCACAGCATATCGGGCGCATATGCTATCGCGGTGACGACTCCCGTAGGCGTGATCTTCCATACGGGCGACTTCAAGGTCGACCATACTCCGCTATCGGGAGAGAGCATAGACCTGCCGCGCCTCGCTGCGATAGGAGAAAAAGGCGTCAAACTTATGCTGGGCGAGTCCACCAACGTAGAAAGGGACGGATATACGATGAGCGAGCAGAAAGTCGGAGAAACGCTCGACAAGATAGTTTCCGCAAATACAGACAGCCGTATAATAATCGCTACGTTCGCGTCCAACGTCAACAGGATACAGCAGATCATAAACATCTGTCAGAAATACAACCGCAAGGTCGCTTTCAACGGCAGAAGCATGAAAAACATCAGCGAGATCGCTACCAAGCTCGGCATTATGAGCGCGGACAACGGCACGATCGTCGATATAGACCATATCGGCAAATACGCGCCGAGCGAACTGTGTATCATCACTACGGGCTCTCAGGGCGAGCCTATGAGCGCGCTTACGCGCATGGCTCTCGGTGACGACAAAGTCAGCGTAGGCAGACAGGACGTCGTCGTGATCTCGTCTTCGCCTATCCCCGGCAACGAAAAAATGATCTACACGGTAATCAACAATCTGTGCAAAAGAGGTGCGAGGGTAGTATACGGTTCTCTTGCAGAACTTCACGTTTCGGGACACGCCTGCAAAGAAGAACTCAAGCTCATGCAAAGGCTCATACATCCGCAGTATTTTATCCCCGTGCACGGAGAATACCGTCATCTGAAACTGCATCAGGAACTTGCCATGCGTCTCGGCATGGACGAAAAGAACATACAGATACCCGAGATCGGCGATTGTTTCGAACTCAAGCAGAAAAAACTCGTAAAGACAGGCACCGTTACCGCGGGCAACGTCTACGTCGACGGACTTGTGGACGTCGACAGTCTTGTACTCAAGGACAGACAGCAGCTTAGCAACGACGGTTTCGTCATTTTGCTTGTTACGATAGGGCTCGAAACCTCGTCGCTCCTTGCTCCTCCCGAAATAATTACGAGAGGACTTCAGATAGCTGAAGAGCACGTCGAACCGATAAAGGAGATAATCTGCACCACGGTCGAAAAAGCAAATTATAAAGGCGCGCAGGACAGAGGAAAGCTCAAGTCGACTCTGCGCCGTCAGATAGAGAGATACATCTCGGGCAAGCTCAAGCAAAGACCTATGATCTTGCCGATAATCACAGAGGTCGAGTGATGTCTGTTCCGGAGGAGTGCGCGAAAAAGCTGAGAGAAATTTCTCCCGCTTACGAAGCTCGCGCAAGAGAAGAATATATACCGATAATAAGGCCCGAAAGTCTTAAACTTCTGCTTGACGCCGCAAAGCGCACGAAATGCTATCGCATACTCGAGATAGGCACTGCGATAGGTTTTTCGACTGCATGGCTCGCTACTGAAACGGGCGCGATCGTCGACACGGTTGAAAAGGACGAAAAGAGGCTTGAAAGAGCGCGCGCCTTCTGGCAGGAAATCGGCATAGAAAACAGGATAAACGCTTATCTCGGAGATGCGGACGAGCTCGTTCCTATGCTTGCGAAAGAAAATACTTACGACTTTGTGTTTATCGACGCGGCAAAGAGCAGATATTCGGATTATCTCGACGCTGTGTATCCTTCGCTCGCGAAAAGCGGGATAGTTTTTGCGGACAACGTCTATTATCTCGGGCTCGTTAAAGGCGACGTTTATCCGCCTCATAAACACAGAACGATAGTTACAAACATGCGCGCTTTTTTGAAAAAGATAAGCGACAAAGAAAAATTCGATACTACGATATACGATACGGAGGACGGTACGGCTGTATGTGTGAAATTGTAAAAACCGAATTGCTTGCTCCCGCTGGAGATTTTGAAAAGCTGAAGACGGCTCTTCATTTCGGCGCGGACGCGGTATACGTCGGGGGCAGCGAGTTTTCTCTGAGAGCGAACGCGAAAAACTTTACTAAGCAGCAGCTCGAAGAGGCTTGCCGTTACGTCAGGGAGAGAGGGAAAAAGATATACGTCGCAGTCAACGTCTTCGCAAAAAACGACGATTTCGACAAGTTGCCTAAATACCTTGCGTTTTTGCAGAAGGCGGGCGTTCACGGCGTGATCGTGACCGATCCCGGAGTAATAGAATTCTGCAAAAAATACGCGCCCGTGTTGGAGATACATATTTCCACACAGGCAAACACTACGAATAAGTATTCTGCTAAATTCTGGGCTGATCAGGGTGCAAAGCGTATCGTGCTTGCAAGAGAAACATCTCTCAAAGAGGTCAGAGAAATAAGAGATTATCTGCCAAGCGACGTGCAGATAGAGGCGTTCGTACACGGCGCGATGTGTATATCGTACAGCGGCAGATGCCTGCTGTCAGCCGTGCTTGCGGGAAGGAGCGGCAACAGAGGAGACTGCGTTCAGGCGTGCAGGTGGGAATACGAGATCACGGAGAAAAACCGTAAAGGCGAAAGACTTCCTATCCTCGAGGACGACAGAGGAACGTATATTCTCAACAGCAAGGATCTCAACATGCTCGGGCATATAGGAGAGCTTATAGAGAGCGGTGTGTATTCCTTCAAGATAGAAGGCAGGATGAAGTCGCAGTATTACGTCGCGAGCGTAGTCAACGCATACCGCAAGGCTATCGACGGATTCGCCTCGGATAAAAACTACAAAGTGCCCGCGCTGTTGTCTGCTGAGCTTGAAAAGAACAGTCACCGCGACTATACGACGGGTTTTTATTACGGAGAAAAGGACAGCGTGTGCCTTGAAACTTCGCAGCCTAAATGCGATTACGCTTTTATCGCGCTCGTAGAAGGTTACGACGATGCGAAAGGCGCGGTATGCGTGCAGCAGCGCAACCGTTTCGCAGTCGGCGACGTGCTCGAAATACTTTCGCCCGACGACAGGTATTTCGGCAAAACTATCGAGGTAAATCAAATTTTCGACGAGAACGGCAACAGTATAGACGATGCAAAACTCGTACAACAGAAGTTGTATATTCCGACTGAATACAGGCTCGGAAAAGACGATATTTTGAGGAAGAAGGTGTGACATGAAAAAAACCGTAGTTATTTTGTACACTAAAGGCATGTACGACACGGTCGCAAACGATATCTGCAACTACATGACGAAAAAATATCCCGACTGCGACGTCGTTGCGATAGACGAGGACAGATACAGCAATCTCAAATCGGCGCAGTTTGTCAGGAATACCTATATATTCACGGCGCGAAACATGGCATGGCTCAACCGTCTTGCCGTGCTCGTAAGAGAGAAATTTTTACCCAAGAAAATAGACAAGACCGTCAAGCCGTATACTCAGGAGCTCAAAGAGGAAAATCCGACGAGGAACTATCGTCAGAAATTCCACAAGGTCGACAATATCTTTATGCGTTTCGTGCCAGAAGTCGTGATATGCCTGTCGCCCAAGGCGCACAACAAGGCAATACTCGCCAAGCAAAGACTTGCGATGAACGACGTAAAGGTTTATGCGCTCATTACCGATTTTTCGCTGAACAAGGCATATATAAATTATCAGAGCGACGGCTATTTCGTTCAGAACGAAGCAATCAAGCAGGCTCTTATGGCAAACAAGGTGGACGAGCAGAAGATCAGCGTCTGCGGCACTCTTATCGACGAAGAAAGACTGAAAGACGTAACGACTGCCGAGGCAAAAGAAAAACTCGGCATAGAAAACGATCTGCCTACCGTCACGATAAGCGGCGGAAGATACGGCGTCAGTTATGTAAAAGACACGTTCGACACTCTTGCACCTTATACGGACAGGCTCAATCTCGTAGTGCTTACGGGAGGCAGCGCGTCGATAGAAAAATTCGTATTGACTTATTGCAAGGCTAAGAATTACAACAAAAACATCATCGTGGTAAAAGGCAATGCGGACATGAACGTTATATATGCTGCGACGGACGTCATGGTATGTTCGCCGACGACGGTGACGCTTTATGAGGTTTTTGCAAAAAATATCCCGTGCGTGTTGATAAGAAGCCTTAACAACAACGAGAGAGGCAACCATACTTTCCTTGCGGAAGAGCAGCTTGCGATGCGCGGAGGCAAAGACGAACAGCTTGCCACGGCTGTGCTCGGATTTATCAACAACAACAATATCAAGCAGGAGTATCTTTACAATCAGCGTAAATTTTTCGATGCAAAGGCAATAGACGGTTTTGCAAAAGCGGTGTATAAAGAAAGCTGCGCTATAAACAAAGCCCGCGCCGATGCGAAAGCAAAGGACGCAGCAGAAATCGAAAGCAAAGAAAAACCTGCCGAAGAAAAGGACGTAAAGGAGAAAAGCAATGGTAACACACGTCGTAATGTACAAACTAAAAGATGACTGCAAAGACAAGGCTGACGAACTTATAGGAAAATTCTTGTCTATGAAAGGCAAGATAGAAGGGCTGTGCGATATCCGTTCGGGTAAAGACTTCAAAAAAGAGTGCAGGAGTTACGACGTCGCCCTAATATGTACCCTCGAAAGCAAGGATGCGCTTGAGAAATATGCTGTTCACGAAGTGCATCTGCCCGTACTCGCCTATGCAAAGACGGTAGTGGAAAGATCTCACAGCGTGGATTTCGAAGAATAATTTGATCATATCAAGGAGATAAAAATGAAAATCGTTATAAAACTCAAAGACGGCAGACAGATGAAGGCAACTCTTGACGAAACCGCGGCTCCCGTTACGGTAGCCAATTTCGGCAAACTGATAGACGAGAAGTTTTACGACGGACTTATCTTTCACCGCGTTATACCCGGTTTTATGATACAGGGCGGAGGCATGGACGGTACCATGAAGGAAAAGAGAGCTAAGTCTATAAAAGGCGAGTTTGCGTCCAACGGCGTAAAAAATCCGATATCGCATACTCCCGGCGTTTTGTCTATGGCGCGCACGCAGGTGAAAGACAGCGCAAGTTCTCAATTCTTTATTTGCGTTGACGACTGCACGTTCCTTGACGGAGAGTATGCCGCTTTCGGAAAACTCGACGACGAGGACAGCCTTAAGGTCGCTGTCGACGTATCAAAAGTCCGTACGGGCAGTTACGGATATTTCGACGACGTGCCGCTCGAGCCCGTTGTCATCGAAACTATTGAGAAGATAGGCTGATTTCCATAAATTGACAGCCGCTATAAAGCTGAAAAAATCAACGCTTGCCGCATACTACGGATATGGAGTATGCGGCGGTTTTTTTATTGTTCGCGCTTATGGTTGCCGCGGCGGTAAGAGTGCTTGTTTCGGGCAAGGGCATAACGGACGTTGTCTTGCTGCTCTTGCTGTTTGCAGCTTTATGCCTTGAGCCTTTCGGAGGAAATCTCAGCGCGTCGCCTGCGTGTGTATTTCTCGCCTCTGTCGGAGCTGCGTATATAGGGTTTTATAAGAATTTTGCCGCGCTTTTCTGTTCCTTCGCAGTTGCTGCGATAGCGGTGTCGTCGGTAGACAATTCGGGAGCGGGTTTTAATGCCGAAGTCTGGGGATATGTGTGTTCCGTCCTGCTTTGCGGCGTCATATGCCGTCCGCGCGCGGCAGGTGCCGTGCTTGCGCTCGGTTACGCGCTAGGCGATCTTTATTCGGTTTTCAGAAATTACGGGGTAGTTTATTACGCGGATCTTTTTTCGGTAAAAGTGGTTTACGTCGCGCTTTTCTGTCTTGTTTTCGCCTCGTTTGTAAACGTTTTGCTTAAGTTTTCGGAGCGTGACGGAGAAGACGTCAGCGGTTACGGCTGTATGAAATTGCCTGCTTTGAGATCTCGCTGAAGACTGTCCCGACAATTTATTTGAGCGTGCACGCTTTACTTTACCGCGCGGATATTATATAATTTTACAGTAATCAGCGTTAAAGGAGTTTTTATGCCCAAAATTGTAAAAGTTGACGAAAACGGCGTTGCGGCGGAACTCGGTTTCGAGGTCGGCGACGAGATATTGGGGTTTGACGGACATCCGTATGAGGACGTCCTCGACTACGTCTTTTACGACGGGGCGGAAAATTTCACTATAAACGCTCGCACTAAAGACGGTGAGCTCGTCGATTGCGAGGTGGAAAAACTTGCCGACGAGCCTATCGGAGTAGAGTTCGACGACGAGGGACAGTTGGTTCCGATACATTGCAGGAACAAATGTATTTTCTGTTTCGTGGATCAATTGCCCAAAGGCATGAGGGATACGCTTTACGTCAAGGACGACGATTACAGGCTTTCTTTCGTCAGCGGCAATTACGTTACGCTCACCAACGTTTTCGACAAGGAAATAGAGAGGATATTAAGACTTCATCTCAGTCCGCTTTATATATCCGTGCACTGCTTTGACAAAAAGCGCAAAGTGGAGATGATCGCAAATCCCGAGGGCGCGAAACTCTTTGAAAAGATGAAGATCCTTGCCGCGCACGGCATAATAATGCATACGCAGATAGTACTTTGCAAGGGCGTCAACGACGGGGAGATATTGGAAGAAACGTTGAGAGAACTTGCCGCAATGCGTCCGCAGGTGGCGTCGGTGGCGATTGTTCCCGTTGGTCTTACGGGACACAGAGAAGGGCTTAAAAAGCTCGATCAGATAGACAAAGAAACCGCACGCACGGTGATAGCTCAGGTCGAGGCGTTTGACAAGAAAGAGGGCGGAAGTTTCTGTTATTGCTCGGACGAATTTTATCTTAAGGCAGATCTGCCTTTGCCGTCTTTTGAGAGTTACGGCGATTTTTCGCAGATAGAAAACGGAGTAGGGCTCGTCCGTGCTTTCGGGCAAGAGGTCGACGAAAGTCTGAAGGGGCTTGAGATATGCGATAAAAAGGCGGAAATAGCCTTTATTACGGGGCAGTCTTTCAAGGGGGAACTCGCTAAATGCCTTGAAAAGGTGCACAAGTATTTCCCTGATTGCACTTTCAGAATAGTCGATATATACAACGACTTTTTCGGCAGGAGCATTACGGTCGCGGGACTTATTACGGCAACGGATATTATTGCGCAGGCGAAGGACATGCCCGCTTATACCGTCATACCTTCGACTATGCTCAGAGAATTCACTCATACTTTTCTCGACGGCATCAGCGTTGAAGAATTGGAAAACAAACTCAATACGAAAATCATTATCAGCGCGGGAGGCGCAGACCTCGTGCGCGCGGCAAAGGAGGCTACGGGACAATGCAGGTAAAACCTTTGGTTGCCATCGTGGGCAGACCCAACGTGGGCAAATCCACGCTTTTCAATAAAATAGTAGGAAAAAGACTGTCTATTGTCGAAGATTACGAGGGCGTTACGAGAGACAGACTGTACTGCGATGCGGAGTGGTGCGGATATTCGTTCACTCTCATAGATACGGGCGGACTCGACATAAAGAGCGAGGACGAGATGTGGTCGCATATACGCCGTCAGGCGCAGGTCGCCGTCGATATCGCCAATGCGATAATTTTCGTAGTCGACGGCAAAGGCGGGCTTACGTCCAACGACATAGAGGTCGCGTCTTTTCTGAGAAAGAGCAAAAAACCCGTAATACTCGCGGTCAACAAGCTCGACAATTACGAAGAAGACAAGATATACGATTTTTATAACCTCGGCATAGGCGATCCTATCGGCGTTTCCGCAGAACAGGGACTCGGCATAGGCGATCTTCTCGACGAAGTCGTAAAGAATATAGACAAGACCCCCGCGGAAACGGATCCCGAGGTTCTCAACGTCGCGATCGTAGGCAAGCCCAATGCAGGCAAATCTTCGATAACCAACAAGATACTCGGATACGAAAGAGTAATAGTCAGCGATATCGCAGGCACGACGCGCGACGCGATAGACACCGCGTTCGAGTGGCAGGGGCAAAAGTTCAACATAATCGACACCGCGGGCATAAGAAAGAAGTCCAGCGTGGACGAAGGCGTAGAGCAGTACAGCGTTATACGTTCTCTTGCCGCGATAAGGCGCGCGGACATAGTGCTCGTCGTCATCGACGCTAAAGAAGGCATGAGCGAGCAGGACGTCAAGATCTGCGGCTATGTGCACGAACAGGGCAAGCCGTCCGTCATTGTCATGAACAAGTGGGACGCTGTCGAAAAGGACGCTTTCACCGTCAATACGTTCAATAAGAAACTCGAGGGCGAGCTCAAATTCATGTCCTATTTCGTCCCGATGTACGTTTCCGCAAAGACGGGACAGAGAGTGGAAAAACTTCTTGCCACCGCCATGGAAGTGTACGCAGAGGCAAGCAAGCGCGTTGCTACGGGCGTTCTCAACGACATAATAAGAGAGGCTGTGCTTGCCAACGAACCGCCTACTTTCAACGGCAAAAAACTCAAGATATATTACGTTACGCAGGCTTCGACCAATCCGCCGACGTTCGTATTCTTCGTCAACGACGACAAGCTGCTCAATTTCAGTTACAGGAGATATCTCAACAACGCGCTGAGAAACGCGTTTACGTTCAAGGGCACTCCGATAAGGCTCGAAATGAGGAGCAAAGACGCAAAAGATTACGAGATGTAAATTATTGCTTTGCGCGTGAGTTTTACTTGATACTGCGCGCGCGTTGTGATAAAATGTAGCGCGGAAGGCTTGAGGGCGTTCTATGGCACGATAACAATTTTCAAATACAAAGAGGTATTTATGCAATATACTAATCTGACGAAAGAGCAACTCAAAGAACTTTTGGACTCCGCAAAAAAGGAGTACGAAGAAATCGCCGCAAAGGGATACAAAGTCGATATTGCACGCGGTAAGCCCTGCAACGCACAGGCTATGCTTGCTTATAATATGCTTACTTCTCCGGCAGCGGAAGAATTTCCGATGAATTATCTCAATTACGGCATGCCCGAAGGTATTCCCGAACTGAGAAAACTCTTTGCACAGCTGCTCGGACTCGAGCCGCAGCAAGTTATCATCGGCGGCAGCAGCTCTCTCAATATGATGTACGATACCGTTCAGAGAGCAATGCAATTCGGTCTTCTCGGCGAAAAGCCGTGGAACAAGTGCGAAAAAGTCAGATTCCTCTGTCCCGTCCCCGGTTACGACCGTCATTTTGCGGTGACCGAGCATTTCGGCGTGGATATGATAAATATACCTATGGACGACAACGGCCCCAACTTGGACCTCGTAGAAAGCCTTGTCGCTACCGACGAGAGCATCAAAGGTATGTGGTGTGTGCCTAAATATTCCAATCCTACGGGCATAGTTTACAGCGACGAAGTCGTCGAAAGACTCGCTACCATGAAGACTGCGGCAAAAGACTTCAGAATTTTCTGGGACAACGCTTACTGCGTACACGAGCTTACCGACGAACCCGCAGAGCTTGCGAACATAATGACTTATGCTAAAAAGGCTGGCAACGAAGACAGAATATTCGAGTTCGCGTCCACGTCCAAGATCACGATCGCAGGAGCGGGCGTAGCTTGCATGGGCGCAAGCGAGGCTAATATCAAGGACGCTATGAGTCATATCACGTTCCAGACGATAGGCAACGACAAGGTCAATCAGTACAGACATTTCAGATACCTTCAGTCCGTCGATCATATCAAAGAGATCATGAACGCGCAGAAGGCGATAATTAAGCCCAAGTTTGACGCTATTGTCAACACTCTCGAGGAAAGCCTCGGCGACGACTGCGATATCGCTAAGTGGACCAATCCCAAGGGCGGCTATTTTATAAGCCTTGACGTTCTCGACGGATGTGCGTCGAGAGTTGCGGCACTGTGCAAAGGCGCAGGACTTACGCTGACGGGTGCAGGCGCTACGTATCCTTACGGCAGAGACGACAGCGACAGGAATCTGCGCATCGCTCCGACGTACACCAACGGAGAAGACGTTTCCGTTGCAGCAGAGATCCTCGTTGCTTGCGTAAAACTCGCGTGCCTCGAAAAACTCGCCGCATAATAAAGAACTATGGCAAAACTTTTTATCGCATCAGACATACACGGCAGCGCGCATTTCGCGAAGATAATGTTAGAGCGTTTCGAAGAAGAAAAGGCGGATCAGCTTATTCTTCTCGGCGACGTCTTCTATCACGGTCCGAGAAATCCGCTCCCCGAGGATTACGCACCGATGCAGGTGGCGGAAATGCTTAAGCCTTACGCGGACAGACTGCTTGTCGTAAAAGGCAATTGCGACAGCGACGTAGACGCGATGATAGCTCCGTTCGAATTCGTAAACCTTGCTCAGCTTTACGTCGACGGCGCAAAGATAACTCTCCAGCACGGAGATAAATACTCTAAAGACAATTTGCCCAAAAACTGCGGAAACGCTTTGATTTACGGGCATTACCATACGTCTTTCGTAATGAAAAAAGACGGAATAACGATTGCAAACCCGGGATCGGTTTCGCTCCCCAAAGACAATACGAAGGCGGGATACATCGTCGTTGAAAACGGCTGTATCGTACTGAAATCGCTTTCGGACGGTCAACTTATAGCAAAAGAGGAGATTATATGAAAATTTTCGACACTAAAGTCCAGGAACTTAAATACGACGTGCTCAAAGCGGTGATACAAGCTGCGGATAAGGGCGATATGAGAAATATCTATATCGACATCCCCAAGCAGATATCTCCGGGACCCAAGCCGACTATGAGATGCTGTATATATAAAGAAAGAGCTATCGTTCAGGAAAGAATAAAGATGGCTCTCGGCGGAGATAAATCCAACCCCAACAGTGTAGAGGTCATCGACGCTGCTTGCGACGCGTGCCCGATCGAAGGCATGTACATCACTCCTGCGTGCAGAGGTTGTATTTCTCATAAATGTCAGCAGGCTTGCCCGAAAAACGCTATCACGATCGTCGACAACCATCCCGTCATAGACAAGGATAAATGCGTTGAGTGCGGCAGATGCGCTAAAGCTTGCCCTTACAGCGCGATAATAGAACAGCGTCGTCCCTGCATCAGAAGTTGCAAAGTCGGTGCTATTTCTATGGACGAAAACAAAAAAGCAAAGATAAACAACGACAAATGTATATCATGCGGCGCATGCGTATATCAGTGCCCGTTCGGCGCGATCGTAGACAAATCGCTTATCATGGACGTTCTCGACATACTCAAGAAGTCAGAAAACAATACGAAGTACCACGTTTACGCTATCGTTGCTCCCGCGCTTGCAAGCCAGTTTACGGGCGTGCCTCTCGCTAAAGTCGCGAGCGGTATAAAGAAACTCGGTTTCTACGACGTTGCGGAGGCGGCACTCGGTGCTGACATAACTTTGTATCACGAGGCGAAAGAGCTCAAAGAGCGCGGCATACTGACTACGTCGTGCTGTCCTTCTTTCGTAATGTTTATAGAAAAGAATTTCCCCGAACTCGTCAAGTACGTTTCGAGCTCTGTTTCGCCTATGGTTGAAACGGCAATGCTTATCAAGCGCAACGATCCGACGGCGAAATGTATATTCATCGGACCTTGCACGAGCAAGAAACTCGAGTACAGACTGCCCAAGACCAAAGGCGCGATCGATTGCGTTATGTCTTTTGAAGAATTGCAGGCGTTCTTTGACGCACGCGATATAGAACTGCTTAAACTCGAGGATTGTCCCGTTGACGAGGCGTCATATTACGGCAGAATATTCGCTAAATCAGGCGGTATTACGCAAGGCGTCGTAAATGTTGCAAAATCTATGGGCATGGATAACGTCAAGCCTATCGCCATGAACGGTATCGAAGAATGCAGGATAAATCTGCTAAAGCTCAAACTCGGCAGAGCCGCAGAAAACTTCTTCGAAGGTATGGCGTGCGACGGCGGTTGCCTCAACGGCGCGCTCATATTGCACCACGAGCCTAAGAACGTCGTCGAGATCGACAAATACGGCAACGCTGCGAGCCATAAGGACATCTCTTCGAGCGTTTCCAAATACGAAGATAGTCTTAAGAACAAGGACAACGAATAATAAATATACTGATATGAATATAAAGCGGTTCTTTTACGGGACCGCTTTTTTTATGCTGAATCTGAAAAGCAATTCAAAATAAACGAAATTTCTGTCGCTTTGTAATATTGAGAGGTATATCGCCATAAGTTTATTAAAGAACAAACCTTTGGAGGGATTTTATGCAACAGTTCGACTTATACCGCGATATATCCATGCGTACAGGCGGCGATATCTATATAGGCGTCGTTGGACCCGTACGCACGGGCAAATCAACTTTTATCACCAAGTTCATGCAGACTCTGGTATTGCCGACCATTAAAGACGTTCACCGCAAAAAACGCGTGACGGACGAGCTGCCTCAATCGGCGGACGGCAAGACGATCATGACCACTCAGCCCAAGTTTGTACCTGACGAGGCTCAGACGGTTGAGCTCGGGGACAATCTGCGCGCTAAAGTCAGACTTATAGATTGCGTAGGATATCTTGCAGACAGCGTTGAAGGACATACCGAGGACGGCAAGCCGCGCCTTGTGGATACGCCGTGGAGCGAAGAGAAAATGCCGTTTGAAAAAGCAGCGGAGTTCGGTACTCGCAAAGTTATGACAGATCACTCTACGATAGGTATCGTGATAACGAGCGACGGCTCGATAACCGAACTGCCGAGAAAAGCGTACGAAAAAGCCGAGGTGCGTATCGTAAACGAAATGAAAGAACTCGGCAAACCCTTTGTCGTCGTGCTCAATACCAAAAAAGAAAAAGATGCCGAGAGTAAAAAACTCGCATCTAAGCTCAGCGAAAACTACGGCGTACCCGTAATTCTGCAAAACGTGATGACTATGAACAAAGAGGAATTGTCTGAGATATTGAAAGCCGTGCTGATGCAGTTCCCCGTAGAAAGCGTCGGCGTCGTAATGCCCAAATGGATGCAGGCGTTGCCGAGAGATAACGAGATCATAGCCGACGTCATAGAGAAAGCAGTCAAGGCGTCTGAGAGCGTGAAAGTCATGGATGATTACACAAAACTCGCAAACGCCTATGACGAGGACGATTATATACAGAAAATTTCCGAGGTGGACGTAAATTTCGGCAGCGGAAAAATAACGCTTGAGCTCGCCCCTGTCCCCGGACTTTTCTACGAAGTGCTGAGCAAACAATGCGACCTCAGGATAGAAAACGATTTTCAGCTCGTGTCTTATATCAAATCTCTCGGATATGCAAAAAAGCAGTACGATAAGCTGTCTGAAGCTATAAAACAGGCAGACGAATTCGGATACGGAGTCGTCGTGCCGCAGGACGACGACATGAGTCTCGATGCTCCCGAGATAGTAAAACGCGGGTCGCATTACGGCGTAAAACTCAAGGCAAGCGCGCCTTCTTATCATATAATGAAAGTGGACGTTGAAACCGAGGTCAATCCTGTCATGAGCGAAGCGCAGGACGAAAACGTGCTCAAGGAGTGGCTGGAAGGGTTCGGAGAAGATACAAAGGGAGTATGGAAGACCAACATGCTCGGCAGATCTCTCGACAGCATAGCAAAAGACGGGCTTACGTCCAAACTCGCGTCCATGCCTGCCGATACGAGGGCGAAACTCAGAAAGACAGTCAACAGGATCGTGAACGAAGGCAAGGGCGGAGTACTTTGCATATTGCTCTGACGGGTTCGATGCAGAGTCTTAGGGCGGTGGACCTTAAGGCTCTGCGCTCGGATGTACAATGCGACTTGTTTTGTCAGGATAAGTACAGCGCATCAAATATGTCTTTGTCGGGCATTACGGTGTAAAACTGAAAACTCGCAGAAAGAGAGAAATAAAAATATTCCGATAAGCAAAAGGGAAATATTGTCGATATGTCGTAATTTATAATAATTAATCAACATTGATAATAATTAATAATACAAAATATAACAAAATATTTCATATTTCACCAAAATACGCCGTGTGTCATAAGATATAGTGTCGCGCGGTTTTTTGCCGCGTAGAAAAGGATGTGCAATATGTGTTATTTCAACAATAATTGCGGCTGCGGCAACCGTTCGGGTTCTTGCTTTTCCTGTTCGTCTTCCGCTTGCTGTAACAACTCAACGCGCAGCTGTAATTGCTGCGGCAGTTCGGGCGAGTCTTCTGTGCCTTACTACGTCAACCCCTGCGGTTGGTATACTGTCGGCCGCGTCGCGGTACTCGCACTCGTAAGCATCGACTCCGACTGCGGCTGCAACAATAACGGTTGCGGAAATTGCGGTTGCTGACCGTTTCGTGACAAAAACAGTTTACAAAAAAAGAGCGGGGCGGTTTCGCCCCGTTTTCGTTATATTTCAAGTACTTTGATACAGTTATAAAAGTTTAGAAAAGTTTGACTGTACTGTTCTTATACCTTAGCGCGTTAAGTTGCATAACAGTTTAATTGTTTATACTTGCCGTAAATATATTTCTACTTTCTACTCCGATCGTTTTTTTCGTCTGCTGTATGTCAGCAGCAAGACGTGTTTGTCAGATTGCCTGCATTGGTTCCCAGACATTTACTGAACGCAAGACAGCATACGATCAATGTGAAGGGATCGCAACAGTTGGCAGAGCATTGATTGTCCTGGTTGCCGAAGCAGAGCAGCATAAGCAAAAGAAGATTGTTCATAATTATCACCTCACTAACAAAATACGGCGTATTCAGACAAAAAATCTCATTTTACCGCCGTTGTATCGCTATATAATATGTTCATACGACGATATTTATGCCGCATCGTCGTTACCTGAAGAAAGTGCGAGAAGTCAAATGAATACTACATCGCATAAAAAGCGGCTATCGACTTATCGGATATAAAGGAGATACGACTATGATGTACGACGGTTGTCTTACCATTACCGAACAACAGGAAAGGAGCATTATGCGCAGTATGCCGCCGAGAGCGGCAACAGAAAACCTCGCAAGATTTTTCGACGTGTTTGCCGACAATACGAGGCTGAGGATATTGTCTGCACTTTCAATGAAAGAGCTGTGCGTCGCAGATCTTTCTTTTATACTTTCGATGAGGCAGAGCACCGTATCACATCAGCTCAGATTGCTGAAGGACGCGCGTATAGTCGACTGCCGCAGAGCGGGCAAACTCATACTTTACGCGGTTGTCAATCCTTACGTCAACGACGTTCTTCTGACGGGTGCGAAGCAGTTCACTCAAAGCGCGGGCTGAAATTCCGTATTTTTTGTGCCAGATAACGAAAAATATATTCCGGTCAAAGCCGCCGCTTGTACGGGCAGAGTAAAATTGCTTTATATTATCTTTTTAGTGTGATATAATTACGGGTATGACAAAGCATTTAGAGCAAAAACTCAAAGACCTGCCTCATAAGAGCGGCGTTTATATTATGTACAACGAGGCGCGCCAGATATTGTATATCGGCAAGGCGCGCGATCTTTTCAAGCGTGTGCATCAGTATTTCGGCAACAAAGCCAACCGCACGATCAAGGTCATAAAGCTCGTAGAAAAAATAGACGATCTTGATTATATAATTACCGCTAACGAGGTCGAGGCGCTCGTGCTTGAAAACAACCTGATAAAAAAGCATAAGCCTCCTTACAACATACTTCTCAAAGACGACAAGAGTTATCCTTTTATCAAAATAGATATCAAAAAACCTTTCCCTCGCGTCGAAGTGGTCAGAAAGCTAAAGAACGACGGCGCGAAATACTTCGGACCTTATATGCAGGGTATTTCTACGCAGGAGATATTAGGGCTCATCAACAGCGCGTTCTGCGTGCGAAGCTGCAAGATGGATCTCACAAAAGTGCCTGCAAATCACAGACCATGTCTTAACTATCACATCAAACGCTGCTACGCGCCTTGCGCAGGGTTGATATCGAGAGAGGATTACGACGCTATAATCAAAGAAATAATCGCATTTTTGCAAGGCAACGACAAAAAAATAGCGCAGATACTGACAAAGAAGATGATAGAGGCGTCGGACAGAGAAGAGTACGAGCTTGCTCTTTCTTATAAACAGAAATTGCAGGTGCTCGAAAAACTCGTCAGACGTCAGGTCGGAGTAATGCCCAAGGACTTCGATATGGACGTGTTCGCGATAGCGGCAAACGGACTCAATACCGTCGCCGCGGTGGTCTTCGTGCGAGGCGGCAAGATAGTCGGCAGCGACAAGCAGGTCATAGAAGGCGTTTCGCTCGACGAAGGCAGTGCGCTGTCTAATTTTATAATGCGTTTTTACGACGTTACGGGATACGTTGCAAGCGAGGTCGTTACGGCTACGCCGATAGAAGACGGAGAGGTCTTGCAGGAATATCTCGGAGAAAAGGCGTGCAGAAAGATAAATATCATATGTCCGCATCAGGGCGTCAGACGTCAGCTCGCGGATATGGCGCAGGGCAACGCTGAGGATTATCTCGAAAAATCGCTTTCTGTCAAAGAGAGAAAAGAAAACATGACTATGGGCGGCGTAATACAGCTTGCCGAATATCTCAGGTTGCCCAAGCTGCCCGTGCGTATGGAGTGTTACGACATATCGCACATCAGCGGTACCAACAAAGTGGCGTCTATGGTCGTGTTCATAAACGGAGAGCCTGAAAAGTCGCATTACCGCAAATTCAAGATAGAAACCGTTGAAGGCAACGACGACTTTGCGTGCCTTCAGGAAACGCTCAGGAGAAGACTTGCAGACATCAAAGACAGGAGCGGCGATGTGAGTTTTTCTTCGCGCCCTGATCTTATCATAATAGACGGCGGCAAAGGTCAGCTGAGCAGCGTAATGGAAGTCGTCGCGGACGCCGATACCGAAAGTATAAATTTCATAAGCTTAGCAAAAAGAGAAGAAGAAGTCTTTTTGCCGGGGAAAAGCGATCCCGTAATTCTTCCGAGGGACAGTTACGCTTTAAGACTGTTGCAGAGAATAAGGGACGAGGCGCACCGTTTTGCGATCACTTTCCACAGAAATCTTAGAAAGACGTCGCAGACAAAAAGCGCGTTGCTTGCAATAGACGGCGTAGGAAAAACGAGGGTAAAACTTTTGTTCGATTCCTTCAAGACGCTGGACAATATAAAAAACGCGGGCATAGAAGAACTGTCTGCCGTGAAAGGCATAGACAGACGTACCGCTCAGAGCGTTTACGACGCTTTTCATAAAAACGGTTAAAAATCGCGGTCGGCATATACGGTATATAATCGTTTGACAAAACGCGCGCGCGGTTATATGATGAATATATGCGGCTATCCGCATGCGAGAGAGAATAGATATGAAATACAAGGCAATTTTCAGCGATTTTGACGGAACGCTTTATTCCGACAAATACGACATTTCACAGAAGAATATCGATGCGATACACGATTACGAGGCGAGAGGAGGCAAATTCTTCGTCGCAACGGGTCGTCTTTTTCAGGCTATATATCCGCACGTCGCGGCACTCGGGCTCAAAGGTGAAGTCATCGTCTATCAGGGCGGCGGTATTTTCGATATTGAGAGCAAAAAAGCGCTGTGGCAGCAGACTATCGACAATAAAACCGCTGTCGACTGTCTGAGAAAACTCGAGCAGGAAGGCAATACCGTGGATATGGTATATATCGACGACCAATGTTACGGTACCGAGCCGCATTATGCGATAGACATGTTTTGCAATATATGCAAGATAGGATGTAATTTCGTAGGAGAAAAACTTTCGGATTACGTCGAGCGCACGGGCGCTTGCCCCAACAAGCTTCTTGCAATGGTTGAACCTAAAGACGCGCTCCCTCTCGCTGAAAAATATCATAAGATCTACGACGGAAGACTGTCTATGTTGCGCTCTCAACAGTTTATGCTCGAATTTACTGCATACGGTCTGAGCAAGGGTGCGGCTGTCGAAAAAGTCTGTCAGATGCACGGACTCAAAAGAGAAGAGATCATCTGCGTCGGTGATGCGGACAACGATATCCCCATGATCCGTTATGCGGGGCTCGGCATCGCGGTCATGAACGCTATGGATACTACCAAGGCAGAGGCAGACGTTATCGGCGTGAGCAACAATCACGACGCGATAGCCTGGATAATAGAAAACTATTGCAAGGATTGAACATGAACGACCAGAGCAATTTTTTTGAAAACGAATACACTATAAGCGAAAGCGTTAAGATCAAGAACTTCTGTCAGGACTGCAATCTCGAACTTATGCAGGGCAACGAAACCGACTATATCACGTTCAGTTCGGGTCTTCTCAATCGTCCCGGACTTATACTTGCAGGTTTTGACGATTATTTCGGTGACGGCAGAGTCCAGATGATAGGCAACGCAGAATATTACTATATAAAATCTCTGCCCGAAGACAAAAAAGAGCAGGCGATAGAGATGTTGTTCGCCAAACGTGTACCGTGTGTAATCTACACCCGCTCGATAAATCCGAGTTCTCTCGCTCTTGAGGTAGCGTCGCGTTACAATACCCCTGTTTTCCTTTCTCACAAGACAACTACGGCACTCAACACGGATATAGCAAACTACCTTGAAAAGCTGCTTGCTCCTATGAAGAGCGTACATGCAACGCTTCTCGAGATAAGCGGTATAGGCGTATTGCTCACAGGCAAGAGCGGACTCGGCAAAAGCGAAACCGCGCTCGAACTCATACACCGCGGACACAGGCTTGTCGGAGACGACGCCGTCATAGTAAAGAGAATAAACGATCAGCTCATAGGAACTGCGCCCGAGCGTATAAAGTTTTTTATGGAAGTGCGCGGCATTGGGATCATCGACGTTAGGAGTCTTTACGGCGTATCTTCCGTCCTTCCCGACAAGAGCATAGATATGGTCATCGAGCTCAGACAGTGGAACGGCGACGCCGATTTCGACAGGCTTTGCAACGAAGAAAAATACGAAGAAATACTCGGTATAAGCGTGCCAAAGCTGACATTGCCCGTCATGCCGGGCAGAAACCTTGCCGTCGTAGTTGAGGTTGCGGCGCGCAATTACCGTATGAAAAAAATGGGCTACGACGCAGTCGCGGACCTTTTGAAAAACCAGAAAAAGAAGGGTGACTGATGACTGACTACGAAAAGATGAAACTCGCCGAAAAGTACGACGAGGATTGCGATTGCATAGAAGAAGAGGAAGACCTCGAAAGAGCAGAGAAATACGAAAGCGAGGCAGAGGCTTTCAAACGCAGATACAAAGAGTTTTATACCGACATAAAACTCAGCCACAAGGAGGATTGGTGATATGTTGATGAATACTTTCTGGCAGGTTTTCTGTCTGATAGCAGGACTCGGCGCAGCCGTCGTAAGCCCCTTTGTAGTCATGAAAGCTTTCGGAAAATCAAGAGAGCGCGCAGAAAAATTCATGTACCGCCTGATGGCGTTCGTACTCGTATACAAGATACTGCATTTTACGCTGATGCCTACAATATTCCGCCAGGACGCGGTAAAGCTTATACCCGTAGAAATAAGTTCTGTAAGCTATTTTCTTATGCCGATAGCGTATCTTTCGGGCTGGAAATTCCTTAAAGAAACGGGCAGATTCGTAGGATTTTTCGCGGGGTTCGTTCAGCTGCTCGCGATGAGTATTTCGCCTGCGTCTTTCGTCAACAGCGACATGACAAATTTTACTTTTATAGAGAGCATTGTCATGCATTACTGTCTGTATCTCGGCGGACTTATATGGAATTTCACGATAGAGCCTTTTCGTTATAAGGATCTGTGGAAGGCGCTTACGGGATTTCTCGTCATACTTCTCTGGGGTACGCTCGCGGCGTTTACATGGAGATACGATCACGTCAATGACAAGCCCGAAAACATCATGTTTATACAGGAGTGCGTTTTGCCCGATTTTCTGCTGATACCGGGATTCGATCAAAACCACCTGTTTATCATAGAATATCTCGCGGCGTTCTTCGTATATATCGCTATACTTTACAGGCTGTCAAGGCTTGCGTTCAAGAGAAGAAATCCCGAGCCCCGTTCTCCGTGGGGCGGCGGTTCTTATAAGAAATATCTGAAGGAAAAAGACCGTCTGCCGCTCAATTTCTACGGAGTCAAAGAGCAGGTCATATACTACAAGTCGATATATTCGATAACTGACGACGGCGATATTGCCGAAGGAGCAGAGAAGAAAAAAGAAAGCGCGTAATGTGCAAGACGATACGGATACAGCCGCCGAAAGGCGGCTTTTTTCATGCTCGCGTGCAAAAGCAAGCGTATTGACAACCTCCTGTACGGGTAGTATAATAAAGAAAAAACTGCGGAGGTTCGTATGGCAGAAGAAAAGAAGAAGTCGGGTGGGGGCAAGGCATTTCTGCGCGGTTTCGGATTGTTTGCGACTATAACGGGAATTATACTTGCGGCGGTCGGGCTTGCATTGCTTATGACAGACGCTGAGGTGGAAAGCAATATAAAATACGCTCTGGCAATAGCAGGTCTTGCGCTTGCTTTTATCGGTGCGGTATTCGTGCTTTGCGGTATAAAGAAGTCAAAGGCAGAAAAGGAAGAAGAGCAGAAGCCGATAGAGTGTATGTATTGCGGAGAGAGCAATCCTCCCATGAGCAAATATTGCCGTAAATGCGGCAAAGCGCTTGTCAAAAAATGCGTCAATTGCGGCGCGGTACTCGACATGGATGCAAAATATTGCAATACATGCGGCGTAAGGGTGAGAAAAGATTCCTGAAAAAGCATAAAACAACCCGCCGGAAAGGCGGGTTTTTTGTTGCGTAAACTATTCTACAAGGTTTTCGTGTATCAGCTCGTATACGCCGAGTGCTTTATCCGACCAATGTTTGAATATCCATTTTGCGGTATTGCGGTTCTGGACGTTGAGCTTGAGTTCCATAAGCGGAACGGTGACGCTTTCTATCTTCAGTACGACGGTATACGTACCGTCCGAATTTTTATAATAGTCTGAAGAGTAATCCTGTTTTCTTCTGTATATGAGTCTGTTCTTTTTGACGTGGTCGGTTATCGCGTCGCGCAGAGAAGACGGTATCTGCGTATAGAAATGCTGCAGGCACTCTCTGCCGTCGCTCGTGATAGAGTAGTGAGCTATCGAGCCGCGCGGGGACACGTTCGTCAGAAAGTCGCTTGCGGCGAGTTCTGAAAAACTTTCTTTTGCGTCGATATAAGCCAGCCACTCGTTGGAAACAGCCATTTCGACAATGATATCTTCCTTCATCGCTACTTCCATTTTATCGAAAATGTAGAGAAGGATAACTTTGTTGAGAGCTTTTGCGTCAAGCATGATCAGACGTATATGAACGGAGTAAGCTGTTCGAGGAGATCGTCGCAGTCTGCGCTGTATATTTCGAGCACGACGGGCTTGTTGAGGTCAAGAGAGAAAAGACCGAGAATAGACTTTGCGTCAACGACGTAGCGACCGCTTCTGACGTCAGCGTCGTAATCGTATGACGAAATTATATTCACGAATTTTTTGACGCTCTCCGTTGTGTTGAGAAGCAAACTGACAGATTTCATATTTCACACTCCGCATAAAAAATTGTTCGTAATTATTATAAGTTAACGTTTGCGCTTTTGCAATGATTTAGAGGATTTTATCAAAATTTTACATATTCGATACGTTATAGAAGGGTACGGATAAAACTGCCGGGGCATTAATTGCTTGCAATAACTGCCGTATAAGCGTATAATAGATAAAAAAGCGGGAAACTCTGCGCGTAAAGCGCAAAAAAGGAGAGTTTATGGCAAACGAAAACGTACAGCAGGCGTATACGGGATTCGTGGCGCGCTGCAACGACTTCTCAAAGGGCAGATTTATTATGGCGGGCAATGCGATAAAGGGCATTTTGCGTTATCTTGCCTCCAATCCGTCGCTTATGGGTTACGTCGCAAAGTGCAATACGGGCGTCGATTATAAAAAGGAATTCGATGCCGCTATCGTAGGAAATTCGTTCAAACTGCCTCCGTCTTCCCGCGGCGTAGTCGCTCTCGTAACGGGTCTTTTGTACGAGTTCGACAGAGGTACTCAAAGTCTTCACAAATTCCTCAAGACTTTCTTCAGATCGGACGATATTGACCAGTCTTTCAGGATGTTCTGCAACAGCGTCATTACCGCTTACGTCCTCGCTTTCAAAAACGTTCTCGATGATAAGGACGATGAGAAGACCGCGAGGTTCGGAGAAGGGGACTTCGTCGTTCAGGACATAGTAAAAGAAAACGTCGTGCCTTACATCACGTCGCTTACCGAGCTTGTGGTTTCCGACGAGAGATTGTCAGACGAAACGAGGGACGATTACATCACTATGCTCGAAGGTTTGTACTATGCGTTCGAGATAGCAAGCGCGAAGATGGTAAAAGTCGTATGGCTCGGTCTGAGGTCTGTCATGGAGGGGTACCGCAACGCGTATTCATACCTCGACGGCATGCAGGCTCTTATGCAGGCATACGCACTGATATAATACGGTTTATCCATATTTTTTATAGGTTTTGCTGGCGGATCCGATTTAAAATAGCGGAATCCGTCTTTTTTCGTTGCTAAATACCGATAATATTGTTACAATTATAAGGCTCGCAACGATCGGAGGATATTATGAATAAA
This sequence comes from uncultured Christensenellaceae bacterium, assembly GCA_944383895.1. Taxonomy (GTDB): domain Bacteria; phylum Bacillota; class Clostridia; order Christensenellales; family UBA3700; genus Ornithoclostridium. The sequence goes on along the minus strand of CALWRH010000007.1, from coordinate 85,555 downwards.
GAAGAAGGATGTACGACGCAAGAAGTTCATCAGACAGAATCAAGCGCTGTCGCGGAGAGCGGAGAAGTCGTAGTAAATAAACATAAGGGGTTTACGGGAAAGATAGGTTTCGTGCTCGCTGCGGCAGGCTCTGCCGTCGGGCTCGGCAATCTGTGGAGATTCCCGTATCTTGCCGCTAAATACGGCGGCGGTATTTTTCTGCTTTGCTACATCGCGCTCGCGGTAACTTTCGGTTTCAGCCTGCTTGTGCTCGAAATAGGTATAGGAAGATTGACGGGTAAAGACGTCATCGGAGCTTTCGGAAAACTCAACAAAAAGACAAAATGGTTCGGCTTTGTAAGTCTTGTCGTGCCCGTGCTCATCGTGCCGTATTATTGCGTTATAGGCGGCTGGGTAACAAAATACCTCTTCGCGTATCTCGGCGGTGAGGGCACTACGGGTGCAATGACGGGCGACAACGCCGCGCTTTATTTCAATAATTTTATATCTTCGCCCTGGGAACCTATCGTATTTTTCATAATATTCGCGTTCTTGTCTTTCGCCGTCGTTATTTTCGGCGTTCAGAAAGGCATTGAGAAGATAGGCAAGATACTGATGCCTGTTCTCGCGGTGCTTTCGGTAGGGCTTGCTATATTCGCTATGTGTCAGAAAGGCGCGCTCGAGGGTATCAAATATTTCCTCGTTCCCACGGTAAAGGACATTAACATTGCAGAGGTCTTCCTCGCCGCGCTGGGGCAGCTTTTCTATTCGATGTCGCTTGCGATGTGTATCATGATAACTTACGGCTCGTATATGAAAAAGGATACGAACATACAGAAATCTGCGCGTCAGATAAGCATCTGCGATACGGCTTTCGCGATAGTCGCGGGACTGATAATTATCCCGTCCGTGTTCGCTTTCTCGTCTTCTCCCGAAGACGTGATGCAAAACAGCGGACCTACGCTGATGTTTGTTTCGCTGCCCAACGTGTTCAGTCAGATACCGTATGCCAACGTGATAGGCGCGCTGTTCTTCCTGCTCGTATTGTTTGCCGCGCTGACTTCTGCGATATCTCTCATCGAAGCTATCGTCGCTGTACTGAGAGAAAATCTCGGCATGAAGAGGTGGTCTGCATGTCTTGTGGTTTTCGGTATAGTTCTGTTGCTCGGCATACCGTCTTCGCTCGGTTTCGGCGTGCTGAAGTCGCTGTCGATAAACGATATGACACTTCTCGATATTTTCGATTATGTCAGCAACAGCATACTCATGCCGATAGTTGCCATCGGTACATGTATCATTGCAGGATATTTCGTCAATTTCAGAGCGATAAAGGACGAGATAGGCATAAAAGCTTACAGCTGGAGAGATAAGTATTTTTCTGTAATGATAAAGATAATCGCTCCCGTATGCATGTTGCTTATTCTGATTTTCAATATAATCGGACTTTAATAAACGAAGAGAGGTTTTATGCAAACGAAAACGCACCCGTTATTGTCGGGTGCGTTTGTTTTTGCAAAACTGTCGGGAGGCGAAGTATGCCTCTGTTTGCGGGATCGTGAAAATCAGCCGTGCTGACCCGGATTTTCGAGATCGGTATGATCGTCAAGACTTGCGAGATACGCGAGGGTAGTCTTTACGCAGCCGTCCACGCCTATCTGACCGCTGTCAAGACATAGGTTGTGGTTTTCTGCCATGCCCCATTTCTGGTAGGTGTAGAACTCGTAATATTTTTTGCGCTTTTTATCGATCTTTTTGACGTGAGCTTCCATTTTATCGGGATCTATACCGAGATTGAGAGCGTTTTTGCGGGCAACGCGTTTTTTAAGGTCTGCGTGGACGTAGATCTTTACCGAATCTTCAAGAATTGCGTCTGCGCATCTGCCGAGTATTACGCACGGACCTTTTTGCGCTATCTCTTTTATCGCGTTGCTCTGAGCGATATAGATCTGATCGGACATCGGCATAAAATATGTAGAGTAGAATACGCCCGAAAGCATTGACGGAGCGCTTTCTTCGTGATGCTGAAGGAATTCTTCGCACATAGCGGTGCCTTGCGCGGCAAGCGAAATGAGTTCTTTGTCGTAAAACGGGATGCCGAGAGCCTGAGCGAGTTTGATGCCGAATTCTCTGCCGCCGCTGCCGAACTGACGGCTTATAGTGATAACCTTATCCAATATTTTCACTCCTTTTTGTGCATATAAGCAACTCTAATTATATTAAAACACCGAGAGAGGTCGTTGTCAATACGGGTTTTGAAATTTTTGTAAAAAACAGCGCGCGGCAGAGCGTGTTTTTATAAAATTATCGGGTTTCGCGTCGTTTTGTCGCAATACTTTTCTGTATGTCGGTAATGCTCGGAAAAAACTTTCGGGCATTGTTGCATAGCTGTATAAACAATAAATTGACCGAAATTTCAAAATTGGTATTGATTGACGCTTTGCGATTTGATATACTTGACCTATACGGCAGAGGCATTTCAATGCTTGATCCGCATCGGAGGTCACAATGAAAGATTTACGGGACTGTTTCGTGTTGAGCGACGGCAATAAAATTCCTTGCATAGGTTTCGGCACGTTCAAAATTCCTTCGGGGGACGCGGCTTACGGTTGCGTAAAAGAGGCTCTGAAACTCGGTTACCGCCACATCGATACCGCGCTTATATACGAGAACGAGGAGAGCGTAGGTAAAGCCGTCAGGGACAGTAAAATACCGAGAGAAGAGATATTCGTCACGAGTAAACTCTGGGGTACGGACAGAGGATACAAAAACGCGCTCAAAGGCTTTGAAAAGACGATGAAAAACCTCGGGCTCGATTATCTCGATCTCTTTCTGATACATTGGCCTGCCAACGCTAAGAATTACAGCGACTGGCAGCAGATAAACTGCGATACATGGAAAGCGTTCGAAGAGATAAAGGCGAGCGGCAGAGTGAAGAGCATAGGTCTTTCCAACTTCTTGCCGCACCATATTCTCAGTATACTCGAAAAATGCACAGTAAAGCCTGCCGTGGATCAGATAGAAATGCACCCCGGTTATCCGCAGTTCGACGTACTCGCGTTCTGCAGAGAAAACGGCATACTCGTAGAGGCGTACAGACCTCTCGGCAGAGGACAGGTGCTCGAAAACGAAGAGATAGTCGCCATGGCGCATAAATACGGCAAGACTCCTGCGCAGCTGGCGGTAAGGTGGGCATTGCAGCACGGCGCATTGCCGCTGCCAAAGTCCGTAAGAGGAGAAAGGATGGCAGAAAACGCTGACGTTTTCGATTTTGAGATCTCGCCGTCAGATATGTATTTTATCGATTATATGAAACCGTTCGGCGGCAGAGGGCAACATCCCGACGAGGCGGATTTCTGATAAATTTTCAATAAAAAAACAAGACAAAAAACCGCGTTGCCGTTGACACGGCGCGCGCGGCGTGGTATAGTTTTACACAACGGAAGAAGAGAATATGAAAATGCACACGGGTCACAACGTAAAAGTCACTGAAGTCAGAAACGCAATCGTGTTTTCTTTTTCGCATTTTTATTTGAAGTCGATCACAGCCTGAGGGTTGTGATTTTTTTATAAGGAGGCTTTTATGCAGGAAAAGAAAAACTCCAACGTCTTCGTAAAGGCGTGGAACGCGATCAGGCTGGAAAACGGCAAAGAATATCTGCTTGCCGTACAGCATTTGTTCGCAATGTTCGGGGCTACGATACTCGTGCCTCTGCTCACGGGTATGAACGTATCCGTCGCGCTGGTCACGGCAGGTCTCGGCACGTTGCTGTTCCATGTTATCACAAAAGGCAAAGTGCCCGTGTTCCTCGGATCGAGCTTTATGTTCATATCTTGCGTTGCGATGTATACGCTTGATAAGGAAACGGGGTTGCCCACTCAGGAAGGCGTGCAGATAGCGCAGGCAGGTATAATTTTTGCCGGACTTCTTTATTTCGTGTTTGCGTTGATAGCTTTTCTCGTAGGCGCCGAAAGGATCAAAAAGGTTTTTCCGCCTGTTGTAACAGGTCCTGTCATCATACTTATCGGTCTCGGACTTGCAAGTACGGGTATAAACGACGCGAGCGGTGCGAGCGCGGCGGGATTCGGTCCTACATGGCTTTGCTGGATAATCGCGGCGTTTACTGCGGCGGTAGTTATTCTGTTCAACGTAGTCAAGTTCAAAAAGAACAAGGTGTTTAAGGTTTTCAACATTATACCTATCCTTGTCGGTATAGTGTGCGGATATCTTTTCTGCGTGATACTTCATTTCTGCGGAGCGGTCAAGATGGACTTCAGCGGTATAGTTTCCGCGCATTGGTTCAATATTCCGTATGTGTCTACTGACGCCAACGGCATACAGTTCTTCAGCCTGCCCAGCTTCAAAAACTGGGGCGCGGTGCTGTCTATCGCCATCGTTGCGATAGTTCCGTTTATGGAGCATATCGGAGATATCACCACCAACGGCGCGGTAGTAGGCAAGGATTTCTTCAAGGATCCCGGTCTGCACCGTACGTTGCTCGGTGACGGCGCGGCAACGTTACTTGCAGGTTTCCTCGGCGGTCCCTGCAATACGACGTACAGCGAAAACACGGGCGTTCTCGCTACGACCGGCAACTACAATCCAAAGATCCTCAGATGGACGGCTGCGTTTGCAGTCTTCCTCGGATTATTCGGCAAGTTCGGCGGATTCTTGCAGACTATTCCCGTACCTGTAAGAGGCGGTATAGAGATAATCCTTTACGGTATGATATCCGCAATTGGTCTGCGCACTCTCGCTGCATCCAAAGTCGATATGACAAAATTCCGCAATATCATAGTGGTCGCGCTTATTCTCGTCATCGGTATAGGTATCGTCGTCAACGGCGGCATCAATATCAAATTCTCCGATACTGTAAGCATGAACCTTTCCGGTGTGTTCGTAGCGACGATCGTAGGTATTATCGCCAACGCGATTCTGCCCAAAGTCAAGAACGAAGTCAGAAACATGGGCAGTGAAGAAGATATCGCTGCGGCTAAGATAGCTTACGGCGAAGTCGACGGAGAAACGGAAACGACTGAAAACAAGGCGACCGCAGAAACCGAAGAAGTCGGAGAAATTGTCGAAGGTTTCAAGGCAGACGAGCTTCCTTTGGACAATAAGGACGGAGCAGACGCGGACAAAAAATAATATCTGAAATCCGTATAATATGCAACAATTCAAAGGACCTTCGCAAGAGGGTCCTTTGCCAAGCGTATTGACTTGTCATCTCTTTTAATATATAATTTATAAAAAGGGATGATTGGGAAATGAGAAAATTTATGAGTATTACCGCATGCGTCGTTCTGGCGCTTATAGCACTTATCCTTGTAGTTCTTATAGCGTACGTCATGTACGTCGGTCTGTCCTACGAAAGAATCCCCGACAATACCGGTGTGGAGATCGAAAACAATCAGACGGAAAAAGTAACTCTCGGTACAGAGTATTCAATCGTGACTTATAACGTAGGATTCGGTGCATATACGCACGATTTTTCCTTTTTCATGGACAGCGGAACAATGAAAGACGGCACTAAAGTCACGGGCAAGAACAGCAAGGCAGCAAGCAAAGAAACAGTGCTCGGGAATATAAACGGCTCGGCGGAACTTATTGCGAAAGGGGATTACGACTTCGTGCTGCTGCAGGAAGTAGATCTCGATTCTACGCGCAGCTATCACGTCAATCAGTACGATATTTTCAGCAATACTTTCAAGGACATGTCGAGGAATTACGGTATCTGTTACGACAGCGCGTTCCTTTTTTATCCGCTGACAGATCCCCACGGCAAAAGTCTGACCGCGCTTGCGTCGTACAGTAAGTTCGAAATGACTTCTGCGCTCCGTCGTCAGTATCCGATCGCTACCGATTTCAGCAAATATTTCGACCTGGACAGATGTTTCGTAGTAACGCGTTATGCGCTTGAAAACGGCAAAGAACTCGTTATCGCAAACAGCCACATGTCCGCATACGATAAGGGAGGGGTGATCAGACGACAGCAGCAGGAAGTACTCAATCGGTTCCTTGCCGAAGAAAAGGAGAAAGGCAATTACGTCATTGTTGGCGGTGATTTCAATCACGACATCGCGTACAGCGACGGATTGTTCGAATCTCAGCAGCTGCGCCCCGAGTGGGTATACACCATGACGAGCGACGATCTTACGCTCGGTTACAGTTTTTATGCCGCTACCAACGCGCCGACTTGCCGCAGCACCGACATACCTTATGAGAAAGGCGTCAATTACACGGTAGTTCTTGACGGATTTATCGTTTCGGATAATATCGAAGTCACGGGCAATTTCAACGTTGACAACGACTTCCTGTACAGCGATCACAACCCCGCGACAATGACTTTCAGACTTGTATGAATACATTGCAGATTGCCGTCATAGCGGTTTTTGCCGCGATGACGGCTTTAACTTTTATTCTGTTTGCCGCCGATAAATACAAGGCGGTCAAAGGAAAGTGGCGTATCCCCGAGGCTACGCTGCTGACTTGTGCGTTTTTCATGGGCGGCGTCGGAGCTTTGCTCGGTATGATTTTATGCAGGCATAAGACAAAGCATATAAAATTCGTTATTTCGGTGCCGATTTTTGCAGTACTTTCGGTTGCAGTTGCGGTTTGCGCTTTTTTATTCGGATAAGACATATTTCAGTTTATATAACGCGTGCGTTTGACGTAAAATATTTAAGGTGTTAAAATATAAATACAAACTCTTAAGAGGAACGCTATGAAGAAGGTTTTGCTGTCGTTTATAATCATCGTTGTTTTGGCTGCCTCGGTTTTTTCTGTAGGTTGCGACGATAAGATCAAAACGACGCAGGGCATACATATCACCGACGATCTTCCTCCGGATACGGGAGGAGATGATGACGATGACGAAGTCGTCTATTCCGACGATACGAAATCGCTTGCGGGCAAAGTGTTCGGAGATATAGTCAAGCGCGTTATTGAAAGCGTTTCGGACGATGCTCTTACAGAGCAGGAAAAGCAGGAAATATACGACTTTACAAATAACTATCTGTGCGATTCTTTTGAAAACAGGAAAGTCGACGAAGAAGTTTTTTTAGCTGCCGTCAATATTGCGGATAAGGTAGAAGACAGGATCGTCAGATGTGCCACTTATATTTATTCGGGCATTAATTTCAGATATTGGTATTCTGATTTCAAATACGCATTTTCGGAGTTTACAAACGTTGTGGGAGTAGATCTTACGGCTAAGGTACTTTTCGATACGTCTTTGCTTTTGCTCAACTACGGTTATGAGGTCAAGGGCATAGAAGAGTGTTACGCAGCGACGGACGCTGTAAGCAATCAGGTGGGAGAGAAAAACTTCTGCGAGATAGTCAGGCTTATTTATTCCTTCGGCGATGTTGCTTTCAGAGTGTCGACGGGCGGAGGAAACGCTTTTGAAGGATACGGGGCACAGGACGTCGTGCTTATGTTCAGAGAGCTTTCCTCAAGACTGTATACGCTTACGTCGGTCACTAAAGAAGGTTGGGAATATATTCTGACATATGTCGCGCGCGCCGTTGACGCAGAAGAAAACCCGCTTGCCGCAGATATTGCCCGTATATTCGTAGAAAGCGGAGAAGTAAAGTCGCTTGCTAAGTATATGAGCGAACTTTTGTATATCGCATCTTATACTTTTGACTCTGTAAATACGCAAGCTGCGATGGCGCTTATTCAGGGTAATTACAAGATATTTTCCGCACTTACAATGGCAAACGTTTACAAAAGCGATCTCAACGCCGTCAATTCGGCTGTGAACGGGATCTTAAAAGACGAAAAATATTTATCGCTGCTGTCTGAATACGGATTGCAGGAAGAATACGAAAAATATACGGCAAATGCGGGATACGCGACTATTTTCGACGTGTACGAGAGCATGAGCGAAGCGGAGGCAGACAAAAATCTCAGAGGATGGCTGAACAAAGAGTCGCCCGTCCTCGGATTTCTGATGTACGGTTATGATAATAGAGGCTAAAGGGATAAAAAAGAATTACAACGGAGAGCCGTGTCTTAAAGGCATAGATCTCAACGTCGAAAAAGGCAGATTTCTGACTGTCATGGGAGCAAGCGGCAGCGGCAAAACGACGCTGCTCGAGATACTTGCCGGCATAAGGTTGCCCGACGAAGGCAGCGTGAAAATAAACGGCAAAGACGTCTTTTCTATGCCGGACAGAGAAATCGCGCTTATGCGTCATACTTATACAGGTATCGTTTATCAGAACTTTTCTCTTATCGACACTCTTTCTGCGATGGACAACATAATTCTTCCTCTTGCGCTCAGCGGAAAAAAGAAAGGCGCGGAGGAGCTTGCGAAAAGCTGGGCGGAAAGATTGAATATCCCGTTGTCGGCGCTCGGCAAATTTCCTTGCAAATTGTCCGGCGGACAACAGCAGAGAGTCGCGCTTGCGAGAGCGCTGATATACGAGCCCGAGTTGCTCTTCCTCGACGAGCCTACGGGAAGTCTGGATACTAAGAATACGTTCAACGTTCTCGATATTCTGAAAGAAGTGAACGAGAACAAGGGGACGACGATAATTCAGATCACTCACAGTAAAGAGGCGGCGGAATACGTCTGCGATCCTTGCGATATCCTTCACATAAAAGACGGGGTTATTCTGCAATGAATCTTATAGCTAAACATACTTTGAACAGCATAAGGTCCAAGCCCTTCAAAACGCTGATAGTCTTGTTCATACTCGCAATGTCGGTGATAATGACCGCGTTTACATACGAGATACTCAGCGCGCTCAGCAGAGAAGAGGATATTAGAAACCGTAGTACTTTCGACAATGCGGATATAGTTATTCAGCTGAAAAATGGTTCATCCAATATCATTGCCGAAAAATACTTTGAGGATTATCTCGGAGAGGATGACGTGATAAGCGGTTACTATATACTGCCTTTCTACAACGAACGGAAATCGGCGGTGTGGGGTACTGCCACTGATTTTTACGATATTGACGAGATATTCGGTTTTTCATTTCTGTCTTTCGGAGAGATAAAGGCGTCTGAAATAAATTCTGCCGTGCTTGTAAGCTCTGATTATGCAGAAGACTACGGTCTGAGAGTCGGAGATAAGATAACACTGACTCTCTTTGACGAGCCTATATCATATACGGTCAGAGGTATAAGCGAATATCCGCTTTTCGGTAAATACGACGTTGCGGTAAATATGCAGAGCGTCATCAATATACTGACGTCGAAGGTCAGCTACCTCGCGGTTTTTGACGAGAGCGATTTTCTGTATTCCGAGGCATACATAAAGCTTGCGGATCCGTCGAGAGCAGAAAAGCTGCGCGAAGAACTCGAAGATAACGCCTACGGCGATTTTTCTTATATGTTGCAGTCGGAGCTCGAATCTTACGCTTTTGACCAAACTATCCTGTATTTTATCTTTATCGTAATGGCACTTCTCGTATTTTCGATATCGTCTATCCTTGCATACAGTGCTTTCAGAATAATGCTGGACGGAAGGAAAAAACAGCACGACGCGTTTATCATGTCGGGAGTCGGCGCGGACAGGATCGTAGCAGGATTTACTGCGGAGATGGCGGTCTATATCGTGGTTTCGTCGGTCGCGGGATCCTTGCTTTCGGCGGGACTTATCGCTATTGTAAAAAACGTACTTAATTTCACTTATACGACTATCGTATTGTCATGGGAAGGAGTATTATCTGCGGTATGTTGCGAGATTTTGATCGGCGCGGCAGTGTGTCTTGTGCTGATAAGAGGCACTAAAGAGAGTCTGCATAAAAAGGAAAAAAAGTATTCTTTCGTTTTGTCGGCAGTAATGTTTTCAATCGCTGTCGTAGCTGCGCTTTTAATGACGTTTTTGCCTGTTAAATACTATTGCTACTGTGCTATATTGTCAGGCATCGCTCTTATAGCGTCGGCAGCAATTTTCCTGCCTGTGTTCATTACACGATGTTTGCCCGATATTATCAATAAAAAGAAATTGGAAAAAGGCAAGACGTGTTTTTATTATGCACGCAAAAATCTTTCAGCGGTTTCAGAACTTAAAAGCGTATGTGCTATGCTTTGCGTTATAATTACCGCGGTCGTAGGGCTTACGGTATGTATAATGTACGGATACAAGCAGTACGACATGAGTCAGACGTTTTTCGATTGCGACTATATCGTCAGCAACATATCGGCAGAGGACAGGGCTGAGATAGAAGATATCGAAGAAACTGCAAGTCTGAGCTCTTTTACAACAATAGACGTAAGACTCGGCAGTAAAAACGCGGTATTTATAAGCATTGACGATTTATCGTTTATAAGCGAAGAGGTGGAGCTCAGGGATCTGCCTGAAGGCAATCAGATAGTCATGTCGGAGTCTGTCGCTAAGCTCAACGGTATATCGAACGGCGAAAAGATAATTCTGAACGTTGACGGGAAAGACATGGAATTCGTCGTTACATACAATTATACCAATCTCGGCTATATTGTATTTTTCGACAACGATTACGTCAAGGCGGGCAGTGAGTCTGTTATCGTCAGAACTACTTCCGGCGTCAGCGACGATTATAAGGATAAACTACTCAGAATCACTGAAGGGAAAGCGGCATACGTTGACGAGGTGGGTACTATACTTGAAAAGAATTATCAAAGGGCAGGACTTTTCCTTACGGCAATGTCGGTATTTTTCTGGTTCAATCTTGCGATCGCTGCGGTCGGGGTCGTAAACGTAGTCAGGGCAAGCTATTACAGAAGACAAAACGAGTTCAGGGCGTTTTCTCTTTGCGGCATGTCATCGGGAGAGGTTGCCAAACTAAAGGCGGCGGAGATGCTTTTGCTCGTGATCTGCGCTGCGGCGGTATCTTTGATAACATCGGTTGCGATAACGCTGTATATAAATCTTAGTATGAAATCCTTCGGATATTCGCTTTTGGGATATTCGCTTTTCTGATTTATGAACGCGCGTTATAGTTGACAATTACAACAAAACATTGTATAATATAGGGTATAGTAAATTTATAAATTTACACGGAGGGTGTGATATGCAAAAAAACAAATTGTTTATGATTCTTGTCGTTATATGTTTGTTGGTTTGCGTTCTCTGCACGGGACTTGTTGCTTGTAATAAAAACAAGGAAACCGTTAAAGATGAGGATGAAGACGACATCGACAACGATTATACCGTAGTGGAAACAGAGCTTGATACACAGGAGGTCAAGGATGCTGTTGCTCCGATAGTCAGGATAATCTGCGATTTTTCAGATACAACTGAGGACAGACCTTATATCGGAGATGTGATGTATCAAGAGTTTTATTATTCCAATGATGAGCAGTGGGAGTATTTCGTAAGACAGATGGAAAAGGCGGGAATAAGTATTGAGCAGATCCGCACGATCTCTCAGAAAGCGGCTCCCGTTATCGGAGGCCTTTTCGGGATCGTCGATAAAGTTATAAATATTTCTGAAAACGAAACGAGAACTTTCGCAGAAATATTGAAATCTGAAATAGATGACGAGCTTATCTCTTCTGTCAAAGACGTGTTCTCGTATATGGGGGATAATTTACATGCTCAGCAGATCGAGAAAATACAAAATCTCTTCAGCTATATGATGTCGGGAGAGCCTGCTGACGAGCTCAGCTATTCTTCGCAATCGAGTCCTTATATCAATTATCCGATAAGCGAGATAGAAGGACTTTTTGCGTCTTCTCAGTATAAAGACGTATACGATAAGTATTACGGCTGTGATCTCTCGTTTTATACTATCTACGATTCTTATGCAGAGCTGCTTTTGTCCGAGGACGCTATGTATCTCATGAACGGCATCATCAAAGCCGTTTTCGATCTCGGAGGACTTACCAATGCAGAAATCAAGACGGTCGCGGATTTTATTGTTGACTTTACGTCCGGAGAAGGAATGTATGAAGGACAATATGCAAGAAGTCTGATGTATGTTATTACGAATTACAGCGCGGCAGATATCAAAACCGTATTCAACGTGGCGGCAAAACTTATTAACGATAATACCGACAACGAAAAACTCAATCAGGCTTTTGAAAACGTGGCAAATTCTATGCAGAAATTGCAGGGGGCGGAAATCTATGGCGGATATTTCGGCTTAGCAGGAGCTTTGCCGGTAGTTGCCGATATGCTGTCAGAAGTGACCGAAGAGCAGATCACGGCACTGCAGAACGCGGCTATTGAAGCGCAATACGGCTCGGATACACACGATGTGTCTATGGGAAGACTTCTCGCAACGCTTATCGAAACTGTAAAGCCTTATTACAATGAGCTCGGAGAGATCGAGAAATCCAATGTGAAATATTTGATTGGTTTGTTCGATACTGATCTCGATAAATTAATGGCTCTTCAAGTAAAGCCCGTTTCTCAGATGACTGAGGGGGAATTTGAACAATTTTATGTTGATTATAAAGACAAGTGTATACTAAACTTTATGGATAAAGTATCTCAGGGTTATATTACTCAGAGTTACGGCGAAACTTTATTCTTACAGAAAGGTATGGACGAAACTTCTGCCATTACTCTATTTAAGAATTTTTTCGAAAACTACAATTTTATATCTTATTCTGGTCTCGATACGAGCACAACGGGTGCAAAAGTACTGACTGTTCAGGCAACCAATAAAAACGCAGAAAACACCGACGTGTATACGGTTAAATTCGTTTACATCGTTTACGACGATGCGTATCTTGCAAACATTTATCCTTATGGCTATAACGATTTGATATATAGAATAGACGTCAAAAAAGACTCTGTTGTCGATCAGAATCAGCTTGTGGAAATAGCAGATAATCAGATATACACCTTGAGACTTTATGATTCTGCATACTCGGAATTTTTAGGAAAAGGTGAATATTATGCTGTTTATAAACACAATGAGGATTTTTACGTCAAAGAAGTAAGCATGCCAGATACGTCCAAAACGGGGTTGCAGGCGGGCGTGATTACTGTTGTGGACAATTTCTTCGGAGAGAAGAAGATCCCTTGTATATTCAATGTCTACGACGATGTGATAAAGTACAATGAGAGAGTGCAGCAATCCGGTAGCAACTATGTATTGCAGGGAGAAATGCCAAAAATATACTATCATTACGATACTGTCGAAGAGAGCTATATTAGCGAACTTGTGCCTGAAAACGAAATTTCCGGTTACGATCCCAATAAGCTCGGGGTTCAGGTTGTCACCGTAAATCATGCCGGAAAGACTTATAAAGTCGTAGTTGCAGTCGTCACGAAAAAACAGGTAGCCGAATCTCTTGAGTTGGGAATTTATTACAATTATGTACATCATTATTTCAGTGAAGGAGACGATATCGACGATTTCCAGGTTAGCGGTGAAACATATTCGATTTTGGGCTGGAAAACCTTCAATACATTCGGCGAACTCAGAGAGTATGCCGAAAGCCTCGGACTTACAGCCGAATTCCGTATAGATACAGAGCTGTATAACGAATATCAGTTAGTAGAAATCAATATTAAAAACAGCGAAGGCAATATAACGTCGTCAGTCAGTTTCAATTATATGATAGATAAATACTGATATTAAAATCCAATTAAATTCCGCCCTTTCGGGGGCGGAATTTTTTTGAAATACACAAAATGATTTTGTGTCTACAGCAATAGGTAAATAAATTTATTGAATTTCAGCCTTATTATTGACATTTATATCAATATTGATTATACTATACTAAACAAAATCAAGGGGAGGTTGATTTGTGTATGAAGAGTAAAAAAATATTGTGTTTTCTGCTCGTCTTTGCGCTTGTTATAGCAATGTTAGGTGCGACGCTCGTTGCATGTAACAATGAGTCAGGCAAACCCGCAGGAGGAGAGAACAGCGGGGAAAACGACGACAACGAAAATAACGGAGAAAACGGAAACAGTGACGATCCCGTTGTCCCTACAGACCTTAACGTAGAAGAAGTCAAGACGGCTGTGGGCTCTGTCATTAAAGCTTTGTATCCTTATTTTGAAGGTCCTATGCTTGACGAGTTCGAGTATGAATACGAATATTTGATGAATATGTATGACGAGGTATGGGAAATTGCCGTGTCAAAGCTCGAAGTCGCAGGCGTGACCATAGAGCAGATCAATACGCTTTGCGAAAAGGCTATACCTGTGGTATGTAAATTCTATGAAGTGTATCTTTATATATCAAACGGTCCCTCTGCAGATGACGGAACAGGCAGCAGTTCGCAAGATATTGACTTTACCGAATATATGAAATCTGCATACGGCGTGGAAGAGATACAGGATATTCTCGATTTATTGAATTATGCCGCAAATAATCTGAGAGCTAAACAGTTTCTTGCTGTCGCAGAGACACTCGAGGCATTTACGGAATATCCCTTCGCTCCTAATTTCGACGTAGACGATATAAATAACGGCGGAAAAGATTACACTGTTGAAGAAATCAAACAGATGTTTGAAGACGCAGGATACCTCGAGGAGTTCAACAACTATTATTATTCCGAGTACGGGTACGACAGCATAATCGCAAAATTCCTCGGTATCGCATCAGAAAAAGAAACGCTTGAACTTATCGATAAACTTTTCAAGACAGTTCTGACTCTTAACGGTCTTACTGCTGAAGAAATCAAAAATGTCGCAGATATCGTTTTCGTATTTATCGGTGCGGACAGCACTAGCGGAAACGTAAGTCCTTTGTACTATTCTTTGGCAGAGATCAGTTCTTCAGAGATGAAAGCAGCGATAGATTCCGCAACCAAATTGATAAGCGGACTTATCAACGAGGATACGGAGGATGTGCTTGTTTCAGTACTTGAAAAATTGGTTGCGTTGGGTTCGGATTATTTAGGCGTTGAATTCAGCGGGGAATTCGTAAAAGATTATTTGCCGCTCATCAAGTCTGCGCTCCCTGAGATCGTACTTTTGTTGCAAAGCGTTGAGGAGAGCGATATACAGGAGATACTTGCTGCAAACGACCAGCTGATCGCTACCCAAGGATCCGAGATCGCTTATCAAAGACTCAGCCTTACTTTCTTTGAAAAGCTCGGCGTGTATTACAACAAGCTTTCTGCAGGAACGAAACAGTGCATAGTAAATCTTCTCGGTGAAGACTATCTGGGCAATATCCTCAGCAAGATCACCAAGCCTGTCAGCACCATGACTGACGATGAGTGTAACAAAGCGTTCAACGAAGTGGCAGCAATAATCAACGGTAACGGAAACAACAATGTTTATGAGATTATCGTTACCACTCAGATCTTGATCGAAAAGGGCAGCAGCGCTGAAGATGTATACAACGAAATTTACAAAGAATATCAATCCAGCCTTTCATATACTTTGCCGCGCGATTTTGCTGACGTTCAGATTACTGTCGACACGTCTGAAGTCGCTTACGTTTCCGCTACGGTAAAGTTCACTTCCGAGCAAGGTGTCAATGTCGTTTACAATTTCTATGTCAGAATTTACGATGATAATTTTGTCAACGAGATAAAAGTTTCCGAAAGCAATGCTCTGGAAGTCCTGAATATTTACAAAGGTACGGAAATTACCGAAGGTAAGTTGTTGCAGCTCTTTACTAACAATATCTGGATATATAATGTTTCTTTTTACGATACGGTTTCTAAGTCTATGATGAACTTCAGAGATTGGACTGTTGAAAGCGTGACAGAAAACGTAGATACATCCAAGACAGGTGTAACCGCGGCTGTTGCTACGTTGAAACATTATATCGCAGGAGAAGTGAAGATCCCGTTCCTGTATTGCGTCTGGGATATTGACACCCCCGCCCGCATAAACGGTTATTACCCTGCAATAGTCGTTGAGGGTAATTATCCTGATATCCGTGTTGAAGAGAGCTACGATATCGGACTTCCTATCGGATTGCCTAATGGTAAAATTACGGAGATCCCCGTAAGCGATATAAATGGCTTCGATCCGAATAAGATCGGTGTTCAGGTTTACAGCTATGTGTTCAAGGGAAAGACGTATAAAGCCGTAACTAAAGTCGTTTCGCAGAAAGAGGCCAACAATTCTTTCAAGCTCAATTTCGATACGAATTACGAATATTGCGAGCCTGACAGCCTTGAAAGTGCGGACGAGCTTGTTTTGAGAGGCTCTTTTATGATCTTCAACAGCTACAGTTCCTTCAATAATTTCGGAGAATTGAAAGAGGATCTTGAGGAATACGGATATCAGGTCAGCTGGGACGTCGATCTGTCAAAATTAGATGAAGAGCAGGATACTATCATTAAGGTTACCGACACCAAAGGCAACGTGGTATTTGATACCTCTATCATTTATTATATCAGCTCAGCATATCTTCCCGTAGAAAGGTAAGCAATCGGGTATAAAGCCGAAAATGATCGAGTCGGCAAAAGCAAAATGTATAATAAAAGCCGCGCGTATGATGCGCGGCTTTTTGTCGTGATTAAAAGAGGATTTTATAAGACAGGAATAATCATGTCGGGGCAATAAACGTTATTGCCGATATAAGAAGAGCAGCGCGTAAAATCAAGAGCTGAGCATTTTTACGATCTGAGATTATTTTAATCTTATTTATCGTAAAACGTCTATATTTACAGTGGTCAGCTTTACCTCTTAACATATTTTCAGATATCGAGACATAAAAAAGAACCGCTATTGTGCGGTTCTTAATTTATTTCACGTTAAGTTACAGGTTATGCGAGAGCTTTCTCGACTGCAACAGCTACTGCAACGGATGCGCCTACCATCGGGTTGTTGCCCATACCGATAAGACCCATCATTTCGACGTGAGCAGGAACAGAAGAGGAACCTGCGAACTGTGCATCGCTGTGCATACGTCCCATCGTGTCGGTCATGCCGTAGCTTGCGGGACCTGCAGCCATGTTGTCCGGGTGAAGGGTACGACCTGTGCCGCCGCCGCTTGCAACGGAGAAGTACTTCTTGCCGTTTTCTACGCACCATTTCTTGTAGGTGCCTGCAACGGGGTGCTGGAATCTGGTCGGGTTGGTGGAGTTGCCGGTGATGGAAACGTCTACCTTCTCGTACTTCATGATCTCAACGCCTTCTACAACGTCGTCAGCGCCGTAAACTCTTACTTTGCTGCGTTCGCCGTTGCTGTAAGCAGTGGTGTTGACGATCTTGAGCTCGCCGGTGTAGTAGTCGAGCTTGGTCTGAACATAGGTGAAACCGTTGATACGGCTGATGATCTGTGCAGCGTCTTTGCCGAGACCGTTGAGGATGACCTGGAGAGGCTCTTTTCTTACGGTGTTAGCGGTGCGTGCAATACCTATAGCGCCTTCAGCTGCAGCAAAGGATTCGTGTCCTGCGAGGAAAGCGAAACACTTGGTCTGCTCTCTGAGCAGCATTGCAGCGAGGTTGCCGTGTCCGAGACCGACTTTGCGCTGATCTGCAACGGAGCCGGGGATGCAGAAACTCTGCAGACCGATACCGATAGCTTCAGCCGCTTCGCTAGCCTTTTTGCAGTTCTTCTTGATAGCGACTGCGCAACCTACGGTGTAAGCCCATACAGCGTTTTCGAAAGCGATAGGCTGGATGCCTTTTACTATGCTTTCGACGTCGATACCTTTATCGAGGCAGATCTTTCTGGCGTCTTCCAAGTCCTTGATGCCGTACTCGGCGAGGCACTTGTTGATCTTGTCTATTCTTCTTTCATAACTTTCAAACGTAACTGCCATAAGTCAAAACCTCCTTATTCTTTACGCGGGTCGATTTTTTTGACCGCTTCGTTGTATCTGCCGTAGCTCTTGGTGTGCTTTTTGACAGCTTCGTTGGCGTCCATGCCGTTTTTGATATCTTCCATCATCTTGCCGAGGTTGACGAACTCGTAGCCGATAACCTGGTTGTCTGCGTCGAGACCGATATGGGTAACGTAACCTTCAGCCATTTCGAGATAACGTACGCCCTTAGCGTTGGTGCTGTACATCGTACCTACCTGAGAGCGGAGACCCTTGCCTAGGTCTTCGAGACCGCTGCCGATGTTGAGACCGTTTTCAGAGAAAGCGGACTGTGTACGACCGTAAACGATCTGGAGGAACAGCTCTCTCATAGCAGTGTTGATAGCGTCGCAAACGAGGTCGGTGTTGAGAGCTTCGAGGATGGTCTTGCCGGGGAGAATTTCAGCCGCCATAGCAGCAGAGTGAGTCATACCCGAGCAGCCGAGAGTCTCTACGAGAGCTTCTTCGATGATACCGTTCTTAACGTTGAGCGACAGCTTGCATGCGCCCTGCTGAGGAGCACACCAGCCTACGCCGTGGGTGAAACCGCTGATATCCTTTATCTCTTTCGCCTGAACCCATTTGGCTTCTTCGGGAATAGGAGCCGGACCGTGATTTGCGCCTTTGGTAACTTTGCACATATTCAGTACTTCGCGTGAATATTCCATTAGGAAAATCCTCCTTAAAAATTTCTTGCGTCGAAAGCATTATATCATAGCGTGAAAAAAATATCAAAGAAATTATTGTGAATAATCAAAAAATTACTGCGTGCGCATTTATATAAAACGGCGATATTTATGTAATCCGAAGGGATGGGGAACGGAAAACCCGTTCCCGATGCGCATTTATTGAGGCAAAGAAATTTCAGTCTTGCCGATAGCGTAATATTCGTAAACGTCGCTGTCTTTTGAGTCGGTGTTTTTAATCGACAGTACGATTTTGTCGGACACTGAGCAGTCGAGCGTAACTTTGTAATCGTTCATATTTCCGAAGAGAGTGGGAGCGTTTTCTTCAAAGTCCGCTTGAAATGTTTCTTCTTTATAATCCGTGCCGAAATAGTTTTCGTAGATCTGTCTGTAAGCCTGTTTGAAAAAGCGTTCGGGATTTATAGAAAATTGCAGTTTTTTACCCGAAATTTCTTCAAATTCGGTAGCGTCGAGCTTATTGTATATCAGTCCGCACGCGTTTTCTATCGAGTCAACGTATTTCGCTGCGTCCGCGTCCTCTATCTCTTTCCAGGATCCTTCGCTGAACTCCTTATTTACGTCGCCTTCGAAGACGTAGTAAACAGTGTTGGTGTACGCGTCGCCTACATGAGTAGAAGAATACATGAGCGAATTTTCCGATTTTACATACTTGATAACGTCGTCGGGTTTTACGTTGGTCTTCAGCGTAAAGTTGTCAAGGGCGATAAAATCTTCGGGCGTATAATTGGTGTATGCCGCTTCGTTTTTTTCGCATCCCCACAGTGCGACGACCGCGACTATGAGCAGAAGAACTGCGAGTATAAGAAGGTAATTGTTGTTTCTTTTCATATGGCACCTCTCTCAACGTTAAATTGTGCGGGTTTTGCAAAAATATTCGTAGCGGTTGCATAATTTTCTGAAACTGACTGATAAAATGGCAGATTGTCGGATAAAAAAGAAAATATCGTTTTACAATGTAAAAAAAGGGTGGTATAATTATTGCAAACGTATAATTAAAAGGAGATATTTATGAACGGCACGAACATAATGGATACTCTGAGAGCCAGAGGTTTTATCAAACAAGTGGTTTTCGAGGACGAACTTTACGAATTGCTTGGCAAGGAGAGCGTACCGTTTTATATAGGTTTCGATCCTACGGCGGACAGTCTTCACGTCGGACACTTTCTCGCGCTCATGGCTATGAGCCATATGCAGAAAGCGGGACATAAACCCATTGTTCTTATCGGCGGAGGTACGGGCAAGATCGGCGATCCGTCGGGCAGAACCGACATGCGCCGCATGATGACCAACGAAACCATCAATCACAACTGCGAGTGTTTCAAAAAGCAGATGTCGAGATTTTTCTCTTTCGAGGGCGAAAACGCGGCTATCATGGTAAACAACGCGGATTGGCTCGACAATCTCAACTTTTTGCAGTTTATGAGAGATATCGGAGCAAGTTTCTCGGTCAATAAGATGCTCACCGCAGAGTGTTTCAAGACGCGTATGGAAAGAGGACTCTCTTTCT
Source organism: uncultured Christensenellaceae bacterium (assembly GCA_944383895.1). GTDB lineage: Bacteria > Bacillota > Clostridia > Christensenellales > UBA3700 > Ornithoclostridium. The sequence goes on along the minus strand of CALWRH010000007.1, from coordinate 65,694 downwards.
TTGAATTCAGCTATATGCTTTTGCAGGCATACGACTTTTTGCATCTGTATCAGACTTACGGCTGCAAGCTCGAGTGCGGCGGCGACGATCAGTGGTCCAACATCTTAGCGGGCGCAGACCTTATCAGAAGAAAGGAAGGCGCTCCCGCATTTGCAATGACTTTCGCTTTGCTCACCACGAGCGAAGGAAAGAAGATGGGCAAGACTCAGGCAGGCGCGGTATGGCTGGATCCCGCAAAGACTTCTCCCTACGATTTCTACCAGTATTGGAGAAACACCGCAGACGCCGACGTCGAGAAATGCCTCAAGCTGCTCACTTTCATGGATCTTAACGAGATCGCAGAACTTTGCCAATACAAGGACGAGCGCATAAACGCGGCTAAAGAAAGGCTTGCTTACGAAGTTACGGCTATCGTGCACGGCAAAGAAGAGGCTGAAAAGGCTCAGGCACAGGCAAGAGCGGCTTTCGGCGGACAGGGTGACGATATGCCCGAAGTCAGCATCGCTAAAGGCGTAAACAACATAATCGACATCATGTGCGCAGTCGGCGTATGCAAGTCGAAGAGCGAGGCGAGAAACCTTATCAGCGGCGGCGGCGTAAAAGTCGACGACGAAAAGGTAGAGGGGTTTGACTATGCTGTTAGCGACGAAAAACTCGCCGAAGGAGTAATTTTGCATAAAGGCAAGAAAGTACACGTCAGAGTCAAAGCTCAATGAAAGACTGCTATTACTGCGTAAAAGGCGAAAGCGAGCACGAGATCGTGATAAACAAATCGCGCTTTATCACTACGCTCGTACCCGTCGGGAGCGCAGAACAGGCGTTTGACGAGATAAAGCGGATATCCAAAAAGTATTCCGACGCAACGCACAACTGCTACGCGTTTATCTCCAACAGAGAGAATACAGAGCAGAGATTTTCAGACGACGGAGAGCCGCAGGGAACGGCAGGCATACCGATGCTTGAAGTGCTGAAAAAGCGCAATTTCAGGATGATCCTCGCAGTCGTGACCCGCTATTTCGGCGGGATAAAGCTCGGGGCGGGAGGACTGGTGGGCGCGTACTCAAAGAGCGTGTCCGACGCTCTCGACAACGCTGATACGGCAAGATTCGACTATGCAAAATTTTATCTCGTAAAATGCGATTATTCCGATTTTCGCAAGATAAGCGACGAGATAGCAAAAACCGCACAGACCGTACATACAGAATATGCAGACTCAGTTGAGATAAAGTTTGCGTGTTCGGAGTCGGAGGCGGACAGCCTGACAGAAAAGCTGACCGATCTATCCTCAGGTAAAGCAATTATAACTTACACGGGCGAAGGATTTTTCGGTTTTGATAAATAAGAAAACAATATACGGGGTGTTTTTATGAAAATAACCAAAGCTCAAGTTCTGAAGCAAAAACCCGACTTTTCCAATCTCGGTTTCGGCAAATATTTTACCGACCACATGCTCGTTATGGAATACGAAAAAGGCGCGTGGAAAGAGCCCGAGATAGTGCCGTATGCGTCTTTCCCGATGGCTCCCGCGACCAACGTTCTGCACTATGCGCAGAGCATTTTCGAGGGTGCTAAGGCGTATAAGAACGAAGAGGGCAAGATCACTGTTTTCCGTATAGACGACAACTTCGTCAGGATGAACAATTCCGCTAAAAGGATGTGTATGCCGCAGTTTGACGCAAACGTCGTAAAGCCCGCGCTTTTCGAACTGCTTAAGCTCGAAAGCGAGTGGATCCCGACAAAGCCAGGCACAGCGCTTTACATACGTCCGTTCATGTTCGCTAACGAAGAAGTGCTCGGCGTGCATGCAAGCAAAAAATACGTCTTCTGCATAATCCTTTCTCCCGTAGGTTCATATTACGCTCACGGTCTTGAGCCGACCAAGATACTTGTCGAAGATACTCTCGTCAGAGCGTTCATCGGCGGTACGGGCGAGGCTAAATGCTCGGGCAACTACGCTTGCTCGCTGCTCGGAGGAGAAAAGGCAAACGCGCTCGGATACGATCAGGCTCTCTGGCTTGACGGCAAAGAGCATAAATACGTCGAAGAAGTCGGCAGTATGAATATATTCTTCGTTATCGGAGACGAGGTCGTAACCCCGCAGCTTGTGGGAAGTATTCTCCCCGGCATAACGAGAAAGAGCTGTCTCGAAGTACTCAAGAAGTACGGATACAAGGCGAGCGAGAGAAGAATATCCATAGACGAAGTCGTCAAGGCATACGAAGACGGCACTCTCAAAGAGTGTTTCGGCACGGGTACCGCGGCGGTAATTTCTCCAGTAGGCGTTATCGGATACAAGGGCAAAGATATGGTCGTCAACGGCGGCAAGATGGGTGAGATTACCGCGTTCCTTTACGACAAGATCACGGGTATCCAGCAGGAGAGATATGCTGACGAATTCGGTTGGGTAACTCAGATAAACTGACGATTGACAGCGAATTGAAAAATATGAACCGTCGTCCGAAAGGGCGGCGGTTTTTTTTGTAATTTGAAAACCACGCGATAGTCGCGTGGTTCAACAGAGGCTAAGCCGATGAGTGCTGAAAAAGTCCTCCTGTTGTACAATAAGATTGGACTGCCATCTAATCTTAAATAACAGGAGGACAAAGTCAAATGAATGACATACACAGTTTAGCACACACGAAGTGGAATTGCAAATACCACGTTGTATTTGCACCCAAGTATCGCAGGAAGGTATTCTATGGGCAAAAGAGATTAGAGATAGGTGCAATTCTACGAGAGTTGTGCAAATGGAAAGGAGTAAATATCATCGAAGCAGAGGTATGTATCGACCATATACATATGCTAATAGAAATCCCACCGAAAATGAGCGTAGCGAGTTTTATGGGATTTCTGAAAGGAAAAAGCAGCTTGATGATATACGAAAAATGGGCAAACATGAAATATAAATACAGAAGCAGAGAGTTCTGGTGTAAAGGATACTATGTGGATACGGTAGGAAAAAATAAGGAACGCATAGCAGAATATATCAGGACGCAATTAGAAGAAGATAAAACGGTAGAGCAGTTATGCATAGCAGAAGCTTTCGATCCGTTTGAAACCAAGAAACGCTGAGTAACAATCGCAGGTGGCAGTCTAATATACGTCATTTAGACGTGGCTAGTACCAAAGGGCTATGCCCGATATGTGAAAAACCACCCGTTAGACGGGTGGATGATTATTACGATATCGTTATCGGGTACATGAGAAACAGGAAGGATATCGATATCACAGAAACGTAAATAACGTTGCATAAATGTGTTGCGGCAGATTTGTACCTATTCGTTCAGTTAAACGAAAGAGGTTGAGAAAGTTTTTTTGTAATTCATATCAAAAACGTTGAATCGGCACGATCATAACAAACTATAAGGAAAAATTCAGGCACGCAGTTTTGCGTGCCCGTGTTTGTTATTTAATTTATTGTATATAGAATAAAAACGGTTCGGACTGCTCTGAAACAAAGACTATGCGTTGTTATTTGCTATACGTTCCAGCCCTTGGGAGTGAATATTTCGTGGAAGGTGCGCACCGCGTATCTGTCCGTAAAGCTTGCGATATAGTCGCCTACGACTCGGTCTCTCGGAGTGGTTTCGAGTAGTGTCTTGTAGAAGTCGGGCAGTTCGTCGATATGATTCATATAGTGGTCGAAAAGAAGTTCTATAAGCGCAAGAGTTTTCTTTTCTTCCGACTTTGCTACGGGATTGGTGTATACGCTTGCGAACATGAATTTGTGCAGTTTCAGGTGCATTGCCTCAAAGTCGGGGGATTGCCTGATATAAGGCTTGCCGTAGCTGTTATTTACTATATCGAGTATAAGACTGTTTATTCTCGCGCTTTTTGAGTGTCCGAGCAGTTCTGTACAATCGGAGGGGAGATCTTCTTCTTTCAGTACGCCTGCGCATATCGCGTCTTCTATGTCGTGGTTTATGTAGGCGAATCTGTCGGCGTATTTTATTATCTCGCCTTCGAGAGTGGCGGGCTTGCCGCTGAACTTGTGATTGACGATTCCGTCTTTTACTTCAAACGTCAGGTTTAGACCTCTGCCGTCGTTTTCGAGAAATTCTACGATCCTGAGGCTTTGCTCGTTGTGCGAAAATCCGCCTTGTATGAGCTTGTCGAGCACGCTTTCGCCCGCGTGTCCGAAAGGCGTATGCCCGAGGTCGTGACCGAGCGCGATCGCCTCGATGAGATCTTCGTTGAGATTTAGGGCGCGCGCTATCGTGCGACCTATCTGAGCGACTTCGAGAGTATGCGTCAGGCGGGTACGGTAGTGATCTCCTTCGGGAGAAATAAATACCTGAGTTTTGTGCTTAAGACGCCTGAAGGATTTGCTGTGTACGATACGGTCGCGGTCGCGCATGAAATCCGTGCGCAACGGGCAGGGCTTTTCTTCTCTGACTCTGCCTTTCGTAGCGTCTGATCTGCATGCGTAGGGGCTGAAAAATTTTGCTTCTTTTTCGTAAATTACGCTTTTGAAATCTTCCATGACTTTATTATACAGTAAAGCACGGCGGCTGTAAAGGGCGGTTATCGCAAAATCTGCCGTTTTTAGGACATTATGCTCGGTTTTTAATACGAATTTAACGATATTGAGGTAAAATCTGATAAACGTGAGGCAATTGCAGGGCAAAGTGAGCATAAAATCTTTGCTATAAAGTGATATTTGTGTTATAATATTGCAAATATACATAAAAAAGAGGTTTGAAATGAATAACAAAGTCATTTACAGCGGTATCCAGCCTTCGGGCATTATGACATTAGGCAATTACATCGGCGCTGTAAACGAGTGGAGCGAGATTCAGAACGAACCCGGTAATTTCTGCATTTTCGAGGTTGCCGATCTCCATACGATAACGGTAAGACAGGACCCCGCGGCTCTGCGCAAAAATTCTCTCGATATGTTCGCGCTTCTGCTTGCGGCAGGCATAGACGATAAAAAGAATATCGTATATTTCCAATCGCACGTTCACGAGCACAGCGAGCTTTCGTGGCTGCTCAACTGCTATACCTACGTCGGAGAGATGAACAGGATGACGCAGTTCAAAGAAAAGTCCGAAAAGCACGCAGACAACATAAATATGGGACTTATGGATTATCCCGTGCTTATGGCTGCGGACATACTCCTTTTCAAGACCAACTGCGTGCCCGTCGGTATAGATCAGCGTCAGCACCTCGAGATAGCGAGAGATATCGCGCTCAGATTCAACAATATCTACGGAGATACGTTTGTCGTACCCGAGGCGAGAGTAAAGAAATTCGGCGCGAAAATCGCAAGTCTGCAAAATCCGCTTGCGAAAATGAGCAAGTCGGACCCCAATCCCAACGCGGTGATAGGTGTACTTGACAGCGAAAAGGACATAATCGCAAAGATAAAGAAAGCGGTTACGGACAGCGGCTCAGAGATAATTTACGATCCCGAAAACAAGCCCGGCGTGTCCAACCTGCTCACGATATTGTCTATTGCGCGCAAACAGAGCATAGACGAGCTCGTAAAAGAATTCGAAGGCAAGATGTACGGTCATCTCAAGCTTGCTACGGCAGATGCGGTAGTAGAGATGTTGCGTCCTTTCAGAGAACGTTTTACAGAGATAAGACAGGACGAAGGCTATCTTGCGAAAGTTGCAAAGGACGGCGCGGAGAGAGCGTCGGCTATTGCTGAAAAAACCTTGAAAGAAGTAAAAGAAAAGATAGGATTTGTGTTGTAATGTTCGGATACGTTGTCCCCGACAAGCCCAATATGTTTATAAAGGACTTCACGCTGTACCGTGCTTTTTACTGCGGTCTTTGCAAGACTATAGGTAAAAACTGCGGACAGTTCATGAGGATGACGACCAATTACGACATGACGTTTTTCAACGTCTTCATACACGCGCTTACGGGTACGGCTGTCGAGATAAGCAACGAAGTGTGCATACTCAACCCCGTCAGAAAAAAATCAGTCGTAAAGCCCAATCCGCTCATGCTTTCCGTAATGGACGCAAATACTATTCTGGCGCATTACAAAGCGGTGGACGACGTGGCTGACGATAAGAGCGCGGGCAAAAAGATCGCGGACGCTATGATCATAAAACGTCATTTCAGAAAAGCGTGCAGGCGCAATCCCGAAATGGCGGACATAATCAGATGCGGGTTTACCGAGCTCAACAGGCTCGAATCCGAAGGCTGCGAAAACGTGGATCTCGTCGCGCATCAGTTTGCAACGATATTAAAAGAACTGACGAGGCTTCTCGCTAAAGAGGATTACAGCGAGGCGGCGGGCGATCTGATGTACAACCTCGGCAGATGGGTGTATTTCGCAGACGCTTTCGACGATGCGGACGAAGACGCGAAAAAAGGTGAATACAATGCCTTCCTGATCGGTTACGAGTATAAGGACAGACCTTCTTTCGTGAGCGATAAGGGGAAGGATGCAGCGTTCGTTCTGAACTGCTGTTACAGAGAGATAATGAACGCTTTCGACAACGTAAAACTCAAGGCTTACGAAGGCGTTGTTACGAATATAATCTGGTACGGTCTTAAAGAACAGACCGACAAGTTGTTAAGGAGGACGGATAAGTGCAAGCAAAAGACCCGTATATAGTTCTGGGACTTAAAGACGACGCTACTCAGGAGCAGGTGGAGAACGCTTACCGCACGCTCAGAAAGAAGTATGAAGATCTGCGTTTCAGCGAAGGAGAAGAAGGAGCTCAGGCAAGCCGCATGATAGGAGAGCTTGACAGGGCTTATGCCGACTGTATGGAAGATCTTCAAAGACGTGTTTCCGTTTCGGAAAGCGGGAGCAGGCTCGGCGCGGTAGAAGAACTCATCAAGCAAGGGAAACTCGACGAGGCTCAGGCAAAACTCGATACCGCGGAAAGCCGCGATGCTGAGTGGCATTACGTTCAGGCTATAATTTATTTCAAGCGCAATTGGCACGTCGAAAGCAAAAAACAGCTTGAAATAGCGCTTACCCTGGATCCGAATAACGAAAAATACAAGAGAAGTCACGCCAAGCTTACCGCAATGCTCAACAATGCGGGTGCTCAGAACGCGGGTACGGCTGAACAGAACGCAAATCCTTACGGTCAGCAACAACAGCAGAGAGGCGGCTATACGCGTCCTCAGCAGACAGATGCCGGCGCAGATACTGCAACGACGTGTTGCAATACCTGTTCTACGCTCATATGTTGCGACTGCTGCTGTGAAATGATGGGCGGGGATCTTATTCCCTGTTGCTGAAATGAGACGCAGTTACAAGATAGCGTTGGCGGCGGTTTCCTGTGCGATCGCGGTTATTGCGGTCGTAGCGCAGGCGTATATTTCCACAATGAGCATTGCCATCAACGTTATCGCAGCGCTTGCAATATCGCTGCCGCTTACGCAGAAGTCGATAAGCGGGGCGATTTTTTCTTACGTCGCTGCGGCGGGCATAGGGTTTCTCGCGGTAAATATCAAGGCTTTGCCGTTTATTCTTTTTTACGCGCCCTATGCGATAATCCAATACGCGCTCGACTTTGTATTTTACGTCAGAGTCAGATTGCCTAAATGGGTGAAGATCGCGCTTATCACGATCGTGAAACTCGGTTATTTCGCTTTAGCTTTTTACGCATGTATAATGCTTATGAAGATAGTCATTGCCGATATCGCGATATTCGGAATTAAGTGGACATTGCCTCTTCTCATGGTTGCGGGGCTCGTGCTTTTCTGCGCTTACGATCCTCTGTACCGTTTCGTATTCGTCAATCTCGAAAAGATCGTCAATAAATACGTCGGAGGCAGAAAGAACGAAGGAAGACGCAGCGTAAATTCTGACGCGCAGAATAAAGTCGACGATGCCGCATGTCAGTATAAATACGACGGCGGAGAAATTTTCAGCGGATTTCCCGACGATGAAAAACAGGACGAAGTGAAACGGGGCGAAGGCACGGACGACGGAAAGAAAAGCTCGGAAGAGGTCGACAAGCCTGAAGACAGTCGCGATACCGACGCAGATAATAAAAGCTCGGGCAGCGGATCGGATAACTGAAGTCAGACTCGGGTGTAGATACATAACGTCGCAAGACTTATAACGAGATCTGCAAGGCGGGAGGAAAGCGTGAGCAAATATTCTAAACGGATGATATTCAACGGCGTTATCGCGCTTTTGGCGGTTGTACTCATGATAACCGTCGCCGTGCTTTGCAAGGACGCAGAGCTCAGCGAAAAAGCCACCCGCACGGTCACTTTTGCCTTTACGGAATTTTTCGGACGTATATCGTCCGCGGTTCCTTTTTCTGTTTTCGAAACGCTCGCTTTCATTGCTGCCGCAGTCGCGCTTTTTCTGATAATAAAAGGTATTGTCATGCTTGCAAAAAGACAGCCCGCGCGCGGTTTGTGTTCTTTTACCACTCTTATCGCAACGGTTCTTGCGGTGGTTTCGGTTTATATGCTCGATACGTCTTTTGCCTATAACAGACAAAAACCGCCTCTCGAAATATATAAGAACGGAGATCTTACCGACGAAGAACTGCTCGATGCAACAAACGATTTCATGCAGGATTTTATCCTGCTTTCGTCGGAGATCGAAAGAGATAACGACGGATTTCCCGTATGCGATTATTCGGTATCTGAATTGTCGGAATTAATAGTCGCAGAATATGAGAAACTGAAAGGGGATTACTATTGCGATTACGTCCCCGAGGCTAAAGGTATGGCATTTTCCGCAATAATGAGCGAGTCGTATCTGACGGGAATAACATTTACTCCTATAGGAGAGGCAAACGTCAATAAAGAAACGCCCGTCAGTTCTCTCATATTCACGATCGCTCACGAAACGGCGCACGCCGTGGGCATAATGCGGGAAGAGGACGCCAATCTTATGGCGGCGTATGTCCTTATAAACAGCGACAACGATCTGTTGAGATATTCTGCGATGTACAACTATTTCGACCGCATGCTCTGGATAATGTACTATCTCGATAAAGACGCATACGAAGATTATGCCTCGTGGTACGATTCGTCGCTGGTAAAACGCGAGATAAAGGCAGAAAAAGCGTTTTGGGAAACAAAAGGCGCCTTCAATGCGATAAGCGACTTTTTTAACAATATATATCTCAAACTCAACGGACAGGATCTCGGTACGGACAGCTATGTGGATTCCAATTTTTCGGACGCAGACCCGTCCGAACCCGATGACGACGGCAACGTGACTTATGCGCTGACGCTGTCGGATATTCAGCTTGCTTTCGTAACGCGCTATCATAACGGTTAATATACGCTAAAATTGAAAATGCGTATTTTCTTTTCGCAAATGCGTTGACACGGGCGTATAAATAATGTAATATAATACCATAAACCGAGCGTATCTTAGTGGATATGCTGGCTAGATAAGAAAAGACGAGAAAAGAAAGGAGAGGAGATCATGAACTCAGCATATTTTACGCGATGGCGTTCGCGGCTTTGATATTCGTTTGACATTTTATGTTGAGCGATTTTTTTATAGGGATAAGCGCAATGCCGAAAGGCGATAGGCAAAAGCCGCAAACAGACGTAAATAACAGGAGATTTGACTATGAAAAACAATAAAATACCTTATAAAATATATTTGCCCGAAGAGGAGATCCCCAAGGCATGGCTCAACCTCAAGGCGTTTATGAAAGAGCAGCACGATCCGTTTCTCAATCCCGCAACGCTCAAGCCGTGCACTAAAGACGATCTCCGTCCCGTTTTCTGCGACGAGGTGATCGATCAGGAACTCAATTGCACGGATAAATATATCGAAATCCCTGAAGGGATACGCGATTTCTACAAGATGTACAGACCCGCTCCGCTCGTGAGAGCTTACGAACTCGAAAAAGCTCTCGGCACGCCTGCGGAAATATATTATAAGTTCGAAGGCAACAACACTTCGGGCTCGCATAAGCTCAACAGCGCGGTTGCGCAGGCATATTACGCTAAACAGCAAGGCATTACTTCGCTTACTACCGAAACGGGCGCGGGACAATGGGGCACTGCGCTTTCTATGGCTTGCGCTTTTTACGGTATCGACATCAAGGTTTATATGGTAAAAGTGTCAAGCGAACAGAAACCTTACCGTAAAGAGGTCATGCGTACTTACGGTGCTCAGGTAATACCTTCTCCGTCCGAAACGACCAAGGTAGGCAGAGCTATACTTAAAGAGCATCCCAATACGGGCGGATCTCTCGGTTGCGCGATATCCGAGGCGATAGAAGTAGCGACGACTACTCCCAACTGCAGATACGTTCTCGGCAGCGTGCTCGATCACGTTATGTTGCATCAGAGCGTTATCGGACTCGAGGCTAAAGCCGCTCTTGACAAATACGGAGTAACGCCCGATATAATCATAGGATGCGCAGGCGGCGGTTCTAACCTCGGCGGACTTATCGCTCCGTTTATGGCAGACAGAATAGAGGGCAAAAACAATACGCAGTTTATCGCGGTCGAACCTGCAAGCTGTCCTTCGCTTACGAGGGGCGTTTATGCATACGATTTCTGCGATACGGGCAAGACTACGCCTCTTGCGAGGATGTATACGCTCGGCAGCGGATTCCTTCCGTCGCCCAATCATGCAGGCGGTCTGCGCTATCACGGCATGAGCCCGATACTCAGCAAGCTCTATCACGACGGCTATATGACTGCGAGAAGCGTTGAGCAGACAAAGGTATTCGAAACCGCAGAGATGTTCGCAAGATGCGAAGGCATTTTGCCTGCGCCCGAATCATCTCACGCGATAAAAGTTGCCGTTGACGAGGCGCTTAAGTGCAAAGAAACGGGCGAGCATAAGAAGATACTGTTCGGTCTTACGGGTACGGGATATTTCGATATGAGCGCTTATAAGGCGTTTAACGACAAGACAATGGTAGATTTTATCCCTAACGACGAGGCTCTCAAAGTCGGATTTGCAAGTCTTCCCGATATTCCGCAGAACGCTGGTCTCAGATAACAGGATTAAGCAGACGAAATATAAAAAGATAAAACTTCCGCACGGGAACTCCCGCGCGGATTTTTTTGACTGTTAAGCGTTGTAAAAAGATCGTTTAATATAAAACAAAATTTATCCTGAGTAAACACGATGCATCTGAGAAGATAAATCCATGCGCGGTTTTGACTTTATCCGTAAGGAAGACAAAAAAACGACAGGTCGGGCAAATAACGCGAAGAAGATACGCAAACAAGACGAAGTGTCGCTCCGAGGACGCGGATAAGGGCGAGTGTAAAACTTAATTTAGCCGAAACTATTAAGAAGGGAGTTGAGAGTCATATAAGGCTTTATTTTTACAACGCGGAAAATCGTAGCGAGTCGGCAAAGAATTGTAGCGGTCTTCAACGCTTTGCGAAAATGAAATACGACGAGCCATGAAAATAAAGTGCTTTTGTTTGCAGCTGATGGGGCGGACGAAGGTGGCTGCGCGGAGTAACAAGGGGAAGAGATGCTGATATTCAACATTCGATATATGCTTGATTTTGTACATTAATCGCATGGGGAAATTTTATAAAAAATTATTGCGTTTCAATTAGGACAGTTTGAAATATAATTCTTATATTTTAGTATTATCAATTATTATTAATTATTATCAATTATCAATATTCGGACGCAAACAGCGCAAGTTTGTTTTTATCCGTATGAAAACGACAACCGTAAAATCCATAAAAAAATTATAATTTTGCATTGTATTTATTGTTCTTCAGAAATATAATATATTATATTATCCCGCGCACAAATGCATATTGAAACTCAAAGCGTTTTAATGTATAATTTATGCATAGGAAAAAGAGTATTATCGGGGCATAAGATGAACGCGTACATAATCGTAGTAATGGTTTTTGCCGTTTTATACACTTTTTACATGGGGTTTTCCGACGGAGCAAATGCCGTCGCCACCTGTGTTGCTACGCGTGCGATAAAGGCGAGATACGCTCTTATTATTGCGGGAGCAGTAATGCTAATCGCGCCGATAGTCATATGTTATTTTCTGAGAAGCGACAGCGTTGCGAGAACGGTGGGCAGCCTTGTTTACAGCGAAACGCTCGAGAGCGTAGATCCCAAGGCGGGATTTGTGTTTATGCTGTCAACCATGATAGCCGCACTCGTGTGGTCGGTGATATGCGTGCTAGTATCCGTCCCAAACAGTACGTCGCACACGTTGCTCGGCGGACTTGTAGGTGCTGCGATAGTCTGTTTCGGTTTTGATTGCGTCAATTGGACAGCCGTAGGACTCAAAGTCATACTTATGGTATTTCTGACGCCGCTCATATGTATGACGGTCGGGTATCTTCTCGACAAGCTGTTCAGAGCGGTGTGCGTGTATCTCGACAGGAGCGTAAAAAAGTTCTTCAAAGCCGCTCAGGTATTCAACGTAATTGTTATGAGTACGTCTATCTCTATCAACAACGTTCAGAAAACTATGGGTATATATCTGCTTACGCTTGCGGTATGCAAAGGAGTCGATATAGAAACTTACGAGTTTTCTTTCTGGATCGTCGCGTTGATATCGGTAGCTATCATGGCGGGGATCGTGTTCGGCGGATACAGACTTATTTACGCGGTCGGGAAGAAAATATACAGAGTCGGCACGCTTCAGTCGTTTACCGCGCAGGTTTCGACAGCAGCAGTTGCGCTTACGTGTTCGTTCACAGGTATACCTATAAGTACGGGGCAGGTCGTTTCTTCGAGCATAATCGGCGTCGGTATCGCGGATAGAGTGAGCGCGGTGCGCTGGGGAAGGGCAAAGAAGATATTTTCGAGCTGGCTGCTTACGTTCCCTGTTGCGGCTTGCCTGGGCGCGTTCGTCGGTTTTCTGCTCAAATTGATGATAGTAAGGTGAATTGCGGAGGAAAATTTATGGCTTTATTCAAGAAAAAAACGGATTTTTTCGGTTTGCTCGCTAAGCAGTGCGACGCTATGGTGCGCGGTATGCAGGCTCTTTACGATTACTGCACGACGTGTGACGAAAAGTTCGGCGACAATGTCATTTCTATTGAGGATGAGGGCGATATGGTCAGGCGCGTCCTTATCGACGAGCTCAACAAAACGTTTATCACTCCGATGGAAAGAAACGATATTTTCGATCTTTCAAGACAACTCGATGAGATACTCGACTATGCCAAGACCACGGTAGACGAAACAAGACTTTTCAGCGTAAAACCCAACGAAGATATGATAAAAATGGTGTCCATACTTCTGGATATCACGCAGCATATTCAGAAAGCGGTCGCCAATATGGAAAAACACAAGAGTATATCCCGCGACGAGGCGATAAAAGTCAAGAGCCTCGAAAACAAAGTGGGCGCGGCATATTATAAGGCGCTCGCAAGGCTGTTCGATACGTCGGACATACACGAGATATTCAAGTACAGAGAGATCTACCGCCATCTCAATACCACCGCGGACGTAGCGGACGTAGCTATGGACAGCCTGCTCGACGCGCTTATGTCGCTATGACGAGCGTAACGCAAAACGCCGCAACTGCATAATATGGTCAAAGCTCGTGTTTTGCGCTGCGTAAATGCATTTAGTGTCGTGCGGAGGCGGATTTTCAAAAAACGCTTGACATAAAAGCCAAAATACAATATGATAGAAACAATCTAAATATTTTTTGGACAAAGAAGAGGAATATTAGTCGGATACGGGTGCACAGAGAGCCGCGGCAGGTGAAAAGCGGACGCTACGACAGACGAACTCGCCTCGGAGTCCGCAGAGTGAACAGTCAGCTCTGCCGGGTGAAGCCCGTTACAGCAGAAAGAGGATCTTTCCCCTTGAGTCGCGTTTGCGACGTAGCCGCACGGCGGGGAGAAGTCAAATAAGAGTGGTACCACGAAACGCAGCCTTCGTCTCTTAAAGACGACGGCTGTTATTTTTTCACGGAGGGTATATGAAAAATTTTGAAAAGTACCGCAAGGGTTACTTTATGCCGCCTGAGGAGTGCAACGATTGGGTCAAAAAAGACAGCATCGACAAGGCTCCCGCGTGGTGCAGCGTGGATTTGCGCGACGGAAACCAGGCTCTCGTCGTACCGATGAGCCTCGATCAGAAGCTGGAATTTTTCACGTTCCTTTGCAAGATAGGTTTCAAAGAGATAGAAGTCGGATTCCCCGCGGCAAGCGAAACGGAATATGAATTTCTGCGCGCTCTTATAGAGAAAAATCTCATCCCCGACGACGTTACCATACAGGTGCTTACTCAGTCGAGAGAACACATCATAGCCAAGACTTTCGAGGCTCTCAAAGGCGCGAAAAGGGCGATAGTTCACCTCTACAACTCTACGTCCGTGGCGCAGAGAGAGCAGGTGTTCAAAAAGCCTAAAGACAAAATTATAGAGATCGCCACGACGGGCGCAAAACTTCTCGTGGATTACGCAAAAAAGACGGAGGGCAATTTCTTCTTTGAATATTCGCCCGAGAGTTTTACGGGTACGGAGCCTGAATTTGCGCTTGAGATATGCAATGCGGTCATAGATATCTGGAAACCTACCCCCGACGCGAAGGTCATAATCAATCTGCCCGCGACGGTAGAAATGAGTTCTCCTCACGTCTATGCACAGCAGATAGAATTCATGTCCAAGAACCTTCACGACAGAGAAAACGTGATCATTTCTCTGCATCCGCATAACGACAGAGGTTGCGCGGTCGCGGACTGCGAACTCGGTTTGCTCGCAGGCGCGGACAGAATAGAAGGTACGCTTTTCGGCAACGGCGAGCGCACGGGCAACGCGGATATAGTCACCGTTGCAATGAATATGTATATGCAGGGCGTAGATCCCAAGCTCGATTTCTCGGATATGCCCGCCGTATGCGAGGCATACGAAAAGGCGACGGGATTGCATGTCAACGACCGTCAGCCTTACGGCGGAAGACTCGTATTCGCCGCGTTCAGCGGATCGCATCAGGACGCTATCGCTAAGGGTATGAATTACCGCAAGGCAAACAAGCTCGACGTCTGGAACGTGCCGTATCTCCCGATAGACCCGCACGACGTCGGCAGAGTATACGAGGCAGACGTTATCCGCATAAACAGTCAGTCAGGCAAGGGCGGCGTCGCTTATCTGCTCGAGAACGCTTACGGTTTCGTGTTGCCGCAGAATATGAGAGAATCTTTCGGATATCTCGTAAAGTCGGTCAGCGATCACGCGCATAAAGAGCTCAAACCCGACGAGGTCATGGATATATTCGAAAAGAATTACGTCAATATCGTAGAGCCGATCAAGCTTTTCGAACATCATTATCAGCAAAAGGGCGATATCCATACCGTCGTAACCGTAGAATACGACGGCAAGATACAGGAGCTTTCAGGTATCGGAAACGGAAGACTCGACGCTGTCAACAACGCGCTCAGGAATATCGTACCGCGCAACTATACGATAGCGGAATATCACGAGCACGCGCTCACCACTACGTCAAAGTCGCAGGCAGTTGCATACGTCTGCGTTGAGTACGGCGATAAGAAAGTGTGGGGCGTAGGCATCCACAACGACATCATCGCGGCATCTGTTTCCGCACTTGTCAGCGCAATAAACAAAATGCTTACTGAAACAAAATAAAGAATATCGCATCTTGCATTTACCCGTCCGTATGGGCGGGTGTTTTTTTTGCTTTTTGTCGAAGAAAAGTCTTTTTGAGTTGCTTTTCTTCGCGGGCGCGAAAAAACGCGAAGAAAATCGCGCGTATTCTTGATTATTTGCGCGCGTTAGTGTAAAATGTAAAAGATAATATTTTCCGAGAGGTAATACCTATGATAGTTATTCTCAAACCGAATACTCCCAAAAACGAAGTTGACCAGCTGATAGACAAAATTACAGGTTTAGGCGTTCAGGTCAACCCCGTTTTCGGTCAGGATCTTATAATTCTCGGTCTTGTGGGCGATACGAGCAAGATCGACCCGACGCAGATCGAGGCTAACCATAACGTAGAAAAAGTAATGCACGTCGCGGAGCCCTTCAAAAAGGCTAACAAGATGTTCCACCCCAAGCCGACGATCGTAGATGTAAACGGCACGAAGGTAGGCGGCAAAAAGCTCGCGCTTATGGCGGGACCGTGCTCAGTCGAGAGCGAGGCGCAGATAGTAGAAGTAGCCAAGGCGGTAAAGCAGTCGGGCGCAAATTTCCTGCGCGGCGGCGCGTTCAAACCCCGCACTTCTCCTTACGCTTTCCAGGGGCTCAAATACCAGGGGCTCGAACTTCTTAAGGAGGCAAGAGAGGTTACTGGTCTTCCTATCGTTACAGAGATAATGTCTCCGTTCGATATCGACATATTCGTCCGCGACGTGGACGTGATACAGGTCGGCGCAAGAAATATGCAGAATTTCGACCTGCTCCGTCTGCTCGGTCAGACGAGAAAGCCTATCCTGCTCAAGCGCGGACTCAGCGCGACGATAGAGGAGTGGCTCATGTCTGCCGAATACATAATGGCGGGCGGCAACGAGCAGATAATCCTCTGCGAAAGAGGCATAAGAACTTTTGAAACATATACGAGAAATACGCTCGATCTCAGCGCAATCGTTGCGGTCAAGCAGCTTTCTCACCTGCCCATAGTCGTGGATCCTTCTCACGCTACGGGTAAATGGTGGATGGTCGAGCCTCTTGCGAGAGCGGCTGTTGCAGTCGGTGCGGACGGACTTATCATAGAGGTTCACAACGATCCCGCTCACGCGCTTTGCGACGGCAACCAGTCTATCAAACCGGGTGTTTTCGACGATCTCGTCGGACAGATAAGACAAATAGCATCCGTAGTGGGCAGAGAGGTCTGAAATGCGTAAACTTCACGTCGATCTCGGCAAAAACAGCTACGATATAATCTTCGAAAGAGGTCTGCTGAAAGACGTCGGCAAATATATTAAACGCGACGGCAAAAAGCTTTGCGTGCTTACCGACGACAACGTCGCAAAGCTGTATGCGGACGACGTGGTTTCTTCACTCTCTAAGGCGGGATATATTGTAAGTCTTTGCGTATTGCCTCACGGCGAGAAAACCAAGTCCTTCGATATTCTGCCGAAGATATATTCAAAACTGCTTGAAGAAAAGATCACGAGAAAAGACGCTCTTGTCGCGCTCGGCGGAGGAGTGATAGGAGATCTTTGCGGCTTTGTGGCGGCGACTTATCTCCGCGGCATAGGTTTCGTGCAGATACCTACGTCGCTCCTTGCTCAGGTTGACAGCAGCATAGGCGGCAAAGTGGCTGTCGATCTGCCCGAAGGTAAAAATCTCGTGGGCGCGTTCTATCAGCCTGAAACCGTTCTCATAGACGTAGACGCTCTCGGCACGCTTACCGACGCGTTTTTTACGGACGGTATGGCTGAAGTCATCAAATACGGCTGTATAAAGGATGCGGAGCTTTTCGACAAACTCGAAAAGTGCGCGGGAAAACAAGGACTCGTGCCCGTATTGGACGAGGTCATATACCGCTGTTGCGACATAAAGCGCGAAGTGGTAGAAAAGGACGAAAAAGACAAAGGGGACAGGATGCTCCTCAATTTCGGGCACACTTACGGACACGCTCTCGAAAAGTATTATAAATTCGAAAAACTCTCTCACGGCAACGCGGTCGCGATAGGGATGTACGAGGTCTGCCGCCGCGCGGAAGCAAGAGGACTCACGCAAAAGGGTACGGCGGAGCGCATCGCGGCTGTCTGTGCAATGTACGGTTTGCCGTCCGAAGACGACGCGCCCGTTAAAGAGGTCGTGAAAGGCGTGGTAAACGACAAAAAAAATATGGGAGACAAGCTCGTTGCGGTATTGCTTGACAGGATAGGAGAGAGCTATCTCTATCCCACTACCGCGGAGTTTTTTGACTGATGACGCTTGAAAATCTGACTTTTTCTAAATCTACACTCAAAGGCGGAGTAAAAGTTCCGCCTTCAAAGAGTCTGGCGCACAGGGCGATAATATGCGCCTCGCTTGCGCACGGAAAAAGCACGATAAGAGGAATTCAGTTCAGCAAGGATATAGAGGCTACGACAGGCGTTATGCGCGCCGTCGGAGCAGAGATAAAAGAAGACGACGGAGTCCTTTGCGTACAGGGCACGCAGGGAGTGAACGCAGACGTTGAGGCTTTTTGCAACGAAAGCGGATCAACGCTAAGGATGTGTCTTCCCGTATGTGCCGCGGTAAATCAGGGGCATACGCATTTTACGGGCAGAGGAAAGCTCGGAGTAAGACCTATGACGGTGTTCGAAGAGCTGTGGAAATCCGCAGGGCTTTTTTACGTCGACAAAAGCGCGGAGACGGGATCTCTCGATCTCACGGTAAAAGGCGCGTTGCCCGCAGGGCGTTACCGCGTAAGAGGCGACGTCAGCTCCCAGTTTATAAGCGGACTTCTGTTCGCTTTTCCGCTTGCAGACGGCGACAGCACGATAGAGCTGACTACGCCGCTTTACTCAAAAGGATATATAGACCTTACTATGCAGTCGCTCGGCGAGGCGGGTATAGAAGTTTGTTACGACGGAGACCGCACTTTTGAGATAAAAGGCGGGCAGACTTATAAACCTCTGGATACAGAGGTGGAAGGCGACTGGTCGCAGGCGGCGTTTTATCTCGTTGCCAACCGTATAGGTTCAGACGTAAAGGTAGAGGGACTCAATCTGTCCAGCGCGCAGGGCGACAAGGTGATAAAAGACTATCTCGACAGGCTTGACGAAAGCGGAGATCTCGTATTTGACGGAGAGGATTGTCCCGACATCATACCCGTTTTCGCGGTGGCGTGCGCTTTGAGAAAGGGCGTTACAAGACTTACGGGGCTCTCAAGACTCAAGATCAAAGAGTGCGACAGGCTCGATGCGGTGTACACTCAGCTAACCGCGATAGGCGCGGACGTTAAGAGAAAGGGCGACGATCTGATCTTCTGCGGCAAAGACGAGTTCGAGGGCGGCGTAAAAGTCAGCTCTTTCAACGATCACAGAATAGCCATGACGCTCGCGATAGCGGCGACAAGGTGCAAAAAACCGATTACGGTGGACGACTTTTCGTGCATTGCCAAGTCGTACCCCGATTTTCTTGAGAGATACAAGGCTTTGGGAGGAAATGTAAGATGAGCGGAGTATGGGGAAACAAACTTAAAATAAGCGTTTTCGGAGAATCCCACAGCGCGGCGATAGGCGTGGTCGTGGACGGCGTGCCCGCGGGACTAAAGATAAACTTCGACGAAATAAAAGTTCAGATGGCAAGACGCGCGCCCAACGGCGGAGAGTTTTCCACCCCGAGGACAGAGGCGGACGATGTCGAGATCCTCTGCGGAGTCATGGACGGCGTGGCGGAAGGCACTCCGATATGCGCGGTTATCAGAAATACCAACGTAAAATCCAAGGATTACTCACAGCTCAGGGACGTTATGCGCCCGAGTCATTCAGATTACGGATACAAGGTGAAATACGACGGTTTCAACGATTACAGAGGCGGAGGAGCAAGTTCTGGAAGACTTACAGCGCCGCTCGTCTTTGCGGGAGCGATAGCAAGACAACTTCTTAAAAATAAAGGCATACAAGTGGTTTCTCATATCCTTTCCGTTGCGGACGTAAAAGACAGAAGGTTCGGTACCGAGATAACCGCTGAAGAGATAAGCTCTCTCAAAAGCGCGGTGCTGCCTCTTCTCGACAAGAGCAAAGAAGACGATATAAGAAAAGTTATCGCAAGCGCGAGAGCGGACGGCGACAGCGTGGGCGGCAGGATAGAGTGTGCGGTAACGGGGCTCAAAGCAGGGCTCGGAGATCCGCTGTTCGACAGTATTGAAAGCGTGCTTTCGTCATTGCTGTTCTCGGTGCCCGCGGTAAAGGGCGTAGAGTTCGGCAACGGTTTCGGGATCACAGAAATGCGCGGCAGTGAGGCAAACGACAGCTGGCATTACGGCGAGGACGGCGTTCTGCGCACGCTTACGAACAACAACGGAGGCGTGCTCGGCGGAATCACCACGGGTATGCCTGTCGTGTTCAACGTGGCGATAAAGCCCACGGCGTCTATTTTCAAAGAACAGGATACGGTAAACGTCGCTACGGGCGAAAACGTAAAACTTTCGCTCAAAGGCAGACACGACCCGTGCATAGTCGTGCGCGCGCTGCCCGTGATAGAGGCGGCGGCTGCGCTTGCCGTATATCAATTCGTCGGGGAGTGAAGATGAAAGATATAAAAGAACTGAGAAAAGAGATCGATGCGATCGACGATAAAATAATACCGCTTTTCGAGAGCAGGATGGACGTTGCAAAGCAGGTTGCGGAATATAAGCGCGCGGCGGGAGCGACTGTCTTTCAGGGCGGCAGAGAAAAAGAGGTGCTCGATCGCGCGGTAGACCGTCTGAAAGATAAAGGATATTCGAACGAGGCGCGCGACTTTATGACCGCGGTAATGGATCTCAGCAAAGAGGTTCAGCTTAAGACTAACCCCGTGGAGCAGGTAAAGAGAGAACGCAGACCTTTCGGCAATAATGCGAAAGTAGGATTTCAGGGCACTGAGGGCAGTTATTCTCAGCAGGCGGCAGAGGAGTTTTTTGCTGCTAAAGACAATATGAAAGCTTATCCCGCTTTCGAAGGAGTCTTCGAGGCCATCGACAAAGGCGAGATAGATTACGGCGTCGTGCCGATAGAAAATTCTTCGATAGGTTCTGTCGTCGAGGTGTACGATCTTCTCGGCAAATACAACTGCTTTATCGTCGGAGAAAAGTGGATAAGGATAAATCATTGCTTAGTCGGCGTCAAAGGCGCGAAACTTAGCGACGTAAAGACCGTTTATTCAAAGACCGAGGCTCTCGAGCAGGCTCACGAATATCTCGTAAAGGGCGGTTGGAATCTTATTCCTTATCCCAATACCGCGCTTGCAGCGAAAATGGTCGCAGAAAAAGGCGACGTTTCGATCGCGGCGGTCGCAGGAGAATCAGCGGCAAGGATATACGGGCTCGACGTACTCGAAAAGGGAATAAACAGCTATAAAGAGAATTTTACCAGATTTATCGTAATTTCAAAAATGCTGTCTGATACGGATGCGGACAAAGTCAGCGTCAGCTTTACGCTCAATAACGAGTCGGGAGCTCTGTACAACGTGCTCAGATTCTTTACACGTTACGGGATAAATATGGTCAAGATAGAGTCCCGTCCGCTGAAAAACAATCCCGGCAGCTATTATTTTGTAGTCGATCTCGAGGGCAACTGCAACAGCAAGGATATGCAACAGGCGCTTTATTACGTCGAAAAGACTACGATAGCGTTCAAACTCCTCGGAGAGTACGTCAAGAGCGCGCCGCAGGAGGAGTGAAGTGGAAAACAGATTTTGCGTGATAGGAGAAAAACTCGGTCATACGCGTTCTCCGCAGATACACAGCGAGTTTTTTGATATAAAAGGCGAGAGCGGCGTTTACGATGTCAGAGAAATAGCGAGAGAGGACATAGGCTCGTGCAGAGATCTCCTTCTCGGATATGACGGCGTAAACGTAACGATACCGTATAAAACCGACGTTATAAAAAATCTCGACGCCATATCCGACGAGGCAAAGAGCATTGGCGCGGTCAATACGGTAAAGCGCCGCGGGGATAAGCTCGAAGGATACAACAGCGATCCGTACGGTTTTTCGGCTATGCTCAAGTCGAGAGGTATCAATGCGGCTGAAAAAAGAGCATGCGTTCTCGGTTACGGCGGCGCGGCAAAGTCTGTCGTTCACGCTTTGAGAGAGCTCGGCGCGGACGTTACCGTCGTCAGCAGAGATCCCGCCAAAGTAAACGAAAATGCGGTAAGAGCTATAGATTACGAAACATTGCGCCTCGAGTGCGAAAAAGGCGCAAAGGGCTATCTTCTCGTCAACTGTACGCCTGTGGGGATGTATCCCAAAGAAGGCGTAAGCCCCGTCGGAGAAGAGGTCATCGCTTGTTTCGACGCGCTTGCGGATATAGTGTACAATCCAATGTATACCGAGTTTCTCAAACTCGGCGCAAAGCTCGGCAAACGCTGTGTCGGCGGGCTGTATATGCTCGTTGCGCAGGCTATGAAGTCGCAGAGCGTATGGCGCGACGAAGAAGTCGACGAAACCGCTACAAAAAAGATATTCAAAAAACTATCTTTCAGAGAGTCGCTCGGCGGCGGCGACAATATCTATCTCACGGGCATAATGTCCTGCGGCAAGAGTACGCTCGGCAGACTGCTTGCAGAAGCTCTGGGCAGAGAGTTTGTCGATATGGACGCGTATATCGTTGAGAGGGAAGGAAGAACTATCCCTGAACTTTTTGCGGAAGGAGAGAAGACTTTCAGAGATGCGGAGAGCCGCGCGCTATACGAGCTTTCGCTAGGGAAAGGAAAAATTGTCGCAACGGGCGGCGGCTGCATAAAAAGAGCGGTCAACAGAGATATAATGTTGTTGTCGGGCGCGACGGTTTTCGTCAGAAGAAATATAGATAAGATAATAGCGACTGCGGACTGCGGAGGCAGACCTCTGCTTGCCGACGGAGCAGACAAACTGCGCGGAATTTACGCTGCGAGAAAGAGCAGATATTACGCTGCGGCGCAGGCTGTTCTCGACAACGACGGGGACGAAAAAGAAGGGCTTGATAAGCTCATGAAAATACTTTCTCAAGAGGGTTTGAAAATATGAAGATAATGGTGATAAACGGCGTCAATATGAACATGCTCGGCACGAGAGAGAAGGACGTATACGGCGAAAACACGCTCGAAGATCTCTACGCTTACATAAAAAAGAATTGCGCCGAAACAAACACGGAGCTCAGTTTTTTTCAGAGCAATCACGAGGGCGACATAGTCGATTGTCTGCACAGATGTTTCTTTGAAAAATACGACGGCGTCGTGATAAATCCCGCGGCGCATACTCATTACAGCTACGCTATCCGCGACGCGATAAAGGCGATAAAGCTGCCCGTCGTGGAAGTGCATATCTCCGCAATAGACAAGCGCGAAGAATTCAGACACGTTTCGGTCACCGCCCCCGTCTGCAAAGCGCAGATTTGCGGCAAAGGATTTGACGGATACGTTCTCGCGGTCAAGATGATCGAGAGCGGAAAATACGAGGATATAAAATGAACGGATCTAAAGAAACCGTTACCGTTATCGGTCTTGGCGTAATAGGCGGCTCTTATGCGACCGCGCTGAAAAAGCTCGGATACACCGTTTATGGCGCGGACTGCGACGAGGATACGGTAAAAAAAGCTAAAGAAAGAGGCATCGTGGACGACGCGGCTACGCTTGCAGACGCGTTTCTGCCGCTGTCCGACATAGTCGTCATCGCGCTCTATCCAAAGCAGGTAGAAGGCGAACTCAGGAGGATCGCGCATTTGCTCAAGGACGGCGCGATACTTACCGACGTGGCGGGCATCAAGTCGCATTTTACAGAGAAGATAGAGAGCCTTTTGCCCGAAAACGCGGATTTCGTGTTCGCTCATCCTATGGCGGGCAGAGAGAAAAAAGGTATTGATTACGCCGACGACAGAGTATTTAAGGACGCGAATTTTATCATCACGCCGTCGGAAAGGAATAAAAAGAGTTCTCTCGATACGATAGAACGCTTAGCGCGCGAAATGGGTTTCAAAAACGTGATGAGGCTGTCGCCCGAAGATCACGACAAGGTCATATCTTTCGTTTCGCAGCTGCCCCACGCGATAGCAGTCGCTCTCGTCAACAGCGACGACAGACAGTTCGACACCCCGAGATTTGTAGGAGACAGTTACAGGGATCTGACGAGGATCGCGAATATCAACGAAAAGCTGTGGTCGGAGCTGTTCCTCGGCAATAAAAACAATCTTCTCGCATCTATAAAAGAATTCGAAAAGTATCTTGACATAATAAAAAAAGCTCTCGAAAACGACGATAAAGCCGCGCTCGAGGACGAATTCGTCAGGGCAACAAAACGCAGGACGGAGTTCAACAAAGAGCTTTGATAATAAAAATTTCAACGCGTTTCCTTTGCGGGAACGCGTTTTTTGTTTGACGTATATATAAAATGTCGCGTTAAACGAGATAAAAACGGCGGCGGAACAGAAGAAAAAATTTTTCAGCAGACAAAGCACGGTAAATGAGATAAGGAAAGTCAATAATTTATTGACTTAATAATATAAAAATGTTATATTATCTAATGTATGGCAACAAAGAAAAAAACGCAGGAAGAAATTACTGCAAAAGACGCTGAAAAAGCGGTAAAAACCGCGCAGAACGCAAGCGCGGGAAAAACGCAGTCGGCCGCGGACGTGAAGTCCGGGGCAGTTTCCGATACGCAAAAAAGCAGCAGTCGAAGACCGAGATCTTCCGGCGCGCCTAAACAGTTCAAAGAAAAGAACACCGCTATCGAGCCGCAGAAGGTTGAGGTAAAAGAGGATGTTGCCGAAAACGCTGTCGTCGTTGAGAAAGAGAAAAAGACCCGTTCCAAAAAGAAGGCGGCGGACGTTATTGTTGTAGAAGAAAAAGATATCAAAGACATTGAAGACGTTATCTCGGTCGATAACACGCCCGTCAAAGATACGGCGGTCGTAAACGAGCCGCAAAAGGCGCAGACCGAAAAGCCTGCGAAGACCCGCTCAAGGCGTAAGGCGGCAGACGTAAAGCAAGAAGGAACCAACGTCGAAGATAACGTTGAAAATCAAACCGCAGCAGAAGAAAACGTTTCTGAAAACGCAGTCGCGGTTGCAGACGAAACCGCTGAAACTGATATTCAGTCCGCAGTCGCAGAAGAGATAGCGGAGCAGGAAGAAGAGCCGAGCCGCGCGCAGGAAAAAGCAGACAAGGATTTCAGGAAACAGAATAAAAAAGTCAAATACGTCGGAGAGCTCGAGAGAGTTCAGCCCGATCCTTCCGTAGGACTTACCGACGAGCAGGTGCAGGAGCGTTTCGGCAGAGGCATGAACAACGTGCAGCCGAATATCGTGTCCAAGTCTTATCTCGGTATTTTCAGATCCAACGTGCTTACGTTGTTCAATTTTATCAACTTTGTGCTCGCTGCGCTCATTTTCGTTTACGGCGAGCTCAAGAACATGCTCTTTATCGGTGTAGTCACCGTCAACATTATCGTCGGCGTCGTGCAGGAGATAAGAAGTAAAAAAGTGCTTGAAAAGATGTCGCTCATCGCCGCGCCTCACGTCGATCTCGTAAGAAACGGCAAGGTCGTGCAGAGCGAAATATCCGATATTGTCATCGACGATATAATGATACTCAAGCAGGGCATGCAGATACCG
This sequence comes from uncultured Christensenellaceae bacterium, assembly GCA_944383895.1. Taxonomy (GTDB): domain Bacteria; phylum Bacillota; class Clostridia; order Christensenellales; family UBA3700; genus Ornithoclostridium. Next base: position 40,580 of record CALWRH010000007.1, on the reverse strand, counting down.
TCTGACAGCATTGTCGTAGAGGGGCAGTGCGAAGTCAACGAATCTCTGCTCACGGGCGAACAGGACGACGTGCATAAGCAGAACGGAGACTTCCTGTATTCGGGCAGTTTCGTTCAGGCGGGAGAGTGCAAGGCTCGCGTCACCGCTGTCGGCGAAGACAACTTTACGTCCAAGCTCATGGCGGAAGCCAAGAAGTTTAAGAAACCGAAGTCGGAGCTCATGCGCTCGATAAACTGGATAATCCGTATTGTCACGCTCGCGATCTTCCCGCTCGGTATCCTGATGTTCTATACCAACAAGATAACGACTTCCACGATAAACGAGGCGGTCACGGGTACCGTCGCGTCAGTCGTAGGCATGATCCCGGAAGGACTCGTCATGCTGACGTCGATCGCGCTCGCCGTAGGCGTTGTCAAACTTGCAAGAAAGCGTACGCTCGTACAGGATCTGTACAGTATAGAAACGCTGGCGCGAGTAGACATGCTTTGCCTCGACAAGACGGGTACGATAACCGAAGGCAGCATGCAGGTAGAAAAGACGCATATCTATTCTACGAAATACGGACACGTCGACGACATCATGACCAATATGGTCGCGGCGCTCGGATCGCAGGGCTCTACGTTCGAGGCGTTCGCACAATATTTCAGGAGCAACGAAAAGTACGAAGTGGTAAGCACCGTTCCGTTCTCGTCTTCGAGAAAATGGAGCGCGGCAGACTTCGGTGCAAACGGCAAATTCATTGTCGGCGCGCCGGAATTCGTACTCAAAGAGAAATATTCTCTCGTCGAAAACGACGTGAAGGAATACAGCGCGCAGGGATTCCGCGTTCTCGTTCTGGTCAGGACTACGCAGCCGTTCAAAGACGATCTCGACAGGGATAAACTCAAACCCGTCGCGCTCATAGTGCTTTCGGACAAGATAAGAGAAAACGCAAAAGATACGCTTGCGTACTTCGCAAAGCAGGGCGTCGAACTCAAAGTCATTTCGGGCGACAATCCGCTCACCGTATCCAAAGTCGCAGAACGCGCGGGACTTGCAGGCGCGGATAAGTTCATCGACGCGACAGAGCTGGATACGGACGAAAAGATATTCGACGCGTGCGACAAATACACGATATTCGGCAGAGTTACGCCCAAGCAGAAAAAAGTGCTCGTTACGTCGCTCAAGGCTAAAGGTCATACCGTAGGCATGACGGGCGACGGCGTAAACGACGTCATGGCTCTCAAAGAGGCGGATTGCTCGATAGCAATGGCGTCGGGCAGCGAGGCGAGCAGAAACGTCGCGCAGCTCGTGCTCCTCGACAGCGATTTTGCGGCTCTCCCGAGCGTAGTCGCAGAAGGCAGACGCGTTATCAACAACATTGAACGCGCCGCGTCGCTCTTCCTCGTCAAGACGTCTTTCAGCATACTGCTGACGTTGCTTCTGATAATACTTCAGATGAACTATCCGTTCGAGCCTATACAGCTCACGCTGATAAGCGGTCTGTTCGTCGGTATACCGTCGTTCTTCCTCGCTATCGAGCCCAACGACACCAAAGTCAAAGGCTCGTTCCTGAGTAAGGTCTTCAAAAAAGCCTTGCCGGCAGGGTTTACGGTAGCGACAATGGTAACTATAATCTGTCTTGTATACCGCAACGTAGGTATCGACGTGTCGGCACAGGTGTCCACGATGGCGTTCTACGTCACGTCGCTCGTATCCTTTATCGTGCTGATGTGGGTATGTATACCTTATACGAAGGAAAGGCTTTATCTCATCGCGATGAGTCTGATTCTGTATATCGCGGCGATAACGTCGTCGTTTATACGCAATATACTTTCTATATCCGGTCTTACTACCGAAATGACTATAAACATCGTGTTTATGCTGCTTGCCGTGTTCCCGATGATAATATTCTGGCGCGCGGAGATAGGAGCTTTCAACGGCTTGGTCAGAGAGATTAAAGAGTTCGGACACAAGACAAAAGAGTATTGGGAAGAACTGCGCGGAAAGAAACTCGAAGACAAACAAAAAAAAGGCGGCAAAACGTCTAAGTAATATAAAAAAGAGAAATTTTTGCTAAGCAAAAGGAGATAAAACTATGTTAACAGCTATCGTAGGAATCAACTGGGGCGACGAAGGCAAGGGCAGGATGGTTGACCTTGTATCGAGCGATTACGACGTGGTAGTAAGATACCAGGGCGGCAATAATGCGGGTCACACCGTCGTCAATCACCTCGGCAAATTCATTTTGAACCTTATTCCGTCAGGAATACTCCGTCCCGAAGTCGTCAACGTCATGGGCAACGGTATGGTCATCGACATGCAGCACCTCGTCGGAGAAATGAAAAGACTTACCGACGCGGGCGTAAAGATCACCCCCGAAAACCTCAAGATAAGCGAAAGAGCAGTCATCTGCATGCCTTATCACGTCAGACAGGACTGCCTCGAAGAAGACAGACTCGGCGATGCGAAATACGGTTCGACGAGAAGAGGTATCGCTCCCGTTTACGGCGACAAATATCTGAAGAAAGTCGTTACGATGGGCGATCTGTTTTATCCCGAATCGCTTAAAAAGCGTATGACTTCCATCATTGAGTGGAAGAATCTCTTTATAGAGAAAGCTTACGGCAGCACCAAGATCGACGTCGACGAGATCATGGATTGGCTCAAGACTTACGGCGATCAGCTCAAGCCGTTCGTATGCAACACAGGTAAGTATCTCGACGAGTGCCTCAAGGCGGGCAAGAAAGTAGTATTCGAGGCTCAGCTCGGCGCGCTCAGAGATATCGACTTCGGTATAAATCCGTATACGTCGTCTTCCAACACGATCGCTGCATACGCTCCCGTAGGCGCGGGCATACCCAAGTATAAACTCGACAACGTCTTCGGCATCATGAAGGCATATTCTTCATGCGTAGGAGAAGGACCGTTCACGGTAGAACTTTTCGGCGAAGAGGCTGAAGAACTCCGCAAAGCAGGCGCGGAATACGGCGCTGCTACGGGCAGACCCCGCAGAGTAGGTCCTTTCGACGTCGTCGCGTCCAAGTACGGCGTTGAGATGCAGGGTGCGGACGAGCTCGCTCTTACCAAGCTCGACGTCCTTTCTTATCTCGATAAGATCCCCGTATGCGTAGCTTACGACATCGACGGAGAGAAGACCACGGAGTTCCCGAGAGGAGAACGCCTCGACAAAGCTAAGCCGGTCATCGAATACCTTGACGGCTGGAAGTGTGACATAACAAACTGCCGCAAAGTTTCCGATCTGCCCAAGGCGGCTCTCGACTATATCAAATACGTCGAAAAGGCTGTCGGCTGCCCGATAACTTACGTTTCGGTAGGCGCAGAGAGAGAGCAGTACGTCGTAATGAAATAAAATGTCCGACAAAAGAGAAGTCGTAAACGAAATATTCGACAGACTAAAACTTTTGCATCCCGCTCCCGTATGCGAGCTTAATTACCGCACGCCTTTCGAATTGCTGGTTGCAGTAATACTCAGCGCGCAGTGCACGGATAAGAGAGTCAACGAAGTTACCGCGGTATTGTTTGAAAAATACAATACCCCCGAGGACTTCGCAAACATCGATGTCAGGGAGCTGGAAGGACTCATATACTCATGCGGTTTTTACAAGCATAAAGCCGCAAATATAATTAAGGCCGCAACGGACATACTCTGTAGATTTGAGGGTAAAGTCCCTTCGGAAGTGGACGAGCTGACGACTCTCGCAGGTGTAGGCAGAAAGACTGCCAACGTGGTTTATGCGGTAGCATTCGGCGGACAGGCAATGCCCGTCGATACGCACGTTCTTAGACTCGCGAACAGGATAGGTTTCGTAAAATCGGACAGACCCGAAGTAGTCGAAAAGGCTCTTTGCGAAATAATTCCGCACGACAGGTGGACAGAGGCGCATCATCTCCTGATACATCACGGCAGATATATCTGCAAGGCGCGTTGTCCCGAGTGCGACAAATGCAATATATGCGAGTTTTGCGACTATTACGGCGAGATAAGCGGCAATAAATAATACATAGAATAACGGTGTTTCCGCGTTAACGGAGCGCGGAAAGACGGACGTCTTAACGGGAAGGTTGTATAACGACACAGGAGGTTGGTGTTATGAATAAGATTCTCAGGATCGTCGATATCGCTCCGAGAGTAAAAGAGTACCTTATCGAGGCAAAGGATATCGCAACGCACTGCAAACCGGGACAGTTTATTATTTTGCGCGTCGACGAAGACGGAGAGCGCGTCCCGTTCACTATCTGCGATTACGACGCAGCGGCGGGTACGATCACTTTGCTTGTTCAGGACGTAGGTTACAGCACCCACAAGATGGGGCAGCTTAAAGAAGGAGATTTCATACACGATATGGTCGGACCGCTCGGCAACGCGACCGATCTGTCCGAGTACGAAAACGTAGTGCTTGTGGGCGGCGGTATCGGCTGCGCGGTCATTTATCCTCAGGCTAAATTGCGCAAAGCTCAGGGCAAGCCTTGCACTACCATCATCGGCGCAAGAACCAAGGAATTGCTTTTCAGTATAGACGAGTTCAGAGAAAACAGCAAAGAACTGCTCATTGCCACGGATGACGGCTCTCTCGGCACGAAAGGTTTCGTGACCACGGTGCTGCAGGAACTTATCGACAGAGGCGAGAAGATAGACTGCGTATTCGTCGTCGGTCCTATGATAATGATGAGAAACGTCAGCGAGCTTACGAGAAAGTACGGTATCCATACCATAGTCAGCATGAACAGCATCATGGTCGACGGTACGGGTATGTGCGGCGGTTGCAGACTTACAGTAGACGGCAAGACAAAGTACGCGTGCGTTGACGGTCCCGAGTTTGACGGACATAAAGTTGATTTTGCAGAGGCTATGAACCGTTCAGGTTTTTACAGAGAGCACGAAGGCAAGTGCAAATTGAGAGGTTGACTATGAATAACAGCGAAAGAAACAAAACTATTCATCAGGATCCTAAAGAAAGAATAAAGAATTTCAACGAGGTCAGCCTCGGCTTTGACGAAAAACTCATGCTCGCGGAGGCAGACAGATGTCTTGGCTGTAAAGCCGCGCCCTGTCGCAAAGGTTGCCCCGTAGGCATAGACATACCCGCGTTTATCGCTCACCTCAAGCAGAACGATATGGACGGTGCGGTTGAGCAGATAAGCAAGGATACGCTTTTGCCTGCGATCTGCGGCAGAGTATGCCCGCAGGAAAAACAGTGCGAAAACTTCTGCGTCAGAAAGGCTAAACTCGGCGGCAGCGTCGCTATCGGCGCGCTCGAGAGATACGTCGGCGACTACGCGCTCAAAAGCGGTATAGTGCCCGAAAAGAAACCTTCAAACGGCAAAAAGGTCGCCGTTATCGGTAGCGGACCGAGCGGACTTACATGCGCCGCTGACTGCGCGATGAGAGGTATGCAGGTCACGATATTCGAGGCGTTCCACAAGGCCGGAGGCGTGCTCGTGTACGGCATACCCGAGTTCAGACTGCCTAAAGACGACGTCGTTGCAAAAGAGATAGACAAGCTTATCGCTCTCGGCGTTGAGATAAAACTCAATACCGTAGTAGGCAAGACGATAACGATCGAAGAGCTGCAACAGCAGTACGACGCGATATTCATCGGCACGGGCGCAGGTCTGCCTCAGTTTATGAATATCCCCGGCGAAAACCTCAACGGAGTAAGCTCTGCAAACGAATTCCTCACCAGAGTAAACCTGATGAAGGCTTACAGAGAAGACGCGATCACTCCCGTATACTGCGGCAAAAAAGTCGCTGTCATAGGTGCAGGTAACGTCGCAATGGACGCTGCGCGCACGGCAAAGAGATTGAACGGCGAGCACGTCTACATAATCTATCGCCGAGGACGCGAAGAGATGCCTGCAAGAGGCGAAGAGATCATGCACGCAGAGGAAGAAGGCATTGAATTCGTGCTGCTCACCAACCCCGTAGAGATACTCGGTCAGGACGGCAGAGTATGCGGCATCAAGTGTATCAAAATGCAGCTCGGAGAACCCGACGCGTCGGGAAGACGCCGTCCCGTTCCCGTAGAGGGCAGCGAATACGTTATAGACGTGGATCAGGTCATCGTATCTCTCGGTACGAGTCCCAACCCGCTTATCCGCAAGTCATGCAAGGATATAGAATTCTCTCAGAAGGGTACGATTATCGTAAACGAAGACACGATGATGACTAACGTCAAAGGCATTTACGCAGGCGGCGACGCGGTCACGGGCGCGGCTACGGTCATACTCGCCATGGGCGCAGGCAGAAAGGCGGCAAAAGCCATTGCGGAACAACTCGGAGTAGAATAAAATAATTATGTTTCTCGATATAGCAACCATATTCGTCAAAGCCGGCAACGGCGGCGACGGAGCGATATCCTTCCATACCGAAAAGTACGTTGCAAACGGTGGTCCCGACGGCGGCGACGGAGGCAAGGGCGGCGACGTTATCTTCGTTGCCGAGGACACTTCCGCTACGCTTATAGACTTCCGCTACGCAAAGCATTTCCGCGCAGAAGACGGCGAAAAGGGCGGCTCGAAAAACTGCACGGGAAAGAGCGGCAAGGATATGATAATAAAAGTACCGTGCGGTACCATAATCAAGGATAAGAAGACCAACACGATACTTGCGGATATGTTTTATCCGGGCAGCGAGTTCGTATGCGAAAAAGGCGGAAAGGGCGGCAAAGGCAACGCGAGGTTCGCTACCGCGCAGCGCCGCGCTCCGCATTTCAGCCACAGAGGAGTCACGACAAAAGAAAGAGAACTGACTCTCGAACTAAAGACGATAGCGGACGTAGGTCTTGTAGGTTTCCCCAACGTCGGAAAATCCACGATATTGTCCGTGGTTTCGGGTGCTAAACCCAAGATAGCCAACTACCATTTCACTACGCTCAGCCCCAATCTCGGCGTTGCCGAATACTACGATCAGCGTTTTGTAGTAGCGGATATCCCCGGACTTATAGAGGGAGCATGGCAGGGCGCGGGACTCGGCACGAGATTCTTGCGTCATATAGAGCGCGTGCGCCTTATCGTGCACGTCATAGACATCTCGGGCAGCGAAGGCAGAGATCCTTACGAGGATTATCTTAAGATAAACAACGAACTTTCTCAATACAGCGAAAAACTCGCATCTTTGCCGCAGATAATATGCGCTAACAAGTGCGATCTGCTTACAGACGACAGCAATATCGAAGAATTTGAGAAAAAGTCGGGCAAAAAAGTAATAAGAATCAGCGCTGCGACAAACAAAGGGCTCAAGGATCTGCTTGCGGAGATAGCGAAGATCCTGCCTACGCTTCCCAGAACAACGCCGTTTGAGGCGACCTACGTCGAGGAAGACGAACAGGGCGGATACGAGATCGATATCGCTGACGACGGCGCATACGTCGTTTCGGGCGCGCTTGTCAATTACCTTGCGAGGATAGTTGTGCTGAGCGACTACGAATCCTTCCAATATTTCCAGAGCAGACTGCAAAAGCTGGGCGTTTACGACGCTCTCAGAGAAAAGGGCATACAGGACGGCGACGTCGTGCGTATCCTCGATATAGAATTTGAATATACGGAGTAACAATATGACGACAAAAGAAAGAGCTAAACTCAGAAGTATAGCGATGACGCTGCAACCCACTACGCATATAGGCAAAAACGGAGTTACCGACGAGGTCATAACTCAGATAGAAGAGCAGTTGCAGGCTCACGAGCTGATAAAGATCAACGTGCTCAAAAACTCTGACTTCACCGCAAAAGAGATCGCGGAAGGACTTGCCGAAAGCGCGGGAGCAGAAGTTGTACAGGTGCTCGGCAACAAGATAACGCTTTACAAGGTATCCACGAAAGACGGCATAGAACATTTGCTCGAGATCTGAAAAGAAATTTTTATTATAAGGCGGAAACGTGTGTTTCCGCTTTTTTTATATAGTTATTTCCGAAACACGCCGCCCGCATAATAATAGAGGTCGTTAAAGTAGCATATACTTTTGTATGACGCGACTTGAGAGGGTAAAGGTAGCCAGCGTATTTATCGGCGCGATCGTCGGGGCGGGTTTCGCTACGGGCAAAGAGATAATCCTGTTTTTCGGCAACGGCGGTTATCTCGCACCGCTTTTTACGGGCATTGCAATGGGAGCGTGCGCGTCGCTGTTTCTGTACGTCGGCAAAATTGCGTCAAAGCTGAAAAACAAGGGTTTGTTCGGAGGCAAAATTTTTGCGGCGGCGAAAGTCGGTTTTCTGCTCGTTATCGAACTGTGTATGCTACTTACTATGACTACGATGACAGGCGGCATGCAAAAGCTTTTCGGCGACAGCGCGGAGAAAAGAGTTATCGGTTTTGTTATAGCAGCGCTTTGCGTAGGACTCAGTTCTACGGGGGCGAAGGCGGTGAGAAGAATAAATCTTGCGCTTGTTCCCGTGCTTTTTATTTTGTTGTCCGTACTGTTTTATAAAAGCTCTAAGGATATAACGCCGCTTCCGATAGACTTAGGCAAAAGCGTGAGTTACCTGTCTATGAATATGCTGCTCGGAGGGTGTCTTACCGTAAAAGACGGGGAGAAGGCGAGTACAGCGGACATAATTTCGATAGGCGCTATGTGCGCAGTCGTTCTCGGCACAATGACATTTTTCGTATATTGCGTTGCGAGCGATTATCCTATGTCTGATATGCCCGTGTATTCTCTGTGCATGGCGCACGGTATGGGCGCGCTCGGCGCGGTTGCGGTAGGTATAGCAATACTGACTACGCTTGCAGGTGCGGCAAAGAGCCTCGGGGACGGCTTATATGCCGTAATGCCGTCCAAAGCAGGAGTCACTTGCGCGCTTATGCTGCTTACGCTTGCGTCTTACGGCTGGGATTTTGCAAGTGCCGTCAATATGTTTTATCCGTTTATCGCGGCGGTTGCGAGCGCTGTATTCGCGCTGGTGTTCGCTGTTTTTGCTGTGTATTCTGTAAGGAGCAAAGTGCTTGGTTTTTCTAAAGAAAAACCGCCTGTATAAGGCGGTTTACTTTATTGTAAAATTTGGTGCCCGTGTGCGTTTTATGCCTTTCCGAACTTTTTATAAGCAAGCTTTTCAAGCAAAGCCACGCATGCGTACATAAGTGCGGCGAGCACGCAGAGCACGACGGTGCTCGTCATTACGAGATCGAGTCGGAATACCTGTCCGCCGTATATTATCAGATAGCCGAGTCCTGCGCGTGAAACGAGATATTCTCCCATTATCGTACCTACCCAGCACAGCCCGACGTTTATCTTAAGCGCGGATATTATCGTAGGCACGTTGGCGGGCAGTACGAGGTAAACGAGTTTCTGAAACTTGGTTGCGTTCATCGTGTCCATAAGAGTCAGTTTGCCTTTGTCTACTTCCATAAATCCGTTCAGAGTGCTGAGCACAGTTATGATAAGCGATATCATAAGTGCCATTACGATGATCGCTCCCGTGCCTGCGCCTACCCAGATGATTATTATAGGTCCTAAGGCTATCTTGGGCAGAGCGTTGAGGACTACGAGATGCGGCTCGAGCACGTTGCGCAGAGTGTCGCACCACCACAGGCCTATGGCTATAAGCGTGCCGAAAACCGTAGCTAAAAGAAAACTGACTACCGTTTCGTAAAGGGTAACGCCTGCATGAGTGAATAGCGATCCGTCTTCGCAAAGAGAGATAAAAGTTTCCCATATCCTGCTGGGACACGACGTGATGAAAGAGTCTATCGCCCCGATGCGCGCAAGCAGTTCCCACACGGCGATTATAAGAACGAGCAGTCCCCACCGCATTGCAGATACGGCAATGTGTTTTCTTTTCAGCTTTCCGAGGTATTTTTTGTGCTCGGGAGAGCAGTTCAGAGTGTTTTTCATAAGCGTCAATCCTTTTTGTTCTGTAAGTTTTTCCAGATGTCTTCAAAGTACTTCTGAAAGAGGGGCGATTCTCTGCGTTCAAGAGGAGCAAGCTCTTTTATCGCCGAAAGATCGAGTATCTTTTTTACCGTTGCCGGACGCGCGGACAATATAACTATTCTGTCGCACATCGATATTGCTTCGGATATGTCGTGAGTTACGAATACCGCTGTCTTTTTTTCGCTTTTGATTATGGCATGAACATCTTCGACTACGCGAAGTCTTGTCTGAAAGTCGAGCGCGCCGAAAGGTTCGTCGAGAAGAAGTATTTCGGGAGAAGTCGCAAGCGTTCTGATAAGAGCGACTCTCTGTCTCATACCGCCCGAAAGCTGCTGCGGATAACGGTTTTTGAAGTCGCCGAGCCCGTATTTGTCGAGAAGAGCGTAGGCGTAGTCTTTTCTGCCTTTCATGTGCTTGACTTTTGCGCCGAGAAGAACGTTCTGAGATATGGTCAGCCAAGGGAAAAGTTCGTCCCTTTGCAGCATGTATCCGCATACGTTGCGTCGTTCTTCTGCGTTTATGCCGTCTATGAGCACGCTGCCTTCAGAGGGTTTGATTATAGATGAAATTATGGACAAAACGGTTGTCTTTCCGCAGCCACTGGGACCTACTATCCCGAGCAGTTCTCCGCGGCAGACGTCAAAGTCAAGACTGTTAAGGGCGAGCGTTTCCGCCGTCTTGTCGTGATAGGTAAGCGATACGTTTTCAAGGCGTACATGTACGTTGTTTTCAGCTTTTTCTCCTTTCCCCGCAAAGTGCGGGGAGCGGAGAGAGTCGTTTCTATCGCCGTTTTTCTTTTCGTTTTCTCTGACGAAATTGAAGTCCGTCATTTTCTCACCTCCGCACGCGCTCTGTTATGCAAGTGATTTTGCGTATTCGGTCGCTTTTTCGGCGAAGGAAAGGTCGACGATCTTATCGAAGTCCGTCTTGCTCGTGAGAACGCCTGCCTCGATTATCACGTCCTGAAGTCTGTCGAAGTCCTCTGCGTCGGGTATAAGCGTCGGACTGTATGCGCCGATGTCTTTATACGCCTGTATCGCGTTGGCGAGAGTAGCGACGTCGGTGCCGGTAAAGGACGGAGCTATAAGCTTCGCTATCTCTTCGGAGTCGGTATTGTAAACGTATTCTATGGCGCGCGCTATCGCATTGCAGAAAGCCTGGATCTTTTCAGGGTTTTTCTCTATATAACTCTGTTTTGCGCTGAAAGCGGTAAAAGGCATGTCGCCTGCAGCTTCGCCTACTGACGCTACGATATAGCCCGTTCCTTGCGCTTGCATTGCAGACGCTGCAGGTTCGAACATAGTGCAGAAGTCGCCCGTTCCGCTCGTGAACGCCGCGCCGATGAGATCGTATTGCACGTCGTAATTTATCGTTACGTTCACGCCGTCTGTGAGCCCGTTGACGAGCATGGCGTGTTCGAGTGCCATTGCGGGTACGCCACCGCGTCTGCCGCCGATGACTTCTTTGCCTGCCATGTCGCTCCACTCAAAGTCGGGCATAGGTTCTCTTGCCATAAGAAAAGAGCCGTCTTTTTCAGTCAGCTGACCGAACATGATCGGATAATCGCTGTCCTTTTCCTGAGCGACGTAGATCACCGCTTCGGGACCGTGAAATCCTATGTCCGCCTGACCTGAAAGCACGGCTGTCATGCATTTGTCCGCTCCGCCGCCGTTGGACAGCTCTACGGTTATTCCTTCTTCTTCGAAATAGCCGCCGTCTATCGCGACGTAGAGAGGTGCGTAGAACACCGAGTGCGTTACTTCTATCAGTCTTATAGTATCCTGTTCGGTATTGCAGCCCGCAAAGCAGAATACGGTTGCGACTGCGAGCATACAACATATCAGTAATAAAGTTATTGTCTTTTTCATTTTGCCTCCTGAGAATTGTCTTAAAGACATAATACATAATATTCAAAAAGCCGTAATTTGGTACGCGGACGCAATTTATGTACAGCAAAATTATGGACGAAACGGAGATGTAACAATTTTTTCTTAAAATGGACGGGAAAGCTGCCGAGCGTCTGTACGACGCGACAAGGACAAGGACGAGAGATCGAAAAAGTATACAAAATTGTGCAATATATATAATTAAAATAAGTTGAAAAGGATGTCGGCGTGTGCTATAATTCATTAGTACAACACACCCGTCAGGGAGATAAGATATGCAGTTTTCTAAAAAAGATTTGTTTACGATACCCAATATTCTGACCTACATCAGATTGCTTTGCGTGCCTGTCTTTATCGGCGTTATGATCGCTTATTGCATTGACAAGACGGCAACCGCGTATCTGTGGGCAGGGTTCGGTCTGTTTGTCTTTGCAAGCGCGACCGACATCGCGGACGGTTACATTGCAAGACGTTTTAACCTTATATCCGACATAGGCAAGGTCCTCGATCCCGTTGCGGACAAACTCTTGCAGGGCTTTGCGGTGCTCATGCTCGGCATTGCGGGCAACGTTCACTGGGCTTTCGTCGGCATAATCGTTGCAAAAGAAATATTTATCGGCGTATCGAGCAAATATTTCATGAGAGCGAGCAAACGTCAGGTAGAGCAGATGGCGAACAAGTGGGGCAAATATGCCGCGCTGACCGTATTCATAGGTCTGTTTTTCGCTTTCCTCGTACCTTTGCATAAGGTGATCGGGATCGCCGATTTCGTAATTTTCTGCATAGGCTGCGCGCTTGCTATCTGCGCTGCGGTACAGTACACATATCTGTATTGCAAACAGCTTTCGCAGGTAAGAAAGAGCGGTATCCTCGAAGCGCTCGATAAAAACGGCAATCCTCTCGACGGCAGAAACATCGCGGTCGTCAGAGCGGAGTACGGACTCAAGGATTATCACAACAAAAGCGTCATGGTCGACGTCATAGCAAATGAACAGGACAACGTCGAGAGCAAGTCTGAAGACGACGGAGAAAAATCCGCTGAAGACAAAGACGTCGCAGACGGAGAAAACAAATGACGCTGCTTGCGGCTATACTCGAGTTCAGTCCCGAAAGGCTGCTTGAGCCGGGCGTGATAACGGGCATCGTGCTGATGGTGGTCGGACTTATATCGGTACTCGGCAGCGGTATAATAGCGGATATGTTGCCGAAGAAAGAAGAAAACCCCGATTTAATGCGCAACGTAGTCAGATTGACAGGTGCGGTCGTATTGCTTGCGGGAGGAATTACCGCGGTGCTGTGCGCCTGAAAACCGCAGAAAAAAGATAACAATTTGTGAGAAATATACAGAGGTAAATCAAAATGGAGATGTCAAAGACTTACGACCCTCAGGAGTTTGAGAGCAGACTCTACAAGGAGTGGGAGGAGAAAGGCTATTTCAAAGCGGTTATCGACAAGAACAAAGAACCGTTTACTGTCATGATGCCGCCGCCGAATATCACGGGACAGCTGCATCTCGGTCACGCGCTTGACCATACCATGCAGGACGTTATCACGCGTTTCAAACGCATGAGCGGTTACTGCACGCTGTGGCTGCCCGGCGTAGACCACGCGTCTATCGCTACCGAAGTCAAGATCGTCAACCTTATGAAGGAAGAAGAAGGTCTGACAAAGCAGGACGTCGGCAGAGAAGGATTCCTTAAACGCGCATGGGCGTGGAAGGAAAAATACGGCGACAGGATAGAAAAACAGACGAGATTTTTGGGCTCTTCCTGCGACTGGTCGCGTATGGCGTTCACTATGGACGAACAGCGTTCAAAAGCAGTCAAAGAGGTTTTCGTCAACCTTTACAACAAAGGACTCATTTACCGCGGCGACAGGATCATCAACTGGTGTCCGTCCTGCAAGACCGCGCTTTCGGACGCAGAGGTCGAGTATACCGAGCAGGATTCTCATCTCTGGCACATAAGATATCCGCTCGCTGACGGCAGCGGAGAGATAGTCGTCGCTACGACCCGTCCCGAAACCATACTCGGAGATACTGCGGTCGCAGTCAATCCCAAAGACGAAAGATACACCGCGCTCGTAGGCAAGACGCTTATCCTGCCGCTCGTAGGCAGAGAGATACCTATCGTCGCCGACGACTACGTCGAAAAGGATTTCGGAAGCGGCGCGGTCAAGATCACGCCTGCGCACGATCCCAATGACTTCGAGGTCGGCAAACGCCACGATCTGCCCGTTATCCGCGTGATGAACGACGACGGTTCTTTGAACGAAAACGCGGGCAAGTACTGCGGACTCTCCAGGACAGAGAGCAGAAAGGTCATTGTAGAAGATCTCGAAAAGGGCGGTTTTATGGTCAAGATCGAGAACTACAAGCACAACGTAGGTCAGTGCTACCGCTGCGGTTGCAACGTCGAGCCTATCGTTTCCAAGCAGTGGTTCGTAAAGATGGACGAGCTTGCAAAGCCCGCTATCGACGTCGTAAAGAAAAAGAAAGTCGAGTTTATTCCGTCGAGATTCTCTAAAGTCTATCTCAATTGGATGGAAAACATAAAGGACTGGTGCGTTTCCCGTCAGCTCTGGTGGGGACACCGTATACCCGCATATTATTGCGAGCAGTGCGGCGAAACAGTCGTTGCAAAAGAGGAGCCGACCAAGTGTCCTAAGTGCGGCTGCACTCATTTCAAGCAGGACGAAGACGTGCTCGACACATGGTTCTCGAGCGCGCTGTGGCCGTTCTCCACGCTCGGTTATCCCGACAAGACTGAAGATCTCAAATATTTCTATCCCAACAGTCTTCTCGTTACAGGCTACGACATAATATTCTTCTGGGTGGCGAGGATGATATTCTCGGGACTCGAACATATGGGCGAGATACCGTTCCCCGAAGTGCTGATACACGGCATCGTGCGCGATCAGTACGGCAGAAAGATGAGCAAGTCGCTCGGCAACGGCGTAGATCCTCTCGACGTTATAAAGCAGTATGGCGCTGACAGCCTCAGATTCTCTTTGACGCAGGGCATTTCTCCGGGCGGAGATACGCGTTATATAGACGAAAAGACTCAGAGCGCGCGCAACTTTATGAATAAGCTTTGGAACGCGTCGCGTTTCGTACTTATGAACGCAGAGGGCGTCAAGGTCAAGCAGATGGGTTCTTTCAGACTTACCGTTGCGGACAAGTGGATCATGTCGGGGCTTAACCGCACGATAAAAGAAGTTACCGCGGCTCTCAACAAATACGAACTCGGTCTTGCAAACGCTAAACTCTACGACTTCGTATGGTCGCAGTTCTGCGATTGGTATATCGAGCTGTCCAAGACCGCGCTCTACGGCAAGGACGAGGATAAGAAGGCAAATACGGTCACGGTTCTGCTGTACGTTCTCGAAAACATACTCAAGCTCATGCATCCGTTCGTACCGTTCATTACCGAGGAGATATATCAGAATCTGCCCACTACCAAAGGCACGATAATGCTTGCTCCGTGGCCGCAGTACGAGAAGAAATACACTTATTCCAAAGACAGAGCGTATTTCGAAAACGTTATGGACGCTATCCGCGCTATCAGAAATATGAAAGCGGAAAAAGGTGTAGCTCCGTCCAAAAAGGTCAATATACATCTTGTAGCGAGTCCGATAAAAGAAAAAGAGGCTGACTACATCAAAAAGCTCGCAGGAGTTGAAAATATAGATTTCTGCCAGGATAAAGATGGTATAAGCGGCAAGACGGTTTCGCTTTTCGGCGGTTTTGGAGAGATTGTGGTTCCGCTCGGAGAACTCGTCGACCTCGAAAAAGAGATCGCAAGACTCAACGCAGAGCTTGAAAAGACTTATTCCGAAATAAAGAGGAGCGAGGGGCTTTTGTCCAACGCGGGATTCACGTCCAAAGCTCCCAAAGCGCTTATCGACAAGGAAGAGCAGAAGTTGCAGGCAAATAAGGACAAGGCTCTCAAACTGCAATCTCAGCTCGACAGTATGAAGGACTGATGTATAAGTATTTATTTTTCGATTTCGACGGTACTATATGCGACACCTCTGAAGGGATATACAAAACCTTCAGAGAGGTCTTTCCGCATTACGGGCTCAACGTTGACGAAAGCCTGTATCCGCGTTATATTGGACCGCCTCTGTCGGATACGTTTTATTCGTATTTCAACGACAAGGACAAGGCATACGAGGCGGTCGCTCTGTTCCGCTCGGTGTACACGTCTAAATATATCGGCACGACAAAACTCTACGACGGCATAAAAGAAGCGTTTGAAACGCTCTCGGCTGCAGGGTTCAAGGTATGCGTCGCTACTTGTAAAAAGCACGAAGAAGCAGTTGCGTTGCTTAAAAAATTCGGAATTTACGATTTCGTTACATTTACGTCAGGATTGTGCTATAATGTAAGAGAGACAAAGCAGGAAGTGCTTGATTACGCGCTCAAAGAACTCGGCGCAGATCCGAAAGAGTGCGTTATGATAGGCGATACTGATTTTGACGTGGACGGTGCGGCACTTTGCAATATGGACTGTATCGTCTGCAAGTGGGGATTCGGAGATTACGGCAAAATGAGGCAGAAAAACATCGTATATTTTGCCTCTGAACCACGCGAAGTTGTGGAATTTGTAAAAAGGAGCAGCTTATGACTTACCTGAAATCCACGTTCAGATATCTGAAAGAGCATTTTTTGAGGATGTTCGCTTACTGTATTTTGCCCGCGCTGGTGCTCGGTCTGGTATCTTCACCCGTATCGCTTGTAAAACTTCTGATGCGCGCGCAACTCGATCAGACGGTAAGTTTTTCTGAAATATTTCTCAACGGTACAGATCTCAATAAACCTTATAAACTCGGCATAATGATATTGGCATTTTTGCTCTATGTCTTCTGTGCGGCTGCCTGTGTGGGAAGTATTCAGCATAAAATGCGTTACGGACATTTCTACAAGTTCAATTCGCACAATCTTTTCAAACTCATAAATAACAATTTCTTGCCCGTGGCGAAAGGAATGCTCGCGTTTATGGTTCTGATGGAACTTCTCGGCATCGTTACCACCGTGTTCGTGTTTTTCTGGTCAAAAGTGGTTGCGATCAAAGAGGTGACGTTAGTTCTTTGCGTGCTTACGGTCATAGTCTTTGTCGGATTGTTCCTGTTCTGCGCGTCAATGCTCGTGCTGACTATACCTAATATGACGATGCGCGGTTTCGGATTTTTCAAATCGCTCAAACTCAGCTGGACGGCGGTGCTCAAAAAGGCTAAACACGTTCTGCCTTCTGTCACGCTGCCTGCTGTTATCGCTTATATACCGCTTATCGTGGTGAACGCGTTCCACATCAACGTGCTTACGCAGATACTCGACGTGTTGTTTTATCTGTTCGCGCTGATGTATTATCATGTGTTTATGTACGTTGTATTCTTCGACATCGAAGACGTCGAGGTCGCTGATATCAACGAAAATAATTATTGGGGGTAATATATGTCTTTCAAACATTCCCTTAGTATTCTGACATCAAGGTTTTCAATAACCTACAAACTGCTTGCTTTTATACTGATCATTACATTTTTGTTCACGGTGCTCACGGTCTGCGCGATCTATCCGACGCTCTCCGGACTGAGGAACAATATGAACGAGCTCGGACTCGGCGACGCAGTCAAGAATTACGTCGATCAGGCCTTGAGAGGAGAGCAGGACAAGCAGGCAGAAGCTTACGACGAGCTGTCGGTCAAACTCGACGCTGCGGCTGATATCGTAAAAAACAATATTTTGCAGATAAATCTGTCTATAGTATGGCTTGTTCTGATATATCTTCTGTACGTCGTTTTCTTCTCCTGGGGACAGTATTGCGTGTCTGATGTTATCAATCACCATATGAGTTCCAACAGCAAGTTCGGCTTCAGTTCTAATCTCGCGGTAAATTTCAAAAAGGCGATGAGGTATTCGTTGCTTTATACTGCGATAACAATAGGATTTATGATAGTCGTGGCTCTTCTGTTCTGGCTCAGTTTCGCTACGCTGTTCAGATTCGCTCCGATAGTCGGACTCGGATCTGCCGTTGCCATATTCGTTCTTGCAATGGCAGTGCGCAGAGCATTACTGTTCGGTTGGGTCCCTGCGATGGTAGCGGACGGACTCGGAGTTATAGACGGTCTTAAAAAGAGCGGAAGTCTTCTTAAACAACGCTTCAGCTATGCATTGGGATTGTATGTAGTATATTATGTTGCATGGCTCGGACTTACCATTGCGGTGACCGTGTTCACATTGGGTGTAGGTACGCTGCTTGCAATATCTATTTCGCTTGCCCTCGCACAGGCTTGCGATCTTGTCATATATTACAGAACGGTAGGCAAGAGATATTATATCGACGTGCTCAACGTCGTTGATCCCTCGATAAAGCAGAGATCGATCTGAAAATCCGATCTTAAGGCAAACGTTTTCAGCGTTTGCCTTTTATTTTACAGATTTTACCTCAAGACATCTGAAAAAGGCACGTTATTGACGTGTCGTTACGCAAGGTGTATAATGAAGAAAACGTATCAAGGAGTCGACAATGAAAAAAGCACTCAGAACTTTGATCATATTTAGCTTAATAGCAGCAGTTGCGGTTTGTTGTATTGCTTGTACGGATAAAATATACAGCTCAACCTGGGAAATGGCTGTAGCTGTGGACGGTAGCGGGGACGTTGTCGCTTGCGGAGAAGGCTATTCTTACGGCGAGGACGTTTTGAGAGTAACCGTCACTTGCAATATATCAAAGGACGGAGAAATTACTATAAAATCGGCTGACAATCAGATGTCAATGAAAGGGCAGATGACGGAATTGAGCACGGGCGCGGACGGTGAAGTGCGCTACAGCATAGCGTTTGAAGACGGAAGAACGGGCACCGCTGTATATAAGGATAAAAAGGACGATTCTTATCCGTCGGACGTAGATAAGGACGACTTAGCTGATATAGCAGAGCTGTATGAACTTTCTGTTTCTGTAAGCGACGTGATGACTCTGTATTTCGTCAGAGGAGCCGAAATAAAATAAAAAGATATTAATGAATAAAAATCGGCGCAGGATAATTCCGCGCCGTTTTTTTATCCGATTATAAGATCGTCTATTGAAACTGAAAATATTTTGCTTAATTTTCTTAACATTTCGATGCTAGGTTCAGTCCTGCCTTGTTCCCAATTAGCGTAACAACTTTCTACGACTCCGAGTTTTTCGGCAACTTGTTTCTGCGTCATACCGCAGGAATTTCGCGTTTCTTTCAGGTTTTTGCAGAATAATTCGTCCATATTTATAAATTGTAAATCCTGCTAGACAAAATGTCTTGACACTAGATATTTTATCTAGTAATATAGGTTATAGAAGAGTATTTTCAAAATAATAAAATAATATTCAGAATAATGAGTTCGGCAAAGTATTTCGGATATTTAGGTGAAGAGCTCGAAACGATTAACAGGTTTGCTAAATTACGGTAGCCGTATCAATATTGCAAAACAAAGCAAATAAATGAAAAGCGAATAAATATTTTATTTTAAGGTGTTTTATGAAGAAAAGGAAGATGTGCATATTGATTTTTTCAACACTTATAATTATTTTGACGTTTTCTTTTACTGCATGTGACGGATCTGAATTGTTTGAGTCGACTTGGGAGCTTGCAGTAATCGAAAACAGCGAAGGAAATGTGATCGGATATGGTGAAGAATACGTTTCTGACGGTTATGATAACGCATTATCGTATACTTGCAAGATAAAACCCGGGTATATCGAGCTGACTGATAATAAATTAAATTATACCATGCAGGGCAAAATGTATCTGGAGTGGAAAGCGGACGACGGCTCTAAGGTATATTCGGTGATCTTAGATGGCAATATAAGCGGCACGTTGATTTACCTTGAAAGCAAATATTCGCCTTGTCCTTATGCCATTGAGAAAGATATCAAGAGCGATAATTTTCGCAAGTTTGATTTGACTTTAATTCTGGAGGGCAGCAGGATTATGTATTTCAACAGAGCTTGAAATCAGATGTGATGTATATTTATCGTTGCTAAGGCTAAAAAGAAAAAAGAGAAAATATGTCAAGATTTAATATTTGAGTAAATCTTTACTGAATTTTCAATGAAGGAGCGGAGCAGTTGAAAAAACCGAATAATTCATAAATACCGAGAAAAGTTGGTAGCGAAGCGTGACTTTTCGAGTAAGCGAAAGAGCAAGGTATAGAGCGAAACTTTTTGAATAAAAAAGCGGAGCATATTTACCTTTGCTCCTGAGCAGGTCCCGAACCGCGTCGTTATAAGGCGGGAATAGCAACAAGCAATGCAAAGCTTTGCTTGCAAGCCACAATGCCTTATAACTCCTTTATCCCAAAAATCAAGGTTGCTTTTTGGGAACCCTGATTTATAAGAGCGACACTTTGTTGGACCAGAGTCGCTGGTAAATCCTATTAAGGTGACTGGATTTGTAAGGAGCGCACGAAAGTGTGCGACGGAATAGCGAGGAGCCGGCAAACAAAAGCCAAACAAAACGACGAGCGTCAGCAGCGGCCTCCGGTCCCGAACCGCGTCGTTATAAGGCGAGAATAGCAACAAGCAACGCAAAGCTTATGCTTGCATGCCATAACGCCTTATAACTCCTTTTTCCCAAAAAGCACGCGTTGCTTTGCTTTTCGGGAACCCTTAAGTAAAGAGCGACGCTTGTTACTGACCGGAGGGCAGCTGTAAATCCAGTCATCCTCTGACCGTAAAAAATAAGCAATGACGGTTGCGTCATTGCTTATTTTTTGGTCGAGGTGACTGGATTTGAACCAGCGGCCTCTTGGTCCCGAACCAAGCGCGCTACCAAACTGCGCTACACCTCGAAATAAAAACTTACGACTAGCGTAAGTTTTTATGTGGAGCTGATGGGCGGAATCGAACCGCCGACCTATTCATTACGAGTGAATTGCTCTACCGACTGAGCCACATCAGCTTATCAAGCTAATTTATTTTACTAAAATTATCCGCTTTTGTCAATTATGATAAGCATAATTTTTGCAAATTCTTTTTACTTGCGGATATTATCGTTGTCTGCCGCTGTTGCTATTCAATAAACGATATTTTACCTGAGTCAGACAAGGCGGCGAGAGTTGTCAATTTTCTGCGTTTTTTCCGTCGTCTGACGAATAGTCGGATTCGGACGGTATGATCACTGCAGCGACTCTCTTTTTATTAAGCTCATATTCTTTTTTGCGGTTGATGACGACAAACTTGCCTTCAACCGTTTTCATTACGATGCTTACGGGCTTGTAAATGACAAAGGTGATCACTGCGCAGAGCAGTCCTTTCATTATCGTAAACGGCAGATTGAATACGAGCAGACAATCCCACAGGTCGTTTACTTTGGGATACAGAGCCTGGTACATGCCGAGTATCGCCTCGTAGGGCAGGAAGTTGTAATAGACGGGATAAACTATATAATAGTTGGTCAGAAGGCTGCCGAGTCCCATTATCACAGAACCTACGAGAGCTCCGACGAGTGCGCCTATGCGGTTGCGCTTATACTTGTAGATCATGCCTGCGGGAACTACGAGCATACAGCCGAGCAGGAAGTTGGAAAGCTCTCCGACGCATCCCGTAGTCGACGCCGTCATGTTTATAAGGTTTTTTACAAGACATACGATAACGCCGGATACGGGACCGAGCGAGTACGCCGCTATGAGCGCGGGTACTTCTGAGAAGTCGAGTTTAAGAAATGACGGCATAAACGGTACGCCGAAACTCAGAAACATCAATGCGGTAGAAAGTGTTGCAAAAATTGCTGTGAACGCGATATAACGCGAACGCGAATAGTGAAACTTATTGGTCATAAAACATCCTTTTCCTATCCGGACTTTAACCGTCGGTAAGGGAATCGCACCCTTTCGGCGCTGCCTATTGAGTTATTTGCAGCGTTTGCGGACTGTACCGCCGATGGGGAATTTCACCCACCCTCAAAGTGTTCTATAACATTATGAAACGATTGCAAATTATTGTCAAGCGGTATATAATCATAATATGAAATTTTTGTCGCATAGCGCCGAAGAAACTTTCGCGTTCGCAAAGCGGGTCGCGGACAAGCTCAAAGGCGGAGAGATCATACTGTTAAACGGCGATCTGGGGGCGGGCAAGACGACTTTCACAAAAGGTCTTGCGCGTGCTCTCGGCGTTAAAGAAACGGTCACATCGCCCACTTTCACATACGTCAAAGAATACGACGGAAGGCTCACGCTTTATCATTTCGATATGTACAGAGTAAGCGATGCCGACGAAGTCTACGAGCTCGGTCTTGAAGAGTATTTCTACAAGGGCGGAGTCGTGGTCGTGGAGTGGAACAAGTTCGACGACGTCAGAAATCCTATAATCATAAACGTAAAGTCGCTTGGAGGCAATCTCAGGGAGTTTGAAATACAAGATGAATATATTGGCGATTGACAGCACTACCGACAGACTCGTCGTATGCGCGAGAATAGACGGAAAATACGCTGAAAAGATAAGCGGAGAGGACGTCAAAAGACACAACGGACTTTTGCTCGCATACGTTGACGAGGTCCTTGCGTCGCTTGGCAGAACACTCAACGATATCGACGTTTTCGCCGCGGTATGCGGTCCGGGATCTTTTACTGGCATAAGAGTGGGAGTGTCTACCGTCAAGGCATTTTGCTCCGCGCTCGACAAACCTGTCGTAGCCGTGGACGCGCTTTCGCTTATCGGATACGGAAAGAGCGGAGAGTTTATTACGGCTATCGACGCGAGGAACGACAATTATTATGCGGCGATGTTCTCGGGCGATTGTTTTAACGTCGTGTGGGAAAAGAGCGTAACCAAAACCGAACTGCTTTCATATAATGTCAGCGTAACTTATCAGACTTTGCCTACGAGCGGTGATGATATCATCTCTATTGCGGAAAGGCGTGCCGCGCAGGGCTTGTTCGAAAGCAATCTTTCGCCCGTGTATCTGAAAAAATCCCAGGCTGAAAGGATGAAAGACGGTGAGTAGGATAACGGATATGACAACGGCGCACGCAGCTGCGGTAGCCGCCATAGAAAAGCATACTTTCGCCGAGCCGTGGAGCGAAAAACAGATCGCGGAGATATGCGGGAAATACGGCGTAGTCGCAAGAGTGTGCGAGGACGAAAACGGGGACGTGCTGGGTTATTACAGCTACAATACCGTTTGCGGCGACGGATACGTCAACAACATAGCCGTCAGAGAAGACGTGCGGGGCAAAGGCATAGGCAAACAGCTTATGCGCGATATGACTTATACGGCATCGCTTTACGGGCTGAACGGTCTTACCCTCGAGGTCAGGAGTTCCAACGTCTGTGCGAGAGGGCTTTACGAATCCTTCGGATTTAAGTCCGCGGGAGTCAGGAAAAAATTTTATCAGAATACCGAAGACGCGATAATCTATTGGTTGGACGTCGGAGGTAACGACAATTTTAAGCAGAACTGAAATCAATTACGAATATATCAGATGCGACGACAACGCGCCTTGCGCCGTGTTTTTACACGGTTGGGGCGGCGGTGTCGTTTCTTTTTTGTCCGTTGCAGAAAGGCTAAGGGGCATAAATTGTCTGCTTTTCGACTTCAGAGGTTTCGGAAAATCAGAAGAAAACGGAGTCTATACTCTCGAAGACTACGCAAGGGATACTTTAGCGCTTATGGACGAGGTCGGCATAAAAAAGGCAGTGCTTGTCGGGCACTCCTTCGGATGCAGGGTCGCGGCATATCTTGCGGCAAATCATCCCGACAGAGTAGCGGGACTCGTCATTACGGACGGCGCGGGACTCAAACCGAGAAGAGGCTTGAAATATTATTATAAAATCCTTATATATAAACTCAAAAAAAAGCTCGGACTCGATACAAAAGGCGCGGGATCTGAAGATTACAGGTCGCTAAACGAGAATATGAAAAGAACTTTCGTAAACGTCGTCAACAGATATACGGATGAAGAGTGCGCGCGCATAAATTGTCCCGCGCTCGTTGTATGGGGAAAAGAGGATAAGGATACTCCGCTTTATATGGCAAAACGTTTTGAGCGGCTGATAAAAGACAGCGCGCTCATAATGCTTGACGGCGGACATTTTTGCTATCTCGAAAATTTGTCGGTATACGTTGCGATACTCGGAAAATTTATTGCGGGGGTGTGCGATGGAGTGGTTTGCGGCTGCGCTTAACGGCGTGTTTCTATGTCTTATCGGCGTGCGTGCGCTCAATTTCTGGCAACTCAACAACTATGCTTTCGACGGTGCGGCAAAGCTGAGAGATACCTTTGTTGCCGAGATTCTTTACGGTGCGGTCAATGCGGTCGTATGTTATTTTATATATCTTGTCAGCAGTGCGCGCGGATTTTGTTACGGCGGATATTTTTATATTCTTTTCTGCGCTCTGGGCGCGGTCTGGTTTTATTTCGCAAACAGAAAAAAGAAGGCGAGGACCCCTCTTAAGATCACTAAAAGGTGCGCGCGTTTTCTGACCGCATATCTGATATTGTCCGCTGCCGCAAGCATAAGTCTTTGCGCGGCAGGCAGAGAGCTGAATTGGGACGGCGTAAGACTCGATTTTGCGCTGATACCTATTGCGTACCTGTTGTCGCCAGCGATTTTCGTCGCGTCGGCATGGGTCGTGTATCCTGTTGAACAAGCCGTTGCCCGAATATATATCGAAGGTTGCAAAAAGGAGCTGGACGCAAAAACGGACTTGGTAAAAATAGGCGTTACGGGAAGCTACGGCAAAACGGGCGTAAAGAATATACTCGCCGCGATGCTCGCGGAGAGATATAAGGTTTACGCCACTCCTCACAGCTACAATACCCCTATGGGCATTTGCATAAGCGTGAAGAATATGCCTGCGGACGCACAGTTTTTCATTGCGGAAATGGGTGCTAAACGACGCGGGGAAATAAGCCTGCTTTGCGATATCGTAAAGCCCGTATGCGCGGTTATAACGGGCATAGCCGCTCAGCACCTTGCAACCTTCGGCTCTTTGCAGAATATTATGGATACAAAAGCGGAACTCTCTGACTTCGTTGCAGGTGTCGGAGGTAAGTCGTATTTCAATACGGATAACGATTACTGTAAGCTTATGTACAGAGAGTGCAAAGGCGAAAAATACCGCACCGGTGTAGGCGGCGAGTGCTTTGCGAGATCCGTCGAAGTGAGCGGAGAAGGAAGCAGATTCACGCTTTGTTTCAAAAACGGAGAAGAAGTAAAATGCTCAACGAGGCTGCTCGGCGCGCATAACGTGAGTAATATTACTCTCGCGGCGGCTGTCGCATACGGTTACGGCATAACGCCCGAAGAAATAGCCGCTGCCACGGCAAAACTGAAACCGACTCCGCACAGATTGGAACTTGTCGATAACAGCGCGGGCATTACTATCATAGACGACGGTTACAACTCAAACGAAGAGGGCGCGCGTGCGGCTCTCAGAACGCTTGCGGCATTTGGCGGCAGAAAGATAGTAGCTTGCCAGGGGCTTGTCGAAATGGGAGAAAGAGCGGGAAAGGCGAATTTCGCTCTCGGCAGAGAGATCGCCCACGTTGCGGATATAGCGGTACTTATAGGACCTTATGCGGACGACATGCGTCAGGGCGCGCTGTCCGCAGGTATGAACAGTGACGACGTATACGTCAAAAAAAATCTCGACGAGGCACAAGATTTGTTTTCGGTAATAATGCGCAAAGGCGACGTGTTGCTGATAGAAAACGATCTGCCAGACGGTTATTGAGGAGGAGTTATGAAAAAGAAAGACGGCAAAAAGCAGACGCTTGCGGTATTTTACGGCGGAGATTCAACAGAGCGCGACATCTCTGTAATAACCGCCGTGCAGGCAATGAAAACTCTCAAAAGAGAATACGATCTGTATCCTCTGCTGCTTGAAGACAACGCGTTTTATCATGTCGACAAGGCTGACGAGATAAAGAGTTATATCGGCAAAGGCAGCGCAAAGAAGAGAGTATTTATCGACAAAGACGGCGTTTTTTCGGTAGGTATAGGCGGGATAAAGCGTGTTTGCAAGCCCGATTGCTTTCTTGTCTGTACTCACGGCGGGAGCGGCGAAAACGGTGCGTTGCAGGGGTATCTCGACGTAATCGGTCTGCCGTATACGTCATGCGGCGTTGCGGCGAGCGCGACGGGCATGGATAAGGCTCTGTCCAAGGTGGTTTTTTCTTCTCTCGGGCTAAACGTTCTTCCTTACACGGTGATACAAAGCGGCGACGGATTAAAACGCGTCGAGGATGAGATAGGTTATCCCGTCATGGTGAAACCCCTTTCGCAGGGCTCGTCTATCGGAGTCGCAGCAGCAAACGATATGAAAGAGCTGAAAGAGGCGGCAGACGTCGCTTTCAGCTTTGACGACAGGGTGATATGCGAACGCGCGCTTACAGATTTTACAGAACTCAACTGCGCCGTACTGACAAAGGACGGAGAGATAATTGCGTCCGAACTCGAGCAGCCGCTCAGCTGGGAAAAGTTTTTGTCTTTTGAAGAGAAATATCTGAAAAGCGGAGGGAAAATGTCGGGCGGCGGAAGAATCTACCCCGCAGACGTGCCCGAAAGCGTCAGAAACGAAGTCATTGCCGCTGCAAAAAAAACATACGTCGGTATCGGTGCGAAAGGTATTGTAAGGGCGGATTTTCTTCTCGACAACACGGACGGAAAAGTGTATATCAACGAAGTCAACACGGTGCCGGGCAGCCTTGCGACATATCTTTTCGAGAAAAACGGGATGGATTATACAGCCGTAGTCAAATGCGCCGTGGACGATGCGATTTTGCGCTCGAAAACCCGTAAAACCACAAAATTCGGCTCAAACGTGCTTGACGTTTACGGCAAAAGTTCGGCAAACGCTTGCAAAATGCACGGCAAGATATTATAATCATTTCAAAAGAAAATTTTTGCGGCTTTGACCGTACGGAGAAATTCAATGGATAAAATCAAAATGACTACGCCTATCGTCGAGATGGACGGCGACGAAATGACGAGAATAATCTGGGGCTGGATAAAAGATATCCTTATCAAGCCTTACGTCAATCTGCGCACCGAATATTACGACCTCGGACTTGTCAACCGCGAACGCACGGGAGATAAAGTCACTCACGACGCGGCAAACGCGATCAAGACTTACGGCGTCGGCGTAAAGTGCGCTACGATCACCCCCAACGCACAGAGAGTTACCGAGTACAATCTTTCGCAGATGTGGAAGAGCCCCAACGGTACGATCAGGGCGATACTCGACGGAACGGTATTCCGCGCTCCGATACTCGTAAAAGGCATAAATCCTTATATCCCGACATGGACGAAACCTATCACCATCGCAAGACACGCTTACGGCGACGTATACAAGGACGTAGAGGCTTACGTCAAAAAGGGAGAGAGCGCAAAGCTCGTAGTCAACGGTGCGGACAACGAACGCATTATCGAGATCTTCGATTTTGCGAAGACGGGCGGCGTTGTGCTCGGCATGCACAATACGGATAACAGTATCACGAGTTTTGCGAGAAGCTGTTTCAATTACGCTCTCGATACAAAGCAGGATCTCTGGTTTTCTACCAAAGACACGATATCCAAGACGTACGATCACAGATTCAAGGATATATTCCAGCAGGTCTATGACAAAGAGTATAAAGAGAAATTCGAAAATCTCGGTATTTCGTATTTTTATACGCTTATCGATGACGCGGTCGCGAGAGTGGTGCGCAGCAGCGGCGGTATGATCTGGGCATGCAAAAACTACGACGGCGACGTTATGAGCGATATGGTGGCTACGGCTTTTGGTTCGCTCGCGATGATGACATCCGTACTCGTTTCGCCCGACGGAAATTACGAATACGAGGCTGCACACGGCACCGTAACAAGGCATTACTACAAATATCGTGAAGGAAAACCCACGTCCACCAATCCCGTTGCAACAATTTTCGCATGGAGCGGCGCGCTTGCAAAACGCGCTCAGCTGGACGGAAACGCAGAGCTTGCCGAGTTTGCCGCAAAGCTCGAAAAAGCGACGCTGTCCACGATAGAAGACGGTTATATGACGGGGGATCTTGCAGCACTTTACAAGTCGGATAAAGAACCCGTTACTATGCAGACGGAAGATTTTCTCAGAAAGATAGCTGAAAAACTCGGCTGAAAATTCGGAAATTTATAAAAAGCGGACGATGAGTCCGCTTTTTTTTGTTGCGTTATTCATAATGCTTTTGCTGAAATATTTTATTTTATCTTTATTACCGCAAGACACGGTTACGGTAAAAAGAGTGTCGTAAAGGGTATATACATGACGTTGTCGTGAAGAGCAATTTATTTTTTATCCGATAGCATAGCTAATAATTTATGCAATTTTTTTGTATATTCTGTATAATATTAAATCAAAGTTATACGTCTGTCGGCACTCGGCGGATATAGCCGCAGAATAAGTTCCTCAGCGCAAAAAAAATAAGAATACACTTGACTTTGAGAGGTATTTATAATATTATATTAAGTAATCTGATTATACTTGACCGCGGTATAGCGTTTTTATATGCATATTTATTACGGCAAGATAAGTGAATAGTGAGGGATTATGAAGTTAAACGGTTCTCAAATTCTGGTGGAAACACTTCTGGAACAGGGCGTGGATACCATTTTCGGTTATCCCGGCGGCGCGGTTCTCAATATCTACGACGCTCTGTATCTCAATAAGGACAGGATCAGACATATCATAACGGCGCACGAGCAGGGCGCTGCGCATGCCGCTGACGGCTATGCACGCGTTACCGGCAAGACTGGCGTCGTGCTTGCTACTTCCGGTCCCGGTGCTACAAACCTTATTACGGGTATCGCAACCGCGTTTATGGACAGCGTTCCCGTCGTTGCTATCACGGGCAACGTATCCAATAACCTCATAGGTCTTGACAGTTTCCAGGAAGTATATATCGCAGGCATTACGATGCCTATCACCAAGCATAATTTCGTAGTCCGCAAGGTAGAAGATCTCGCGGATAC
This sequence comes from uncultured Christensenellaceae bacterium, assembly GCA_944383895.1. GTDB lineage: Bacteria > Bacillota > Clostridia > Christensenellales > UBA3700 > Ornithoclostridium. The sequence continues at coordinate 11,855 of CALWRH010000007.1, read as the reverse complement.
TATCCGTATGGCGTTCAAGATCGCTATGAGCGGTCGTCCCGGTCCCGTACTCGTGGATATTACCAAGGACGTTACCAGCGCGGTATGCGAGTATGAGAAAAAACCTGCCGTATTGCCTGCTCCCGTACCTAAAGTCGACGACGCGGCAATCGCTCAGGTCGCAGAGCTCGTAAACAACGCGAAGAAACCCGCTATTCTTTTCGGCGGCGGCGTACAGACGAGCGGTGCGCAGGACGAGCTTTCCGCTCTTATGCATAAAGCTGAAATACCCGGTTGCCATACGCTTATGGCTGCGGGCGTTCTCGACTGCAACGACAGCCTCAATCTCGGACTCGTCGGCATGCACGGCAGCATGAGCGCGGGCAGGATGTGCGCTGACAGCGACGTCCTTATCGCGATCGGTACGCGTTTCTCTGACCGCGTGGCTACGGACAAACACAGATTTGCGACAAAAGCAGCTATAATACACATCGATATCGATGCGGCTGAAATCAATAAAAACATACCCTGCAATCTCAGCGTAGTGGGCGACGTAAAGGACGTTTTGTCAAGACTCCTGCCTCTCATCAAAGAGAAAAAGCATGCAGAGTGGATTGCTCAGATCGAAAAGTGGAGAAGTACGGATTACAAGCCTAAGAATATCGAAGGCGTTCTCCGCCCCCACCAGATAATCGGCTGCGTCGCAGACAACATTACCGAAGACGATATCATTACCACTGACGTAGGTCAGCATCAGATGTGGGCGGCGCAGTACGCAAGACGTACTAAACCCCGTCATTTCGTCACGTCGGGAGGTTTAGGTACGATGGGATTCGGCTACGGCGCGTCTATCGGCGCTCAGGTGGCAAGACCCGACCGCAAAGTCGTTATGATCACGGGCGACGGATCTTTCCATATGAACCTCAACGAGCTCTGCACGGCTGTGACTTACAATTTGCCTATCGTGACCGTCGTTGTCAACAACCACGTTCTCGGTATGGTCAGACAGTGGCAGACGCAGTTCTACGGCAAGAGATATTCCTGCACGACGCTCGACAGAAAGACCGATTACGTCAAACTCGCCGAGGCTTTCGGCGCGCTCGGTTTCAGAGCTACGACATTGGAAGAACTCGATGCCGCGCTCAAGCAGGCTCTCGCTAGCGGACGTCCGTGCGTTATCGACGCAGTCATCGACCGCGACGAAAAAGTATTGCCTATGATACCGCCCGGCGGCTCGATAGACGATATCGTGATGTAACAAAAAGAAAACAAAACAGAGAAATCTCAATTTTCATATAAATTTGGAGGAACAAACAATGATTACAAAGTATTACGATTGCGATTGCGATCTTAAAATGCTTGACGGCAAAACGGTTGCTATTATGGGCTTCGGTTCTCAGGGACACGCTCACGCTATGAACCTTAAGGACAGCGGCGTAAACGTTATCGTCGGCCTCAGACCGGGTAGCAGACACGAGAAGAAGGCTAAGGACTACGGTCTTACCGTTATGCCCGTTGACGAGGCTGCTAAAAAGGCGGATATCGTTATGATGCTCGTTCCGGACGAGATCTGCGCAGACATCTACGAGGCACAGGTCGCTCCGTACATGACCGCAGGCAAGATCCTCATGTTCGCGCACGGTCTTAACATACATTTCAACCTGATCAAACCTTCCAAGGACATCGACGTTATCATGGTAGCTCCCAAGGGCCCCGGTCATACCGTCAGAAGTCAGTACCTCGAAGGCAGAGGCGTTCCGTCTCTTATCGCGGTTGCTCAGGACGCAAGCGGCAGAGCTAAAGATTACGCTCTCGCATACGCAAGCGGCATCGGCGCAGGCAGAGCAGGTATCCTCGAGACCACGTTCAGAGAAGAGACCGAAACCGACCTCTTCGGCGAGCAGGCAGTTCTTTGCGGCGGCGTTACCGAGCTTATGAAGGCAGGTTTCGATACTCTCGTTGCTGCAGGTTACGCTCCCGAGATGGCATACTTCGAGTGCATACACGAGATGAAACTCATCGTCGACCTTATCAACGAAGGCGGCTTTGCAAAGATGAGATACAGCATTTCCAACACCGCTGAATACGGCGATTACAGAACGGGTAAAAGACTTATAACCGAAGAAACCCGTAAAGAGATGAAGAAAGTTCTGAGAGAGATCCAGGACGGTACCTTCGTAAGCGAGTGGATGACCGAGAACAAGAGCGGCAAGTGCGCTAAATTCCTCGCGACCCGCGCGCTCGAGGCTGAACATCCTCTCGAGAAAGTAGGCGGCGAGCTCAGACAGATGATGTCCTGGCTCAAGAAGTAAGACAAAAACAACAACACACGTTTAAGTCGCTTTGCCTACGCAAGGCGACTTAGCTTTAAGGAGACTATATGGAACTTCGCAGTAAATATCTTACGAGCGGTGCGAACACCGCTCCCCAAAGGTCGCTTCTTTACGCGTGCGGTTTCACCAAAGAGGAGCTCGAAAGACCCCTCGTAGGCGTGGTATCCGCGCACAGCGACATCGTGCCCGGTCATATTCACCTCGATAAACTGACAGAGGCTGTCAAAGCAGGCGTCAGGATGGCAGGCGGCACTCCGATCATGATTCCGTCCATAGGCGTTTGCGATGGTATCGCGATGGGACACGTCGGCATGAATTATTCGCTTGCGTCCAGAGAACTTATCGCAGACAGCGTAGAAACCATGGTCAACGCGCATTGCCTTGACGGCGTTGTGCTCGTGCCCAACTGCGACAAGATCGTGCCCGGCATGGTCATGGCTGCCGTAAGGATGAATATCCCCGCGGTGGTTGTCAGCGGCGGTCCTATGATGGCTGGCGTGGTCGACAAGTGCGAAGTTTCGCTTTCTAAGATGTTCGAGGCTGTCGGCGCGTACAAAGCCGGCATTATCGACGACGAAGGACTTACCGAATTCGAGAAAAAAGTTTGCCCGACCTGCGGCTCATGCAGCGGTATGTATACGGCAAACAGCATGAACTGCCTGTGCGAGGCTATCGGTATCGCGTTGCCCGGCAACGGGACTATCCCTGCCGTAATGAGCGAGCGTACCGTTCTTGCAAAGCACGCAGGTATGGCTATAATGAACATGATCGAAAAGGGCATAAAAGCGCGCGATATAATCAATATGACTTCTATTCAGAACGCGCTGACTTGCGATATGGCTCTCGGATGCTCGTCCAACAGCGTATTGCATCTGCTCGCGATCGCAAACGAGGCGGGTGTTGAGCTCGATCTCAATATGTTCAACGAGTTCAGCGACAAGGTGCCCAACCTGTGCCATCTCGCTCCCGCAGGTCCGACTCACATGCAGGATCTGTATGCGGCGGGCGGCGTTCAGGCAGTGCTCAGCGAACTCAATAAAGGCGGATTTATCCACGGAGAGGCAATGACCGTTACGGGAAAGACCGTTGCCGAAAACATCAAGGGCGTTAAAGTTCTCGACTATAACGTCATCAGAAGTCTTGACAATCCGTATTCTTCAACAGGCGGTCTTGCGATCCTCTGGGGTAATATCGCCAAGAACGGTTGCGTAGTAAAGCGCAGCGCGGTTGCTCCCGAAATGCTCGTTCATACGGGTCCCGCAAAAGTGTTCGACAGCGAAGAACAGGCTATCGAGGCTATTTACGGACAGAAGATCAAGGACGGCGACGTTGTCGTTATCAGATACGAAGGACCCAAGGGCGGTCCCGGTATGAGAGAAATGCTCAATCCGACAAGCGCGCTTGCAGGCATGAAACTCGACAAGAGCGTCGCTCTTATTACCGACGGCAGATTCAGCGGAGCGTCGAGAGGCGCGTCAATCGGACACGTTTGCCCCGAGGCTGCGGACGGCGGAGAGATCGGACTGCTTAAAGACGGCGACGTGATAACGATAAATATTCCCGAACACAAAATAGACGCGGCGGTAAGCGCGGAAGAATTTGAAAAGAGAAGAGCAACGCAGGTCATGCCCGAGCCTAAGTTCAAGACGGGCTGGCTCAGCCGTTATTGCAGACTCGTAACCAGCTCCGATAAGGGCGCGGTGCTCAAATAAGAGGTATAGGAAGATGTTGACATTAGACAAAATATATCATGCGGCGTTCGTTCTCAAAGAGGCTATTCGTCCGACAGATATGATTTATGCACCCAATCTTTGCAAAAAATGTGAGGTGTATCTTAAGGCGGAAAACCTGCAGGTAACGGGTTCCTTCAAAGTAAGAGGCGCGTACTACAAGATATCTCAGCTCAGCGAAGAAGAAAAGAAAAAAGGCGTTATCGCTTGCTCTGCAGGCAACCACGCTCAGGGCGTTGCGCTTGCCGCAACCAAAAACGGCATCAAATCTCTGATATGCCTGCCTGACGGCGCGCCTATTTCCAAGGTAGAGGCTACAAGACGACTCGGTGCAGAGATCTGCCTCGTAAAGGGCGTTTACGACGATGCGTACAATAAGGCTCTTCAGCTCAAAGAAGAGTGCGGATATACGTTCATACATCCGTTTGACGATATCGACGTTATTGCGGGTCAAGGTACTATCGGTCTTGAAATACTCGACCAGCTCCCGAACGTGGACGCGGTAGTCGTACCTATCGGCGGCGGCGGTCTTATAAGCGGCGTTGCATACGCCATAAAGTGCCTTAAGCCGAGCGTCAAGGTTTACGGCGTACAGGCGAGCGGCGCGCCGAGCATGCTGAACAGCGTGCACGATCACAAGATAGAAAAGCTCGACAGCGTTTCTACGATCGCTGACGGTATCGCGGTAAAAGAACCCGGTGCGAATACTTTCGAGTTCTGCAGCAAATACGTCGACGAGATCGTAAGCGTAAGCGACGACGAGATATCTGCGGCAATTCTTAGTCTTATCGAGCAGCAGAAACTCGTTACCGAAGGTGCGGGCGCAGTATCCGTTGCCGCGGTATTGTTCAACAAGATTCCTGTCGAAGGCAAGAAGGTATGCTGTCTGCTCTCGGGCGGTAATATCGACGTTACGATACTTTCGAGAGTTATCAAGAGAGGACTGCTCATGTCGGGCAGAAACACGATGCTTATGATAGAACTTCTCGACAAGCCGGGGCAGCTCAAAGACGTCGCGACTATAATCGCGGATCTTGGCGGTAACGTTATTTCGGTACACCACGAAAGAGCCAACGAGGGCAGTGACGTAAACGGCTGTTTCTTGCGCATACAGGTCGAAACGAAGAACTTCGATCATATCGCACAGATAAGAAAAGCTCTCACGGACAGAGGATTCAAACTTGTATAATCGACACGGAGGTATAAAAATGAAATACGTCAGCACTGATAAAGCACCGCAGGCGATAGGTCCTTATTCTCAGGCTATCGTCAGCAACAATACGGTATATACTTCGGGACAGATTGCTATCGATCCCGCAAGCGGAAACATAAAAGGAACGACTATCGAAGAGCAGACTGAGCTCGTCTGCACGAACATAGAAAACCTTCTGAAAGCTGCGGGTACCGATATATCCAAAGTTGTAAAGACCGTTTGTTTCCTTGCGGATATGGGCGACTTTGCACGCTTTAACGAGGTTTACGCAAAGCATTTCGTATCCAAGCCTGCGCGCTCTTGCGTAGCTGTAAAAACACTCCCCAAGAACGTACTTGTAGAGATCGACACCGTATGCGAACTTTGATTATTTTGCTGTGACATATCCCGTCCTGAAAAGGGCGGGATTTTTTATATTCAGTATGACATATCGATGTGCTGTTTCATGTTTTCAACACTGTCAAAGCAGCGTTTCTACGTTGCTCGCCGAAGTGTGCAAAGTTGAGATAAAGGCTCTGTTTGCCTGCTTTATATGTTTTTTCACGTGGTATTATTATTTACTCGGTCTGCGTTAAACTGTGACGTATCAGAGGAATATGAGCCTTGAAATATAATGAACGCAAGATCGGCGAGTCTGCATATTTTCGGATAATCAATATAATTTGAAATCGCAAAACCAGTCAGCAGATAACAGAGCATCTGAAATATAAACAAATTATTTAGCATAGGACAAAAAAAGAAACCGCATTTCGCGGTTTCTTTTTTAAGACGCTTTAACGTCAGTCTTTCTTTTGTTCTCCGTCCGCATTATCGGTAGCGGGTTCGGTTTTTTCTGCACTTTCTTCTGCTGTTTTTGCCTCTGCGCTTTCGATATCGGCAGCGCTTACTCCTGCGAAGATAACGCCTTTGAGTCCGACTTTCGCAGCTTTAGCAAGACCTTTAGCCTGTGCCTTTTTATCGTATATGGGCACGTCGTCTTTGCCTTCGTCGGGGTCGCCTTTGCCGCGTTTTATCATATACGCGCGGGTGGTGCGTTCTTTAAGCGACAGTATCGACGGCAACAACGTAAATACGAGGATAAGGCTGAATACCGTACCGATCGCGATAAGTCTTGTTATCTGCGCGACTATTACGTTGGTCGTCAGAGTGTTGACCGAAACGCAGGCGAATATAAGTATTGCCGCAGAAGTGATAACGCTCGGAGCCGCGCGGTGCACCGCGTTTTTGACGGCGGTGATACCCGTGCATTTTTCTTTTTCTTCGTAATATTTGCTCGTGAACAGAATAGCGTAGTCGACCGTCGCACCGAGCTGTATCGCGCTGACTATCAGGTATGCTATAAAGTTTATCTTGTCGCCTATCAGGTATACGAGCGTGAGGTTTGCCCAGATACCCGTTTCTATTACGAGCAGGAGAACTACGCTCATTATAGGTTTGCGGAACGTCAGCAACAATACCACGAACACTATGACAGCACTGAGTACGTTGACGAGAGTAAAGTCGTCGGGGGTTACCGAATACAGTTCGTACGCACCCTGAACAAGACCCGTGATATATACGTTTTCTGCACCGTAAACTTCTTTGGCGATATTTCTTATTTTGAGCAGAGCATTGTAGCTTTCGATATCTTCGGGTGCGCCCGTAAGGTTTATGGTGTAGAGCATGAAGTGAGTAGAGCCATTGGACTTATCCGATATATTGGATATAAAGCTGCCGAACAATTTGCTCTCAATCATTTTAGAAATTACAGTCCATGAGGCATCATTCGATTTCAAGGCCGTCAGCGTATCTTCGTCGATCATTGTTCCGAGCGAGAATATATCCGTTACAGTCGCGCATCCGTAACCCGAAATACTGTTTGCGGCAGTATCGGAGTCTGTGCCGATAAACTTGATTTTTTCAATAAATTCGTATTGCCGGGTCAGATCTATGTTGTAAGAAGCGGAATTTTCGTTGCCCGGCATGATTGATCCTTCGACTTTGTTTTCATATTCTATAGGAACGCACATTATTATCTGGTTGTTGAGAGCAGATATTTCGCGTTCGGGCAAAGACATCTCTTCTACGGGAGTTTCCTTCGTCATGGTTATGTAGTTGAGCGGAGCCTGGCTTTGCAGGATAGAAGAGGGGATAGCCACTGCTATGCAGAGTACGAGTACGAATATAGCGACCCACTTGTTGGTGATCGTCTTGCCGACGAAGTTGAGTCTCGGGGTAATGATCCAGTCGTGGTGCGTCTTGTCGATCCATTTGCGGAATACGAATATGAGTATCGGCTGCACGAATAAGACTGCGAGCAACGAGAGCAGAACACCTTTTGCAAGAACGAAACCGAGGTCGTAACCCATGCCGTAGGTCATGAAGAACAGTGCTACGAAACCGCCTATCGTCGTCAGAGCGCTTGCCATGATCGACTTGAGCGTCTTGGGCATTGCGGCGATAAGAGCGTCCTGAGGACTCTTGCCGAGGCGTTTTTCTTCATAATAAGTGTGCATCAGGAATATCGAGTAGTCCATCGATATAGCAAGCTGAAGTATCGACGCACACGAAGAAGTGATCGTAGAAATCGTACCCATCGGGCTGCCTGCGATAAGGTTGGTACCCATATTGAGAAGTATGGATATACCGAGCGTCGCAAGGAATATGATAGGCTCGAGATAACTGTTGGTCGATATGAAGAGAATAATGAATACGCACACGACTGCAGCTGCAACGAATTTGGGCATATCGTTTACGGAGCTGTCTACGAGTACGCGGGCGTTCTGAGCCATACCGCCGATATAGTAGCAGTCGTCTACTTCGAGGCCGCTGAGTTCTCCCGCTTTGATCTTTTCTTCGTATGTAGCGCGTATGATGTTTTCAGCCTCGTCGAGAGCGTAGATGACCGAATTGTCCGAACCTGCGCGTACAAAGTAAAGGCTTATGACGTATGTATCTATGTTATCCGTCGTCAACTTGAATTTATTGTTTACGAGATTCCAGATATTGGTCGTGTCTATAAATCCGTCAAGTAAGGAGAGATCGTCGAAAGTGCCGATCCATACGAGCTTGCTGAGCAGGTTTACTTCTTTTCCGTTTTCGGTAATTTTAGCTTTGCCGATCTTGTCGCTTTGCTCGAATTTCGCGATGATATCGGCTACTTCTTCCTTGTTAAGGTAGGAGAGTCCTAAAGTGCAATCGCCTACGATAGAGAATTGTTCATTGAGAATTTCTTTGCCTTTTACCGTGTCGCTGTCTTTGTCAAGGTAAGACAACACGTCGCTTTCTTTTTTAACGAGCATATTGCCGACAACTGACAATGCGAGCAGCAAAATCAGTACGCCGAGTACGATGTATCTGTACTTCAATATCCATCTGGTAAATTTTGCCATAAACGCTCCTTATAAAAAATTTAACATATATAATATATCACAAACGCACAAAATACACAATCGTTGAATAAGTGAAATGTTGGATTGCAAATGTCAAATTTTTGTAAATAGAAAAAGTTAAACGATAAGGGTTTATTTGTGCTATTTCCTGCGATTTTAACGAGTGATCCGAGATACTCAATTTCTTAAAAATTGTTGCAAGCAAAACAAATAATGATATAATAGATAATATGGAAACAGGAATATCGACCGCATCATTTTTTCCAAGACTGTTTACAGAGGACGCCGTAAGCGAAATAGCAAAGCTCGGCGCAAAAGTCTGTGAAGTTTTTTTCGCGTCGCGTTGCGAGTATAGCGAAGAGTTCGGGAATATAATAAACGAAAAACTGTCACAGTCCGACGGGCTCAGAGTACACTCCGTTCATGCTCTGACAAATCAATTCGAACCCGAACTTTACAGCCTCAACTCAAGAGCGTACGCGGATGCAAAGGAAACTTTTGAGTCGGTATGCAAAGTGGCAAAGGTGATCGGCGCGCGCAACTATACTTTTCACGGCGCGACAATGCTCAAAAAGGCGGTAAAATACAGTTATAATTTCGATCTCATTGCCGAAAGAGTGAATATTATCTGCGATCTCGCTGAAAAGTACGGCGTGACGCTTTGTTACGAAAACGTGCATTGGGCTTATTTTTGCAATCCTTCTTTTTATCTCAATATAAAAGACCGCTGCCCGAAACTCGGAGCGGTGCTCGACATAAAGCAGGCAATGCAGTCGGAGATAAGCTGGAAAGAGTACCTGAAGGCAATGAGCGGAAGGCTTAAGACGGTGCATCTTTGCGACTACGACGACAACGGCAACCTCTGTCTGCCGGGCAAAGGTACTTTCGATTTCGTCGAGCTTTACCGCATGCTTGACGGTGAAGGATTCGACGGCGCATGTCTTATGGAAGTTTATACAAAAAGCTACAAAGAGGAGAGAGAACTCTCGGAGGCTTTCGAATTTTTGAAAGAGTGCGAAATCAAAGCGTCAACCCGTTGACAATTTTACTTGTCGTGATATAATATTATTTTGGTGTGTAAAGGGATTAAAACGGATTTTTTTCCGTTTTCAGGTTAAAATTAAGTGTGTTTTAAGCGGCAAAAATTATAATATCCGCCGTTGGAAGGAAGAATAATATCAGCGCGTCTTTTTGCGCGCCAAAAAGGAGAACATTATGCGTTACAACAAAAAAGAATTGAAACTCCGCGTGGATTTCAATAATATGATGAGCAAGTCCGTCGGACACGAAGGCTTTACCGAAAGACAGATCGCTTCTTACGTTGAAGAAGTCGAGGCTGCTTTTGCCGCGGTTACCGCAGGCAGAGGTAAGGGCATGATGGGCTGGACTGAACTCCCTTATAATCAGGACGAAGTCGTGGAAGACATCCTTTCCACCGCTAAATATATCCGCAAGAATTTCGAATATTTCGTCGTGCTCGGCATAGGCGGCAGCGCGCTCGGTCCTATAGCCGCTTTCCAGGCTATCTGCCATCTGCACTACAACGATCTGCCCAAGCGTAAACGCAAGGGTCCCAAGTTCTACGTCGAAGACAACGTGGATCCTGAGAGGATGGCGGCTCTGTTTGACGTTATCGACGTCGAAAAGACCATGTTCAACGTCATTACCAAGAGCGGCAGCACTTCTGAAACCATGACTCAGTATCTTATCATCAACGATATTCTCAAGAGCAAGCTCGGCGATAAGGCGAAAGATCATATCATCGCTACCACGTCTGCAAACAGCGGTAACCTTATCAAGATCGCGCAGAAAGAAGGATACAAAACTTTCTATATCCCCGACGGCGTCGGTGGCAGATTCAGCGAGCTTTGCCCCGTAGGTCTTCTCCCTGCTGCTGTCGTAAATATCGACATCAAGGGTCTTTTGCAGGGTGCAAAATATATGGACGAGCAGTGCAATAACCCCAACGTCAAGAAGAACCCCGCGCTGCTTGCGGCTCTCATGCAGTATATGGCGATGAAGAGAGGCAAGAATATTTCCGTCATGATGCCTTATGCGGACGGTCTTAAGTACGTCGCAGACTGGTACGCTCAGCTTTGGGCAGAAAGCCTCGGCAAGAACAAGAACCTCGACGGCACCGCTTGCAATAAGGGACAGACCCCTGTCAAGTCGCTCGGCGTTACTGATCAGCACAGTCAGGTACAGCTCTATGCAGAAGGTCCGTTCGATAAGGTCATCACCTTTATCGGCGTAGATAACTACCGCACAGAGGTCAAGATTCCCGAAGGATGCGCAGAATTCCCCAACGTCAACTTCCTTTGCGGTCATACCATGAACGAACTTATCACCGCAGAAAGAAAAGCTACCGAATACGCTATCACCAAGGCAGGCAAGCTCAATCATACGATCATGCTCCCCGTGCTCAACGAGTTCACTCTCGGAGAACTGCTCATGTTCTTCATGCTCAAGACCGCTTACGCAGGCGCGCTCCTCGGCATAGATACCTTCAATCAGCCCGGCGTTGAAGAAGGCAAAAACGCAACCTACGCGCTCCTTGGAAGACCCGGTTACGACGAGAAGAGAGCAGAGCTTGCAAACGCTCCGCAGAAACTCAACAAATATATTATTTGATTTTCTGCCTGAGAAGGCGGCTCAAACAGTGTTTTGAGCGTAAAATATGAATTAATTCGGTGTCAAAGCCCCGCGATAATACCGCAAGAGTATTACCACGGGGCTTTTCCTTTTCTGAATACATATTTTTCAGCTCAAAACCGCTGCGCTGCCTGTTTTCGCCGCCTTCTTAGGCAATATATTGCTTGTTTACCTTTTACTTGGTCGCGTATTGTTTGCCTGCAAATCCTCTCGTTCAAAACGCTGTTGCAACGTGTTTTCGTCGGTGTCTTCGGCAAATTTAGGCTTTTTATGCTAAGGAGTACAGAGTGGCATTCTATTGACTTTTGCAAAGTGCGGATTTTGTAGTTTTTAGTCGCTAAAACGTTGACATTTCTCGCGCGCGTATCTATAATATAGTCAAAGCTAGGGGTGCTGATAAAATCGGCTGAGAAATACCCTTTGAACTTGGTCAAGTTAGTACTTGCGAAAGGAAGCAAAAATCTTTCAGGTATTTTCGAGTTCTCCTTAGCTTAAGGAGTTTTTTTATGTTCAATTATTTGTTGGGAGCGGAATATACGAGTTATTTCGATTTTTCAACCACAGAGGGCACTTTCGT
>CALWRH010000006.1 GCA_944383895.1 uncultured Christensenellaceae bacterium | reverse complement strand
GTGGGCAAAAAGTTCAGAGATCATGAAATCACCCTTTTGGTGGACAACAAAGACAAGAAAAAACTGCTGCTGGACGGTCTCCCCTGCTCTAAACTCAGCGACGTCGTAGGCGTTCTCAACGTAGTTTATTTCAGCCCCGACGAACTCAGAATGATAAAGGACGGTCCCCAGGAGAGGCGCAGATTTATAGATATAAGCCTGTGTCAGCAGTCTAAAAATTACCTGTATTCTCTTCAGAAATACAACGCCGTTCTCGCGCAGAGAAACAAACTTCTCAAGTCGGGGCTCGGCGTAAACACGCTCAAGGAAACCCTTTTCGTATGGGATCAGCAGCTTGCCAAATACGGCGCTTACATCATCTATAAACGCTATAAATTCATTGAAAATCTCAAGCATTTTGCAGAAATATCTCACGATAAGCTGTCGGGAGGTAAAGAAAAGCTCTCGCTCTCTTACGAGTGCGATCTGTCATACGACGACGAAGAAACTCTCTTTTCAGAGTTTTCGAACTCTCTTAAAGCCGCGTTCGAAAAGGATACCGAACTGTGCTTTACTACGTTCGGCTGCCACCGCGACGACATCGATATAACTATAGACGGAGTGGACGTCAGAAAATTCGGCTCTCAGGGTCAGCAACGCAGCGCGGCTCTCTCTCTCAAGTTTGCAGAAATAGCTCTTTTCGGCGAAGAAGTGGGTGAAAAACCCGTACTTCTTCTCGACGACGTTCTCAGCGAACTCGACGAAAAAAGACGCGCAAGCCTCCTTGAAATGTCCTCTTCTCTTCAGACTATAATCACTTGCACCGAGTTTGACGAAAACGTGCCTTATACCCTTTTCAGAGTCAGAAACGGAAATATAAAAAAAGCCTGATCTCTTTGCTATATTGTCCTATTTTTATTGAAAAATTTTTCAAAAGATATTATAATATTATATATGAACGAAAGCGTAAAAGTATGGAAGGAAATATCGTCTTATATAGAGGCGTCGATGTCTACCGTAAGCTACGAAATGTGGTTCGGAAAGCTGGTTCCTCTGACGATAGAAAACAATAAGCTCATCCTCGTCGCACCGCTCGTTTCGGTAAAGAGAACGGTGGACGGTTTCAAAGATACCGTTATAAAAGAGGCTATCGAAAAATCAGGTACATACATATCTGACATCGTAGTCGTACTCGAAGAAGAGGCTGAAGTATACAAGCCCGAAAAAGAACCCGCTCCGATAGAAAAACCTGTCGAAGAGGACAATTTCAGAAACGTTCTCGATCCTTCTTTCACATTTGACAACTTCGTCGTAGGCGACTGCAACAATATTGCGTCCAGCGCGGCAAAAGCTGTTGCCGAAAACCCGGGAGTGCTTTACAATCCCCTTTTCATATACGGCGGCGTAGGTCTTGGCAAGACTCATATAATGCAGGCAATAGGCAATTATATCCTCTCTGCCGATAAAAACAAGAAGATACTTTACGTTACTACCGAACAGTTTGTCAACGAATTCGTCGACTCGATCATGAAAAACAAGGACAATAAACTCAACAAGAGTTTCAGAGAAAAATACCGCAGCGCGGACGTCCTCATGATAGACGATATACAGTTCCTTGCCAACAAGACGAGTACTCAGGAAGCGCTGTTCCATACTTTCAACGATCTTTATCAGAATAAAAAACAGATCGTTCTCTCGAGCGACCGCCATCCCAAAGAACTCACTTTCCTCGAAGAAAGACTCAAGTCGAGATTCCAGAGCGGTCTTACCGTCGACATAACCAATCCGTCGGTAGAAACGAGAGTCGCGATACTGCGCAAAAAAGCTGAGATAAAAAAATTCAGAGTCAGCAACGACGTTATATTCTTTATCGCAGACAACATCACTTCAAACGTCAGAGAGCTCGAAGGCGCTCTGCTTAAAGTAATGTTCTACTGCGATCTCATGGGAAAAGAGTGCAACGTCGACGTGGCAAAAGAGGCTCTCAAGGATTATATAGACGTAACGACTCACGTCATATCGATAGACAATATCGTCGACGCGACGTGCACTTACTTCAATATAAAGAGAGCGGATATAATAGGCAAAAAGAAAGTAAAAAATATAGTAAACGCAAGACAGATAGCTATTTATCTTATCAACGATCTTCTCGGCATACCTCTCAACGGTATAGGAGATTACTTCGGCGGAAGAGATCACACTACGATAATGTATGCCCGCGATAAGATAGGAAGTCTTTGCAAAACCGATCCTCTTGTTCAGGCTCAGATAAACGATCTGAGAGCCATGATACAGAAGAAATAGACCTTATTGTTGATAATGTGGAAAACTTATTGAACTTATGCACATAGTTTTCCAAAACAACTTAGGATACAAAATACTTAATATGTGCGGATAAAACGGGTTATAATAAAGTTATCCACAAATCCACACCCCTTATTTGAGTTGATATTATCGACATAAAATATAAAATTAATATGTAATAAATGCCCTACCCTGAAAGGGCCCGGAGGAAATATGAAATTAAGCTGTAAAGGAAATTTATTGTCGGACGCATTGATGAGAGTTATGAAGGCTCTTCCTATAAAGAAAACCATGCCTATTCTCGAAGGTATAAAGCTTACCGCTGAAGGAAATTCTCTTACCCTAACGGCAACCGATACAGAGTTTGCTATTCAGAAGACTATCGTAGCAGACGTAAAGATGGAAGGCGAGGCGCTCGTCCCAGGCAAGCTTTTCGGAGAACTCGTTAAAAAGCTCCCTGCCGACGAAGACGTAGAACTCTCTTATATGGACGAACAGAACTTCGTCATCAAATATATGGACAGCGAAACCACACTGAAGGCGATGAAACTCAAGGACTACCCGCCTATACAGCAGTTCGACTACGAAGTCAGCGTAGATATGCTGCAGAAAGATGTAAAAGACATGATAGGCAAAACTATCTTCTGCGCGGCTACCGACGACGTAAGACCTGTGCTCAAAGGTTGTTTCCTCGAGATAAAAGGCAACAAGATAAAGTGCGTCGCTCTCGACGGTTTCCGCCTGGCAGTGACCGTAAAAGAGCTGGTAATGGAATACCCCGATACGACTGCTATCATACCTGCTAAAAACCTCAGCGAGATATACAGACTTCTCGAAGAAGACGACGCAGTCGTAAGCCTCAACTTCTGCCCCAAAAAGATAATGGTAGATATGAAACATACCAAGATCATAAGCAACCTTATGACAGGCGTATTTACCCGTTACGAGTCCAGCATCCCCGCAAGTTTCGAAACGGTAATAACCATTGACAAAGCTATGCTTGAGAACAGCCTTGAAAGAACTTACGTCATGAGCCGTTTCGAAAAAGCAAACATGGTCAAGATAGAGATCAAAGAAGGCGGCAAAATGACTATTTCTTCCAACAGCGAACTCGGCGATATAAAAGAAGTCATTTCAGTCTTCTCCACCGGCAAGGATATGACTATCCTCTTCAACTCGAAATACCTTCTCGACTGCATGAAAGTTATAGACGATCAGTTTATAAAACTCAGTCTTACCAACCCCACTTCTCCGAGTACGATAACTCCTGTCGAAGGGGACGGGTATTTGTATATGATACTTCCTTTACGCGGCGGCTTTAGCAGATAAACGGCGTATAACCGCACATATTTTACTCTGTCGTCGAGTCGACCTTCGCAATCATTTACAATAAGTAAATTGGGTTGCTCAGTCGCTCTAGCACGAGCAAAATCTGCACGATTCTCCGCGTTTATCCCATCATAATAAATTAAAAAAATACAATCAAAAGACTTTTTACCGACGGTAAGAAGTCTTTTTTTGTGTACTGAAAAAACGTTTCCCCTTATGTTATCCCCTCCGTGCTTCGACCTCACCCTGCGGCTTTCGGTCTCACAAGGTGCTTTTCACAAAAAGCGTGGTTTTTGTGAAAAGTAAAATATTATAAATATAGTAAATTTTATAGCTTCTGCACTCTCCTTCGTACAAAATCTGCAACCCTTCTGCGCGGTTTACCGCATAGTTAAAGACAATTAAAGTTTTATACAAAATCTGCACGATTCTCCGCGTTTATCGTATAAAATTTATTATAAATAAAAAAGTTTTTCTTAACGTACAGTCAAAAGACTTTTTACCGTTGGTAAGAAGTCTTTTTTGTGTACTGAAATATGTTTCTGTTTTTATCGATATAGTTAAAAAAGTTAGATTATATAAGATAAAAAAAATATGAATTACAGAGATTTAAGAGTTAATATAACAAGTTCTGGCATATTGTTTATTCTGACGGGTATGACAGAATCTCCGAGTCCTCTGCTGACTATCATTGTAGTACCGTCTTTTGTATGAGAGCCTTCTGTATAATCGGGGAAAAATCCCTGACCGGGAGCGATAAGACCTTTATTTCCTATCCTTATCTGTCCGCCGTGAGCGTGGCCGCAAAGTATGAGATCCGCAGCCGTCAGTGCGTAGCTGTCGAAATATTCGGGTCTATGACTTAACACTATATCGTACAAACCTTCTTTTGCAAGAGAATTTATAAGACTTGTCATATACTCTGATATATAATAATCCGGAGCGTATTCTGAAGTAAAATCGGGATCTTTAAGACCAATAAGATTGATTTGAGATCCGTTTTTTTCCAAAATTACGTTTTCGTCGTTAAGGACTGTTACGCCTGCGTTTACTAATGATCTTTCGAGAGAGTAGTAATCTTTCATATACGCCTCGTGATTGCCGCTGACGTAATAAACGGGAGCGATTTTTACAGCCTTTTTTACGAACTTCAGGGAGTTGTCGTAATATTCGTCGGAAGAATCTATCATATCTCCCGTAATTACGATTATATCGGGTTTTTCAGCAGAGATAAGGTCTTCGAGTCTGCCGTCCCAATCCCTGTTGTGAAGATCCGAAACGTGAGCTATTTTGTAGCCGTCAAACTCGTCGGGAATAAAGTCGCTTTGTACGGTATAATATGAAGTTTCTATATTGAAGTTTGTATAGACTATCCATATGCCGAGCGCCGCGGCAATAATGAAAATTATCTCTGCAACAACGATTAATATAAAAGCTTTGTCTTTTCTTACCATAGTTACATTATGATATAATAAATACAAAAAAGCAATATAAAAATATTTATAAAAAATTACCCGAAGGCTGACCTTCGGGTTTTTCTTATGTAAATAAAAATCTTATGTATATCAAAGCGCGTGTATTTTATAAATCTTTTGTAACGGTATCTTTAGTATATCGTTTCCTGCGTATTCTGATTTATTTATCCTTAGTAGACAAAGTCTTTTGTGTCTTACTCCTGCTCTGACAGGTTGTCTATAAGCTCGTATATCCTGATAAGGTCGTCCTTTGTATAATAGTCGATAAAAATTCTGCCCTTTTCGTTGTTGCCTACCGCCTTGACCTTGGTGCCGAACGTGCGCTGCATGTTGTTGACGAGCTCTTTGAGTTCGGGCGAAATAAACATCTTTCTCGGCGTCTTGGGCTCTTTGCCGGGCTTGAGGTATGCCCTGACCATATTCTCGAGCTGTCTGACGGAGAGCTGTTTGTCGCAAGCGGCAAGCGCGTAGGTTGCCTGAACGCCCATGTCTTTTATAGATGCAAGACATCTTGCATGACCCGAAGAAAGTCTGCCTGTTTCTACCATCTCCACTACAACGGGATTGAGAGTCAGAAGTCTGAGGCTGTTGGCTATAACGGGTCTTGACTTGCCCAGCTTGTCCGCGAGTTCTTCCTGCGTGAAACCGTACCTGTCCATGAGAGAGCGGTAAGCCCTTGCCTCTTCTATCGGATTGAGGTCCTCTCTCTGAAGGTTTTCGATAAGAGCGATCTCTGCCATCTCCGACTCTGTAAACATCTTGACTATGGCGGGGATGAAAGACAGTCCTGCCATCTTGCTTGCTCTCAGTCTTCTCTCGCCTGCGATAAGCTCGTATCTGCCGCCCTCTTTGGGACAAACGAGGATAGGCTGTATAACGCCGTAATTCTTAATACTTGCGGCGAGTTCCTGCAAAGCGTCTTCGTCGAAATGCTTTCTCGGCTGATTGGGATTGGTGTCTATGAGTTTTGATTCGATCTGAGTGACCTTTTCGTCTTTAGTATCGTCGCTTGCAAGTTTTATAGCGAGATCTATCGTAGAACGGTCTTCCGATTTTTTAGCCATAAGTACCTCTTATTAAGTAAAAAACAGTAAAATAACGTATTATACTGTTTTTGATCCGCTTTATACCCTAATTATAACAAATCATACCGATTATTGCAATATATAAATTATAAAAGTAAACATATATGAAAGATATAAGAAGTAAAAGTAACATAAGCTTATAATCGATCATCTTTGAAAAATTTATATTCTTTCTTAAATTATAGTAATTTTCTTTCAACGTTTTGATCATAAGATTTTGTAGGTATTATAAAAAGACGACATTTTTTATAATCAAAAAAACAAATAAAAAAGCGAGTTAGACGCGCTTTAGATTGTCAGTAATATAGATATTTGTCAGACAAGCGGAGCAAGACGCGGCTTGTTGCCGCCTCTCGGATATTTTTTGTCGCAGGATCTTATCTTTTTGTATAAGGGGATAAGTCTTTTTTCTCCGTCGGGAAGATAAAATTCGAGAGTGTTTTCAAGGCGGCAGCCGAGTATCTTTGCGGCGTTTTCCGCTGCTGATATTTCTTCGATTGCTCCCGATCCTTTATAAGCTATGACGCGGCCGCCCGTTTTTGCGAGTGGAGCTGTGTATTCGAGAAGAATATTAAGAGCCGCGACCGCTCTTGCGGTAACCGCGTCGTATTTTTCTCTGCCCTCTTTTGCAAAGTCTTCTGCACGCGAGTGGACCGCTCTGCAATTTTCAAGACCGAGAGTATTTATGACTTTGTTCAAAAAGTTTACGCGTTTCTGAAGACTGTCCACGAGAGTGAAATTAACTTCAGGCAAAATAATAGCGAGAGGTATCGCCGGAAATCCCGCGCCGCTGCCTATGTCCGCGACGTTTTTTGCGTCAGCGAAATTTTTATAAGGCAGAACGCTGTCTATAAAATGTTTGGTCTGAAACTCTTTTTCGTCCGTTATAGCAGTGAGATTCATGACCTTGTTGGTTTCCTGCACAAGCTCGTAAAATGCGATGAATTTTTTGTAAACTTCGTCCGTGTAAAGATTTTCGGATATAAGATGATCTTTGAGATGAGTGAGTTCCGTCATTTTCCTCTCCTTGCAAGCCATACCATGAGAACGGTTATATCCGCGGGCGAAACGCCCGAGATCCTCGACGCCTGTCCGAGATTGAGAGGACGTATACTGTCGAGCTTTTGCCTTGCCTCAAGTCTTAATCCTTCTATAGAAAGATAGTCCGCGTCTTCTGGGAGAAGTTTGTCTTCGAGCTTTTTGGTGCGCTCTATCGCGGAAAGCTGTTTTGTCAGATATCCTTCGTATTTAGCTTTGGTTGCCGCCTCTTCGAGATAGCGCATGCTGAAGGAATTAAACTGCGGGAAATGTTTTGCAAGAAGTTCCGCCGTTACTCCCGAGCGTTTGAGTATTTCTTTGAAAGACATGCCCGAGTGCGGAGTAAAGTCGCCCGTTTCAGCAAAGAGAGGCGCGCTCTGCGACGGTGAAACGGTTACTTTCAGAGCCTCGTCTATTTTGTCGAGCTGAATTACTTTTTCGAGATAACGCGCGTATCTTTCATCCGACACGAGTCCGACTTCTCTGCCTATCGGTGTAAGTCTTTCGTCTGCGTTTTCCTGCCTTAAATTAAGACGGTGTTCTGCACGCGCCGTCATCATGCGATAAGGCTCGTTGGTGCCTTTGGTGACGAGATCGTCTATGAGTACGCCGATATAAGAGTTTTCTCTGCCGAGTACGACGGGAGCTTTGTCCGTGATGTATCTCGCGCAGTTTATTCCTGCCATTATGCCCTGCGCCGCCGCCTCTTCGTAGCCGCTGCTGCCGTTGAGCTGACCTGCCATAAAAAGACCTTCGACGTTCTTTGTCATAAGCGACGGATATAGCGCGGTCGAATCTATGCAGTCGTATTCGATCGCGTATGCGTAGCGCATGAGTCTGCATTTTTCAAGCCCGATTACCGAGTGATACATGGCGATCTGCACGTCTACGGGGAGAGAGCTGCTCATGCCCTGGACGTACATTTCGTCGGTAGACGCGCTTTCGGGTTCGATAAATATCTGATGCCTTTCCTTGTCCGCAAAACGCATGACCTTGTCTTCTATGGAAGGACAATAGCGCGGTCCCGTGCTCTTAATGCTGCCGTTGTACAGCGGAGAACGCGCGATGTTCGCCATTATTATGCGTTTGGTTTCTTCTGTCGTGTAAGTCAGATAACAGGGCTGTTTGTTCTCTATAAACCCGTCGGTCATAAAGGAGAACGGATAGAGCTTTTCGTCGCCGTTTTGTATCTGCATCGCGTCGAAATTTATAGTCTTTTTATCCACTCTCGCGGGAGTGCCCGTCTTGAAACGGCGCGTGGGTATGCCCATTTTGAGAATACAGTCGGTAAGCGCGGTGGCGCGGCAGAAACCGTTGGGCCCCGTCTGCTGACGGAATTCTCCGATAATGATGTCCGCATTGAGATATACGCCTGTCGCGACTATTACGCCTTTGCAGGCAAAAGACTGCCCCTGAAGGGTCGTTACTCCGCATACCTTTCCGTTTTCCGTGAGTATCTCAGCGACTTCGCCTTGCAGTACTGTGAGATTCTTTTCGCGCTCGAGCACGCGTTTCATGTAAAGGTGATAAGAGGACTTGTCCGCCTGACCGCGCAGACTCTGTACAGCCGCGCCTTTGCCCGTATTCAGCATGCGGATCTGCAGAAGGTTGTGATCCGCGCTTATACCCATCTGTCCGCCGAGAGCGTCCACTTCTCTTACGAGATGACCTTTTGCAGTGCCTCCGATGGCGGGATTGCATGCCATAAAGGATATGGCGTCGAGAGAAAGCGTCACGACGAGAGTTTTCAGACCAAGACGTGCAAGAGCAAGACATGCCTCAACTCCCGCATGTCCTGCGCCTATAACGACCGCGTCGTATATTTCGTCGTACTTTCTCTGCATACAGATACCTCGCTTTTGCGGGTTAATTATAGCACAATGCGCTTTTATTTGCAATCGCCGCGCGCGTGTGATATATTATAAGCGTTAAAAAACTTGTCGGAGATAAACATGCAGACGATTGCGGCAATATCCACTCCCGTAGGAGCGGGAGCGATAGGAATAGTAAGGATAAGCGGTGACGACGCGCTCAAAGTGGCGGAGAAGGTGTTTTATACCTCAAAGCTGAAAAGCCTTTCCGATGCCGTGCCCAATATGATGTATTACGGCACCGCCGTGGCGGACGGCATATCCGACAAATGCCTCGGCGTATATTTCAAAGCGCCTAAAACCTACACGGGCGAGGATATTTTTGAGATACATTGCCACGGCGGCATAAGAATAGTTCAGGAGATCCTGAAAGGCTGCATAGAGGCGGGAGCACGCGCCGCGGACAAGGGTGAATTTACCAAGCGCGCGTTTCTCAACGGCAAGCTCGCGCTCAGCGACGCAGAGGGCGTTATATCAATGATAAACGCAGAAAGCGAGGCGCAGCTCAAAGCCTCGTACCGCTCAATGACGGGAGAACTGTCCAGGAGCATATACGCTTTCGAAGAAAAACTGCTCGACGCGATAGCTACTATGGAGGCGTCGCTCGACTACCCCGAGGAGATGGAAGAAGAGAGCCGCCGCGTGGCTGAGGATACCGTAAATGCTCTGTGCAAAGAGCTTGCAAAACTGCTCTCCACCGCTAAGACGGGTAGCTATGTCAAACAAGGCATTGACGTTGCCATAGTAGGCATTGCCAACGTCGGCAAGTCCTCTACCCTCAACGCTCTCACGGGCAAGGACAGGGCTATCGTAACCGAGATAGCGGGCACAACGCGCGACAGCCTTGAAGAAAGGATAGAGGCAGAAGGACTGCTTTTGAACATTATAGATACCGCAGGCATAAGAGAAACGGACGACAAGGTAGAAAAGCTCGGCGTGGACAGGAGCCGCGATATAGCGGGTCGCAGCGACGTAGTGCTTTTTATCACCGAGGCGGGACGAGAACTCAATAAAGAAGAAAAAGAGATCTTAGACTCTCTCAAAAACGCAAAAGTGCTTTACGTTTTCAACAAGGACGACAAACCGCACGCAAAAGACGACAGAAAAGGCATATTTATAAGTGCAAAGACGGGCGAAGGAATAGACAAACTCAAACGCGCGATCGTCGATTGCGTTATAGACGGCAATATAGATTTTTCGGGCAATATAGTCACGGACAGTCGTCATTACGACGCGCTAAAGCGAGCATATAACAGCCTTATACAGGCAAAGAACAGTTTTGCAGACGCGCCTACGGAGTGCCTTCTCGTGGACATGAGAGATGCCTACTCCGCTCTCGGAGAGATAACGGGCAATACCGCCGACGAAAGCATCATAAACGCGATATTCTCAAAATTCTGCCTCGGAAAATAAAAGAGGTAAATACTTATAATGAAAAAATAAAAGGCGGCAGGTCGGCCGCCTTTTTGTTGTCTTTATTTATTCGGACTTTACAAGGCTGTTTCAGAATATCAAGACGGGATAATTGTAAAAATTCGCGCATAAGTCATGTCGGTATAAGCTACTGCATGACAAAGCGCACGAATATTCAAAAATCATTTATCTATAAAGGAAAATATTTTTTATTAACACGGGCAAGAGAAAATTATATTATTATTAAATATTTCCATAGTCAGAATCACTGCGATAAAATCTGATAACGATAAATAAGGAAATCTTTTTGTTTTGGTTTATAACCGTTGCAATAAACTATATATGCGCAGGCTGATTGATAAAAATAAGAACGAAGATAAGTGCTGTAAAAGTCAATTAATAATATAAAACTTAAAGAAAAACGGCGTGCCTTCCGGTACGCCGTAGCCTTTATATCGATTATTCGATTATCAGAAAGTACGTTTCTTTTCTCCGAAACTTCTCATCTTACCGCCGCCGGTACGCTTGAAGTTGCGGCTGTATTCGAGATTGTACATATCCTTGGGAGCCTCTTCTTTGGGTTCCGCTTTCTGAACGGGAGCGGACTGGGTTCTCGGAGCGCCTTCGCGACGGTATCCGCCGTTGCCGCCCTTGTTGAACTTTCCGTTTCCTCCGTTGCGACGAGGACGGTCGGAATAACTTCTCTTGTTGGGTTTGATCACGATGTAACGGTTGGGTTCTTCGCCTTCGCTCTCCGTGGTCACGAATTTGTCGTCTGCAAGCGCGGAGTGTATTACGCGTCTTTCAAACGGGTTCATAGGCTCGAGAGATACGTCTTTGCCCGTCTTTGCAGCTTTGATAGCGAGTTTCTTCGCAAGCTTGGAAAGAACGATAGTTCTCTTCTCTCTGTAATTTTCTCCGTCTATGATTATTCTCTTGTCGAGATCGGCAGTCTTGTTTACTACAAGCAACGTCAGGTACTGTACGCAGTCAAGCACGTCGCCGCGGTATCCGATAAGGGTTGAGGTATCTTTGCCCGATACGGAAACGTAATACGCGTCGTCCTCTTCTCTGATCGTCGCGCTGCACTCGAGCCCCATCTTTTCGATAAGAGTGTTGATAAAGTCGATTGCGATATCCTTGGGGGTAGCCTTCTGAGTAACCTTTACCGTTACCTTTTTGCGGATAAGTCCGGATTGTTTTACTATCTGAGCGTCTACCTGCTCTTCTGTCAGGTCGAGAGCTTTAAGAGCCTCGGCGAGCGCGTCCTCGTAGCTGGACGCCGTGATTTCTATCTCTTTCATTTCTTTCCTCCGACGACGTAGGTCGTGGACAGAAGTCTGTCCTTTTCCTCTTTGTCTTTTCTTTTCACTATGATATTGAATATAAGACTGACCACCGTCGAATATACGTTGCTAAGGAAATAGTATATCGCGAACGCCGCACTGTATATGATAGCGAAAATACCCAGCATCAGCGGCATGACGTAATTGAGTATTTTGGTGGTAGTCTGTTGGGTCTTCTGTTGCTCTTCGGTACCCGTCGGCATCTGCGGATTCTGGCTCTGCATGAGCTTGGTGCTCAAAAAGCTGGTTACGATAGAAAGTATCGGCAGACCGAAATAACCGTTCCATCTCGCAGCGTCCCAGAAACTCGTCTTGTTGTAAAGTTTAATCGCGGGACCGACGAGAGTGTCGTAAGTTACCGACGTAGGAAGTTCGGGCAACGTCGCGCCTATGGTACCGAGATAAGTATCCAGGTCAGGGATAACGTTGGTGCCTATATCCGACATAAATACGTTCTTGACCCACAGCCAGCCTTCGGGCTCGTAAGCCGCGGCGAGCATGGAATTGAGCTCCTCGGTAGAAACCTTTCCGACGTTTTCGTTGTAGATGACAAGCAGCTTTTCAACTATGGTTTCGTTCTCGTATGCGACGAGAGCTCTGAATCCTGCCCAGACAACGAAGAATATGACGATCGTGATTATCATAGGAAGACACGACGCAAAGACGTGTATCTTCTCTTTTTTCTGAAGTTCCGCCTGTTTCTGACGCAGTATATCGGGGCGGTTAGCGTACTGTTTCTGCAACTTCTCGAGCTGCGGACGTATACGCTCCATCGCCTTGGATTGCTTGCGCATAGAAAACTTCTGCCATATGTCGAGAGGCAGGACTACGGTTTTGAGCAGCAGAGTAAAGACGACTACCGTCCAACCGAAATCGCCTATCGCATTGTATAAAACAAGCAGGAACTTGCCTATAAGGTTTGTCATCTCCGCAGAAAGCAGAGTGTTCATAAAAGCCATTTTGCACGACCTCTCAAATTGTCTTTGACGGGATCAAATCCACCCTTGGAAAAAGGGTTGCATCTGAGTATTCTCCATATCCCCATAAGTACGCCGCAGAAAAATCCGCGCTTTTTCACGGCTTGTACCATATAAGCCGAACAACTCGGGACGTATTTGCACTGTCCCTGAAACAACGGATTGTAATAACGCTTGTAAATGCCGATGACACGCGTCGTAAGGCTCATTTCGCCTCCGTCAGACCCGCTCTTGAAAGCAGGGCTAAAAGCCGTTCTTCTATTTGGTGAAAATCGTTTTCCGCAAGTTGCGGACGGGCGACTATCAGATAATTGAAACCGTGATCGATTTCGGGAATATGTTTTCTGAAGGCCTCTTTGAGCCTTCTTTTAGTCTTGTTGCGGACGACGCTTTTGCCAACCTTCTTGCTTACGGAAAATCCGACGCGCATGCCGCGGTTGGAAGGCGCGTAATACACAACCAAAAGGCCGTCGCGCAAGCAGATGCCTTTACGGTATAGATAGTCGAAAGACCGACTGTTTGTCAGCCTATACCGTTTTTGCATAAATTACGCGCTGAGATGCTTTCTGCCCTTGTTTCTACGTCTTTTGATGACGTTTCTGCCTCCGGTAGAACTCATTCTCTTTCTGAAACCGTGCACTTTGCTGCGCTGACGTTTCTTGGGTTGAAATGTTCTCTTCATAAAAATCTATCCTCTCTTTTTAGTATTGTCGCAGTTTTATCGCCGCAAACCTGCCGCGGCGCGGGAAAACGCAAAAACAGAACTGTTTTCCACAATAGCGAAAGTATTATAATATAAATAAATAATCCGTGTCAAGCAAAAAACAACCAATAAAGCTCATATGAACAGATAGCAGAAAATACTGAAAAAAGGCAGCAGATCAAAAAGAAAACAAAAGCGACGTTGCAACGAGCAGCCGAGCCAAACGCGTAAAGGAAAAGCTGTAATAGTTTTGGATATACAGATCTATATCCGAAGATCCGAAAAAAGCGCAGCGGCATCTACGATGTAAGTTGAACGGGCAAAGTATCTTTCCTGTCAGGAAATGCGGCAGTTGTTTTGCAATTCAGACGAATAGGTGAAAAGATTTATAAAAACAGCTTTGTATTTGTCAGCGGAACGGTTAACTACAGAAAACACGTTTATAATTATTAGTGATAAACGAAAAGATCAGAGAAAACAAGCAGCATCAAAAGCAAGACAAGGTAAGTAACAAGGCATTGTAATAAACAACAGTTATAACATCGTATACTATCAGGCATGGCGAAGAATATAAGAATTTACTGACATATAAAACAAAGCGTATATGTGCATATACATACGAGCAAATTACAGAATTTCTATGTGTAAAAAAGCTATATAAACAGTATCGATAAACAGCTTTGAAAGACAAGCGCAAAAAAGGATATAAAGACAAAGCGTTTATAGCAAAATGACATTATAAAGCAATTCTGCTCTGCTGCAAGACGATTGTCGACAATTGCATTTATAAAATGCTTATCAAATACGCGCAATAGAGCAAAAAGATAATTTTAAGCAGAAATATCAGAAAAAGCACGGCAACGATATATATTTGTTTGCAAAAATGCCCTGCTACGCTCTTTCCGGCAGAAAAGAACAGAGAAAATGTCAAGAATTCAGACAATTTCAATAAAAGATAAACAGCAAAAACGGAGAATCAGTAAAACAAGACAGCTTTTGTAGCTCTTCTCTCCTCTATGCAGACAAAACAATTGAAAACAGAACGAGTCGGTGGATAACTGCATTTTTTCGCGATCTGAAGAAAGGCGATCAGATAGATATAACGACAAAAAGAGCAATAAGCAGTTAAAACAGCCGAAAGCAACAGGAAAAACGTCGCCAATGCTCTGAGTCGTCTTCCCTGCTGTGGATAACTCAGACGTTAAAGTTTCACATGAAACACTTTTGTGTAAACGGTTATCCACAATTTCCGACGGAAATCAAGTCAAAGACGTAAATTGTTACGAAATGTCGAATAAAGCAATAGTATTGATATTGAATTTCTGGTTGAAAAGCCACAAATAATGAGAACGTATTGGCGAATTATTGCCAATATATGCAAAAATCAGTGTGATTGTAGGCAAAAACTGTTAATGAAAGCATTTCGGTAAATCATTTCAACGGAATTTACAGACGGCAAAAAGCAAAAAAGTCTTAATAAAGTGGAAAAGTATGCCTTCGGAGATAGCGATCGTAAGAATAAGCAGAAAGATTTCCACATGTTTGCAAAATTATAGTTAAAAAGAGCCGTACAACAGCCTTTTATGTTATAACAGAGTGAAAATTATACTTATTTTTGCAGTGTAACGATTTTTCAAAAAATTTTTCCGCGCTGCGCGCTTATGTATATAAGCTCAAGGTAAAAGCGCTTATATTGTGGAAAATTTACAAGTATGTCGTACGGAATTTGCGGAAAGGCATAAAGTTTTCCACTTTTTCGTTGATTGCAGTATAAAATCAATGCTCCGCCCGTCCGATCTTGACGATAATGAAACGATTGCAAAATGAACGGCGTAATCGCGTTGATGTTACCGAAAACGGCGTTCAGATAATAATGTCGGCAAAAATTAGCTGCGTTGAAAGTATAAGTCATGCGTTTTCATGCGTGCGTAAAGTGCAAAAGCGCCGTGCTTTGAGGGAAAAGAGATCTAAAAAATCGCTTTGCTGAGAATTACGATAAAAAGCATGATAAAAGACGGAGTTTGTTTCAGTTCAACGCTTTAATTTAGTTTTATTGCGATATATCGGACTTATAAAAAGCTTTTCAAACACTCTGCGCTTTCCGAGCGGTCGAAAAGATCTGGAATAAAGCAACAGAGAAAATAACGATGCGACTGCAGCCGTCAGGCAGATAAAATGCTATATATGGAAGATGTCTGCTTAATGCACATAACAATGTTTTTGCCGTTAACTTCAGGAATCTATGCTGAAAATGCTCTAAAACCAAGGCAAAATGCTCTTAAAGAGAGTCGTAAACGCTCTTCGAGCCAAGGAAAGAAGAAAACAACGCAACATCTTTTGCGGATATAGCGATATAAGGGGAACCGATATAGGGAAACCGTGTTTTGCATAAAGAAACCATGATACGGCAAGATTTTAGGCATATAAAGAGTGAAAATCGACGTATATACGCATAAGAGATAAAAGACGGCATATACGCGAGTAAAGCGGAGATAACGTCGTTTTAGTTTGGCAGAAACGTATTGTTATTGGCAGCATAGGCAGATAAGAAAACCAAAGCACAGGCTTTTCTGCGCCAATTTTGCACCAAACAGAATATCTTGACAAGTGATCTGAAAGAAAAATATCTGCAGTATTTTGAGAGGCAACTGCCCTTTTGTAGTGCGCATAAGAGGTGCAACTTCTGATTCCGAGCGCGTTGTCCGATGTAAAGCGGTGTTTTCATGGCAGCTAAAAATTCTCTGAAATGATCGATAAAGCAAAAGACAAAAACGAAGTCGGTGCAGATTCAGAAGTTCGGCTTGATATAAACAACCTGTCCTGCAGGTCAAATTATTGGCAAAACCAAATATTTTGCTGCGATAGACGATTTTTGTTTCACATGGAACAAAAATTGTTAAAATCATGCCGTAAAAGCCGTTGAGAATAAAGGAACTCGTATATTCTGCTGTTTTTTGCGGCGCAAAAGAGCGCGAAATTGCGATAACCGCTTTGATCTTCCGAGAAAGGCGGTTTGAGGTGAAAGCGTCTGATTTCTGTAAAATGCTGTCAGAACGACAACTTTGCGAGCACACGAGAACAGAGATATCCTTTACCATAAACAAAGACGAAAACAGAAGAGATAAATCGGTTATGCTATAAGGTGAGAATAGCTATACCAGAGTCAAGCGGTCGAACCCGAGAAATTTACATCTGCCCGATATTCGATATGCAAAGCAACAGAAAACATCGGGGCTTGGTAAAAATACGATTGGTAAAATATACCGGATCAAGGACGAACGCGACATACCTAAAGCGGGCGCATAAATCAAAAAAGCGCAATAAAGGCTGTAAAAATATGTGTAAAATGGTATATTTGTTTGAAAAAGTGCGTTTTCAGATAAGAAAAAGGCGGTTTATGATATATCGGACAAAGCCGATCCCTACACGTTTTGCGGCTGCTACTCTGCTTTCAGACGGGCATGACATAAAACGAAGCACTAATAATCTAATATTATAACTTAACATTATATAAAGACAATTGTAAAAAACAAACGACTACGATAAAAATAAAAATTTAAGGAAAACAGAAAAATCAGACGATGTTGAAAAATCAAAAATCGGCAAAGAACATAAGTCGTACTACCATAGAGGTATGCGAATAGTTTATGCGTCCGAAGTTGCTGCCGTACAGAGTTGTTGCCTGAAACAGCGATCCATATCGTTTCGTCGGTTTTTTGCGAAATGCGATAGAAGGTCGAATATTACAAAGCTGTAAATTATGTTTGATGCAGATAAGGCAAAAGCAGGTCGATTTTGATAGAAGGAAGACGGATCGGACAGATAACGTATATTAACGAAAAGTTGCGTCGCAGATATAGCGGACGCAGATGAGAGAATTGAGCAATTGAGGCAAAAGCGTTTGAGGCGACAATCGACTTTTGGAAAGAACGTGCGCGAACCGTCTGGGCTTTACGACAAGAGAAAGCATGTCTGTCTGTAGCTGAGAGACGGTCTATATAGGGGTGTTTCGCTGCTCTGACTAGCGCAAGGTCGGACTCTCGAAAATAAAAGTTTCACGCGGAACAAAATTTGTCGAAAACAAGCCAATAAATGGCTTAATTATAAATATTAATGTTAAAATATAACTTATCATAATTAAAAATCATAAAAATCCGATTGCTAGAAGTTATAATTTTTCAGACAAAAATCGGCTGGAAATGTTAAAAACAAAATATTTTTTGTCATTGTTTCACGGTTTTTGTGAAACAAGCATAACGAAATTTTATAATTTTGTTGCAAAACGGTTTGAAGGCGTGAAACAGGGCTGAAAATCCGATTTTGTGCTGTAAAGCTTCGGCAGATAAACGACGTTTGCCTGAACATTTATTGTCTGAGAATTTGATTTGCGCACAAAGCAGTCTTTCTTTTTACGGCGTTTTGCGCCGAGCGTGCCGCAGCGGATGTGTGTAAGAGCTTTTTTGATTAAGCGTGTACTGCTCTTCTCTGTTCGCGCTTTGATATACAATGCCGAAAAATACCGAGCGGTTATTTGTTTTAATGTGTTGATATAACCTGACGGTATTCAGAAGGAATTTTTTACGGCGTAAATAACAGGCAGTTATCCCTGTTTTGTTTATTTTAATAACCAAAAGACATTTTGTCCAAAGGTATTTGTTTGAGAGATAACTTATAATTGTTTTTTTGGCCGGTGACAGCATTTCGATCGGCTGCAAGTAGACTTGACAGATGAGTTTTTGATCGTCGGTTCGATGTCGTTTCGTTGTCTTCAGGTATGAAATGTCGGCGCGGTTTGGGCAAAGAGCTTTACGTTTGTTCTTTCGGTGTCTGAGTATATCGGGGGGGGCTGCTGCCTTGATAACCATGAGAGATTTTTTGACGTCTTTTTATCTTCTGTTGCGACGTCTTTTTTTGCTGTCGGCAGACTTGTCGGAGGAGCTTTTGGCTTGTCGTGAAAAACCGTAAACCGCATGTCGGACGGGTATTTCTACCGTTTATTTTATTGTTGTTTTCGCTTTCGGAAATATTGATTTTTTGCGCAACTTGTTGCTGTATTTTTGCTCTTGTTGCTGTCGCGTTTTCCGTTTTTCCGCTTATGGACGAAACGTCTTGGCTGTTATGCTGTTACGCTTTTCTTTTTTGTCGTATTCAGGTGCGGAACGTCGGGACCGTTGTAAGTTGAGAATGGGTTGTCGGAGTGTGAGAGTATGGCGGCATACGAGGCTTTCGGTGTGTTGTTCTCTGGGCGGATCCAAAGAAACTTCGCTTGATAAGTCGCTTATGTTTTTTTGCGGAAAGCTGTCTGTGTATCGGCGGGTATTTAATATCTTTTCGGCGATGGCATCATAGCAGTTTGTAGTAATGCTTTTGTGCTTTTGCCGACCTTGCAGAGGCTTAAACGCTTGAATTAAAAGAGCGGGTATGTTATCTTGTAAATAGCTTTTTGAGCGGAGGTAACTATGGCGGAAGAACAGGAAAAAGCACGCGATATAGTCGCGTCTTTAACGTCGAAATACAAGTTTTACGCGGTAGGGGAAGGGCATTCGATAATCAAGCATATCAGAGGACTTGTGTCCAACAGTAAGCCCAATCCTGCGCGTCAATACGTTGCGGAAGGGCTATGGTTCAACAAGATGCTCGTTGAGGCGGGATCGCCTTTGCATGCTATCGTGATATGTCCCGATAAGATACATACCGTCGAGGCGGCGAACCTTGCCGAAGAGCTTGCAAAAAGATGCGATCAGCGCTTTACCGTAAGCGAGAAAACCTTTGAAAAGATAAGCGAAAGGGAAAAACCCGACGGGGTTATGAGCATCGCTTATTTTTCGCTCAGCGACGTCAAAGATATAGCGTTTACCGATAAAAGCGTCGTGCTCGTGCTTGACGGAGTCGAGATCCCCGGCAACGTCGGCACGATGATAAGAGTTGCGGACGGAGCTGGCGTTGACGCGGTGTTTATCTGCAACAGGAAAGCGCGTATGACGCACCCGAAGCTTTTGCAATCGAGCATGGGCAGCGTGCTCAATATCCCTATCGTCGAGTTCGTAAGCGCTGACGAGTGTTACGAGGCTTTGCGCTCGAGAGGATTCGAGATATATCTGACGGACAGCAGGGCGGAAAAGAGTTATTACGAGTATCCTTACGGAAAAAGGTGCGCGTTCGTTATGGGCAGCGAGAGATACGGTATATCGCGCGGCTGGTACGATAAGGACGTAAAGTTGCTTTCTATACCGATGTTCGGAAAATGCGACTCTCTTAACGTGGGAGTGGCAGCAACGGTGGTATGCTACGAGGCAAGCCTGAAAAACAAAGGATTTATAAAGCGGTGACGGTAAAAGAGGCGAACGAGGACGGAAAGGCGGCGACAGTGCGGTCAGAGCCCGAAATAAGCGAAATAAGGCGGCTTTATACGAGAAGACGGGAAAGTCTTCGACGAGAATAAGAAAACGCTTAAATAGCGTAAAATGCAGACGGAACGGCGGTTCCGTCTTTTTCTTTGCAAAAAAACGCGCAATATTGAGCGAAAACAGGAGAATTATCGGAAAACCGATACAAAAGCGTAAATTGCGGATAAAAAGCCGTAAAAGGCTGAGATCGGGCGACAATCCCTCGAAATCGCGGAAAAGCAGCTCGGGTACACAAAGAGCGGAGGAAAAGCGTTATTGCTGCGGAAAGTCCGATATTTACGTAAAAGAGCGCATCTAAGCTCAAAAACCTGCTGAATACGGGAGAGATACGGCGAAACACGATAAATCCTTCAAAAAAGCGCGAAAAATACGGAAAAGATCGGTAAAAGAGGGAAAAAGCGTAAAACGCTGCGATAACGTAAAAAAATCCGTCAAAACGGCGTCAAAAGCCCGATTGTAAGAAAAAAGGAACAGAAGAGGCAAAAACGCGCAAAAAGCCGAAGAAAGCCGATAAAAGCAGGGAATAAGCGATTTTTTGCCTGAAAAGAGCATAAGGGCAGAAAATCATAGAAAACGCCGCAAAAATCCGAAAAACAGCCGAAAAACAAGGGAAAACGAGCAGAAGAGCCTGAAATATGGCAAAAACCGAGGAAGAGGCTATGAAAGCCGGTAAAGACGCAGGCTCTCATAAAAAGCTTTAACATGCGCGACAGAAAAGCAAAAACTCATAAATCAGGGGGAAAAGCCGAGAAAATCCTTGAAATACCGACGAATAAAGGAAAACATGCTGAAAAGCCGTAAAAACGGGCAGATTCGTAAAAACAAGGAAGAAACGGACGGAAGAGCGTGATAATCAAATAAAGACGCGCGTAATTAAACAAAAAAAGATAAAAAACGCACTCGGCGACAATAAAGATGTCTGATCAGCGAAATATCCGATAAATAAAGGAAGATGCTGCAAAAACGCATGAAAAGGCGAAAAGGCGGCATAATCAGCGAAAACTCCGATAAATAAAGGTAAAACAAGGGTAAAAGGCTTAAAAGCGGGCAAAAAGCTCAGAAAAGCCTGTTTTGCCTTATAATACGCGTAATATATAAGAAAGCGGAGCAAAAAGCCAAAAATCCGATAAACATGTATCAAACGGTTATATTTATCTGAAATATAATCATCGGAAAAGTAATAATAACTAAAACCATGTCCACAAAAATGTCAAAATATAAATAGTGGAATTAAAACTATTAAGGCTAAAAAATATTAAAAAAATGGCAAAAACGCTTTATTTTAGTATATATTTGGCTATAAATCCGTTACTGTGAGCACTGACGAAACGGTTCAGCGCTTTTTTTGCCGCACAAACGCGAGGTATAAGCAATTTTGAAATACATATTGCGAAAATCGCTCCGAAAACGGTCGGCGTAACGAGATAAAATGCCCTTATCTGTCCGTGACAGAGAGTGAGGATCGTCAGCCATAACAGCGCACCGAAACCGACAATGACGGAAAATTCGGCAATAAATCTGAAGAAAAATCTGCCGTTTATACATCTGTCTGCAAAGTTTACGAGAGCAAGCGCACTTCCCGTGCCTGCTCCGATAGCCGTCAGGCATATAAGTATAAGGAACTGAGATGCTGCGTCGGTCATCTGAAAAGCTTGGAGAAAAAGCCTTTGGGGGTCAGCTGCTTGCTGCAGGAAACGCCGTAGATCCTGCCGCCGAGGACCGCGGTGTTTTTCTCTACGTCTATGAGTTTAGGACTGAGATTTTCTCCCTGTACGGTAAGGACGTTTTCGCCTGCACGGGCAATAAAGGTCTTGTCGGTTGACGATACTATTTCGGTTACGCCCGAGAGGGTAACGCCTTTTGCAAAATCTACCTGCGCGGTAGGGGGAACGGTAGTTTTCTTAACGCTTTCGTTGTTTTGCATATAGCCACCTGCCTTTTGTATAATCTATGCCGTTTCGAGCGGTTTATGCAGATGCATGGCGAAAAATGCCGCCGTACGAACAGAATGCGTTGAAGCTTAATCAATGTTTATATTGTGTTGCGGTTTGGATTTTATAAAGCAGGATAAAGAGAGTGAGGAAAGGTATTATAAAAATCAGGGCAGTCCTGTGTCTGCATGAAAAAGAAAAACCTTTTGGCACCTGATATTGAAATGTAAAAAGCAGTGAGAAATATAATTTTGCAGAGTTCAGAGTTTCGGAAAAATGAATATCGGGAACCTTTTCAGGTGCTGCCGTTTTCCGGTGATTTTCAAAAACGGTCTAAGATGGAAAGGGATTGCGTTTTCTGCGTTTTGCAAGAATAAATCGTACATGCGGGACTGAGAAAACGCTCGAAAAGTAAGAGCCAGGACTATATCTATTTGTGACCGATCAGTCCCCGAAACCGCCGAGAGCGATGCAGGAAAAAGCCTGAAGGACGGTTTCTTCGTCGTCTTTGCAATCCGACTTTATCCAATGCAGAGTTATATTTGAGATCGCGCCTGCGTAGCCTGCAGCTTTGTAGCGGTTGTCGTCGTCTATCTCGTTTTTGAAAAGATCGGACAGAGCGCGGTCGACGTAATCGAGATATATGTATTCGAGATGAGCTTTTGCGAGCAGCTGCAGACGCTGTTTGTACTTTTTGATATATATGAGGACGCGTTTGATAACGTCGAGATAATCTTCTTTGCAACGGGGGCGGTATATCTGTTCGCTTGAGAATTCAGACTTTGTACGGTCGAAAAAGAATTTGAGGACGTCTTCTTTAGAATTGAAATATCTGTAAAACGTAGCTCGGCCCACTCCTGCCTTTTTAGCGACGTCGGAGATCGTTATCTCATTGAAAGGATTATCTTCCATAAGTCGGAAAAGAGCCTCTGTTATATAGTGCCTCGAATAGTCGCCGCTCGTGTATTGCATGATACAAAAACCTCCGTTTTGTTTCAAACCCGCTGACATAGCAAGGGGCAGTGTTTCAAAGCGTTTTCAACGGCTTGAAAAACGATTTATCGTATACTACAATACACTTGTCTCAACGGAAAGTCAAGTCGACGGACTTTTACGGAGAGGGAATAACATTAAGGAGCAGGATCATGCAAGACAAAAATTTCGTGGCATACGAATACAAAACAAAAACGGTTAAAAACAACGAAAGGGCAAAGACTATGGACCTCTACGAGGCGTTCGGCTGGGAGGCTACCGAAGTCAACTCCGCCATTGGCGATAATTGCGTCATAACTTTAAGACGCGACCGCAAAATACCGCACAAGCAGGAGCTTATAAAGCTGGAGAAGAAAGCGGAAGAAGAGAGAGCGGCTCTCGATTCTCTCGAAAGGAGCAAAACGCTCGGCGCAAGCATATTCGCGTATATTTTCGGTATTATATCCGCGCTTGTTCTGGGAGGAGGCATGAGTATAGTCATGAACGCCTCAGGAACAGTAAAAAACATGGTTGCAGGCATTGTGCTCGGCGTAGTCGGCATAGCGCTTTGCTGCATAACTTATCCGATATACAAAAAGATCGTACTCAAGAGAACCAAAGACGTTACTCCCGCGATAGACAACGGAGAAGAAAAACTCGCAAACGTTCTCGAACAAGGCAACGATCTGCTTGAAAACAGAGAGATCTGAAACTGACCGACAAGGCCGCGTTAGGCGGCAGGAGACGGATATGGCAACGGAAAGAAGAAAAGACAAAGCTGCAGGGAAAATTTACTCCCTTATTTTCTGTGCGGTGACCGTGATTGTAAAATTTATCGCGGGAGCGGTGACGTCGTCTGTTTTCGTTGTCGTATCCGCTTTTTATTCATGCGGCACGGGTATTGCCAAAGTACTGTGTTTCAAGGGGGAAAGATACGCTGGCAGCGGACAAAAATATTATCTGTGCTTAGCGTGCGCCGGGGTGCTGTTTGCCTCCGCTCTGCTTTATTGCGCGGGAGCCGTCAGGCAACTTTACGCACCGTCTTCGTTTTATTACGGCAAGATCCCCGCAATAGCTATCGCTACGGTATCGTTTTACGATCTCGGCGCGGCTGTTGCGGATATTGTAAAAGAGAGGAAAAAGGGCAACTGTTTCGTAAAAGCTTTGAAGAGGATAAATTTTACGGGCGCGCTTGCCGCGATAGCTCTGACGCAGGCGGCGATACTGTCGTTTGCGGACGGAGGCAGCAATAAAGAGGCAAACGCTATTGCCGGCATCATCGTCGGTGCGGCGATAATCCTTTCGGCAGCGATAACGCTAGCGGACGGATTGAAAAACAGACGTATCGCTTTGGAAAACACGCCGTTTCGCAAGGCGGGAGAAGATAAAGACGACGACGCGGAAAATAGCGGAAAATTTATGGACAAAACGGTTTAATTTTAGCCTTCTTTTCTAAAAAACGGGCAATAACGCCCGTTTTGTTTTATAGTAAAAAAATTTTACATAAAAACCCTTAAAAAAAAGATACGGATTTTTGTCAATTGTAATATAATGTCGCGGGAAAGCAAATAAGGGTTTGAATTTTCGCGGGGGCGAAATTGTGGGAGTAATTACCGAGGGTATTATTCTATGACAAAGGATCTGACGGTAGGCAAACCGTTCAAGAGTATTCTGTTTTTTACGCTGCCGATATTTATAGGTAATGTGTTTCAGCAACTTTACAGTATGATCGACGCCATCATTGTCGGGCAGACTATTTCCGACGCCGCTCTTGCAGGAGTAGGCGCGACGGGAGCTATTTCTTTTCTCATAATAGGTTTTGTTCAGGGGCTTACCGCGGGCTTTGCGGTAAAGACGAGTCAGCTTTACGGAGCGCAGAACGAAGAAGGCATAAAAAGGAGCATAGCGAGTTCTCTCGCGCTTTCGGTAGTGCTTTCCGTCGTGCTGACTTTCGTCAGCGTATATACGACTATGCCGCTGCTTAAGCTGATGCAGACGCCCGATGACATTATTCAGTTTTCATACGACTACATAGTGACGATATATTGGGGATTGGCGGCGTCCGTCTTTTACAACCTCGCGTCGTCTGTGCTACGTGCGCTGGGCGACAGCAAGACTCCTCTCGTATTCCTCATAATCGCTGCGCTGCTCAACATAGGATTCGACTTTTTGTTCATCCTCGTATTCCACAGCGGAGTTGCGGGAGCGGGCTGGGCGACCGTGCTTTCGCAGGCTCTTTCGGCAGTGGGCTGTTTTATCTACATGTTCGTGCGTTTTCCTGTATGCAGAATAAAGCTCAGACATCTGGTCAACAAACCGCTTTTTTATCTGCAGCATCTCGCTATCGGCGTGCCTATGGCTTTGCAGTATTCGATAACCGCTATCGGCATGATGGTACAGCAGACCGCGCTCAACAAGCTCGGTACTCAGATAGTTACGGCGTATACCGCAGCGTCAAAAGTGGATAACCTCGCTCAGCAGAGCCTTGCGGCTCTCGGTACGGCGGTGGCTACTTACTGCGGGCAGAACTACGGAGCGGGTCAGTTCAGGAGAATACGTCAGGGAGTTACGCAGAGCATGATAATGGGAGTTGTATGTTCGCTTGCGAGCTGCGCTTTCTTGATATTATGCGCAAAACCGCTGACGGTACTGTTTGTCAAGGATGCGTCTGACGAGATAATATCTCTCAGCAAAGAATTCTTGTTATGGCAGGGAGTCTTCTATATCGCGCTTGCGGCGATATTCGTTTACCGTAACGCATTGCAGGGTATAGGCAGAAGCGCGCTTACGATGATCGCGGGAGCGACAGAACTTCTTATGAGATCGCTTGCGTCGATATTTCTTGCCAAATGGTTCGGATTTACGGGTATATGTTTCTCGAGTCCGTCGGCATGGGTGGGAGCAGACGTCTTCCTCCTCATAGCGTATTTCGTGATAATGCACAAGGTCATAAAAAAGGCGATGAGGTCGGGATCCGACAATCCGATAAAACTCGTATACGAAAAGAAAGGCGTGCCCAACGACGGCAAGATAACGCCTGTACCAGATACGGACGGAACGGATGCGGGGGAAGCAACCCAAACCGCGCCTGCTGAAAGTGCTTGCAAAGTCGCGGCAGCGGAATAAAACAGATCGGAAAGGCAGAAAGCAAAACGCAGAAAGAAAAAAGAAAGACGGCAATGAGTGCCCGTCTTTTTATTTCAAAGAGCGAGGGTGTACCGTGCGGTAAATCGTATTCAGCAGCGAAAGCGCGGGGTCGGAGCTGTCGAGAGAATAATGCCATACCGCAACCCCAGCCATGCGGAGATCGAGAGCGAGCGCCGTCTTGTCCGCGATCAGCTGTCTGCCGTTGAAGTAGCAGAGTTTTTTCTCTCCGTCGCAGTCGGCATAGGCAGAATTGGAAAAGATAGAAAGACCGTCCGCATAGTCCGAATAGGATATCCAATGTGTCGATCCGTCGACCGGTTTTGAATAGAGAGGCAGTCCGAGTTGGATTTTGTGCAGGGGCAGACCTTTCTCTTTAAGTCGTCTGAGCTGAGAGTACACGGTGTAAAATGTCGAGTGACATCCGTTTTTGTCTGGGCTGTCGTACGCCATCAGGATCACGCGGTCAAAGCAGGCAAGAGAGCTTACGGACATGCGTTTGTCGTCAATGCACCATGCGCTTACGGCAGACGAAAGAAGTTTTTCACGCGGGAGTTTTTTTCTGAAAGAAGTGCAGAAATCCGCAAACAGGGAATAATCTTTTTCCGATACGGGATATTCGTAGTCGAAAGAAATACCGTCAAGGCCGTAGGTATCGACGAGAGAGAGCAGAGAAGACGACAGTCTGTCGCCGTTTCCGAAAGCGGAAGAATAACGCTGTTGCAGAGTTAGTCCGTCGCCGTCGAATTCTTTGTCACCGAGTACTGTAGCGACTATTTTAGCTTTCGGATACGCTGCGCGTATGTTGGATATGCCTGTCGAAAGGACAGTTTCTCCTTCTATACGGGAGCCGTCAATGAAGTAGTCGGGCAGTCTGATATCGCCGTTTTTGTCGAGATAGACAGAATAAAAAAGATTGAAGGTGTCCGCGGGAGCGTCTGCGGTTTCAGGAAGAGAGTAGGCTGCTTTTGCGGTGATGTAAGCCGTTACGTCGAAAGGTATGTCGGACAACGGAATATAATACGCCTCCGCATCGTCCAGCGACCACGAAGACGAGGAACGTATGGATAATACGATCTTGTCGGTGGTTACCGTCGGGAAAGTGCAATATCGGTATTTGCCGATATAGTCGTTGCCGTAGAAAGGAGAGGGGGAAGAAGGAAGACGCAGAGTGAAGGAATTTACCGAGTCGGTTTTTTCTCTCAGCACAAGTCTGTTTAAGGTGACGGTTTTGCCGAAATCGATCACTGTTTCGCCGTTGCCGTCGCCGCGTTTTTCTGAAAATTCGGCATCCTTTGCGAGATCGGCGTAGCGGGAGGATATTTCGCTGAACGTCTTGTCGTAAGAAGAGCATGATGCGAGAATTATCGAAAGGCAGACAAAAAGAAATGCGGTCAACATTAACAAAGACAACTTTTTCATAATGATATTATTAGTAATAAAAGCGATATAATTCCTTGCGAGGGAGATCAACATGTCCGAAAACGCGGATAAAAGACGTCTTAGCAAACCAGCGCGCAGGACATGCGATAAAATGCAAAATACCCGCAAAAAGCCGATACGTGTCGCGAAAAACGGTGTGAGTTTTATCGTAAATGTTTTTGTTGAAAACAGGCTCACGTGCAGCGTAAGACAAAAAAAGTTTGCAAAGCGCTGAAATTATAGTATAATAATATAAAACGGTTTGCGCGTGAGTGCGCGAAAAGGAGAGTTTTTCGGCGTCCTGCCGAAAGGTTATGGATACAAAAAGGTTTGTAAAAAACGTAAAAGACAGAGTATTTACTCCGATAAGGCTCGTAATGCTGAGCTTCTTCGTAATAATAATGGTGGGCACGGTATTGCTGCTTATGCCTTTTGCCATAAAAAAACCGGGGTCTTTGTCTTTTATCGACGCATTGTTTACCGCGACGAGCGCCACATGCGTTACGGGGCTGTCGGTAGCGAGTCTGCACGACGAGTTTACCGTATTCGGACAGATAGTGGTTTTGCTGCTCGTTCAGCTCGGGGGTCTGGGTTTCATGACTCTTACGAGCACTGTTTATATACTCATCAGACACAAGATCTCTTTGAGAAAAAGACTCAGCATGAGAGAGGATCTTTCTCAGCCGGGTATGGCAGACCTCAAAAGGCTCACGCTCGACGTGATAAAGCTTACAGTCGGGGCAGAGCTTACGGGTACGGTATTGCTTGCAATAGGTTTTTCGCGTTATTACGATTTCGGCACGTCGCTATGGTACGGACTTTTTCACAGTATAACCGCGTTCTGTAATGCAGGTTTCGATATCGTAAGCGGCAATTCTTCTTTGCAGAGATTATATTCCGATCCTTATATCCTTATCGTCATAGCTTTGCTTATCATTATAGGCGGTATCGGATTTATGGTCGTCAGCGACATTTTCCGCGCGGGCAGCTGGAGAAAGCTCAAGCTGCATACCAAGGTAGTTCTCCCCGTTACGCTCGCTTTGATATTGGTGGGAACAGTGTGTTTTCTTGCGGCGGAATATTCCAATCCCGCGACGCTCGGCAAAATGAATTTCGGCGACAAACTCGTCAACGCGTTTTTCCAATCCGTAACGGCAAGGACTGCGGGATTTGCGGCAATCGATCAGGGAGCAATGACTGATTTTTCAAAATCCGTTACGATAGTACTGATGTTTGTCGGTGCTTGCCCCGGCGGTACGGGAGGCGGTATAAAAACGACTACGCTGTTCGTATTGCTCGCTACCGTTTACGCTACGATACGTCAGAAAAAAGAAGTCATTATAGACATGCACAGCATAGGCAGAGAAACGCTTGCGAAGGCGGCAACCATCCTCACTCTCGCGCTGTCTGTCGCGGTGATAAGTCTTATGGGGCTCGAGATCTGCATGCAGGGCAGATTTTCGTCTTCTCAATTGTTGTTTGAACAGGTCAGCGCATACGCTACCGTCGGTCTATCTGAAGGAATAACCTCTTCTCTCAATACCGGCGCAAAGCTCATTTTGTCGCTGAATATGTATATGGGCAGAATAGGTTCTTTCGGTTTCTTCATGGCGTTCGCGTCAAGCACGAGAGCTCAGGCCCACGTCAAATATCCCGAAGCGGGAATCATTTTGTAATCAGGAGGAAGTATGGATAACAATTTACCCAAATCCAATATGAAACAGGTCGCGGTGCTCGGACTCGGCAGATTCGGCACAGAGGTGACCAAGGCACTTTACAGTTACGGCTGCGAAGTTCTCGCGGTAGACGAAAACGAAGAAAAGACATACGAAGTAGCGGATTTCGCAACTCATACGGTAACTACCAATGTAGCAGAGGAGAGCAATCTCAAGTCGATAGGCATTACGGATTTCGACGCAGTCATCATAGCGATAGGCGACAATATCCAGGCGTCGATAATAACCGCGCTCATCTGCAAGGAAATGGGCGTCAATTATATTGTCGCAAAGGCGCAGAACAGCAAGCACGCCAAGGTGCTCAAAAAAATCGGAGTCGATTACGTCGTGATACCCGAGGCGGATACCGCGATCAAGACGGCGCGACTGCTGACTCATCCGAAGATCAACGATCTTATCGAGCTTGCGGGAGGTTACAGCTTAGCCGAGATAGCCGTGCCGAAAGATTGGATAGGCAAAGCTCTTATAGATCTCGATATACGCAACAGATACGCTGTCAACGTACTTATCGTGATAAGCAAGGACGGACAGGTCAACGCGAATCCTTACGGCGCGACAGTGCTTTCAGAGGGAAGCAAACTTATCGTCGGAGGAAACATAAGCGATATAGGCGCGCTCAGCTCGAGAATATCCTGAGTGAAATACGCGGTTGTGTCCATGCGGGCAGCGGATGCAGTCGCGTTTTTATTTACTAAGCCGCGTACGAAACGTCGACGGTTTCCGAAAACGAGGAATACGGTCGGTCAACACAGATAACGCGAACAGATCCGCTCTGCAAAGCAGGCGGATCTTATAAGGAAGAAGGAGAGAAAGATGAACGGAAGAAAAATAATAATTATCGTATCCGTGTTGATATTATGCATATTATGCCTGACGGTCACGGCATGTGAAGAGAAAAAAGGGATAGAGGTGTCCGAGCTGAGATCCGATGACGTCGGCGTTGCGGCGGCGACTTCTGAAAAAATAGACGAACTCGAAGGATACGGCATATACAAATATTTCGAGGGACAGGATCTCGTGATCTTTTCGAAGACTGAGGACAGTACGGATGGCAGGGTAACCGAATATGCCGTATACAGTACCGCAAAGGGAGAAACAGTGTATAAAGGCACCGACGTCCCTTATATCGCGATGACGAGCGACGGAGAGCTTTTCGGCGGACTTTATTTCGTGCTTTATTTCGATGACGGCGTTCCCGATTCGGTGACTTTCGGCTCTTCTTCGGGAGTCCTTGAAGACAACGTGGACCCCGACGGCATCATACTCGAAAGCAAAGGCGGTTACGTCGTAAACGCAGCCCGCGTTTCTCAGAGCGGCATAGATATAGGCGGAGGCAAGAGGATCGCAAAAGAGGGCGGGTCTTACGCGCTAAGGACAGACAATTACTCTATTTATACGCCTTTCAGCGAAAGCGAAACGGTTTCTCTCGAAAATTACAACGTCTATTTTTATGATGACGCCAGCGCATTTATCGTGTTCGACAAAGGCAGTTATACGTCAGGCAAAAGCGTAAGCGTCAGAAGTATTACGGGTACTGAACCTTCTCCTCAGACCGAGGTCACGCTTTTCGTTCTGCCCGA
Source organism: uncultured Christensenellaceae bacterium (assembly GCA_944383895.1). GTDB lineage: Bacteria > Bacillota > Clostridia > Christensenellales > UBA3700 > Ornithoclostridium. The sequence goes on along the minus strand of CALWRH010000006.1, from coordinate 101,106 downwards.
AGACAAAATAGCGGTACAGACCATAACGGGCAAACCTCTTTACAATGAAAAGGATTACGATTATTACGAGGGCATTAATACATACGGCGTAAAGACTTACGTTTACGATATTGCCAAAGGGAAGACAGAAGAAAAGAGCGGTTTCGGATATCTCGTTTCAGAGGCGTATTACGAAAAAAAATCAGGTGTGACCATATGTCTGCCCCGCAAGATAAACGGAGATAAGACCGCGGGGACCGAGGTTATTCAGGCTTTTGACGAAGAGCTTGACGTTATCCTCGATATACAGCAGCTGCTTCCCGGTGCAAACAGTTATGTCATTGCAGGCGAATACGTAGGGTTCGCGAGCGATACGAGAATACAGTTTTATAAAAAAGGCAAGCTGATTTTCGACGAACCTGTCGCCAAAGCGGACATAAACGCGACATATCTTGCCGTTGCAGATCTGTTTGCGGAAACGGACGGCAGCGTTGTGTATGATTCTGACGGAGAAAAGATAGCGTCGCTTGCAGAGCTCGGCGCGGACAGGTTCGTATATCTCGGATATTCGTCGGAATATCTTTATTACGAAAAGACTGAGTGGAATAAAGAGTTGTCCGAAGAAACGACATGTCTGTATTCTTACGACAGAGAAACGGGCGTGAGCGAGAAGATCGCCGAGGTCGGAAACGCGGAGTCTGTATGCGACGGTTGTCTGCTCGTCAGAGAAGACGGAAAACATTATATTTACGATCTCGTTTCGGGCAGCGAACTCCTTGAGGTGGATCCCGCTCTTACGGGAGTAAACGTATATCCTTACGTTGTCAGCGGAGGCAGATGTCTTGTAATGGTAACGGGATATAATGAAGACAACGAGTTTACGACCGAATATATACTTATAAAAAGAGGCTGAAGACAGAAAAACATAAAGGAAGGGCGATCCCCTTCCTTTTTTTACGGTTCTTTGAAAAGTATGCTGTCGGGCGGGCAGAGCGTAAACGTAAAAAAGCATACCGCTATCGCAACTATCCCTATGACGGCAATTGCATTGAGAAACGGGAGTTTGCGCGCGTTATAGGAAAAATACGCAAAGGCGTATCCCGCGAGTATCGCTATCACGAAAACGGCGATGTCAACAGGCAGAAGAGATCTGCCAACTATACCCGTATAACTGTAAAAGAGCAGGGGAATAAGCGCAGCAGACACCGCAAGAGCGATAAAAGCGGACAGCGCGTAGTTTCCGCCTCGTATTTTCAGCGAGGCAGCTCCGAAATAAAGTGCGGTAGGGAAAAGCGTTAGTTTCATATGTTCCCACACGCTTTCGTTTATGGGAAAGAAAATGCCTATGACGGGGTTTTCTCCCGACCACTCGTAGAAAAAATGCCCGACGGTTCCCAGCAGCATTGTAAAAACCGCACCTACCGAAAATATCAAAGATTGTTTTTTAGTCATATAACGATTATATCCTCAAACCTTGACGGTTATTCCGTCAGAAGATGTCCGATACGGTTGAAAACATTAAATAATCTACACGGGTGCAGGAAAAACATTGATAAAACCCGTACGGTAAGAGCGACTGAAAAAGATAGTCACAGAGATATTGCTCAGGACTTTTTCCGACTTCAGCGTATCGTGCGGCAAAACGTATTTCTAATATGCAGACGTGCAATCAGCATTTAGCATATAGAGTTTGACATGCGCGTTTAATTATAGTACTATATATATACTACAAGATTTCCCGTCGATTTTAAGGACGGAGAGAGAGGAGAAATGGAGAGAATATCCGATATTGCAAATGTTTTCGCTTTTGACGGAAAACTTCTGAGCGCGGCTCCCTACGGAGACGGGCATATCAACGACACTTACGCCCTTGTCTTTGACAACGGAGGCGTACGCAAGAGATATATTCTCCAGAAAATGAACAAAAGCGTTTTCCCCGACATCGCTACGCTTATGGAAAACGTTGCGCTCGTTACCGATTTTCTTGCAAAAGAGATCAAGGCGAGAGGGGGAGACAGCGAAAGAGAAACTCTGACTCTTATAAGGACCAAAGACGGAAAAACCTATTACGTCGACAAGGACGGAGAGTGCTGGAGAGCTTTTATTTTCATAGAAGACACCATCGCGTATCAATTAGTGGAAAACGCAGAGGTGTTCGAGGGTACGGGCAGAGCGTTCGGTGCTTTCATCGCAGGTCTTGCGGATTTCGATGCGTCTAAGCTCGGAGAAGTCATCAAGAATTTCCACAACACGGCTGACAGATATAAAAAATTCCTCGCTGCACTCGATGCCGACAAGGCAGGAAGAGCTGCGGGAGCGCAGAAAGAGATAGAGTTTGTCAAAAACAGAGCCGACTATTGCGGCAGAGTCACGGGCATGCTCGAAAGAGGAGAGATCCCTTTGAGAGTTACTCATAACGATACAAAACTCAACAACATACTCGTAGACGAAAAGACGAAAAAACCCGTATGCGTAATAGATCTCGATACGATCATGCCGGGGTCGCTGTTGTACGATTTCGGCGATGCGGTGCGTTTCGGATGTTCGACTGCGGCAGAAGACGAAAAAGATCTTTCCAAGGTCGATTTCGACATATCGCTTTTCGAGGCGTTCACAAAAGGTTTTCTGGACGGTATCGGCGGCAGCATAACGCAGAAAGAAGTAGACAATCTCGCTTTCGGAGCCATACTTATGACTTACGAGTGCGGCATGCGTTTTCTTACGGATTATCTCGACGGCGATACGTATTTCAAGACAAAATATCCCGAGCATAATCTGGTGCGTTGTCATACGCAGTTCAGACTCGTGGAGCGCATGGAACAGGCTCTCGATAAAATGAATTTTATCGCGCGCAAATACGCAAAATAATATAAATTCAACCGCAACAGGCGGAAAGGAGATAATTTTTTATGAAGGTTTTGGTAACGGGAGGCGCCGGCTACATAGGCAGCCATACGGTAGATGATCTTCTCGACAACGATTTCGAAGTGGTCGTAGTCGACAATCTGTGCAACAGCAAACCCGCTGTTGTCGAAAGAGTAAAGAAAATAAGCGGAAAGGACTTCAAGTTCTATCAGAACGACGTCTGCGACGAAAATGCGATCGACGAAATTTTCGATAAGGAAAAACCCGATGCTGTCATACATTTCGCGGGACTAAAAGCAGTAGGAGAATCCTGCCATAAACCGCTTGAATATTACCGCAACAATCTGATCAGCACGCTCAATCTGCTCAAAGTCATGAAAAAACACGGCTGCAGAAATTTCGTATTCTCGTCATCTGCTACGGTTTACGGACAGCCCAAAAGCGTGCCTATAAAAGAGGATTTCCCTCTGTCTACGACCAATCCTTACGGATCTACAAAACTCATGATAGAGGATATGCTCCGCGACATATACAAGGCGGACAAAACGTGGAACATCGCGATCCTGCGTTATTTCAATCCTATCGGCGCGCACAAGAGCGGTCTTATCGGTGAGGATCCCGCCGGCATACCCAACAACCTTATGCCGTACATCACGCAGGTCGCTATCGGAAAACTCGAAAAACTCAGCGTTTTCGGCAACGACTATCCGACCGAGGACGGCACGGGCGTAAGAGATTATATCCACGTTCTCGACCTTGCGAGAGGACATCTGCTCGCACTCAGAAAACTCGCTACCGACTGCGGTCTTGTGACATACAATCTCGGTACGGGCAAGGGATACAGCGTACTGCAGATGGTCAAGGCTTTCGAGAAAGCGAGCGGAAAGGCAGTGCCTTACGTCATCGCTCCGAGACGTGCGGGAGATATAGCGGAGTGCTATGCCGACGCAAGCCTTGCAAAGAAAGAGATAGGTTTCGAGTGCCGCTACGACCTGAAGGATATGTGTGAAGACAGCTGGAGATGGCAGGTCAACAATCCTAAGGGATACGACGAAGATTAACCTAAGTAAAGTTTATAGTTAAAGGGAGAGTAAAACTTGTCGGGGTTAGCAATTTCGGCATACGAACGCAAAAGCGTTCTGCCGGACAAATGGCTGAAAATAATTGACAGAATAGTATATTCTGACGCGTACATGCTCGCTATAGCGGCTCTCGTCGTCCTTTTCTGGGCGACGGAGGCTATGGTAGCGGGTTTTGTCACGTTGCTTCTTATAATGAGTTTCCTGCTTGTAGTCAAGCGGGATATGACGCCTTGTCTGCCGATTCTGATCAGCGTTTACTGCGTCATTTCAAAAGGGCAGTTCCCGTCTTATTTCGCGTACATGTTCATAATTCTCGTACCGGTGGCGGGCAGCCTGATTTTCCATTTCGTATATTACAGAACGGCGGAGATAAAGGGCGGAGCGTTCGGCTTTGCGTATCTTTTCGTTGCTGCGAGCATGTTTATGGGCGGTATTATGAGCAACCAGCTCAACGACGAGCTCAAAGGGCTCGCGTTTGCCGCGTTCCTCGGACTCGTTCCCTTTGCCGTATACGAGCTTATCGTAAACTGCTGCAACGGACTTAAAAAGAAGGAGTTCGTCAGTTACGTCTCGAGGGCTTTCCTGTTCCTCGGCGTGCTCATTACCGCGCAGCTGCTTATCTATTATATCCGCGTGTGGACGGGCAAGCTCCCCGAAGGAGTAGAAGTTCATCTCGGCTGGGGTATAAGCAACGGCGCTGCGACCGTACTGCTTGCGACCATGCCGATATCCATGTACGTGGCGGTATCCGAGAAAAAGCTCTGGAAATCCGTACTGATCGCGTTGCTTTCGATAGCGCAGTTCGTTGCTGTCATAGCTACGGTGTCGAGAGGAGCGATACTCGTCGGTGCGGCAGAATTCGTGCTGATGATGATCGCATCCGTAGTTTTCAATAAACACCGTAAAGCTTACGTTCTGGCATACGTTGCCATAGCCGTGCTCGCGATCGTCTGCTGCGTACTTATGAAAGACAGGCTTATCTCGTTTATAGAAAGAGCTTTCAACAACGGGCTCGACGACTCGGGCAGAGATAATCTGTACAAAGAGGCGATAGACGTCTTCAAACAAAACAAACTGTTCGGCGTGGGATTCGGATATATCGGGCTGAACAGCTATCTCAATTCTCATCCGATGTACTACTTCCACTCAACGGTTTTCCAGACTCTTGCAAGTCTCGGTCTTTTCGGTACGGCGGCAAGTATCGTGATGTATTACAAGAGAGTAAAATTCGCTTTTGCAAAAGGCAGAGCGTTCAATATATTCCTTATCGTTTCGTGTTTCGGTTTTGAAGGATACGCAATGATAAATACGTTCACTTTCCTTGCGGTGCCAGGTCTTCTTATAATAGCCGTGCTTACCGCGACGAACGAGCGTTGCAATTCCATATCCGACGAAGAATACGTGAGTTGCGGCGCGCCGCTCATATTTGCGTCGAAAAGCGATAACGAAAAAGACAGGCGAGTAGATGCCGTTATATTCGGCAGCGGAAATACAGAAGAAACAGCGGTTGCTCAAAGTGAAGTTGAGTCGCGGGACGAAGACAAAGAGGAGAAAACCGTTGTCAGCAAAGAGGGGAGTATTTCAGAAATGGCGGTTTCGGAAGAAATTTCCGAAAACGTAGAAAATATCAAAGAAGTCGCGGCGACGGTAAAAGAGTCGGACAGGAAGGGAAAGAGAGCGACTGTTACGGAGAGAAGAAAATAATGAAAAAATTCAACAAAGACAATTTCAATATAAGAACTCTGCGCGAGTGGACGATGTTTATCACCGACATCGTATTTATAGGCATATGCTTTATTATGTCTGTCGTTCTCGGACAAGCGTATATGCTCGAGGACGGAGTAAGCAAGACCATAATAACCAACGCGTTTATCGCGCTTCCCGTCGCGCTCGTTCTGTTCTTTGTAAGCTTTGTCATATTCAGGGTGAATAAGGTCGTATGGCGTTATGCGCGCGGCAGAGATTATCTCAGACTCGTTTTTGCATGTGCCGTCGCTACGATCGCTTTTGTAATTATAGACCAATTCCTCGGAGGCTGGGTTTCGGGAGAGATCTCAGTTGCCGGTGAGGAAAGCGGAAAGAAGATGCTTAAAGCCTATCCCGTATATTTCAACATCGGGTTCACAAGCCTCGGAGTGACAGTAATTTACAGACTTTTCTACGAGATGATATACGCCAAGCTCAAGGACAAGGCTTTGCCCAAGCAGCGTAAACGTACAATGATCGTTGGCGCTGGTTATACCGCAAGCGCGATCCTCGAAGAGCTTGCCCGTGCAGGCAGTATATACAGACCGGTATGCCTCGTAGACGACGACCCGGACAAGCAGGGCAGAATAATCCACGATATACCCGTAGTCGGTACGACAAAAGAAATTCCGCGCTTAGCGCGCAAATACGACGTGGCTTGCATCATCTTCGCTATCCCGTCGATAAACCCGCAGGCAAGACAGAGCATACTCGCGACCTGTATGCAGACGGGATGCCAGCTCAAGGTTCTGCCTTATCTCAGCGAAATGATCGCAAACGTAGATCTCGTCGGTCAGGCAAAAGAGATCAACATAGGCGACCTGCTCGGCAGAGAACAGATATCCTTCAACGACGTAGGCGTAAAGAGTTATATCGAAGACAAGGTGTGTATGATCACTGGCGGCGGCGGATCGATAGGCAGCGAGCTCGTCAGACAGATAGTAAAATACAAGCCGCGCAGGATAATCGTCCTCGACGTTTACGAGAACTGCGCTTATACGATACAGCAGGAGATACTCAGAAATTACGGTTCGGATTACGACCTCAACGTAGAGATCGCGTCGATAACCGATTACGGCAAGATGAAAGATCTTTTCGAGCAGTATCATCCTCAGATAATTTTCCATGCGGCGGCGCATAAGCACGTTCCGCTTATGGAAACCAACCCCGAAGAGGCGGTCAAGAACAACGTGTTCGGCACGCTCAACGTAGTAAAACTCAGCTATGAATACGGCGTCAAGAAGTTTATCATGATATCTACCGACAAAGCGGTCAACCCGACCAACGTCATGGGTGCGACCAAGCGTTGTTGCGAAGAGATAATCGAGATGTTCAGCCAGAAATACGGCAATTCGGGCACAGAGTTCGCCGCGGTAAGATTCGGCAACGTGCTCGGCAGCAACGGCTCGGTTATCCCGCTTTTCAGAGAGCAGATCAAAAACGGCGGACCCGTAACGGTCACGCACCCCGAGATAATCAGATATTTCATGACTATACCCGAGGCGGTATCTCTCGTACTTCAGGCGGGCGCATACGCTCACGGCGGCGAAGTCTTCATCCTCGATATGGGCGAGCCCGTAAAGATCGTTACGCTTGCTGAAAACATGATAAAGATGATGGGTTACAAGCCTTACGAGGACATACAGATAAAGTTTACGGGTCTGCGTCCCGGCGAAAAGCTTTACGAAGAGCTGCTGATGAAAGAAGAAGGACTCAAAAAGACGGACAACAACAAGATATTCATCGGCAAGCAGATGACCATAGATACCGACAAGTTTACTAAGGATCTCGAAGAAATGCGAGAGATCTGCGCTACCAACGACAAGTCCAGGGTCATAGAAAAGCTCAAAGTGCTCGTACCTACTTTCCACCACGATACCGCGTATCTCGAACTTATGATGCAGAAGGAACTTCAGTATCAAAAAGAGTATTCGAGCGAGCATAAGCAGGCAGAAGAGATACTCGGCGAGGCGGCGACAGCGCAGAGCGAAACGACTCAAAGCGAGGCAGACAAAGCCGATGCGGCGGAGATAATCGGAGCAGACGAAACCGTAGTTGCCGAAGAGCAGAGCAAAGCGGTCGTTTCTGAAGAGAAAACCGAGAAAAAGAAAAAAGTCGCCAAGCCTGCCGCAAAAAAAGACTACTGAAAAGAAAGCGTCTGCCAAAAAATCCGTTACAAAGAAAGACAGTGCGAAATAAGTAACAGAGATAACAAAAAGCAAAAGACCGAGGTTCTCGGTCTTTTTTATTGTTTTATTGCAGTATTAGAAATGCTTTTTATGCTGATACGCGTACAAGGTTCGTAAGCGCGGCTGTGAGAGCAGTCGTCCTGCAACGTGAACAACTAGCCTGCCGACAGACGATGTCGCTCATTTTGCGGATAAGACGTTCTACGAGTTGTCTGTATTGCGCGTATATAAAAAACCCCCGTACGGGGGTCGTTATTTTTGTTTCCGATTATATTACAGAGTTACGGTTACCTTCTTGAGGTTTCTCGGGCTGTCGACGTTGAGACCTTTTGCAAGTCCGATATTGAGCGCGAGCAGAGAAACAGCCGTGCCGTAAAGAACAGGTCCGCAGAGATCGCATACTGCGGGCATTTCTATCTTCTGTTTTGCGCAAGCGAGAACTTCGGGAATATCGCTGAATGCGGTCAGGTTTGCGCCTGCGGCTTTGATACGCTCTGCCATTTCGATGAATTCTTTATCGAACTTACCCTTGGGCGCAAGCATTATCACGTTTGCTCCTTCTGCGAGCAGAGAGAGCGGTCCGTGCATGAAGTTTGCAGAAGAGTAGGAGCGGTTGAACAGATAGCAGCACTCGGTAAGCTTGAGAGAAAGTTCGTCGCCCGTGCCCTGCATCGTGCCACGGGACAAAATGATAAAGTTGTTGAGGTTGTGAACAGCCTCTGCGACTTCTTTTATCTTGTCGTTCATGTCGATGATCTCGCCAAGACGGGAAACGGTCGTTTCGTACTTGGTGTCGCACTCTTTGCCTACGACGGTTGCGAGCATGTACAGAGCGATGAGTTCTGCGATATACGTTTTGGTCGCAGCAACAGACTTTTCTTCTTCTACGTCGAGGAAGAGGTGGAAATCACACTCTTTTGCAGTGTCGCTTTCTACGTTGTTGGTTACGCCTATCGTCATTGCGCCGAGCTTTTTAGCCTTGCGCATAACGGCGATGGTGTCTTTGGACATACCGCTCTGGCTTACGATGACCATGCAGGTATTTTTCATGTCTACGTCTGCGTCGTAAACGGTAGTAAGGGACGGATGGTATTTGCCCACTTTCATACCGCTGTACAGCGGGCATACGAAAGAGAAGACCGTAGCCGCGTTGTCGGACGTGCCTCTCGCCATGGTAACGATGTTGGTGATACCCTTTTCTTTGAAAGCCTTCTTTATTTCGGGGAGGACGGGAGCACAAGCGGCAACCGTTCTTTTGAGCATTTCAGGTTCGCTGAAAATCTCTTGTTGCATCAAACTGATCATGATTGCACCTCTCTTTTATTAGTTCTCTTATATTATATCCGCTAAAACCCGATTTAGCAATATTTTGACGCAAATATAAAGTTTTTGGCATAAATACGTCTGCGATCGGTCGGTCGTGGGACGACAGCCGGGCAGGGCAGGGTAAATGTCGTAAGATCCTTGTTCTTTGCAGGTCAGGCAAATAAGCTTTATAACAGCGGGACGGCTGCGGATAAATTATCCGAAATTTTCGTACCCGTGTTTATTATTTATATCAATATAAATAGCGGACGCATTAAAAAACCGCCTTTCGGCGGTTTGTTTAATCAGTATTGAGTGAGTTTTCCGTGTTCTTTCAATCCGTCAAAATCGTGCTGTCGCAGATATTCGTATATGATTATCGCCACGCTGTTGGCAAGGTTGAGAGAACGCGCTTCTGCACGCATGGGGATACGCACGCATTTTTCGTAGTTTTCGTGCAGCAGTTCTTCGGGAAGACCTTTTGTTTCTCTGCCGAAAAAGACGTAGCAGTCTTTGTCGTAATTGACGGTGCAGTAGTTTTTTGCGGACTTTGTAGACGCAAAGAGCATCTGAGTGTCGGCAACCTCTGCGGTAGCGCGAACGGCAAGCCCGTCCGTTTCGCCTTCTCTCACTTTATCATTGAAATTTGCCTGAAGAAAGGCGTTCATGTCGGGGTAGCGTTTTACGTCCGCTATCTCCCAATAGTCAAGACCGCTGCGCTTGAGATATTTGTCTTCCCAGCTGAAACCGCAGGGCTCTATGACGTGAAGTATCGCGCCCGTAGCGGCGCAGGTGCGCACGATATTGCCCGTGTTGTTGGGTATTTCGGGATTGACGAGTACTATATTTATCATAACGCGAGAGCTTTCTGCAACAGTGATATAGAGAAGTCGAGTCTTTTGAGGGTTTCTTCTTTTCCGAAAAGCTCTGCCATTTCGGTCGCTCCGCCGGGGGTGGTAGCCGCGCCCGTGATAGCGAGGCGGAGGGGCAGGAATACCTGACCCGTCTTTACTCCGAGCTCTGCGGCGAGGTCGTTGAGTCTTGCCTTGAGCGTTTCGTCGGTCCAGTCCTCTACAGAGGGCAGCACTTCGCGGCACGCGAGCAGAGAAGAAAGAGCGAGAGGCATCGTGATCTTCATCTTTTTATGCTCGAACATCGTCGGATTGTATTCTTTGAACTCAGCGAGAGGCTCTACTTTTTCTGCTATTTCGCCGAAGGTTTCTACGCGCGGAATAAGCAGCTTTGCGATTTTTTCGTAATCGTATTTTCCGTTTACAGCGCTTGCGTCGAGGAAGGCGCGCGCCTTTTCCACAAACTGCGCGGGGGTGAGTTCTTTAATGTATCTGCCGTTGAGCCAGCGCATTTTCGCCTCGTCGAAAATACTCGGAGATTTAGAAAGCCCGTCTACGCTGAATTGATCGATAAGTTCCTGCATAGACAGCTTCTCGTCGTTGTTTTTCGGGCTCCAGCCGAGCAGCGCGATATAGTTGACAATTGCCTCGGGCAGATAGCCTTTTGCGAGAAAGTCTTCAAAGTTCGCGTCGCCGTAACGCTTGGAGAGCTTGCGCTGCGCGTCTTTCATGATGGGAGAGAGGTGCATATAATGCGGTCTTTCCCAACCGAAAGCGTCGTACATGAGATTGTACTTGGGCGTGCTGGACAGATATTCTATGCCGCGTATGACGTAGTTTATCTTCATGAGATGATCGTCCACGACGTTGGCGAAATTGTAAGTGGGCATGCCGTCTGATTTTATCAGGATATTGTCTTCCATATCCGCATTGGGCACGCTGATATGCCCGAAGACCATGTCGTCGTATTCGCTGACGCCTTCGGTGGGTATGTTCTGACGTATGACGTACGGTACGCCTGCGGCGAGTTTTTCCTGCACTTCTTCTTTGGAAAGGGACAGACAGTGTTTGTCGTACTTATGCACGCCTGCCTCGTTGTCGCCGCCGAGAGACGCGAGTCTTTCCTTGGTGCAGAAACAGTAATACGCGCCGCCGAGATCTATGAGTTTTTTTGCGTATTCGAGATAGATGGATTTGCGCTCGCTCTGGACGTAGGGACCGTAACCTTTATCCTTGTCGGGGCCTTCGTCGTGTTCTATTCCCGCGGTCTTGAGCGTGCGGTAAATGACGTCGATAGCTCCTTCGACGTAGCGTTCTCTGTCCGTATCCTCTATGCGCAGCACGAAATCGCCGCCGTGCTGTTTAGCGAAGAGGTAAGCGTAAAGGCAGGTGCGCAGGTTGCCTATATGCATAAAGCCCGTAGGAGAGGGCGCGAATCTTGTTCTGACTTTTTCTTCCATATAAAGCTCCGATAGAGGGAAGGCGGTTAAGGAGCAACGGTCCTGCGCGCTTTCCGCAAAGTATGATTAAATTACTCTTACATATTATCACAACTTGTCGCAAAAGACTATAAAATGGAGATAAAAACATTAAAAGGGTGTATAATCTTGTAGAGCCTGAGATGGCGTCTTAATCGCGGTAAGCCCTGTTCAAATAAAACGCGGAGATGAACGGTTTAATAATATAGAGCGGAGAGGATCTCAGCGTTTTATATCGCGAGTACTCCGTTGCGGCAAAACAAGGTAAAGACGGCAATAAAAACGATATTACGAAAAATCAGAATAAAACTGAAAATTTTTGCCGATAAAGGCAATAAACAAAAGGAGGTATGTCGTACACAGCGCGGTTTTATAAGAAAAAACGCAGGTTTTGAAGAACACAGACTAAAGATAAAAGCATAAACGTACATAGGGAAAACGCAGAGTAAATCGCAGGTTTTTAACGAATATAAAACTACAGCAAAGCGTTGTATCGGTGTGTTGACATTAAAAAGTAATGTAAAATTTCTTGTAGAAGGACAGGTGAAAGTATGGACATTTTTGCAGAAAGATTAAAGGAGCTTCGCGCTCAGAACCACTTAACGCAACGGGAAATTTCAGAGATACTCAACATAAAGCAACAGTCTTATTCCCGTTACGAATTAGGTACAGGGCAGCCGTCGCTCGAAACTCTGTGTAAGATCGCAGAATATTACAACGTATCGGTGGATTATCTTCTCGGAATTTCCGAAATTTAAGACGCGTAGCGTTGATATAGGAATACTACGCTCTTTGACATAACTCAGGACTATACAACCGATGATTGACAGAGCCGTCGCAAGACGGTATTTTTATGCCTTAACGCCCCTTTCGTTTTTGTGAGAAAGAGAGTTATGATATATTATGCGACAACTTTGCGAAAAGGCGCGGGGGATTGTAGCGTTTTTTTGATATTTGGTATATTATATATATGAAATTCTATCAAGAGGTGAAACATGTATCTGTTTGACAAGGCTCTCGACGCAACGATGAAAATGCTTGCGGTGGACAGCGTGCAGGGCGCGCCGTGTGCCGACAGCCCGTTCGGAGAGGGAGTGGCAAAATGTCTGCATATAGTCGAAGACGCGGCAAAAGAACGCGGTTTCAGGACTGTTTACGGCGACGGCTATTACGTTTACGCAGAGATCGGAGAAGGCGATCTTTTCGGCATACTCGGGCACGTCGATACCGTTCCTTACGAAGGCAGGTGGGACGCAAATCCGCTCGGAGAGATCAAGGACGGAAAGATCTACGGCAGAGGAGTGCTGGACGACAAAGGCCCTATGATATGCTGCATGTATGCGGCTTTCCAGCTGCTCGAGGAAGGATATAAACCAAGGTTCAGACTTCGCTTTATATTCGGCGGCAACGAGGAAACGGGCTGGAAGTGTATCGAACGTTATATGGAAAAAGAAGAGAAACCCGTCACGGGATTTTCTCCCGACGGAGATTTCCCCGTTATCAACTGCGAAAAAGGAGTTGCGCAGATCCTCGTAAAATTCGTTAAGCCGTCAAAGCTCGTATCTCTTGACGGAGGAGTCCGCGCCAATATCGTCATAGACGACGCAAGCGCGGTTGTCGAAGGAGAGGGCAAAGAGGTAAAAGGAGGAAATATCACCGCAACCGTAAAGGACGGAAAGACCTATATCCGCGCTACGGGCAGACCCGCGCACGGCTCTACACCCGAAAAGGGCGACAACGCCGTATGGCATATCCTCGGTTATTGTGCGGAAAACTTCGGCGGCGAATTCGAAAAACTCAGACAGCAGCTCTGCGACTGGACGGGCGCGGGACTCGGCATTGCCGAAAGCGACGAGAGCGGAGCTTTATCCTGCAACGTCGGCATAATTCATTGCGAAGGCGATGAACTCGCGGTAACGCTCGACATCCGTCATCCCAATTCCATGAAGAGGAGCGAAGTCGAAGACAGACTCCGCAAGGTCGAAGGAGTGAAGAGCGTGACGACTCAGCATTTCCACGACCCGCATTTCGTGGACGAGAAAGAACCGCTCGTAAAAGGCCTTCTCGGCGCATACAACGACGTTACGGGCACGGACGACAAACCGTTCTCGATAGGCGGCGCGACCTACGCAAGGGCGCTTGACGGCGGAGTAGCGTTCGGTCCTATGTTTCCGTGGCAGGAGAGTACGATACATCAGAAGAACGAGCATGCTACGATCGAGGATTTCAGAAAGATGTACGACGTGTATCTCGAGGCGTTGAAGAGAACGGTTTTCGAAAAGTCGGAATAAGGTCGTTATAAAATAAAAACAAGAAGAGAGCAGTCGCGCTCTCTTCTTTTTACAAAAAAAACGCAGCCCCTTTCGGGACTGCGTGATTTTTTGTAGTGAAATTTACTGAGCGGGATTTACGGGCGGAGCGTATGCCGTAACGGCTACGGACGCCGCGTCGCTCGTCGTATAATAGCCGTTTGCCTGAGCGGTCACGGTTATCGTATCTCCTGCTGTAAGACCCGTGAGGGTGACGGTCGTGTTGGTCGTAACGAGAGTCACGACTTTTTTGCTGCCGTCTTGCTGCAGTTCGGTATACTGAACGAGGTAGGTCGTGAACACGTTTTCGGTGGTCGACATCGTCAGTACCACGCTGCCGTCTTCCTGCGTCGTAGCGGTAAGGGTCGGGGTCTGCAGTTTTTCGGTTATTACGGTAGAAGTCATTGCGGGCTTGCTGGTGAGTATGTCCGCGCTGTCGGCAGCCGCTACCACTCTTACCGAATATGCGCCTGCCGCGGTGAGCTTATCGGTAATGTCTATCGATACGCGTGCGGATTCGTCTGTCGGCTTGAAGGTGTATTTGACTCCGTTGACGTAATATTCGTATCTGGTCGCAAAAGCCACTCTGTCGAAGGAGAGAGTATAAACCGTGCCGTTATCTCCCTGCGACGCCGTAATGCTGAGGTTGGAGGGAGTAGCAAGCTGTATCTGGTAGGTGTATTCGCAGGTTATCGCAGATCCCGACAGATACAGGGTGCTGCTTTCTCCGAGCTCGAACGGAGCGTCGTAAGAGTAGTTGCCTTTTGCAAAAACTTCTATGCGGTGAGTACCCGTCTGAGAAGTGAGCTGAGAGGTGATGTCGAATTCGTTGGTGTCGAGGTCGACCCACTCTTTGCCGTCTATTCTGAAGGAATAGCCCTGCGCGTTCTGTACTTTTGAAGAAACTGCCACGAGAGAGCCGTCGGCGCGCTCGTCGATATTGACGTCTACCGGAGCGGCAAGACGGTCGATGTATTTGACCGTAGCGCAATTGTATACGTTTATCTCAAGACCGTTTCTGCGCTCGATAGCGAGGGTAGCGATGTCTTTGACTTCGGGGCAGGAGAAATCCTGACCGAGAAGGACTACGACGTTAGCGTTAGCGATCTCGTCGGCAACGGTTTCCGCGGGAGTTTCCGTTCCTTCTCCGCCTTCGGGCTGATCTGCGGGATCATCGTTTACGAGGGTGGAGATCGTGCCGCTTACCTTGCCGTATATCGCCGCGCGGGAAACGCCGTCGAGAGCAACGGATGAAACCGTCGCGTTCTTGGCGAGTGTCATCGTCGACTTGTTGAGTTCCACAGCGGACGAAACGTTGGCATTGAGTTTTACCTCGGTGCAGTTGTCGGTTACGAATTTGGCTTTTTCGCCCTCGCCGAAGGAAACAGGACCGTTTATGTTTACGGTTTCGGCGTTGTTTACGGTAACCGTTCCGTTAGCCTGAGCCGAAGTTGCGAGAGTAAAGGATTTTGCCTCGACGTTCATCGTGTTTACGGTAACTGAAGATACGAGGTTGACGTTCGCGTTGGGGGTAGCGAATTCAAGCGTTTCCGCCTGCAGCAGACCCTTTGCGGTAAATTCCTTTTTCTTTATCGTACCGATAGAGATCGTGCCTTCGGTGCCCGTTTCGTATTTAAGAGTTCCGTTTACGACGAGCGAGTGTCCGTTGAGGTCGATGTTGTATGCGCGCTCGATAGTCAGATCGCCGTTGACCGTCACGTCTTTTTCGAGTACGAAATAAGTACCGTCGTTGTAGTTTGCGAAGTCTTCTGCGCTCTTGACGAAGATCTTGTCCTTGTTTACGAAGTAGATCGGCAGAGCGATGCCGAGAGTGATCGCTACCACGAGGACAGCCGCGACAACCGCGATGATTATGCGTTTCTTTTTCTTGACCGAGCTCTCTTTGAGTTTGGGTTTGAGCGCCTCGTTCATCTCTTCCGCGCCGGGTACGGGCGCGTTTTCGTCGAGAACGGGGGTATCTTCGTCGGAAACGGGCTGATCTTCAGTCTGTTCGCTTTCGGTTTTTTCTTCTTGTTCGGTTTCGGCAGTTTCGGGCTCTTCAGTCTGTTCTTCGGCAGGTTTTTCTGTTTCTTCCGAAGAGAACAGGGTGGTCTTTTCTGCGGGAGCGTCTTCTGCTACGGGCGTTTCGTCTACGAAATCGGACGGAGCGTCCAGCTGGATGTCGTCGCCGAGCAGAGATTCGTTGCCGTTTTCTACCGTGTCGAAATCTCTTTCTTTATCGTCCATTTTCAGTCCTCCTTGATGAACTTGTCTACGAGCGCGCAGCTGTCGTCGTAATATATGCCGCTGTCTTTTGCGTTCTTTTCAGTCATGCTCTTGAAAGCGTTGTCCTTTTCGTCGTAAGAACGGTAAAGAACGTAGGGTACGGCGTCCGACGTGTGAGTCTTCAGTTTTATCGGCGTCGGATGATCGGGCGCAACGAGTATGCTGAAGTCGACTTCTGCGCGTCTTAATTTGTCTACAATATATTGTACCACAACATGGTCTATCAATTCAACAGATAAAATCTTGTGTCTGAGATCTCCCTGGTGTCCGCACTCGTCGGGAGCCTCCATATGGACGTAGACGTAGTCGCAGCCGTCTTCGAGAAGTGCTTTGACCGCGCTTTCCGCCTTGCCTGCGAAGTTGGTTTCGTAGGTGCCGCATGCTCCCTCGACTTCTATGACTTGCATTTTTGCGCCTATGCCTATGCCTTTTATCAGGTCTACCGCGCTGATGACCGCGCCTTTTTTGCCGTACTTTTCTTCAAACGAAGTCAGAGCGGGGCGTGTGCCTTCTCCCCACAGCCATATACTGTTGGCGGGATTCTTGCCTGCCTTGACGCGCGCAACGTTTACGGGGTGGTCCTTGAGCAGCTCGTATGATTTTTTCATAAGAGCCAGCATTTCTTCTCCGTACAGAGCTTTTGGGAGATAGTCCGTAATGCGCTTGTCGGATATGTCGTGAGGCGGAGTGTATTCGGTGCCGAGAGTCGAGTCGTGTCTTACGAGGCAGTGGCGGTAACTCACGCCGCTGTAAAAGTGCAGTTTGTCGTTGCCGAGTCTGCTCTCGATAAAGTCTATGAGCTCTTTTGCCTCCGCAGTCGAAATTTCACCCGCGCTGTAATCGAGCATAGTCTTGTTTTCGTAAGGTTCGTCGTCGGACAGCGTTACGAGGTTGCATCTTATAGCCACGTCGGTGTCCTTGAGGTCTATGCCTATGCTGAGAGCCTCGAGAGGAGAGCGGCCGCTGTAATAACGTGCGGGAGAGTAGCCCATGACCGCGAGGTTGGCTACGTCGCTGCCCGGTTTCATGCCCGCGGGCACGGTCTTGACAAGACCGAGTTCGCCTTTTGCGCACAGCGCGTCTATGTTGGGCTTGTCCGCGACTTCGAGAGGGGTCTTGCCTCCGAGTTCGTCTATCGGATAATCCGCCATGCCGTCGCCGAGTATGACGACGTATTTTTTATTCTTGTCTTTCATAAGCGTATCCTTCTATATCGCGGCGCGCCTTGTGCGCGCATCGTAAATATTTATTGTTATAGTGTAGCGCGCCGGTGCTCAAAAGTCAAGCGTTGACAGACGCTGCGTTTTTTATACGCGCGATAGTTGTCAAAAACCATTGATTAAACAACCGGACTATGTTACAATATACAGGACGATAAAGGAGGATTTATGTCAGAAACAGTAAATTTGAATTACGGCTGGAAGTATTCCGCCGATTTTAAGCAGGAGTACCTTGCGAAGGATTACGACGACAAGTCGTTCGAAACGGTAAATATCCCGCACGCCAATAAAGAGATCCCTTACAACAATTTCGACGAAGAAATGTATCAGTTCGTCAGCTGCTACCGCAAGACGATAAACGTTCCCGAGAGCTGGAAAGGCAAAAAGCTCATGCTGACTTTCGAGGCTGTCGCAAACTTTGCCGAAGTATACGTCAACGGCAAGCCCGCTTTCGCTCATAAGGGCAGCTATACCAAGTTCGACGGAGACATCGCGCCTTTCGTAGAATACGGCAAAGAAAACGTGATCGCCGTCATGGTAGACAGCACCGAGAGATCTGAGATACCTCCGTTCGGCGGCGTAGTCGACTATCTGGTATACGGCGGTATTTACAGAGAAGTGTATCTGTACGTTCACGACGGCGCGTACTGCAAAAATCTGCGCCTGACCCCCGTAGACGCGCTGACTTCTCCCAAGCTCGACGTCGAGATAACCTTCAGCGACCCGATGAACGGCGCGCCCGTAAAGATAGAAGTCGCTGCAGCAGACGGTACTTCCGTAGCGCATGCAGACATCGTCGCAAGCGGCGATAAAGCGCACGCGCTCCTTGACTGCAAAGGCGTAAAGCTCTGGGACGTAAACAATCCCAATCTCTATACCGTCACCGTCACTTTCGGCACTGAAAAAGTCGTCGACAGGACGGGTTTCAGGACATGCGAATTCAGAAAGGACGGTTTTTATCTCAACGGCAATCTGCTCAAGATCAGAGGTCTTAACCGTCACCAATCCTATCCTTACGTCGGATACGCTATGCCGAGATCGGCGCAGGAGGCTGACGCTATATATCTCAGAAACGAGCTGGGCGTAAACCTTGCGCGTACTTCTCACTATCCCAACAGCAAGCACTTCCTCAACAAGTGCGACGAGCTCGGACTCATGGTATTCACCGAGATCCCCGGCTGGCAGTACGTCAGCAAAAATCCCGAGTGGAGAGAGATGTGTCTGCAGCACGTCCGCGAGATGATAGACGAAGACTACAACCACCCGAGCATTATTCTCTGGGGCGTAAGAATAAACGAGTCAGGCGACGACGACGAGCTCTATACCAAGACCAACGCGCTCGCGCACTCGCTCGACAAGACAAGACAGACGGGCGGCGTAAGGTGCATACCGAGAAGTCACCTGCTCGAGGACGTATATACCTACAACGATTTTATACACTCAGGCGGCAAGATAAGACTTCTGCCCAAGTTCATAGTCGCGGGCAACGTGCCTTATCTCGTCACCGAGCATAACGGACATATGTTCCCGACCAAGACTTTCGACCACGAAAAGAAAAGACAGGAGCACGCTATCCGTCATGCGCGCGTACTCGACAAGATGTACGGCACCAAAGGCACGAGCGGTGCGATCGGCTGGTGCATGAGCGACTATAATACGCACAAAGACTTCGGCAGCGGCGATAAGATATGCTATCACGGCGTATCCGATATGTTCCGTATAGACAAGCTTGCGGCAAAGGTATACCGCATGCAGAGCAATAAACCCGTACTCGAAATATCGTCCAACATGGAGATAGGCGACGTTGCGGGCGGACAGGTAGGCACCGTCTATATGTTCACCAACTGCAGCAAGGTCAGGATGTACAAGAACGGCGTGCTCATCAATACCTTTATAATGGAAGACGAGTACGCAAAGAGCAAAGAGTTCAAAAATCTTCCCACTCCTCCCGTACCGCTTGACGACGTTATCGGAGATCAGCTCGAGAAAGACGATCAGTACAAGTTCTCCAAGCATGATGCGGCGCAGCTCAAGAAAGCGCTGCTTGCAGTCAAAAAGCACGGTACTTTCGGCGGCATATTCCGTCATCCGTTCATCCTTGTCAAGAACCTTATCAAATACAAACTTTCCGTCGACAGCATAACCATGCTTTTCGGAAAATACGTTACGAGCTGGGGCGGCAAGCAGGTGACCTACAAGTTCGAAGGTCTTAACGCAAAAGACGAAGTCGTCGTAACGACTGAAAAAGGATCGGTATTCAAGGCAAGCCTGTTTGCGGAGGCAGACAGCAACAAGCTGGTCGAAGACGAAACTTACGACGTCACGAGGATCGTGCTCAAGGCGGTATCTCAGTGCGGCAACGTACTGCCTTACGACAATACCGCGATAAGCATAAAGACGACGGGTCCGATAGAAGTCATCGGAGAAAAGAACGTCGCGCTCATCGGCGGGCAGAGAGGCGTGTGGATAAAGACTACGGGTAAGAGCGGCAAAGCTACCGTAACTTTCTCCGCAGGCAAACTCGGAGAAAAGACGCTTGAGTTCGAAGTCGTCAAAAAGTAAAACGCGCACTTAACAAACACGGATAAGAAAAATCCCTTTCCCGATTTTCGGGAGAGGGATTTTTTTGTCGGACAAAGCGTTTTCCGCATATGACAAATACGGCTGTAAATGTATCGGAGAGGGTGAAGTCGCGGCAGTTTTCTTTTGTCCCGAAACAGATGTTTTTACAGAGGGGAGTGAAGATAAAGGGTCTTGAAAATGCGCGCCCGAGGATTTATAATTAAAGTATAACATAACAAAGGGAAACGAGAGGTGGAGAATATGAAGGAAAAACTCGGCGCAAGAGTATGGCTAAGCATAATACTGTTCGGACTCGTCGGGCAGATCGCCTGGATGGTGGAGAATATGTATCTCAACGTATATCTCTACAAGACGGTAACATACGATCTCAACGCGACAAGCGCGATGGTCGCGTCAAGCGCAGTCGTCGCAACTCTCGTCACGCTCTTTGCGGGAGGTTTTTCGGACAGACTCGGCAAGCGTAAGCTTTTTATCAGCATAGGCTACATATTCTGGGGCGCGAGCGTCTTCGCTTTCGCGCTTATCACAAAGAAGAATTCAGAAAAGCTCTTTCCGTCCGCCAACGCCGTCGCTCTTACGACAGTCATGATCATCGTTATGGACTGCATAATGACGGCGATAGGTTCTACCGCCAACGATGCCGCGTTCAATGCGTGGATAACCGATGTCACTACGCCGAATACCCGCGCTAAAGCGGAGGGCGTATTGCAGATAATGCCTCTCGCGGCACTGCTCGTTATTTTCGGCATATTCGATTCCTTTACGCAGAAAGGGCAGTGGATGCTTTTCTTCGGGGTGCTCGGCGCGATAACCACGGTCATGGGCGTCGTCGGACTTTTCCTTATAAAGGACAGTCCCGCTCTTCAGCCTAAGACGGGCAGATTTCTCAAAGAACTCGTCTACGGTTTCCGTCCGTCCGTTGTCGCAAAAAACAGGGATCTTTATCTGATATATGCGGCTATCTGCGTGATAGGCATAGCCAACAACATATACATGACCTATCTTATCATTTACGTCGAGTATTTCCTCGGCATAAAAGACTATGTGCTGATGCTCGGCGCGATACTCGTGCTTTCCGCAGTCTTCAGTGTGCTGTTCGGTTTTCTGCGCGGCAAAATATCGCTCAGAATACTTCTTCCGACTTCTATCGCAATCTATACGGCTGGCGGACTTATGATGTTTTTTGCGCGCAATATATGGTTCGTTTCTGTATCGGGCATCATAATGATGACGGGTTATCTGTGGGAAATGGCGTTGCTTTCTGCATCCATGCGCGACAATACGCCCAAGGATAAAGTCGGTCATTTCCAGGGCATAAGGATGGTTTTCAGCGTGCTTATCCCTATGTGCGTAGGTCCGTTTATCGGCGCATACGTCAGCTCTACCAGCAACGGCGTTTACGTCGATCCGTCCACGGGCGCAGAGCAGCCCGTCCCCACCAACTATATTTTTCTCGCCGCGGTCATAGTAAATATACTCATTATCATACCGCTTGCGTTCATGCTCGCGAAGAAGAGAAATAGGGGAGAGAAGGAGCTTTCAGACACTTGTTCGCAGACGGACAATAAAGATATCGCGCCCGTTGCAGAAGACTCTGCTTTGCCTGCCGATTGTACGCCGTCGGTCGACGTTTACTTAGAGAGCAGAAAGAAAGAAACAAAAAAAGAAGACGAAACTATGAATTCTGACGGCTTGGATTGAACGGTTATTTATAACGGCGTAAAGGGTTGAAATAGCGTTAAAACTCGCAAAGTCTTGACTTTTTATTGCAATCTGATACAATAAAGGTACGGGAGCGCGTGACCTCTTTATGAGGAATAGCCGAAAGGGCGGAACAACGTTCTCGTGTTGTTTAGCGGAGGCGCTTAGGCGTATCCGCCTTTTTTATTATGATTTGAAATGTTCGTTGTCGCTGATTAGCAGCTAAATATAATTTTCTAATTAAGAAACAATCTGCGATTGCGTGCAATGCCGCCTTGGTCATACATCTGCATATCGTAATGATTATAATAAAAGACGATTACTTATTCATGTCTGGCATTTTTACCAATATTTTTGGTAAAACCAATAAAAACTTGTCAGAAAGACTGCTCGCATAATGTTCGCTTATTGCTAAAAATTTCGAACTGCGAATCGACTTAAGCATATGTCGGAAGTATTACGGGGTATAACGCTTTTTGAGTTGACAAGCGTTATTTGTTATGCTAGACTAACATCGGTGAGGGAGTAGTCGGCGAAACTCTCGTGATAAGTCAACATACTTGCCGCCAGGCATGGCTTATATTAAATGACAAGACTCACACATAGCACAAGCGTACTATGTGTGATTTTTTTATTGCACGGTACGAAAGAGAGGAAATATGTCAATTTGGGAAATCCTTCTGATAGGACTCGGAGTATCCGCAGACGCTTTTGCCGTATCTATGTGCAAGGGCGTAGAAATGAAGAAATTCATTTTCAAGTACGCATTGCTGATCGCGCTGTTTTTCGGCGGTTTTCAGATGCTTATGCCGCTTATCGGTTGGGCGGCGGGCACACTTTTCGAAAAATACATCACGCAGTTTGACCATTGGATAGCTTTCGGCTTGCTGTTGTTATTGGGCGGCAAGATGATATACGACGGTATATTCGATAAGGACGATCAGAAAGAAGGAGAGGAAAAACCTCTTAAACTCGGGTTTGTCACTCTGCTCGTAATGGCAATAGCTACGAGCATAGACGCTCTCGCAGTCGGCGTTACCTTCGCTTTTCTCAAAGTCAACATCTGGATGGCGGTTTCGATAATAGGCGCGACTACGTTTGCGTTCAGCCTGGTCGGTGTCGGTATAGGCGTAAAGGTCGGGGATAAGTTCAAAAACAAAGCGGAGATATTCGGCGGCGTCATACTTATCCTTATAGGAGTAAAGATACTTCTCGAGCATCTCGGCGTTATCAATTTTTAGATAAAAAAAAGAACAGTTTTAATTGTTCTTTTCTTTTGTTTGGTCAATGTATTTTTTTGTGCCCGTGTTTATAAAACAGGTTTTCAAAATCTCGGTCTTACCGAGATTTCTCCGCAGGCGAGCACGCGTTTCGAGCTTGAGCCGTCTTCGGCGATTATAAGCGCGCCGTTGTCGTCTATGCTTTCGACTATGCCGCTTTTAGGAGCTCTGTCTATTTCGTAATCCACGCGCGCTCCTATCACGAAACAGTTTTTGCGGTAATAATCCATATAGCTTTTGTCCGTCAGATCTGCGGAGAGATCAAGCAGATTGCTTATCGTCGCGGCAATGAGTTCGTTGCGTTTGGCGGGAGCGTTTTCATAGAACAGAGATCCCGCCTTGTTTTTGAGTTCGGGAGGAAAATCGCTTTGAGCCGTGTTGTAGTTTATGCCTATGCCTACGATTATTCCGCTTATGCCGCCTACCGCGATGTCGGCCTGCGCCTGAGTGGATATTCCCACGACTTTGCGCCCGTTCATATATATATCGTTTACCCATTTTATAGAAACGGGCAGCCCGAGCACGTCTGTGATCGCTTTGTGTACCGCGCAAGCAGCCGCAGGAGTTATCATTACGGCTTTGTCGATAGAGAGAGTCGGGCGTATGAGTATGCTTGTGTAAATTCCCCCTTTCGGAGAGCAGAACGTCTTGCCCAATCTGCCTTGCCCGCTTTTCTGTTCGAGAGCAACAACGGTCGTGCCGTGTACGGCTCCGCTTGCCGCTGCCGCGCCTACGTCTATGTTTGTGGACGTAGTGCTTTGTTTTACCTCGAGGGGGATGTCCTTGTATTTTTCGGGGAGAGCGGCGCGTATGCCTTCAGTAGACACTATATCGCTCGCCCCCGTCAGCATATACCCTTTGTTGGTGGTTGCAGAGATAGCGTAACCGTCGCTCGTCAGACTTCTGACCGCTTTCCATACCGCGGCGCGCGAAACGCCCAGCCTGTCAGCTATCTGTTGTCCTGACAGAGCACAGGTCTTGTTTTCTTCTAGCAATCTGAGTACGGCGGTTTTAGTATCCATTTTTCACCTCTTCAATGTTTATATTTTACCCCCTTGCAGCGCGCTAAGTCAAGTTGAGGCAAGCTAAAGGCATGACATAGCTGTCGTAAAAAAGCCGCGCAGAAACGCGGCATATATGTTGGATTAAAAGTTGAGAAACATCTGTTGTCTTTTGTCTGCAATGCGTTTAAGTGGTTTCGGGCGGTTTATTCAGTCAGTCTTAGATTAGTCGTTGGCAGCTTTATTGAACCAACCCATCTCGAGTCGTACCTCTTTGCGGTCCATATCCGTATTCGAATACTCGCACGATAAAAATCCGACGAGGTCAAACCCCTGATGGAGGTAGAACCCTATCGCGTTTACGTTGCAGGATTGCGTTTCGAGTATAAGCATACGCGCTTTGCGCTTTTCAGCCTCGGCTTTGGCGACGTCCATGAGCCGTTTGCCTATACCTTGTTTTCTGTATCTTTCGTCGAGCCACAGTTCAGTTACCCTTATGCGGTTCGCCCATTTTTCGGGATACAGTTCTATCGCACCTATAAACTTTTCTCCGTCGAACGCGCCGTATGCGAAAGCGCCTTTCCAATGTGCCTGAAAGAGCTTGTCGGGAAAGTCGTATTCTTCGGGCGTATGAGTTACGGGTTTTTCAAAATTCTTTTTTGTAAATTCCGTGCGCCAGCCGTCAGACGTTTTTTCTAAAGTAACGTCATAATAGCTTTCTGTCGTATAGGCAATAGGAAGAGTAGTGCCTTTGAAGTCTTTTTTGAAAATACGTTTGATTATTATATTTCCCATTGTTCACCTGTTGTCCGCTATTTCAGTAGCGGTACTTTTTCTTTTTTATTATCAAAAACGCTGCTGTTACCGCTACCGCAAGCATTTCTGCCACTACGATAGAATACCATATCCCGTTGAGCCCCCAGATAAGAGGAAAAGTCAATACGGCGACGACCTGAAAGACCAGGGTACGCAAAAAAGATATAAGCGCAGATATGAGTCCGTCGTTGAGCGCAGTGAAGAACGAAGAGCCGAAGACGGCAAATCCCGAAAAGAGGAAAGAGAACGAGTATATAAAAAACGCGTTCACGGTCATGTCGAGCAATGATTCGTCGTATCCGACAAACAGAGAAGAGAGCGGTTTTGCCGACAGTTCGGATGCCGCAAACATCAGGGTTGCGGATACGCTTATCGTCACCAGACATTTTTTAAGCAGGCTTTTGAGTTCGTCGTAATTGCACGCCCCCGTATTGTAACTGACTACGGGCGCAACTCCTACCGAGAATCCGAGGAATATCGCCTGAAATACGAGATTTAGATACATCAGCACTCCGTATGCCGCAACTCCGTTTTCTCCCGCGTATTTGAGCAGTTGCACGTTGTAAAGCATGCTGACTACTGACATTGAGATGTTGGACATGAGCTCTGACGATCCGTTGGTGCACGTCTTGACAAGTGCTTTTCGATCAAAGCTGAATTTTGTCAGCCGCAGCAGGCTCGAATTCGGCTTTGCGAAATATATCAGAGGCAAAATGCCACCCACGCATTGGCTAAGAGCAGTGGCTGCCGCCGCGCCGACAAGTCCCCACTTGAAGACTGCTACGAAAAGCGCGTCGAGCACGATATTCGTAAGACCTGCGGCAACCGTTACTAAAAGCCCGAGTTTAGGCTTGTTTGCGGTGGCGAAAAGACATTGAAATTCGTATTGAAGTATATACGCGGGTATGGCTATGATTATCACGCGCCCGTAAACCACGCTGTCGTCGAGCAATTGACCTTGCGCGCCTAGCAGAGCAGCAACAGGACGCAGCGTGATTATTCCCGCTATAGCAAGGACTACGCCGCATATTACGCTGACAGTTACTATCATGGAAAAAAGACGGTTTGCTTTTTCTCTGTCGCCTTCGCCTATGGTTTTTGCAATAAGAGCTCCTCCGCCTGTGCCGAACATAAAGCCTACGCAGCCGAGGATCATAAGAAAAGGCATAATGAAGTTTACCGCGGCAAAAGGAGTTTTGCCTACGAAATTTGATACGAAAAATCCGTCTACTACTCCGTAGATAGAAGTAAAGACGAGCATTATTACCGACGGCAAAGTAAATTTTATCAGCCGTTTATAATTGAAATGATCAGACAGTTGTATCATAAAAATTCGTACCCGTGTCGATTATTCGCATTATCACATATCGCTTGCCTGTTTTTTCAATATAACAGAGCAGATGTCTTAATATGAGTTTATGAGTTTTTACAGGGCGGCGGTTTTTTCCTTCAGTTCTGTCAAAAACTTTTCGGTCAGGCTCAGATATTCGCTCAGTTCTTTTTCCGACCACGACGCGAAGATCTCGTTTTCTATGCTTATTATTCTGAGAGCGTTGTTCTTGACGTAAACCTTTCCTTTTTCCGTAAGGCATACTATTTTTGATTTCCCGTCCGCCGCTTTCAGCTTTATCAGATTTTCGTTTTCGAGTTGGCGCAGAGCAGAGTTGACTGTCTGTTTGCTGAGTCCCGATTCTTTGCAGATTTTGCTTAGCGGATATTCTTCGCCGCCGTTGCAGAGCGTGTACAGTATCTTGCATACGCTGTCCGATACGCCGAGTTTTTTCGATGCCTCGTGATAGGTCAGCTCTATTTCGCTGACAAGGTTGTTATAATGTTTGAGTTGTTTTGAACTGTACGTTGCCATAACGCTCCTTTAGTACGATTTCGTACTATTTGCAAGTATAATCTATGATTTGATATATGTCAACGATAAACAAGAAAAAACGGAAAAAGAGCGGACTCAGTTCAATACGTTTATGCACCAATAAAAACTATATCAAAAATATTTTCAGCCCTGCAAACGTCGATCATCCTTGACTGTCGCCCCTACTTGTGATAATCTAACTTATAAGAAAATAGAATATAATAAATTCGCGCAGGTATAGTTCAATGGTAGAATACGGGCTTCCCAAGCCTGGGGTGCGGGTTCGATTCCCGTTACCTGCTCCAGCTCAGGAGCAAAGGTTATTTTGCTCCTATTTTTCTTCAATCTTAAGATGGAAGAAAAATATTTGCATTACACCTTGCTCCTTCGCTTCCGATAAAAAGCTCGTTTCACTTCCCGCTCGCAATTATAAATTGCTTCGCCGCTTTGGCTAAAAACGTGCCACCGGCACATTTTCCAAACGCGTCGCGCCACTTTTTATCGGAGATGCTCGTTTCACTCGCGCAGATAGATGCAAAGGCAACTTTGCTCTACTTTTTTATACAAAAAGTTTCGCTGTAAGCCTTGCTTCCTCGCTATTTCGCAAAAAGTCACGCTATGCTACCAACTTTTTGCGAGGTTCACTGCGTTCACATTGGTTTGTGCAAAGGTTATTTTGCTCCTATTTTTCTTCAATCTTAAGATGAAAGAAAAATATTTGCATTACACCTTGCTCCTTCGCTTCCGATAAAAAGCTCGTTTCACTTCCCGCTCGCAATTATAAATTGCTTCGCCGCTTTGGCTAAAAACGTGCCACCGGCACGTTTTTTAACGCGTCGCGCCACTTTTTTATACAAAAAGTTTCGCTGTAAGCCTTGCTCCCTCGCTATTTCGCAAAAAGTCACGCTATGCTACCAACTTTTTGCGAGGTTCACTACCACTTTTTATCGGAAGCGAAGAAGCATGGTGTAAAGCGTAGCTTTTTTTGTAGTTGGTAAAAATGCAAAAAAAGAGAAGCAAAGAAACCTTTGGTCGAGGCTGGTCGGAGTGACTAGATATTCGCTTGTCGGCAAAGTACTAATGACAATATTTCTGTAAGCCGCGAAAGCGACGCCATAAGGAACGAGCTGTGCGAGTGACGGAATAGTGAGCGAAGTAAAGCGTTTTGCTAAGATATTTTTTGCGCATGTCAGAATTATTACAAACCGCAAAAGCACTCAAAAGAGATTTGTACCAACAAGCTAAGTTTTTGCTTTGAGTGCCCACGATTTCGATATCGACGGTGCGTAGACGTAAGAAAGCGAAGGCATAATCAGGGCATAAAAAAGCACCGAGGGTAACTCGGTGTTTTTTATGTTCGCGAAAGCCGAGCTTTCGTTTTGGTCGGAGTGACTAGATTCGTAAGGAGCTACGAAGTAGCGACGGAATAGCGGAGAGAGGAACGAACGTAGCGTCACTATTTCGAACTGTCTAATCACGGAGACTTAAGAAAGCGAGGGCGTAAACAGGACATAAAAAAGCACCGAGGGTAACTCGGTGTTTTTTATGTTCGCGAAAGCCGAGCTTTCGCTTTGGTCGGAGTGACTAGATTCGAACTAGCGGCCTCTTGAACCCCATTCAAGCGCGCTACCAAACTGCGCCACACCCCGACGTCTGCATTTACTAATTATACACGAAATATACCGTTTGTCAAGTCAATATCGATATAATTTGCAGCTTATGATTACGATTTTGTCAATTAAGGCTGTCGATGAACTGCTGAGCGGTACGTCCCGACTTGCCGGAGCCGCGCATCTGCCATTGCAGGGCACGGGTGCATAGCTCTACGTCGGGCATCTCAATGCCTGCACGCTTTGCGAGAGAGCGGACGATATTCAGGTATTCTTCCTGGTTGGGAGAGGTGTAGAGTATCGTAAGACCGAAACGCGCGACGAGTGAAAGCTTTTCTGCCAAAGTATCGCTGCGGTGGACTTCGTCGCTGCCGACATGCATGTCGTTGCGGTCTGCAAACGTTTCCTTTATGAGATGTCTGCGGTTGGACGTCGCGTATATGAGCACGTTGGAAGGACGGCACTCGATACCGCCTTCTATTATCGCTTTGAAATATTTATACTCGGTTTCGAACTCTTCAAAAGACAGATCGTCGAGATATATGATAAAGCGGTAATTGCGATCCTTTATTTTGGATATAAGCTCGCTGATCGAAGTGAATTGGTGCTTGTATACTTCGATAATTCTCAGTCCTCTGTCAGAGTATTCGTTGAGCAGAGCTTTGACTGAAGAGGATTTGCCCGTGCCGCCGTCGCCGTAGAGCAGGACGTTGTTTGCGCTCTTGCCGTCAAGGAAGGCGAGGGTATTGTCAAGCAGCTGTTTTTTCTGAATTTCGTACCCTACAAGATCCGACAATTTTTTGCGCTCCGTGTTGGTTATATACTGAAGTTCGATGTTTGTACTGCCGGATTTGCTGACAAGTCTGAAGGCGCGGTATAAGCCGAATTCTCCTACGCCGTATTTCTCATAATAGTCTTTTACCGCAGCAAGAAAAGCGCGTTCGTCAGTCGCTTTGTCGAGGTTGTCAGACAGATAATCTATCTTTTCGCCCGCCTCTCCGTGATAGCTTTCGTCTTCTTTGCCGTCGAAGTCGAGAAGAGATACCAGACTGCCCGGATAAAGCGTTTTCAGATCGTAATGCCACAGCTTGAAGATTTGTTCCATATCGTAGAGGGCGAGTCCGCTCAGTTTGCCGTCGGGGGCTTTTCTTCTTTCGCAGGAGAGAGAAAAGGCGTTTTCGTCCGTGGCGATTAGGTATGCCAGATATTTGCGCCAGATATTGCCGCCTACGTTGAACTTCTTTGCAAACGCGGCAAGTTCGCCTACAGCTTTGATCTTGCCGTTTTCCGTGCTTGTCAGAGTTTTGACGACGCCTCTGTTCAGATCGTACAGGCAAAGCCCGTCAATAATATCTTTCATAACCTTAAGTCCTCTTTGTTTTTTAACAGTATAAACCCTTTCCGCGACAAAATAAACTGTTTTTAGCCATATAAAAACCGCACAATGCAAAAAAATCTTGCAAAAGCAGTCAATATCGGTTGCAAATCTCTGCAAATATGATAAAATATATTCACTGACGTGCGGATGTGGCGGAACTGGCAGACGCGTAAGATTCAGGTTCTTATAGTCGCAAGGCTGTGCAGGTTCAAGTCCTGTCATCCGCACCAACAAAAAAGAGAGTTGAACCCAGCTCTCTTTTTTGTTTGCCCGTATGACCCGCAACGAGATCCGTGAGCCATAAGCAGAGTATTGTATTTGCAAAAATTTACGGAGGCGAACGGTGCAGAAAATGCAAGCAGGAATAACAATAGAAGGAAAGACAGTCTTTGCATTTTCTTTTCGCAAAGCGAAAGCCCCTGTCATCCGCACCACTATTAGCGTAAGTTGAACCAAGTGTTTGACTTACGTTTTTTTATTTAAGAATTTATGCGCGTTAAATATATTTTATAAAAGTTTGACAGCGTTTCATTGTAATGTTATAATAAAGAGTACTATTATCAACGGTTTACTTTGTTTCAGCTTGTTTTTTTGATAGTGGTTTTAGTCGGAGGAGCGTATGAGAAAAAAAGGGTTTATTATTGTTGCAGTAATTCTCGCTGCTATTATTCTTACAATCGGTCTTGCAAGTTGCGCTACAAATGAAAGCGGAACAGACGTTACTGTAATAAAACATACTGTGACGTTTGATGTCAACGGCGGAAACGAAACATATTCGTCCAGAGAATACGAGGCGGGCGCAACGCTTACAGATTTGCCTACACCGACAAGAGACGGATACGAGTTCGATTGTTGGAAAGATTCGGACGGTTATGAGTATTCTGTCGGATCCGTAATGCCGGACAGAGATATAACTCTTGTAGCGCAATGGACTGAAATTAAAGTTGAAGTAAAAAAATATACTGTAACTTTCAATCTCAACGGATGGGAAGGAGAAATTGACAGCCAGTCCTATGCCGGAGGCGATGTCATGAAAGATCTTCCGATTCCCGAAAGAGACGGTTACAGGTTTGTATGTTGGGAAAATTCATCCGGAAAAGTTTTTAACTCGACTTCAATAATGCCTTATGAAAACGTACGGCTTATTGCAAAATGGGAAATAATCGTGACTTCGTATGAAGACGAATACGTTTATTTCAAGCCTGCTACCGAAGGTAAAAAGCACGATTCTTCATATTATGACAGCTATACGGGCGTACAGCAGTATTTGTACATAGAGCTGACCAGCGACGACCTTGGCGGTACGGACGTTGTCGGCAAATCAAACAATTTTGACCTGACAATGCAGGAAGAAATGGAATTTTCAGTTGAAAGCGGCTATACGCTTCTGTGGTACGAAGGCGGATGGAACAACCCCAACGGTGCGCAGATGTTTACGCTCAATTACGGCAGTAATATTCAGCTTCTGACGGTCAGCGAAGGTCAGCGCGTTGTAAAGAGATATCTGGTAGATATATATGTAAGGCACGATTATTATGTAAGTCTTTACACGAATATTTACGCAGGCGAACCTTATGATAAAGTAAGAGTTATTGAAAACGACAGACTCCCTGCCGATATTGCCGTCAATACGCTCAGTGAGTTCACTTATAAAGAAAGAGTTTATTACAATTACGAAACGGAAAGTTACGAAACGTATCAGTACTCCTCACCTGTCAGAAGCGATCTCAAACTTTATCAGACTTATCAAAACAAAGCGATCAGCGTTGTTGACGAAGAAGGCAACAATCTTTCTTCTGTTTACGTTAAACCTTTCGATAAATTCCAGACGTTGAATTATTCTGTGAAAACGGGATACGATTTCATAGGATTTATAGCAAAAAGAACGGTTGACGGAAACGAAGAAGAGTACTATTTCACAGACGTTACAAAAAATTCAGGCATTCATTATCTGGGAGAGGGTGAAAATTATTTTGACGAACTCGTTCTTGACAGCCGCGTAACAAAGTACTATCAGAGTTTTGATGAAGACGATGCGACTCTTCTTCACGTTAAGCGAATAATTCCCGTTGTTATATATACGGACAGCACGCAAGAAACGATAAGTGAAATTATCTATGTGCCCGAGGGAGAATACGGTACGATTCCCACGAAAGTGCCCACCTACGGCGACGAAGCTTTGTTTACCGGTTGGTACGAGTATGACGATAAGGAAGAAAAAGCGGGTTCTATGCAGTTTTCGTTTGCTTCCGAGTCGATTACTCAGCCGACAGCGGTTTATGCAAGATCTGAATATCTGGGCAGTAAAGCGGAATATGCGATACCGCTTAATACTGAAAGAACTTTCAGTAACGTGACCGGAACGTTCAGAATGTATTTGCCTTGCAATAAGGAGTATAAGTTATACGTTACTTCGACAAGCAGAGTTGAGTTTACCGTAAACAGTTATCTCGGCACGTTGTCCAAGAGTTATACGGCAACGAGTTCAAGTTCCGTTTCCGTTCTGATTGACTATACGCCGAGTTCGGCAGTCAGCTTTACGGGCGGATATGTGTCGCTCACAGTTACTTCGTCAAGCGGACAATTCACAATGAAGCTTACAGGAGACAACGCTTACGAATCTGAAAACAGCGTTAAAGTAACGGAAGAAGCAACTCTTGTTTACGGAGAAGAAGCAATCCTTCTCGATCCCAACAATAACGAAGGTTATGCTTATTATTGCAAGGATGAGTCAAATAAAAGATTGCTTTCATATATAGACGAATGGAAATATCTGAACGGTCAGGATTTCGTTTGTGATTTTGACGAATACGTTGCGCAAAACCGTACTATTACTTTTGATACGAACGGCGGCAACGAAATTGAGCCGATAACGCAGGAAACCGATTCGGCTTTATCTCTGCCTGTTCCCGAAAAAGAAGGATATTATTTTGTAGGTTGGTTTACTGAAAAAGTTCCCACGTCGTTTGATGATGAATTTACTCTTGAAACGATGCCCGGAAAGAACATAACGCTTTATGCCGGCTGGGCAAGTGAAGAAATCAAGGGTAAATTTACTTATGAAATAAACGGCGATGAGATAACTGTTACCGGATACAAAGACGGCATCGAAATCGTCATTCCTGAGAATTTGTTTGGGTTTACGGTAACGGAGATCGGTGATTCTGCGTTCAGAAATTGTAATTCGATTGTCAGCGTAAGTATACCCAGCAGTGTAACAAGCATAGGCTCTTATGCGTTCAATAATTGCATTTCGCTAACTATATATTGCGAAGTTGCAAGCTTACCAAGTGATTGGAATAGCAATTGGAATTATAGCAATTGTCCTGTTGTATGGGATTGTAAAAATACCGACGTTACAAGTGACGGTAATATTTATTATGTTGACGAAAAAGGTATAAGATATGCGCTTAAAGACGGAAACGCAACTGTTGTAAGACAAATCCAAAGTTTAAGCGGAGATATAGAAATACCTTCAAGAATAAGCTATAAAAACGATATATATAACGTAACAAGCATAGGTTCGTCAGCATTTAGCGGATGCAGTTCACTTACAAGTATAACAATTCCTGGCAGCGTGACAAGCATAGGTGAGTATGCGTTCTACGGATGCAGTTCGCTTACAAGTGTTACGTTTGGAGAGAACAGTAAACTTGAAAGCATAGGCAATTATGCGTTCAGGACTTGCACTTCGCTTACAAGCATAACAATACCGGACAGTGTAACGAGTATAGGCTCTTATGCGTTCAGAGGATGCAGTTCGCTTACAAGCATAACTATACCTGACAGCGTGACAAGCATAGGCTCTTCTGCGTTCAGCGGTTGCAGTATCATTACCGCAAATATTCCTACAAATGCAATATCTGTAATCCCAAAGAGTACTTTGCAAACGGTAATAATAAACAGTGGGGAAAATATAGGCTCTTCTGCGTTCAGCGGATGCAGTTCGCTAACAAACATAACCATAGGTGACAGCGTGACAAGCATAGGCTCTGATGCGTTCTATAATTGCAGTTCGCTTACAAGTATAACAATACCGGACAGCGTGACAACCATAGGCGCCTGGGCGTTCGCTGGATGCAGTTCGCTTACAAGTGTTACGTTTGGAGAGAACAGTAAACTTGAAAGCATAGGCAATTATGCGTTCAGGACTTGCACTTCGCTTACAAGCATAACAATACCGGACAGCGTGACAAGCATAGGTGAGTATGCGTTCTATAATTGCAGTTCGCTTACAAGTATAACGATACCTGACAGCGTAACCAGCATAGGCTCTGATGCGTTCGAATATTGCAGTTCGCTTGAAACAGTTAATATAACCAATATTGAAACTTGGTGTAACATATTGTTCAGTAATTCGTATTCAAATCCGTTGTGCCATGCTGACAATTTATACTTAAACGGAGAACTTATAACGGAGTTAGAAATCCCAGAAAGCGTAACGAGCATAGGCGATTATGCGTTCTATAATTGCAGTTCGCTTACGAGTATAACTATACCAGACAGTATGACAAGCATAGGTGAGTATGCGTTCTATCATTGCAGTTTGCTTAAAGTAGTTAATATAACAGATATTGGGGCATGGTGCTACATATCATTTAATGATTACTATGCAAATCCGTTATATTATGCAAAAAAATTATATCTTAACAATGCTCTTGTTACAGATCTCGTAATTCCCGATAGTATAACGAGCATAGGCTCTTATGTATTTTATAATTGCAGTTCTCTTACAAGTATAACGATACCGGACAGCGTAACGAGCATAGGCGATTATGCGTTCTATAATTGCAGTTCGCTTACGAGTATAACTATACCAGACAGTATGACAAGCATAGGTGAGTATGCGTTCTATCATTGCAGTTTGCTTAAAGTAGTTAATATAACAGATATTG
Organism: uncultured Christensenellaceae bacterium; assembly: GCA_944383895.1. GTDB lineage: Bacteria > Bacillota > Clostridia > Christensenellales > UBA3700 > Ornithoclostridium. The sequence goes on along the minus strand of CALWRH010000006.1, from coordinate 66,668 downwards.
GGGCATGGTGCTACATATCATTTAATGATTACTATGCAAATCCGTTATATTATGCAAAAAAATTATATCTTAACAATGCTCTTGTTACAGATCTCGTAATTCCCGATAGTATAACGAGTATAGGCTCTTATGTATTTTATAATTGCAGTTCGCTTACAAGCATAACGATACCGGACAGCGTAACAAGCATAGGCTCTTCTGCGTTCAGCGGTTGCAGTATTATTACCGCAAATATTCCTACAAATGCAATATCTGTAATCCCAAAGAGTACTTTGCAAACGGTAATAATAAACAGTGGAGAAAATATAGGCTCTTCTGCGTTCAGCGGATGCAGTTCACTTACAAGTATAACTATACCTGAAAGTGTAACGAGCATAGGCGATTCTGCGTTCAATAATTGCACTGCGCTTACAAATATAACAATACCGGACAGCGTGACAAGCATAGGCTCTTCTGCATTCAGCGGATGCAGTTCTTTGGAGAGTATAACGTTGCCGTTTATTGGAGCCAAGGCAGGAGTGACGTCAAACGATGCATATCAGTATCCGCTCGGATATATTTTCGGAACTTCTTCGTATACCGGAGGAACAGAAGTAACGCAATCTTATTACGGTTCGAGTACGAGCTCTAAGACGTCATCAACATATTATATTCCTTCAACTCTCAGAAGCGTAACGGTAACGGGAGGGAACATATTATACGGAGCTTTTTATAATTGCAGTAAGCTTTCAAGCATAACCATAGGTGACAGCGTAACGAGTATAGGCTCTTCTGCGTTCTATAATTGCAGTTCGCTCACAAGCATAACCATAGGTGACAGCGTAAAGAGTATAGGCTCTTCTGCGTTCTATAATTGCAGTTCGCTTACGAGTATAACGATACCCGACAATGTGACAAGCATAGGTGAGTATGCGTTCTCTAATTGCAGTTCGCTTACGAGTATAACGATACCGGAAAGCGTAACGAGCATAGGCTCGTCAGCTTTTAGCGGATGCAGTTCTTTGGAAAGCATGACCTTGCCGTTTATCGGAGCAAAGGCAGGAGTGACGTCAAGCGGTACATATCAGTATCCGCTCGGATATATTTTCGGCACTACTTCATATACGGGAGGAACAAGAGTAGAGCAATATTATTACGGTTCGAGTACAAGTTATACGACTTCCAGTTATTACTATATTCCTTCAACTCTCAGAAGCGTAACTGTAACGGGAGGGAACATATTATACGGAGCTTTCTATAATTGCAGTATGCTTACAAATATAACTATACCCGACAGCGTAAAGAGTATAGGCTCGGAGGCGTTCTATAATTGCAGTAAGCTTTCAAGCATAACCATAGGTGACAGCGTAACGAGTATAGGCGAGTATGCGTTCAGCGAATGCAGTTCGCTTACAAGCGTTACGTTCGGCGAAAACAGTAAACTTGAGAGCATAGGCGAGTATGCGTTCAGAGGATGCAGTTCGCTTACAAGCATAACAATACCGGACAGCGTAACAAGCATAGGCTCTTCTGCATTCAGCGGATGCAGTTCTTTGGAGAGTATAACGTTGCCGTTTATTGGAGCCAAGGCAGGAGTAACGTCAAGCGATACATATCAGTATCCGCTCGGATATATTTTCGGAACTTCTTCGTATACGGGAGGAACAAAAGTAACGCAATCTTATTACGGTTCGAGTACGAGTTCTACGACTTCATCAACATATTATATTCCTTCAACTCTCAGAAGCGTAACTGTAATGGGAGGGAACATATTATACGGAGCTTTTTATAATTGTAATATGCTTACAAATATAACTATACCCGACAATGTGACAAGCATAGGCTCTTCTGCGTTCTATAATTGCGGTTCGCTTACAAGCATAACTATACCGGACAGCGTAACGAGCATAGGCGATTCTGCGTTCAGCGAATGCAGTTCGCTTACAAGCGTTACGTTCGGCGAAAACAGTAAACTTGAGAGCATAGGCGACCGGGCGTTCGAAGATTGCAGTTCGCTTACAAGTATAACAATACCTGACAGCGTGACAAGCATAGGTGAGTATGCGTTCAGGGGATGCCGTTCGCTTACAAGCATAACAATACCTGACAATGTGACAAGCATAGACTCTTATGCGTTCTATAATTGCAGTTCGCTCATAAGCATAACTATACCTAACAGCGTAACAAGTATAGGCTCTTCTGCGTTCTATAATTGCAGTAAGCTTTCAAGCATAACGATACCGGACAGCGTAAAGAGTATAGGCTCTTCTGCGTTCTATAATTGCAGTAAGCTTTCAAGCATAACCATAGGTGACAGCGTAAAGAGTATAGGCTCTTATGCGTTCTATAATTGCCGTTCGCTTACAAGCATAACGATACCGGGCAGCGTAACAAGAATAGGCTCTTATGCGTTCGAAAATTGCAGTTCGCTTACAAGCATAACAATACCGGACAGCGTGACAACCATAGGCGATTATACGTTCTGGGATTGCAGTTCGCTTACAAGCATAACGATACCGGACAGCGTAACAAGCATAGGCTCTTTTGCGTTCTACGGATGCAGTTCGCTTACAAGCATAACGATACCTGACAGCGTAACGAGCATAGGCTCTTATGCGTTCGGTGATTGCAGTTCGCTTACAAGCATAACGATACCGGACAGCGTAACAAGCATAAGCTCTTCTGCGTTCAGCGGTTGCAGTATTATTACCGCAAATATTCCTACAAATGCAATATCTGTAATCCCAAAGAGTACTTTGCAAACGGTAATAATAAACAGTGGGGCAAATATAGGCTCTTCTGCGTTCAGCGGATGCAGTTCACTTACAAGTATAACGATACCGGACAGCGTAAAGAGTATAGGCTCTTCTGCGTTCAGCGGATGCAGTTCGCTTAAAAGTGTAACTTTTGAAAATACGCAAGGATGGAGGTATTATTATTCGTCATCTGCAAGCGGTACAAGCATTTCGTCGTCAGATCTTAAAGATCCCTCTACGGCGGCGACATATTTGGCAAATACTTACTGTGGTTATAAATGGACTCGCAGCTAAAGTCATAGAGATAGCTGTTTATAATTCAATCGGACTTCGGCAAAACGCCGGAGTCCGATTTTAGTTTTTTTACAAAGTTGGCACCATGGCGTGTGCCTGTCTATGACGACAAGTGGCGGCGGTTAGTATAAATAGAACGGACGGAGTACAAGCGTTTTTGTAAAGGGACAGAAGATAAAGAAAACTGTCAGATCGGTTGGGGGCGAAGGGATTGGTAATATAGGAGATTGTTTATGGCGATCTCGTCGTCTTTTTTGTATTCGAGGGCGCGGAGGGTGCTGTCGATGGCGGCGGAGAGGTCGCCTTTTTTGTAGTGACAGAGCCCGAGCTGAACGAGGGGATAGTAGTTGTAGCAGTATACGTCCACAAACGCGAGCGTGTTTTCGGGAAGAGGTCTGATCGCGGCGTTGTACCAGAAAATTGCTGTGTCTGTGTCGTTTAACGCAAGATACACATTGCCGAGAGCTACGCAGAGCTCAGAAGACGGAGTTCCGTATCCGAGCGCACGGACAAGACGACTGAGAGCGGAGGCATAGTCTTCTTTTGAAGAAGAGATGCGCGACATGTTGATACAAGCCTGCACTTTGTTTTCCGTCATGCCGTCAGAGGAGAGAAACTCTTCGTATGCGGATTCTGCGAGAGAAAAAAGGTTGTTATAATACAGCTCGTTGGCGAAATAGAACTTCTGCCTGGGAGAGAGGGGTTTGCCCGAAGATATGAACGACAAGTATATGTCGAGATTGCGGCGGGGCGGAGAGGCGTGCAGCTTTTCGTGCCGCAAGGTGACGTTACAGAACTTTCTCGAACCTGCGGCAAAAAACACTTCGTGCACGGGGTCTGTCCAGCACTCTCCGAGAGAGCGGCGGAAGACGCGTTCCCGCCAATACTCGAAAGTCGGATTGCCTTCTTTGTCGAAAGCCGTGGCATATTTCATATAGTATATATCCGCGTCGCCGAAGTCTGCTTTCAAAGACAAAATTTTATCTATGTTTTCGTCGTCGATAACGTCGTCGGCGTCCATCCACATCACATAATCGCAACCCGCTTTTGAAAAAGAAAAATTGCGTGCCGCGGAAAAGTCGTCGCACCAATCGAAATAGTACACTTTTGCGCCGAGAGAGCGGGCAACGGCTACGGTATTGTCGGTGCTGCCCGTATCCGCTACTATCACTTCGTCCGCAAAGCGGTTTGCGCACGAAATTGCGCGCGCTATCACGTCCTCTTCGTTGCGGACTATCATAGAAACGCTAATGGTTGCCATGGTACATAATATGACAGGATAAGCAACGGAGTTACGCTCTTTTTATTAATAACAAATAATAACATATCTGAGTGGACAAAGCCGAACATAGAAAACAGATATAAATGTGCAGGAATTAAGGTGTTCAGCAAAGTTTGCCATCGGAGGAAATCAACATAAAAAAGACCGCGCTTTTGCGCGGTCTGTAATACTTTGTTTTTTGTGAAAGGTTAATTTGCTGCCGATACGGCAAACTTGCTTTTTTGCCACGACTTAGACAGATAGAACCCTACCGCGAGAGCCGTACCTATTACCCAGCCTATCGGCCAAGCGATACAGATGCCGAGGAAGTCGAGCGAAGGTGCGAGAGCGTAACAAAGTACGACGCGCAGTATCAGGTCCACGAAGGTGGATATCATGAATTGCAGCAGTTTGCCCGTGCCTTTTATAACGCCGTCCGCCGTAGTTTTTACTGCGATAAATACGTAGAACGGGCAGGTGATCCAGAGGAATTGAGCGCCCGTAGCAATTACGTCTGCGCTCGAAACGCCCGATCCGTCGCTGTTGTTGATAAAGAATCCCGTTAGAGGTTTAGCGAAAACGGCGACTATCGCAATAATTATAAGCGCGAAAGTAACAAGCATTACCGTTGCCGATCGCATGCCTTGCTTTACGCGTTTGAGGTCGCCCGCGCCCATATTCTGAGCAGTGAAAGCTGCGACTGCGTTGGCTGTGGTGACTATGCACTGTATGCAGAACGTATTTATTTTCATCGCCGCGGTATACGCCGCGATCGTCTGTTCTCCGAAACCGTTGATAAGTCCCTGTACGAGGAGCTGTCCTACCGAAACGAAAGATTGCTGGCATACGCCCGGTATGGATATGGCAAGTATCGACAAAAGTATTCTGCCGTTGAAAGTGCGTTTGACGTAAGTCTGGCGGGGCAGATCGGATTCTTCTCCGTCAGACAGTTTTTTCATTTTCACAATAACGAGTATAAATGCGACTATACCTGCAACTGCCTGGGCTATCAGAGTTGCGTAAGCAAGACCCTGTACGCCGAGCGGTTTCGCCATAACGATGTCGAGTATAACGTTGCCGACAGACGAGCATATAAGAAGTATCAGCGGCGTAATGCTGTCGCCCATACCCGTGAATATGGCGTTGGACGCATTGTAGATAAATACGAATATAAGACCGAGAGTGTAGATCTCGAGATAAGCGGTGCTGTCTGCATGGATAGAAGTCGGTGTCTGAAGCAGCTTTACGAGAGGGGAGGATATGAAATATCCCACTATCGTAAGTATAGCGGAGAGAGCGAACATAAACGCGAGCGCGGTGCTGGATGCGGTTTTGACCGAGCGGTACTTATGCTGTCCGAACAGGTTGGCTACGACGACGCTTATACCGCCGCTGCAACCTACCGCGATAGCGACGTATATCATTGTTACCGGGGTAGAAACGCCTATCGCCGCGAGCGCGTTGTTGGAGATCATCTTGCCTGCGATGATGCTGTCCGCCATATTGTAAAGCTGTTGGAATACCATTGAAAGCAACAGCGGCAGACTGAAAATCAGTATGACTTTTGAGGGTTTGCCTTGAGTGAGATCTTTGACCATAACGAACTATCCTTAAATACCGCATATATTTTACGCCGTCAAAATTGATATGTAAAGGATAATTAAACCCCAAACGTGTAAAATCTTAAAACTTTATTACGGGAGAAAAGCTGCCGTAATCGACGGTTGTAAAAAAGAATAGTACGTTGTGAATACGATCGGGTCAGTATGTAGGGGGAAAAGGACTTTCGACTGTGACGTTGTCGCCCGTAAAGGGGTGAGCGAAACAAAGACGGGAGCAGTGCAACATGAGCCGAGGGAATTCTTTTGCGCGGGGATTGTAAAGAGCGTCGCCGCATACGGGGTGTCCGATATATGCCGAGTGCACGCGTATCTGATGCGTTCTTCCGCTGAGCAGAGTAAATTCTGCGAGCGAATTTTCGTTTATAATGCCGATTCTTCTGAACAGAGTCTTTGCGGGCTTGCCGTTTTCTGAAACTTCGCGGTGATGCCCGTCCTGAGAAAGCGCGAGGGGCGCGTCAATTTCTCCGCTCTCGGGGATAATGCCTTGCACGAGAGCGGTATATTGTTTGCCTATGGCTCCGTTATTCTGCATGTCGTGCATACGGCTTGCGGCAAGCGAACTGCGCGCGACTATCAGAAGTCCCGACGTGTCTTTGTCGAGTCTGCCTACGGGGCGGTACACGAATTCTCCCCACGCCGAGGCAAGTACGCTCGCATAGCTGTCTTTATAATGAGATTTTATCGGTACGGTTGCAATGCCCGAAGGCTTGACGACTACCGCAATATCGTCGTCGATATATGCAAACTCTGGAGAGATGTTGCTTGCGGGATAAGCGACGGGCGATACGGGCAGGCTTATTTTCAGGATATCGCCTTTGCGTACTTTCGCCGTGGCGAAGACGGCTTGTCCCGAGGGGCAGGTATCGGAAACAACGCGGATAAGACCGAGTTCTTTGCGCAGCCTTGTTATCATAGAGCGGGAAAAGCCCGCCGCTTTCAGATTGTCGTCCGCGCTGCCGTCGAAACGAGCGGTAATGCGGTAATTTTCTACCATCTGAGCCCCTCTTGCCATTGGTATTTTTTCAGATCCACAATATAGTTTTTGTCACAGACAACGCCTTCTTTTCTCAAAAGTTCAGCTTGCGCCTCTATTCCGCCGAAGGCAAAAGCGCGGGCGAGAGAACCGTATCTGTTCACCACTCTGTGGCAGGGTATTATTATAGGCGTGGGATTGTCGTGCAGGGCATAACCGACAGCGCGTGACGCGCGCGGAGAGCCGAGTATCCTCGCTATCTGACCGTACGTTGCAACTTTTCCTTCCGGTATAGCTTTGACTACCTGATAAACGTCGTCGTAAAAACTCATGATTTCTCCTTTTATATTGATATTATAGCAGACGCGTCGCGCGTCGGCAACGCGGGTGTAATAATATTGTGTATTGTTTTGCTTTCATTTTGCATTGCCGCACGCATTTTTTGTTCAGACCGCACGATTTGCTTTTATTAAAATATAAGCAATAAACAATAGAGATATCGTGTACAGCGCTTTGTTGTTAAGAGGCGAAACGAAGGCAACAGACGTGTATTTTTTTGTTTTTCTGCGTCGACTGCATTTGCGTATACGGGCGGATGTATGCTAAAATTTTATGCGTCTTGATAAAAGACAAAAAATTTTACAATCCGCTGCCAATAAATCAGAATAAACGGTTGTTTAATAATTGAACAGGAGAGGGATTTGGACAAAAAAGAGTTGGACCTGTGCTTGCAGAAGGTCGCAAAGGGTGACGACTCCGCTTTTGAAAAACTTTATGCAGAAACGAGAAAAGGAATATTCGCTTTTCTGTACGGATTCTGCAAAAACTATCATACTGCGGAAGATCTTACCCAGACGGTCTATCTGAAAGTCAAGGTAAACGTAAGTAAATACAAAGCGGGTACGGACGCGAGGGCATGGCTGTTTCAGGTTGCCAAATACACCGCGCTGAACGAACTCAAGAAGATCAAACGCGAAGTGGTTGCGTCGGACGAGGATACGAAAGGATTCGAATCGAAGTCATACGAGATGAAGGATTCGCCCGTATTCGATGCGATAAACTCCGTACTTGACGACAACGAGAGTCAGATAGTGATATTACATATTTTGTGGGGCTTTAAGCACCGTGAGATCGCAGATATGTTATCGATGGCACTCGGGACTGTACTTTGGAAGTACAACGCGGCGATCAAAAAGCTGCAAAACAAATTAAAGGAGGGCTGAGTCATGGACGAGAAAGAACTCAAAAAATTGCTTGAAAAAGAACTCGATCACCTTGCTCCTCCTATGTCCGACAAGGTCAGGAAAGCTCCTATCGTTACCGCTAAGTCCGATAAACCCGAAAAATCTGTCGAAAGAAAGCCTGACATAAAGGTAAAGCGTTTCAATGTAAAGCCCTATGTGATCGGAGCTATTGCGGCAGTGCTCGTTATAGTTATTTCGCTTGCACTCGTTCTCCCTCCGTTATTCAAAGGCGGAAAGGAGCAGCCAGCGCAAGTTTACGAGGCGGGATATCTCAGGATGGATATCAATCCGTCTGTCGAATTCGTATATGACGAAGACCTCAAGGTCACGGATATAAAGAGCGCGAACTCTGATGCGGATCTGTTGCTGACATCCGCTGTCAGAGAAAAGGTAGAAGGAATGCCCGTATACGATGCGGCGGCTTACGTTGCCGAAGAGGCAGGCAAGCTGGGTTATATAGTTCCCGATAAAGAAAACGCGCTCAAACTTACCGTTGTCGCGGCAACAGACGCGCAGGAAGACGAAGTCATAACAAAAACCACCGTTGCGATAGAAACCAATTTTATGAAAAAAGGAGTGCTTTGCGCAGTGGTGGCAGTCAAAGAGGACGTCGATTATCTCGCTGAACTTTACGGAGCGGCAACTGACGATCTGAAAGATACGGTCGACAAAGTAGTGGAAAAAGCAGACAATTACTTTACGCAGCTTGCAGAACGCAACAACAACGATCTCGAAGAGCTCAGACGTTATTACGAAGAAGAAGTATTCGAGTATCTGCGCAGTCTTATATCCGCAGAGTGCGTAAGGATAACCAGGACACGCGAACTTCTGCACGAGGCAAAAGATCTCAACGATGACATATCCGCATACAACGCGTTGATATTAGGATATGGCGATTATTGGGCAACGATAAAGAAAGACGATTGGAAAGATGATCCCGAACTTTCGCGTATGATCGGCGAAATGTCGGATATACTCAATAAGATCGCTGAGTTGAGAGGCGAAGAAATACACGACGGTGCGATCCTGAATCTGCTGCTTATCGCATACGACGCTTTTATCAACGAAGAGTGGATAAGTGAGATAGGCAACGCGACGATAGACGAGCTCAAGGGCAGTATGTCTTATATCATAGACAAACTCGAAGAGCTGAACATCTTTATCACCGACGCCATAAAGGACGCGATAGCTGAGATCCCCGACACGGTACAGGAGTTTATCGACGGAACCGATAAGATCGTCGCGAATATGAGGGCAGAGCTCGAAGAGATATATCTCGAAGTGTATGAAGAAGAAAGAGATGCTCTGACCCGTGAAGAATACGACGAGTTCTATTCTTCGATAATTTCCGAGTACGGCTCTCTCGAGGCATATTGGCAGCAGCTTAACGCGGCATGAGTTTTTGACAAATTCCGTGCTCACAGCACATCATAAATATATCCCCCTTATCTGAAAAAAGGCGACCTTTCAAGGTCGTCTTTTTTTTGTGGCTGTCGGGGAGGGGCGAAAATCTGCGGCTGAAGCTATTCCTTTTAGCCTGTGCATTGTTAAAAGCCTTGACAATACGAAGAAGTATTGCCTGCGGCTTTTGCCTCGCACAGGCAAAAACGCATACGCTTGATCCGTAGATTTCCGCCCCGTCGCGACAGCATAATAACTTATAAGAGAGAGTCTGTTTCCGTTTCGACACGACAGCAATAATATTTAATAGATCGGCTGTTTGCGCCCGTTACTTTGTTGAGATTCTTGATAATACAGAGGAGTATTGCCTGCGGAGCTCGCCTTGTACAGACAAAAACATTTCGTCTTTTTATTTGACTATCCCTATCGCAGCGACAGTAAATTATAAACAATATTATATAGAAGGGGGATTTATTGAAGTGTATACCGTCGGTGCGGTAACATCCGATCGCATATTTTTATTATGTAAAATATAAAATAAAAATTTTTCATTATTTACCAATAAAAGGAAAATCGGCGTTGTTTAATAAATGAACGAAACCTCAAGGAGGGCGTCATTATGAGAAAGATAAGCGTAATAACAGCTGTATTTCTGACGATGGCATTGATTTGTACGGTTTTTGTCGGTTGTCTTAATACAGACAAAAAGGCAGAAGAGTCCAAGACATATGTCGGTATAGACATCAATCCGTCCGTCAATCTGGTTATCGGAAAAGACGGAAAGGTAGAGTCGGTTGAGGCTGCCAACGAGGACGCGCAGGTAATGCTGTACGGAGAAGTGATAGTAGGCAAGACCGCAGAAGAGGCGTTCGAGCTTATCGCACAGCTTGCGGTAGACTGCGGATATCTGACTGAAGAAAACAGCGGAGTCAACGTTACGGTAGTTGCGGGCGACGGTTCTGCAGAGGCTGAGGCAAAAGTGGCTGACGTAGTTGAGGCGTCTTTCAAAGCCGAGGCGGACAAAGCGGATATATCTGTAAATATCAACACGGACGCGGGATTTTCTCTGAGCAGAAAGCTTGAATACGCAAAGGGTAAATACCCCAATGTAAGCGCAGTGCAGAATATGACCGCAGGTAAATTCAAGCTTGTGACCGAGCTTGTAGCAAACGACGAAGGCATTACTTTCGAGTATGCTGCATCTCTCGACAACGAGGATCTTATAGAAAAACTCAACGAGTGCTACAACAAGATAGAGCCGTACGCGACCGAGGCATACAACCTCGCGGTAGCGCAGGCAAACGAAGCTTTCGAAATCGCCAAGACGACTGCGGGCGGAGTTGCGTGGACGGCATATTACGCAAAACTCATGGCGCTCAACGTATTCGAACACAGCGTCAACTATGGCGCGATTTATGCGGCATACGATATAGCGGCGGTATCTGTCGACTACACGCTCGACGTTATAGAACTCACCCTGGATTATGCAGACAAAGCTCTCTCCAACGTAGATACACAAAAAATCGCAGATATCCTGGGTGTGGAAAAGAGCGAAGTCGACGCGGCTGTCGCTGACGAAAACGGCAAGATCACGTTAGAGAGTCTCGAGGCTTATATCGATAAGACGATAAAGAACATGAGCGCAGAGGCTTACAATCAGATCAAGGAAGAGATCCCGGAGCTCGAGGCATATATCAACGGGTTCCAGGCAGAGGTCGACGAGTATATCAACTCTCTGCCCGAAGAATACGCTACGCAGATAAGGAATATCCTTGCAGACGTCAAGGATCTCGGCAGCGACGTATTCGAGTTCGTTAACAGTCTCGGAGATCTGACGATCGACGACGTAAGGAGCCTCGTAACTTATCTTGAGCAGAAACGCGACGAAACGATGCAGAAAATAGAAGAAGATCTGACTGCTGAAGAGCTCGAAGAGGCAAACACTTACGTTCAGGCGGCAAAAGATATGCTGACAAGCGCGCAGACCATCTACAACACTGCGATAGAAAGCGCTCGCAAGGATGCAGAAGAATTCCTCGCTCAGGCTAAAGAGGGCAGGTTCGAGTGGAAATACCAGCACGGACAGCAGAACGGTCAGCAGGAATAAACGTACGGAGCAAACCATAGCGATTGTTACAACATAATTCCATATATAGCCTATCAATATAGGGTAACCAAATCCCAAATCTACACACAACTGGCTGAAGGGCAACCGATTTTCGGTTGCCCTTTGGTCTTTATTCGGGCGGGGAGTAAGTCCGCACTCAGATCATGTCGGCAAAACGGCGATGGCAAGGAGTTTTACGCGGCGGGATATATGAGGGAGAAATATATGTAAACAGGCGGGAACTGAGGCGTATACCCAATAATTTACGCGTATTTAATGAAAATCCTTAAAAAATATGTTATTATATCTTTAGTATATTTACGCGCGCAAGTGCTCGTGAGGTAGATTATGTATATAAGAGAATTGTTTGAGAATAAAAAGGTCGTAATGTCGGCAGAGGTATTTCCTCCAAAGAAAAACGGTATGCTCGAAGGCGTGATAAGGGCGCTTAAAGAGATAAAACCGCTCGATCCAGACTATGTTTCCATCACATACGGAGCGAGCGGCAGCGGCGGCATGACTACCGCGGACGTGGCGAGCGTCGTCATAGACGCGTTCGATATGACTGCGGTCGCGCACATGACCGCTGTCAATATGACCAAAGATCTGCTCGAGGAAAGACTTCAGATGCTCAGCCGCAAGGGAGTGAACAGCATACTCACTCTGCGCGGAGATATAGCGGCGGACAGCAGATTCTACGATTTCCGTCACGCGAACGAACTCGCTAAGTATATCAAGGAAAATTATCCTCAGTTCGAACTTCTCGGTGCATGCTATCCCGAAGGACATCCCGAGGCTGCGAGTCTTGAAGAAGATCTCAAAATGGTAAAGCTCAAGACAGACTCGGGCATATCGCATCTGGTAACGCAGCTCTTTTTCGACAACGCCACTTTTTACGATTTCAGAGATAAGGCAGCCAAGGCGGGCATAACCGCCACGGTATCTGCGGGCATTATGCCGATAACCAATACTACGCAGGTGGAGAGAATAGTTTCTATGTGCGGAGTGCAGATCCCGACCGCGTTCAGCAAGATATGCGCAAATTATCAGGGAGAAGACCTGTACAAGGCGGGCATAGATTACGCGATAGGACAGATACGCGATCTTATAGACAACGGCGTAAAGGGCATACATCTTTACACCATGAACAAAGGCGACGTTGCGCGTGCGGTATTCAACGCGTTCGAAGGAGACAGAAAGTGATTACTGAAAAACAACTTGCCGTATATCTCGGCAAAGACGAAGGCGCGCTCGAGCTCGCGCGTCGCGCGGTGGCTGAAGTCGAAAAGACCGCCCGTTGCAGGTGCGTAGAGGCTACGGGCAGACTTATTGCAGAAGAGGACGGCTTGAGAGTGGAAAACACAGTACTCAAGCTTTACGGCAACGACATAGCGCGGCTTCTCGAAGGTTGCGACGCCGTATATTATTTCTGCGCGACGATCGGCTCTGAAACGGACAGGCTCATAGAAAGTCTGAAACTTACAGATCTGACACTTGCTTACGCCGTCGATCTTTGTGCGGGGCTCTGGGTAGACGCTTACTGCGACGAGCTGGAAAAAAATCAACGCGCCCGCCTTGAAGAAAAGGGCAAGTCGCTCACAAGACGTTTTTCATGCGGTTACGGAGATATGCCGCTTGCGTCGCAGGCGAGTTTTATAGACGCGCTCAAAGCGGATAAATTTTTAGGCATAAGGATGACCGAGGGAGGTATGATGATACCTTCCAAGACTGTCAGCGCGGTCGCGGGCATAAGCGACGGACCCGTCAATGGCGGCAGACGCTGCGACGTATGCGTAAAACGCGGGTCCTGCGACGGAGGTATATGCAGTGATTGACTTCAGAGGAAGAATAATTCTTGACGGCGCGACGGGAAGTCTGCTCTCAGAAAGGAGCGGAGCTCCTGCGGGTTACCGCCTTGAAAAACTCAACGTTGAAAATCCGGACGTAGTGTATTCTGTGCACCGCGATTACGTCGATGCGGGCAGCAACGTTATTTATACCAACACTTTCGGGGCCAATCCGCTCAAACTCGGTGCGGAAACGGGAGAAGTCATCAAAGCGGCGATAGAGATAGCGAGAAAGGCGGCGGGAGGAAAAGCATACGTTGCTCTCGACGTCGGACCTCTCGGCAAGCTGATAGGCGAGGGCGGCATAAGTTTTGACGAGGCTTACGAAAATTACGCGGCTGTGATACGCGCGGCTGAAGATAAGACGGACGTCATAGTCATAGAGACGATGACGGACCTTGCCGACGCGAGGATAGCGCTGCTTGCGGCAAAGGAAAACAGCTCTCTTCCGATAATGCTCTCGATGTCTTTTGAAGAAAACGGCAGGAGCGCTTTCGGTACGGATATAGAGAGCTTTGCGCGTACGGTTTCGGGCATGGGCGTGAGCGCGATAGGCATAAACTGTTCGGTAGGTCCCTTTCAGATGTTGCCTATGGCAGAAAAGCTGCTCAGCTGCACAAAGCTGCCCGTATTCATTAAGCCCAACGCAGGCATGCCGCGTTTTGAAAACGGCAGAACGGTATACGACATAGACAAAGTGCAGTTCTGCGACGCGATGAAGAAAATACACTCTCTCGGAGTTAACATACTCGGCGGATGTTGCGGCACTACGCCCGACTATATCCGTACTCTCGCAGAAGAAACCGCAGGCGTAGCGGAAAGACCCGAATACAGACCCGTGAGAGCGCTGTCAAGCTCTACGTCTACGGTGATCGTTGAAGGCATGAAAGTTGTGGGAGAGAGGATAAATCCCACGGGCAAAAAAGTCTTTCAGAAAGCATTGAGAGAAGGAGATTTCGACTATATCCTCGCTCAGGGCATTGAACAGGCGCAGTCGGGAGCGGACGTTCTCGACGTCAACGTAGGACTCAACGGCACTGACGAAAAGGCGAATATGGTCAGAGTCGTCGAAGGACTTCAGAAAGTCGTTTCTAAACCTCTCGTCATCGACAGCTCTTCTCCCGAAGTGCTCGAGGCGGCGTTAAGGCGCTACAACGGCAAGGCGCTTATCAACAGCGTAAACGGAAAGAAGAGCAGTATAGATTCGGTGCTGCCTCTTGCAAAAAAGTACGGCGCGGCAGTAGTCTGCCTTGCGCTTGACGAAAACGGCATACCCGACACGATAGAGGGCAGAGTCGCTATCGGCAAGATGCTCGTAGCCGAGTGTCTGAAAAGAGGCATAGAAAAAGAGGATATATACGTCGATACTCTTACCATGGCGCAGTCTGCGCAGAAAGGCAGCGCGGTCTGCACTCTCGGCGCGCTCGGAGAGATAAAGAAGACGGGCGCAGGCACAATACTCGGAGTCAGCAACATATCTTTCGGCATGCCGCACAGAGAAGATATCAACGCTTGTTTCCTCTCTATGGCAAAAGATGCGGGACTCGATCTCGCGATAATAAATCCGTCGCTCATCAATATAAAGCCGAGCGATTATGCGCGGGATTTCCTGCTCGATAAACAGGGCGCGGTAGAAGAATATATCGCTTACGCGGCAAAGACGGATTCTGTAAAGACAGAAGAGCTTGCCCCTGAAGGCGCGCCCGATATGACAAAGGCGATAGTCGGCGGCATGGGCAGTCTTGCAAAAGAAACCGCAGAAAAACTGATAAAAGACATGAGCCCTCTCGACGTCGCGGCAAAGCATATCATACCTGCGCTGGACAGAGTGGGAGAACTTTATGAGAGCGGCAAGATATTCTTGCCTCAGCTTATAGCCGCGGCGGACAGCGCAAAGCAGGCTTTTGCAGTGCTCGAAGAAAAGATGAAAGAGAGCGGAGAGGCAGAAGGCGACAGATGTTTCGTGCTCGCTACGGTAAAGGGCGATATCCACGACATAGGTAAAAATATTGTCAAGGCAGTCGTGTCCAATTACGGTTTCAAAGTCATAGATCTCGGCAGAGACGTAGACTACAAGACGGTGCTCGATGCGGTAGAAAAGAATTATCCGTGCGTTCTCGGTCTGTCTGCGCTTATGACTACCACGGCGCAGAACATGGCGGATACGATCGGGCTCGTCAGACAAAAATATCCCGATCTGCCCGTGCTCGTAGGCGGAGCGGTAATTACGCCCGAATACGCAAAGAGCATAGGCGGCATATATTGCAAAGACGCCAACGCTACGGTCAGGGAGCTCAAGAAAATATTTGCCTGACAATTCAGCTTTTCATAATATTGCGAGAATATCAAACGCTTTATGCAACGCGCCTTAACGGGCGCGTTTTTGTTTGTAAAGATCATATCTCGAAATATCTATCGTCAAAAATTATTGCGCCCGTGTTGATTAAACTTGTATAAATCAAGCATTGAAAAAAGAGTTTTGTCTGTCTGTGGAAAAATCTGGCAATCATGCTTGCAAGCGTTCGCGGCAGGGTATATATTTCTTATGTCGGCTATGCTTCTTTCCCCTCAAGGAGCGCAAATGGTTATTTATTGCACATACGACAAAGACAATTCCACTCTTGTCAGTCGCCATCGCTACGTCGTCGCGCAGAATAACAATCTGTCAGATACGATCAATATAAAATGCGTAGGCATGACGGATCCCAAGCAGTACGGATATTATATAGACTTCGTCTGCATGACTCACGGCGGCGCGGCTAAGGCGGCATATTCTTCGCCCGCTCTCGAATACGGCGACGACGGGCTGAATTTCGAAGTGCCCAACTGCCTTACGCAGTACGAAGGTTACGTCGACGCTCAGCTCGTTATCTATCTCAAATCCAAAGAGAGCGTCGTTGCCAAGAGCGTAGGCAGGACGGGAGGGATATTCGAAGTCGCCGCGTCCGTCAACTCTCTCGAAACACGTGTCATCGAACCGGCTAATATGCTTACGGAACTTTCCGCGGCGGTTCTCACTGCGGACAATCTCAACACAGAGGTCGCCAGAACGGTAGAAGAGGCGCGCGTGGTAAAGGCGGATATCGAAAACACGTTGACGTCTTTGGACGCCAGGCTATCCGAAGTCGTTACGGAAAAGATGAAAGAAACGGTACAGACCCTTCCTATGTCTACGGTTGAATTCTGGTTCTACGACAAGCTTGCCGCTGCGTTTACGGTCGTTCAGGGCAAGACTGTGCCCGAGTTCGAATACGATTTCCCCGACAATTGCGTCTGCGAAGGCTGGTTCGATCTTGAAAAAGGCAGACATTGGGATTTTGCAAGCGACGTGGCGGAAGAAAAAAACATACGTCTTTATGCAGATTGTCACAACAAGTCTGTAAGAACGATCGACGAAGACGGCGTTTTGTTGATCGAAAGCGTCTACGACACAGAATTGTATATTCCGTTTACCTTTCAGGGCAGGCAAGTGAAGACTGTAAAACTTGACGGCAACACGGTCATTGAGTATACAGTTTATATAAACGATAGCGACTATAATTTCGTCAACATGGCGGCTCGGAAATATGTCGTTTCGTTTGCCAATACGAGATATTACGGGGGAAACAGTCTGATATCGACGGACGGCTTGCTCAAAGGCGCGAATCGCAAAAAAAGCGGGATTGTCGAAGTAGATTTCGACAATGCCGACAGAATCGGTTTTTCCTGCAGTCAATGTCTGTTTATTAACGGGGTCGTAGTAAAAGGCGACGTGTCCACGGTTATGACAGGTATCTCGAAAGGCAATTTTATGACTTTTGAAATCGTATTCCGCGACAATATCCTGACGGATCAGAATCTCGGAGAGTTTTTCAATCTTCAGGCGGTGATATTGCTTTCGGATACTCCTAAACTCATGAAAAGGATTTCGATATCTTCGCGCAACGAAAACTGCAAAATTTATGTTCCTTCGCGTTTTTTAGAAATATACCGCAACAATCCCGAGTGGGACGGTGCAGAACTCTGTCCGCTCGAGGAATATGCGGGATACGACTATTCTCAGACTATATATCCCACTCCCGAAGAATTCGTCTGACATCGAGTGCCTGCTGCGAATATTTGAGCCGCAGCTGAAGATACTAATGCAGATAAAGCGGAGGAAAAATGAAGGAAACGGGAATAGTCAGGCGTATCGACGAACTCGGCAGAGTCGTTATACCCAAAGAATTGAGAAAGACCCTCAAACTCAAAGAGGGGGAGCAGATGGAGATCTTTACGACGGGGGACAAATCTCTCGTCTTAAGACGTTACAGCGCGCTCGGTGCGGGCGCGGATTTTTCGCAGGCTTATTGCGACGCGCTCAACAGGGCTACGGGCAAAGGAGCGGTCATATGCGACAGCGCGACGGTGCTCGGCGCGAGCGGCGCGCAGCTTAAGGAGCTCGTCGGAGAGGAGATAAGCGAAAACCTATATAAAACGCTCGACAACCGCAGAGAGTGCGCTCCGCAAGATCCTGTCCGTATAGTCAGCGACAAGCCTTTCGGATTCAAAAATCAGCACATAGTGCCGCTCGTCGTGGGCGGAGATCTGTACGGCGGCGTCATGCTTTGTTCGGATGTTGCGATATCTGCGACCGAGGCAAGGCTTTGCGCTCTGGCGGCGGATCTGATAGCGGCAACGCTGGAATAATGAAAGAGAAAGGGAAACACTCCCTTCTGCGTTCTACGGCGGGACTCGCGCTCGCGGGTATAATCGCCAAAGTCGTGGGCGCGTTTTACCGCATACCTCTCACCAACATCCTCGGTGCGGAGGGTATAGGTCTTTATCAGACTTTCTTCCCGGTATACGCGCTCTTTCTGACGCTTACGAGCGCGGCGCTGCCTACGGTAGTGGCGCGTTACGTCGCGTATGCGGACGCGCTCAAGGTCGATATTCCCGCCACGCGCGCGGCGGCAAAGAGAACGGCCGTCGTATCGGGACTGATCGGGCTCGTTTGCGCCGCAGCGCTTGCATACCCCGTAGCTGCGCTGCAATCGCGTCCGTCGGTATGGAAAGGATATCTCGTCGTTGCTCCCGCCGTGCTTGCAGTCACTGTGTCGACATACTACAAGGGATATTTTATAGGCAAGGGAAGGATGACCGCCAACGCGCTTTCGCAGACTGCGGAGCAGGCGGTAAAGCTCGCCGTAGGACTTACGGCGGCGCTCGCGCTTTCGAAATACGGTGCGACTGCCGCCGTTTACGGTGCTCTTTTTGCAGTTACGGTCAGTGAGATCGCTGGACTCGTCTTTATGGCGGCTGCTTATCGAAAAGACACGGGAAAAGAAAATATTTACCGTGTCCGTGTCGATAAATCTATATATTACGATATAATAAAAAACATACTTCCTATACTTGCGGCTGCGCTTATCGTGCCTGTTTCAAGCTTTCTCGACAGCTTTGTGATAGTTCGCATGCTTACCGCTGGAGGAGCGTCGCTTGCGGACGCGACTTCGGATTACGGTATATACAGCGGCGCGGTCGGTACGGTGATAAATCTGCCCGTAGTCATTGCAGTGTCGCTTGCTGTTGCCGTTCTGCCTAAGATATCTTCGGGCGTTGCAAAAGGTGAGTACGTCAGAGTCAACGAGGCTACGGGCTTGACTCTGTCGGCATGTCTTGCGGTAGCAGTGCCGTGCTTTTTTGCTATTCTCGTATTCGCTCCCGACGTCGTAAGTGCGCTTTACCCCGGGTTTTCTGCGACCGACGCCGCCCGCACTTCGGATATCCTGCGTTTGCAGGCTTTCAACGTGATTGCAGCGTCTGCAGTACAGTTGCTCTGCGGCATACTTCAGGCTCTCGGCTCGGGCAGGAGCGCGGCGGCTTATCTTGCGTTCGGTGTGGCTGTAAAAACGGTGATACAGATATTTCTGCTGCCGTATATAGGCATAAAGGCAGCTCCCGTTGCGCAGATAGTCATGTATACGCTCGCCGCCGCGCTTTCAGTCGTAAAATATCTCGAACTCGTCGGCAAAAACCCGCAACTCGTTCAAAGTGGTAGCAAAATATTGCTTTGTGGTGTTATAATGAGCGTATGTATACGCGCGGTCGCGCTTACTGTCGGCAATATGTACGTCAGGCTGGCAGTCGGAGTCGCAACGGGGGGCACGGTATATTTTGCGCTGCTTGCGCTTACCGGTCTTCTGAATAAAAAAGGTTTAGCGACTCTGTTCAGACGCGGCAAAGGAGATAGTGATGATTGAAGTGGTCGGACTCGGCTGCCGTAAAGGGCAGATAACTTTAGAGGGTGTAAACGCGGTCGAAAAGGCAAAGAAAGTTTTCGTCAAAACCGCAAAAACAGACACCTTTTCTTTTTTCGAGGGTAAAGAAGTCTGTACGATGGACGACATATACGACAGCAGCGAGAACTTTGACGACCTCGACGAAAAGATCGTAGAAAGATTGCTTGCGCAGAAAGGCAAGGTATGTTATTGCGTCAACGGCAGCGGTTACGACGACGCGTCGGTCGCCAAGCTCGCATCGCGCACCGACATAAAGATATATCCGTCCGTATCGCGCGCAGTCACGGCGGCGGGATATACTACGGGTGCGGTATATCTCAGTGCCTACGATCTCGTTTCATGCCGTAATTTCGATTACGACGGCAGACTGCCGCTCGTCATAACAGACGTTGACGACAAGTACATAGCATCCGAGGTCAAGCTCGTGCTCATCGACATGGTCGGAGAAGATACGGAGGTATCCGTTTCGGGCAAAAAAGTCAGAGTTTCGGAGATAGATTTTTCAAAAAAGTTCGATTATTCAACTACCGTTTATATCCCTGCAAGAGATTTTCTCGATAAAAAGAGATTCAATTTCGACGACGTTATAGAGCTTTTGTACAGACTGCGCGGAGAAAACGGCTGTCCGTGGGACAGAGCGCAGACGCACGAGAGCATACGCTCCAATCTGATAGAAGAGGCATACGAGCTCGTCGACGCGATCAACAATAAAGACATAGACAATATGATAGAAGAAACGGGCGACGTGCTTTTGCAGGCTGTTTTCCATTGCGTTATAGGAGAAGATTGCGGAGAATACAACGCGAGAGATGTCGCTACCGCGCTGTGCACCAAGCTTATAAGCAGACACGAGCACGTCTTCGGGGACGTAGTCGCAAAGACGGCAGAAGAAGGGCTTGCGGCATGGGACCGCGCAAAGAGCAAAGAAAAGCACTATACCTCTTATTCGGACAAGATAGACAAGACGAGCCGCAGTCTGCCCGCACTTATGAGAGCGTACAAGATACAGAAAACGGCGGCGAAGGCGGGCATGGACTTCGACAGCGTTCAGAGCGCGGCGGAAAAGCTGAAAGAAGAGATACAGGAACTGCTTTCCGCACCTGAAAACGAGAGAGAAAACGAGGGCGGCGACGTTCTGTTCGCGGCAGTTAACGTGCTGCGAGCCTTAAAAGTTGAGCCCGAAGTCGCGCTTGTCGGAGCGGTGGAGAAGTTCTCTAAGAGATTTTCTTATGTGGAGAGTCATTGCACAAAACCTATGAACGAGTGCTCGGCAGAGGAACTCGACGAACTCTGGGAAAAGGCTAAAAATGAAGATTGACGAGCTTGAATTGAAGAGCGACGCGGTGTTCGCTCCGATAGCAGGATTCAGCGAAGTCGGATTGCGCGCGCTTTGCGCGGAGCTCGGCGCAGGGCTGACTTATACCGAAATGGTGTCGGCAAAGGGACTTATGTACGGCAACGAGCATACCGAAGACCTGCTGCATACCACAGAGTACGAAAAGGTAAGGGCAGTTCAGCTGTTCGGCAGCGATCCCGAAATACTCGCCCGCGCGGCGGAGAGCAGAGAGCTCGGGAAATTCGACATAGTTGACATCAACATGGGCTGTCCCGTAAAGAAGATCGTGTCCAACAACGAGGGCAGCGCGCTCCTTAAAAATCCGTCGCTTGCATCGGATATAGTAAGGGCGGTGAGAAGATCGGGCAAACCCGTTACCGTAAAATTCAGGATAGGATTTGAGAAAAACTCACGCACGGGTGTGGATTTCGCGCGGTATATGCAGGATGCGGGAGCGGCAGCGGTCACCGTGCACGGCAGGACGAGAGAGCAGTTTTACGAAGGCACTGCCGATTGGGATTATATAGCAGAGGTGGTGCAAGCAGTGGATATTCCCGTCATTGCCAACGGCGACGTATTCTCAAAAGAGGATTACATAAAGATAAAAGCGCATACGGGCGCGGCGGGGGTAATGATAGCGAGAGGTGCGCTGGGGCATCCGCAGATATTTTCAGAGATAACGGGTACGCCCTGTCCTTACGCAACCGTGCAGGACATTGCTTTGAAACATATCGACGTGCTTGCGTCTTTCCACTCGGACATATACGTCGTAAACAATATGAAAAAGCAGATAGCCTGCTACTGCAAGGGTCTGAGAGGCGGCAAGCAGCTCAAGCTTGACGTATTCAAAGCGAGAAACGTCGCAGAACTCAAAGAGATCGTAAAGGAGTCAGCTGTTCTCTCTGTGCCTGCTCTCGGACAGAAGACAAGGGAAGGACAGAGATAACGGGGGTCGGGAGAAAGATATGAAGAGAAAGACTTTTTTGCTTATAGCGGTTTTGCTCGTCGCTGTCTTTGCGGCGAGTCTTTGCGCGTGCGAAAAAGCAGATATCTCGAAAGATCAGATACCCGACGGCGGCGGAGAGGAACAGGCCGTAAAGGTGAGTTTTTACGTCGACGGCAGTCTGTACGGCATATCTCTTTGCAGCGGAAATACGCTTGCGATGCCTGAAGAACCCGTCAAAGACGTATATTCTTTCGTCGGCTGGTTTTACGACGAAGAGCTGATTTATCCTTTCGTTTTAGAAGATTTTCTTAATTCTGACGACAAGACGGACGTGTCGCTTTACGCGGCGTGGAACAAGACGGAAGATCCTTCCGAGGGCAGTGACGGCAACGATCCCGACGGCGAAACGGGAGGAGAAGACCCGGGCGAAGGCGGCGAAACGGGCGACGGAGATGGAGAACCCGAAGATCCCGAGGTAAAGACCTATAAGGTCACTTTCGTAATGGACGGAGAAACGCTGAGCGTACAACAAGTCGAAGAGGGCGGCAGCGCGAAACTGCCTCTCGACGCGTTTTACGTCGACGGCAACGAACTTTACGCGCTCGAAGTCGACGGCAATTATATGAACGTCGTCAAAGACGAAACGGTAAATCTGTGTTGGCAGGCTGCGGACGATGAACATAAAGGTATGTTTGCGCTCGGATATACGACGCTGCTTATAAGCGGCGGCAAGCTGTATCTCGACGTGATTTCTCAGGATTATCCGCTCGATTATTTCGTTATGCCGTCTGCATGGGGAAATTATGCGATAAGCGGAGTAAAAGCGGGTGCGTTTGCCCGCGTTCCTCATATAAAAACAGTGACGTTGGGCAAATATTGTCAGGAGATAGAGTGGGAGGCGTTTGACGACTTGCCTCTTCTCGAGAGCGTGAGTTTTGCGGACGGCAACGAATATTTTTCTTCTAACGGACTTGCCGTTACCGACGTCAGCGGAAAAGAACTTATCGTCTGCTTAGGTGCGGACGAAGGAGAGCTTGAGTTGCCTGTCGGCATCGAGCAAATATCTTTAGGTGCGCTCGCAGGTAAGAATTATACGTCGGTAAGCGTGCCCGAAGGAGTGGTCAGGATAGGAGATGGAGCGTTCTCAGGATGCGCGTTTATGACAGAGATATATTTGCCCGAAAGTCTTGAGGAGATAGGCGCAGGCGCGCTTGAGAATTGCGTTTCGCTTAAAGAGATAACTGTACCGACGGGGGTCAGACTCATAGGCAACGGCGCGTTCAGAGGCTGTACGGCAGCAAGCGTCGTAAATTACAATGCGGTAAATGCCGAGGCTCCTATCGAAGGCAACTCTATATTCGAAGGTACGGGCGGTGAACAGGGCTTTGTCATGAATATAGGCAGTGCTGTCGAGAGCATACCAGCAAGACTTGCGGACGCGAGAGGCGCGGGTGCTCCGCTGCTCAAAGCGTTGAACTTCGGAGAGGAGAGCGCTCTTTTGACGATAGGCGCGCACGCTTTTGCGGCTACGGCAATAGAGAGTATCGTTATTCCCGACAGCGTCAGAACGATAACCAAAGGCGCGTTCGAGGATTGCAAAGAGCTCAGAGAGATAATATACAGAGCGGAAAGCGCGGTTTCGCAAGGGATACTGTCTTCCGCGTTCGAGGGAGCGGGAAAAGACGCAGTTTTCACGGTAGGCAAAGAGGTGCAAATCGTGCCCGATTATCTGCTATATTCGCTTACGGGAAATATCGGCATAACGTCGCTCGTATTCGAACAGGGCGGCGTATGCGACAGCATAGGCTCGCTCGCTTTTGCGGGTCTTGCTCTGCAAGGTGAGATAAATCTGCCCGCTACGGTAACCGTTATAGGCGACGGAGCGTTTTCTCAGTGCGCTACGCTTACCGCGATAAACGCGGAGCAGGGCGGCGCGTATGTGTCCGAAGACGGAGTGCTGTACACGTCGGACAAGAGCACTCTCGTCGCATATCCCGCGGGCAAGGCGGATAAGGCGTATACGGCGGCTGACGGCGCAGACATATCCCCGTATGCTTTTGCGGGTGCGAAGGATCTCGAAAGCGTAAAGATTTCTGCTGTCCGTGTAGGTATTCTTGCATTTTATAATTGCGTTGCGCTTGAAGAAGCAGACTTCGGAGAAAGGCTCGAGGATATAGAAACGGGAGCTTTTTCGTATTGCGGAGCTTTGCTTAAAGCTGATCTTCCGTCCTCGCTTTTGAGGATAGGAGAAAACGCTTTTATCCACTGCGATTCTCTTACGGAGGTATATCTCAAAGAAGGGCTTGCGGAGATAGGCAGCTATGCTTTTGCGTATTGCGGAATGCTCGGAGAGGTGGAGATACCTGCGAGCGTGGTGAGCATGGGCAGCGGAGTATTCGATAAATAATATCGCATATGCACTCGTCGCGCACACGCCGCGCAAAGCGTTGACTAAAAAAACGCGTTGTGGTACAATGTCAGCGGAAAAAAATTTGCGCCCGCAAGGGCAAAAGAGGTATATATATGAAATTTACCGGTCTTATAATCATGGACGGCTACGGCATCAACAAGTTCGGAGCCAACAACGCCATATCTCCCGAGACGTCTCCCAACGTGCTCGAAATGGAGAAAAAATATCCGTTTACTCAGCTCAACGCGAGCGGTCTCGCGGTAGGTCTGCCCGAAGGTCAGATGGGCAACAGCGAGGTAGGTCACCTCAATATCGGCGCAGGCAGGATCATTTATCAGGAACTTACCAGAATAACCAAGTCAATCGAAGACGGCGATTTCTTTGAGAATCCCGCGCTCGTAAACGCTATGGATTCGGCTAAAAACAACGGCAAGAAACTGCACGTCATGGGACTTCTTTCCGACGGCGGCGTACACAGCAACATCAATCACCTGTTCGCGCTTATCAAAATGGCTAAACAGCGCGGACTCGAACAGGTCTATATCCACTGCTTTATGGACGGCAGAGACGTTCCGCCCAAGAGCGGCGAGGGCTTTATCAAAGAGCTTTCCGACTTTATCGCAAAAGAGAAGTTCGGCAAGATAGCTACGATAAGCGGAAGATTTTACGCTATGGACAGAGATAACATCTGGGACAGAGTTGAAAAGGCTTATTCCGCGCTCGTCGACGGCGAAGGCGTCGTTGAGACAGACCCCGTCAAGGCTATGGAAAACAGCTATGCAAACGGCGTTACCGACGAATTCGTAGTGCCCGTAGTCATAAGCGAAAACGGCAAGCCCGTCGCTACGGTAGACAAAGGCGACAGCGTTATTTTCTTCAACTTCAGACCCGACAGAGCAAGACAGATATCGAGAGCGTTCATCATGCCCGATTTCCCGTCTTTCCCGAGAAAGAAGGGATTCCTCGCTCCCGTATACGTTTCGTTTACGCAGTACGACGTCAAGTTCAACGATTTCCTCGACGTTGCGTTCAGACCCGAGGTCTACGTCAATACGCTCGGCGAATATCTTTCCAAAAAGGGTATCAAGCAGTTCAGAATAGCTGAAACTCAGAAATACGCTCACGTCACTTTCTTCTTCAACGGCGGCGTAGAGGCGGCTAACCCGGGCGAGGACAGAATCCTTATCGACTCCCCGAAGATAGCGACTTTCGATATGAAACCCGAGATGAGCGCTTACGAAGTATGCGACAGAGCGGTAGAAGAGATAAAGAGCGGCAAGTACGAGGTCATGATCCTCAACTTCGCCAACTGCGACATGGTAGGTCATACGGGTGTAATGGCAGCGGCTGAAAAAGCAGTAAAGGTCGTGGACGAGTGCGTGAAGAAAGTCATCGACGCGATACTTTCCGTCGGCGGTCAGGCACTGCTCACCGCAGACCACGGCAATGCGGACTATATGTTCGAGGCGGACGGAACTCCGTTCACCGCGCATACGACCAATCCCGTTCCGTTCCTCGTCATCGGCGCAGACGGCGTAAAGGGTCTCAAGGACGGCGGCAAGCTGTGCGATATAGCTCCCACCATGCTTGACGTTATGGGCGTAGAGATCCCCAAAGAAATGACGGGAAAATCTCTTATCGAAAGATAAACGGGATAAAGCAGATCAAAAAAGGATAAAACTTAAAGGTGAGGCATAAACCCCGCCTTTTTGCTTGTAAAATACAGCCCTTACTGCTATAATGCGTATAGACGCAGTTGCGTATCATACCGCATCGTGCTATCAAGCATCGACGCGGGCACAGGCTCTGCCAGGTTGCCCCTCGCGGGCATTAAAAGGGAAACGGGTGAAAGACCCGTACAGCCCCCGCTACTGTAAGCGGCGCCAAGGTTTTGCATTATGCCACTTGAAACAGGGAAGGCGCAATATCTTGCCGCAAGTCAGGAGACCTGCCGACAGAGTGAAAAAGCGGAATTTCGGAGGGAGATTCACGGGCTTGAAAGGTTCGGTGCGTTCGTACCTTAGCTTGCTTTGTTTTCCGCCGCCTGTAAAGCGGCTTTTCTTTTGTTTCTCCGATTTTCCTGAATACAAGTCTTTCTGACGCTCTGGCAAGCGGCGCGTGTTGCAATTGTATTGCCTCGCAGAAAAAACGTTTGAAAGACGTATTAACGGCAATAAAATTTGCCGCACCCTAAAGCCTGAAGACAGGACTACGGATGCGGAAAAGGAGTATTTTATGAACAAAAAAAGACTTTTAGCGATCGTGCTTACGTTCGCGCTCGTGCTCTCGCTCGTATTCGCTTTTGCGGCATGCACAACTGAAAAAGAGAATCAGAATACTGATACCGAAGGCACTTTCAAAGTTGTGCTCGTACCCAAACAGGGAGAGGCTCAGGAATATACCGTAGACATCTCGTTGCTTGACGGGCAGCTCAACGGTGAGGCAGCAGTCATGCAGCTCGTCGGCAATCACGGTGTCAGCATAACCTGGGAAGAGAGCTCTTACGGCAAATATATCAATTCTATCGGATGCGTACAGCCTACCGAGGCCAACGAATTCGTACAGGTCTTTACGTCTGTCGAAAAAGACAAGGGCGTTGACGCGTATGCCGTTACAATAGATTATAAAGGAACCAGCCTTACTACTTCGCGTTTCGGAATCACAGGGATGAGTGTAGAAAAGGACTGCATTATCCTTATCAGAGTCGGTTCGTATTGATGACGGGCAGCGGTCAAAGCCGTTTATCCGTAAATAGAAGTGGAAAGACAGAGATTTCTTAAAAAGACTAGACTTGCGTCCAGACAGATCGCGTTGACCGCGCTTGCTAGCGCTACGATAGAGGCGGTCAAGTTTGCGCTGAACGCCGTACCCAACGTAGAGGGGGTTACGCTCCTCTCTGCGGTGTACGGCTATTGCCTCGGTGCGGGAGGAGTAGTCGCCGCGATAGTTTTCTGCGCGATAGAAACTGCGATATTCGGCGTAGGGCCGTGGGTATTATCATATTTTATCCATTGGCCTTGCGTCGCGCTCGTATTTATGCTGCTTGCGAGGCTGAACGTAAAAAACAGGTGGATAATTACGCTTGTCGCGGCTGTCATGACTACGCTTTTCGGGGTGCTGACGTCGCTTATCGATACCGGGCTTTTGACAGGTTTTTTCGACAGATTCTGGTACCGTTTCGGTATTATATACGCTCAGGGATGGGTGTTTTACATTGTGCAGATAACATGCAATCTCGTCGTTTTTCCGCTTTTGTTCGTGCCGATAACAAAAGTGTTGCTGCCTGCCGCAAGGCGAGCAAAAATGTGCCCTCTGCCTGAAAAAACTAAAGAAGAAAGCAGAGCGGATATGAAAAAAGAACTTAAAAAGAGCGTCGATAACGCGTGCGAAACCGACGACACTGATAAAAAAATTTGAATTTCGGGTCAAAAAACTTTACATAAAAATTTTCGTGTGCTATATTATATAAGCATTTTGAATATTATTTTTCAAAATCCTTGCTTCCCGTGAGTGGGAAGACATCAGACCAAAAGGAGGTTTTCTATGAACAAGTACGAGCTTTTGTACATTATCGACAACGACGTTACTGAAGAAGGTAAGCAGGCAGTTATCGACAGGATCGAAGCGGTTGTTACGAGCGCAGGCGGCGAGATCGTCAGCCTTGACAAGTGGGGCACCCGTAAGTTTGCTTATCCGATCAACTTCAAGAACGAAGGCTACTACGTCCTGACTACGTTCAACGCTCCCGCGAGCGTTCCTGCGGAAATCACGCGTCTTGGCCGTATCGTCGACGAGATCGTCAGACTTATGATAGTCCGCAAGTAATCGGAGGCAGGCATGAACAAGATAATTCTTATAGGCAATCTTACCAGAGATCCTGAAAGCGGCACGACTCCCAGCGGAGTAAGCTATTGCAGATTCTCCGTTGCAGTCAACAGAAGATTCAGCAAAGACGGCAACGAGGCAGACTATTTCAATATAGTTACCTGGAGAGGTGTTGCGGAAAGCTGTGCTAAATCGCTCAGCAAGGGCAGAAAGGTCGGCATAGTCGGCTCTCTGCAGATCCGCAATTACGAAACTCAGGACGGCGCAAAGCGCACCTCGGTTGAAGTTATCGCCGACGAAGTAGAATTCCTTTCTTCTCCGTCTGGCAGCAGAGAGGACGCACCCTCAGTCGGCAAGTCCTCGCGTGCGGACGTAACCAAGCTCGAAGAAGTCGAGCCGTCCGACGACAGTTTACCATTTTGATTATAAGGAGATATAAAAATGAGCGAAGAGAAAGTTGTAAAAAGACCGGCAAGAAAGGCTCCCCGCAAAAAGGTTTGCACCTTCTGCGTAGACAAGGCTACCGAGATCGATTACAAGGACGTTGCAAAACTGCGTAAGTTCATCACCGAAAAGGGCAAGATCGTTCCCAGACGTATGAGCGGCGTTTGCGCAAAGCACCAGAGACTTCTCGCTGAGGCTATCAAGCGTGCGAGAGTTATGGCTCTGCTCCCCTACGTTGCAGAATAATAACGTATAAGGACAAAAAATCACGGCTTTCCGCAAGGAGAGCCGTTTTTTTTGTCGTAAACGCGCATATCGTAAGAAGTATTATCTTATCCGAAAAGTTTGATATATACGATTTGAAAAAGCTCGCAGTCGCAAAAGCAGAATATCATATAAAATCAATACTGTAACTTTGTTTCTTGTTGCGTAGTAAGGCAAGAAGGATAAATGCTTGACACAGTATTTTAGGCAAATTATAATTATAACAAATGAGAGTGATCAGAATACGAAAACATGGTGTGGAGCGATGAAGAAAAAGGTTATGTGGTAAATGTTAAAGAAGGTTATTACTTTGTATTTAAGTTTGTAGATAATCGTTTGGTCGGCATGTCCTCCGTTTACGAAGGTGATGAGTCACAGATAACGGGAAAAGTAATTTTCTATGATTTCGGCAAAGTTCCCGAAATAACGCTCCCTGAAATTTCTGAATAAAAGGATATTGTTAAAGAAAAGTAAACACGGGCATGAATTTTCCTGCCCGTGTTTGTTTTATCTGTATAAATCTTAAATAGGTTTTCTGCTGTTGCGGCAAAAGCTTGGTTTTTTTGCTATTGCCGATTATTACAGCGTTTTCAGTATCTCGCTCATGTTGTCTGCAAGACTGCTCAAAGTGCCGTCGCCGAACGGGTAGGCAATGCCTGCCGTCTTTACCATTTCGGAGAAGAACTTGCTGCCGCCCGTCTTGCACATTTCCTTATACTTTTCAAGCGCGAGAGAGTAGTCTTTGCGCGAGAGGGCGAGGAAACCGAGCGCGACCGTCTGCGCGAGGCAATAGTCGATATAATAGAAAGGCTCTTCGAATATGTGCGATTGGAACTGCCAACGTGTGCCCGTCTCAAGATAGGGTATGCCTTCGTAAGAGAGATAGGGGCGGTATTTCTTTGAAAGTCTGAGATAGAGTACGTTGCGCTCTGCAGGACTCATTTCGGGGTGATCGTATACCTCGTGCTGGAACTCGTCCACTATGCAGCCGTAGGGGATAAACGTGAGCGCGTCGGACAGATGTTTTTTGCGGTATGCATTGGCGAGGCTTCCGAAGAACAGATCCATGAACGGCCATGCGATAAACTCCATGCTCATAGAGTGGCACTCCGCGGTCTCGCATCCGCCTATGCCGAGCTCGTCTGCGTCTTTCTGCATCGCGTAGTTCATTGCTACGGCATGTCCGAATTCGTGCGTTATCACGTCGATATCGCCGCTCGCGCCGTTGAAGTTGGCGAGTATGAATATTTTGCCGAAGTCGTCGAAAGTGGTGCAATAACCGCCGCCCGTCTTGCCGTCTCTCGGGATAACGTCAAACGCCTCTTCTGCTACCATGCGGTCGAAGAGAGCACAGAGTTCTTTGTCCATAGAAGAGTACATCTCTTTGGCGCGCGTGAAAAATTCTTGGACGGAACAGTCGCGGACAGGTACTTCATCTTTGGAATAGACTGCGTCGTCGTAATACATGAATTTGCCTATGCCGAGCTTGTCTGCCACGTCTTTTTTGAGCTTTGCAACTACGGGAGTGATAGACGATACGACGTTTTTGCGGAATTTTTCAACGTCCGCTCTGCCGTAGTCTATTCTGCCGCGGCGGTAATAGCCGAGCTCGGTGAAATTCTTGTAGCCCATTTTCTTTGCCATTTTATCTCTGACTTTGACAAGACGGTCGAAGACGTCGTCAAACTCCGCTGCATGAGCCTGCATGGCTTTTCCTATGCTTTCAGCGGCTGCCTTTCTCGTGTCGCGGGCCTTGTCTTCGAGAAAACCGCGGACGTAAGAGAGGGGCTTTTTCTCGCCCTTGAAGTCGCACTTCACGGTGGAGAGCAGCTTGACGTATTCTGTCGTATAAGCGTTTTCCTGCTTTACGTCCTCTTCGATAATATCGTTATAGGACGCCTTTTCGAATTCGAAAGAGCGGTAGAGCACGTCGCCGAGCTTTTGCTGCAGTTCTTTGCGGAAAGGCGAATTCAGCATACAGTCGACGTATCTGACGTAAAGTCCGCTGAAAGAGGGAGTGACTTCGTCGTAATAGGTTATCTCTCCGTTGTAGAACTCGTCGCGGGTGTTCTGCGTAAAGCGCGCGTGCGACAGAGAAGACGCTGTACCGAAATGTTTGCATGCGGATATGACGTATTTTTCGCGCGCGGAGAGCACATCGTCTGCACACTTTGCGTTTTCTGCTGCTTTGAAGAAGTTCTCAAAGCTTTGTTTCGCCTCTTCGAGCGTGTAACGCTTGTAAGGCAGATCTTTGATCTTGACGTTTTCGTATTTTTTGAAATCCATAAAATACCTCTGTTAAAATTATCTTTATTATCATATCACTTCGGAGCGCAAATATCAACGACGAAAAGGCAAACGCTTATAAATATATGCGCGGGCGCGCTTGCGCGAGAAAAATCGGAAAAGTATTGACAACGGGCACAAAAAATAAGATAATAGATAAGGACGACAAAGGAGAAGATTATGAAGAATTACCCCAACGTTACTATATTCGATCATCCGCTGATAAGGCACAAGATCGCGATACTCCGCGATAAAAATACGGGCACCAAGGAGTTCAGAGAGCTTGTCGAAGAGATCACCATGCTCATGACATACGAGGCTTTCAAGGACGCTCCGACAAAAGAAGTCGAGGTCGAAACTCCGCTCGAAAAGTGCACTCAGCAGATAGTGCAGGAGAGA
The DNA here is from genome assembly GCA_944383895.1 of uncultured Christensenellaceae bacterium. GTDB lineage: Bacteria > Bacillota > Clostridia > Christensenellales > UBA3700 > Ornithoclostridium. Next base: position 35,014 of record CALWRH010000006.1, on the reverse strand, counting down.
AAGATAGCGATAGTACCTATACTGCGCGCAGGGCTCGGCATGGTCAGCGGCGTGCAGAAGATATTTCCGCTCGCAAAGGTCGGTCATATAGGTCTGTACCGCGACGAAGAAACGATGGAGCCTCACGAATATTATTGCAAACTGCCGCAGGGCATCGAGAATATGCAGGTAACGCTGCTCGATCCCATGCTTGCCACGGGCGGCTCGGCTAACGCTGCGATAGATTTTCTCAGACAGCGCGGGGTAAAGACGATCAGGCTTATGTCCATTATCGCTGCTCCGCAGGGGGTAGAGAAAGTCGCGGAGGCGAATCCCGACGTAAAGGTTTACGTTTCCACGCTTGACAGAACGCTCAACGAGCACTGTTACATACTGCCCGGGCTCGGAGATGCGGGCGACAGACTGTTCGGCACGAAATAAGTCGGCATAAAAAGTCAGCTATGCCGTGCCGTAAAAGGCGCGGCTTTTTATACGCCCTTTCACGGGCGGAGGGAGAAGAAGGATATGAAATACGATACCGTAATAATAGGCGCGGGACCTGCGGGTATATTTACCGCGATAGAAATGATCAGACACAACTATAAAGGCTCTATCCTTATAGTCGAAAAAGGCGTTGCGATAGAAAAACGCCGTTGCCCCAAGGCAAAAACCAACGTCTGCGTAAACTGTAAACCCTACTGTCATATAACCACGGGATTCAGCGGCGCGGGCGCGTTCTCCGACGGCAAGCTTTCGCTCAGTCACGAGGTAGGAGGACAGCTCCCCGAGCTTATAGGTGAAGATTACGCTCAGAGCATGATAGAGTACACCGACAAGATATATCTCGACTTCGGAGCGGATACGCACGTCGAGGGGCTCGGTCAGGAAGAAGAAGTCAAGGAGATCAGAAAACGCGCGATAAAAGCAGGTCTTAAGCTCGTAGATTGTCCTATACGTCATCTCGGTACCGAAAAAGCTCAGCAGATATATTACGCGATAGAGCAGTATCTTATCAAAAACGGCGTGGAGATATGGTTCGGCTATCAATGCGAAAACATAATTCTCGAAGGCGACAAGTGCTGCGGCGTCATAATCGACAACGGCAAGAAGACTGAAGAGGTACGCGCTGAAAACACGGTAATAGCTACTGGCAGACGCGGAGCGGATTGGCTCGAGCATCTGTGCGCGGAGCACAACATCATGCACCAGCCCGGCACGGTAGATATCGGCGTAAGAGTAGAGGTGCGCAACGAGGTCATGGAAAAGGTCAACCGCGTGCTTTACGAATCCAAACTCATAGGATACCCCAAGCCGTTCAAGAACAAGGTGCGCACTTTCTGTCAGAACCCGGGCGGTTTCGTAAGCCAGGAAAATTACGACAACGATCTTGCTGTCGTCAACGGACACAGCTACAAAGAGCTCAAGTCCCCCAATACCAACCTTGCGATACTTTGCTCGCACAACTTCTCAGAGCCGTTCAATCAGCCTATCGCTTATGCGCAGAAGATAGGAGAGCTCACCAATATGCTCGGTGCGGGACATATACTCGTTCAGAGGTACGGCGACATCATAGACGGCAAGAGAACGTGGCAGAAGGAGCTCGCGCGCAGCAACGTGCGTCCCACGCTCCCCGATGCGGTAGCTGGCGATATCACGGCGGCAATGCCTTACCGCGCAATGATTAACATAATCAACTTTATCCAGGCTGTGGACGAAGTAGTGCCGGGATTTGCGGCTGCCGAAACGCTGCTTTATTCTCCCGAGCTCAAGTTTTATTCCAACAAAGTCAAAATGGACGCAGACTTCAACACGAGCATAAAGGGACTGCATTGTCTCGGCGACAGCAGCGGCTGGACGAGAGGACTGATGATGGCGTCTGTTATGGGCGTGATCATGGGACAGAAGCTCGCGGCAAAAGCAAAAAAATAAGAAGTTTCGCGGCGTGAGCCGTGCGGGGAAAACATGCAAAAGAAGCCTGACATAATCTTTATATTCAGCGATCAGCAGAGGGCGGATACGATCAACGAACGCGTTACGCCCAATCTCGCAACCTACGCGCAGGAAGGCGATATTTTCGACAGCGCCTATACCTGTCAGCCCGTGTGCGGACCTGCGCGCGCCTGTTTGCAGACGGGCGTATATCCCAACAAAAACGGCTGTATAACCAACGGCGTGCCGATGAGAAAAGAGGACGTGCACCTCGCGGACGCGTTCAACGCGGGCGGTTACGAGACCGCGTATATCGGCAAATGGCACTTAGCGTCAAAGGGTCTCCAATACAGAAATAAGGGAGTGCCCGAGGAACTTCGCGGCGGATATAAATACTGGCTTGCGGCGGATCTGCTCGAGTTTTCGTCCAACGGCAGCGGCGGAGTGCTGTGGGATAACGACTGCAAAGAAGTCAGGTTCGACGGCATACGCGCGGACAGGATGACCGACTTCGCGATAGATTATATCAATTCTCCGCACGAAAAACCGTATTTTCTTTTCCTGTCCTATCTTGAGCCTCATCATCAGAACACGTCGGGGCGCTTCGAGTGTCCCAAGGGCGCGGCGGCGAAGTACAGAAGCGAGCCGTATCCGGAAGATCTGAAAGGACTGAAAGGAGACTACGTGCTGCATTATCCGAGTTATCTGGCGTGTTGTGAAACACTGGACGACAACGTCGCGCGCATAGTCGACGAGCTGAAAAAGACGGGCAGATACGACAATACGCTGATAATATACACGTCAGATCACGGCTGTCATTTCAGAACGCGAAATCTCGAATATAAGAGGTCCTGTCACAGCGCGTCCACGCATATTCCGCTCGTGATCTTCGGCGGCGCGTATAAGAAAGGAAAACTCGACGCGCAAAAACTCGTGTCGCTCATCGACCTGCCGCCTACGCTTCTGACCGCGGCGGGGATAGACGTGCCCGAGCGTTTTGACGGCGTGCCTCTGCAATCGGATAAAAAACGCGACTGCGTGTTTGTCCACATCAGCGAGAGCGGCAACGGCAGGTGCGTGATAACGGACAGATACGTTTACAGCGTGACTTCGGGATTCAATTACAACACCAACGTATACAAGGACGACTACCTTTACGACAAACTCAGCGACGCGGGTGAGCGCAGGAATCTGATAAATTCAAAAGAGTACGCAGACGTGAAGAAATGGCTGAGATCGCTTCTCTCAAGAGAAATGGTGCGGGCGGGCGAAAAAGAGCCGATATTCAAAAGAAGGATATTCAAAAAGAACATATAAGACAAAACTCCGCTTGAAAAAGCGGAGTTTTTCACGCTTTTCGGGGTAAAGGAGCAAGCCGTGCCGTCGCCTGTCGGAAACAGATGAAAAGGGTTTGTCCGCTTTGCGGCAGAGCGCGAAGAAAAGTCGCGCCGTCTACGGTTGCTTTTTTAAGCGGCAAATACCCTTCTTGCAACGCAACTAACGACGAAAAGGAGAAAAACTCAAAACGTATCGCGTATTTTGTGCACGGAGAAAATAAAAAAGGCGGTTAATACCGCCGTATTCTTGTGATTTTTTGTGAAAAAAGCAAAGGATCATGCGTTTTTGTGAAATGCGGAGTACCACATAGAGCAAATCGCGGCGGCGGCTAAGGTCGCGCATTTGTCGAGCGCGGAAAGCGCGTATTTGCCCGCGATAGAGAAGTCGAAGGAGAGGCGGAAAAGCGCGACGAAGAAGGAGACAATTGTCGCGATCACGGCTGAAACAAGCCCTGCCGCCGATATTATCACGCTTGCGACGAGTACGAAAGGCGACAACAATATGCCTTTTATCAGACATTTTTCAGGCTCGGTATCTTCTTCAAAATATTCTTCGTATTCTTCTCTCATAATGTTTTCAGAGAGCGATCGGGACGCTCTGTATCGTAATAATATGTTTATAAAAAGAAAGATCCCCGAAAATATCGGGGATAGCTGTCATACTGTTATTTCTTTATTACTTCTTTGCCGCCCATATAAGGTCTGAGGGCGACGGGAATGCGCACGCTGCCGTCTTCGTTCAGGTTGTTTTCGAGGAAAGCGATCAGCATACGCGGAGGAGCAACGACGGTGTTGTTGAGCGTATGTGCAAAATAGTTGCCGTCCGCGCCTTTGATACGGATGCCGAGTCTTCTCGCCTGTGCGTCGCCGAGGTTGGAGCAGCTGCCGACTTCGAAGTACTTTTTCTGACGGGGGGACCATGCCTCTACGTCAAGGCTCTTTACTTTGAGATCGGCAAGATCGCCCGAGCAGCACTCGAGAGTGCGGACGGGGATGTCCAGAGTGCGGAAGAAGTCCACGGTATTGGTGTAGAGTTTTACAAACCACTCAGGGCTTTCTTCGGGCTTGCAGATAACTATCATTTCCTGTTTTTCGAATTGGTGTATACGGTATACGCCGCGCTCTTCTATGCCGTGTGCGCCGACCTCTTTGCGGAAGCAGGGAGAGTAGCTCGTCAGCGTTTTGGGCAGAGAATTTTCGGGCAGTATCGTGTTCATGAATCTGCCTATCATGGAGTGTTCGCTCGTGCCGATGAGATAGAGGTCTTCGCCCTCAATCTTGTACATCATGTTTTCCATTTCGGTAAAGCTCATTACGCCCGTGACTACTTCGGAGCGGATCATGAACGGCGGGATGCAGTAGGTAAAACCGCGGTCTATCATAAAGTCGCGCGCATAAGAGAGTATCGCGCTGTGCAGACGCGCGATGTCGCCCGTCAGATAATAGAAACCGTTGCCGCTCGTACGGCGTGCGCTGTCGAGGTCTATTCCGTCAAGGCTCTCCATGATGTCGACGTGATAGGGGATCTCGAACGGCGGAACGTAGGGATCGCCGAAACGTTCGACTTCTACGTTTTCGCTGTCGTCTTTGCCGATAGGCACGCTGTCGTCGATGATGTTGGGGATGACGAGCATGCGCTTTCTGATCTCTTCCTGCAGCACTTCTTCGCGTTTTTCGAGGTCGAGCAGTTCCTGAGCCATAGCGGCAACCTGCTTTTTAGCCTCTTCGGCGGCAGATTTGTCGCCTTTTGCCATAAAGCCGCCAATCTGCTTGCTTACAGCGTTACGCTGTCCGCGCAGATAATCGCCGCGTGTTTTAGCCTCTCTGAATTCTTTATCGAAAGCTGCGACTTCGTCGACGAGCACGAGTTTTTCGTCCTGAAATTTCTTTTTTATGTTCTCTTTTACGAGTTCGGGATTGGTCCTGATAAGTTTTATGTCTATCATAAATATCTCCTTATTTTACGACAATGTTTACGAGGCGTTTTGGAATCACGATGACTTTTACGACGTTCATGTCGCCGATAGCCTGTCTGACCTGTTCGTTTGCGAGCGCGGTCTCTTTTATCTTGTTTTCGTCCGCGTCGACCGGGACAACGATCTTCGCCTTCATGCGGCTGTTGACCTGTACGGCGAGCTCGTATTCGTCGAGCACGAGAGCTTTTTCGTCGCACTTGGGGTAGGGGCGGTTGAAAACGCTGCACTTGTGACCGAGCATTTCATTGAGCTCTTCCGAGAAGTGAGGAGCGAACGGAGCCATCATGAGCACGAGGTCTTCTACCGAGTCGCGCACGAATTTTGCGTTTACCGACGCGCCGTCGAGATATTTGTAAGCCGCGTTGACAAACTCCATTATACGCGCTATCGCGGTATTGAAAGAGAATTGCTTGGTATCGTCGGTTACGCGTCTTATCGTGTTGTGACGCACGAAATTGAGGGATTTTTCTGCCTCTGAGAACGCGCCTTCTTTATCGCCGAGGTCTATGCTGCGTTTTACAAGACGCTCAACGCGCTCCATAAACTTGACAATTGATTCAAGACCGTTGCTGTTCCACGGACCGCCTTCGACGTACGAGAAACCGAACATCAGATAGAGCCTGAACGCGTCGGAGCCGTATTTGCTGACGTAATCGTCGGGCGATACGACGTTGCCGCGTGACTTGCTCATTTTGAAACCGTCGGGTCCGAGTATCGTGCCCTGGTGTACGAGAGAGGTGAACGGCTCGTCGAACTTGAGATAGCCGAGATCTCTGAGCGCCTTGGTGAAGAAACGCGCGTACAGAAGGTGCATGCAGGCGTGTTCCGCGCCGCCGATATACTTGTCTACGGGCAGCATCTTGTTGATTATCTCGGGATCGAACGCCATTTTGTCGTTGTGAGCGTCGGGGTAGCGCAGGAAGTACCAGCTCGAGCATACGAAGGTGTCGAGGGTATCGGGATCTCTGCGCGCGGGTCTGCCGCATATCGGGCAGACGGTATTCATGTATTCTTCGCACTTGAGCAGCGGAGATTTGCCGTCGGGCTTGAAATCTACGTTGTAGGGGAGTTTTACGGGGAGGTCGCTTTCGGGTACGGGCACTTCTCCGCAATGGGGGCAGTGGATGATAGGTATCGGGCAGCCCCAATAACGCTGACGGGATATGAGCCAGTCGCGCAGGCGGTAATTTGTCTTGAGTTCTCCGTGTCCTGACTTTGCGAGCCACTCTATTACCTTGGTCTTGCCTTCTTCGGTGGTAAGACCGTCGAACTGACCGCTGTTTGTCATAACGCCGTAGTCGCAGAAAGGCAGACTGTCGTCGGATCCGTCTTTGGAGCGGATGACGCGGCGTATGAGCAGGTCGTATTTTTTAGCGAAGTCGTAGTCGCGCTCGTCGTGAGCCGCAACGCCCATGACCGCGCCCGTGCCGTAAGAATAGAGAACGTAATCGCCTATCCAGATAGGCACTCTTTCGCCGTTGGCGGGGTTGATGCAGTAAGAACCTGTAAACGCGCCCGTCTTTTCGCGAGAGGTCGAAAGTCTTTCTATCTCGGAGCTCTTAGCGCAAGCCTCTTTATAAGCCTCTACGGCGGCTTTGCACTCGGGGGTAGTCAGTTTATCGACGAGAGGATGTTCGGGGGCGAGAACGACGTAGGAAACGCCGAATATCGTATCTGCGCGGGTAGTGAAGACTTTGAAGGAATCGCCGTTTTCGCAGTCGAAGGTTATCTCTCCGCCCGTAGATTTGCCTATCCAGTTTTTCTGCATGAGCTTGGTCTTTTCGGGCCAGTCGAGCTTGTCGAGGTCGCGGAGCAGTTCTTCAGCGTAATCGGTTATCTTGAAGAACCACTGCGTGAGGTTTTTGCGTACGACGGTCGTACCGCAGCGTTCGCACGCACCGTCGACTACCTGTTCGTTGGCGAGCACGGTATTGCAGTTGGGGCACCAGTTGACGGGAGCCTCTTTGCGGTAAGCAAGACCTTTTTTGTAGAACTGAAGGAATATCCACTGCGTCCACTTGTAGTAGTCGGGCATGCAGGTTTTGATCTCATAATCCCAATCGAAGGACGCGCCCATCGCTTTGAGCTGCTGTTCCATCGTAGCGATATTCTTGAGCGTACTGTCCTGCGGGTGGATACCCGTCTTTATAGCGTAGTTTTCTGCGGGCAGACCGAACGCGTCAAAGCCCATAGGCTGGAAAACTTCGTAGCCGTTCATGCGCATAAAGCGCGCGTAGCTGTCCGACGGACCGAAGTTGTACCAATGTCCGACGTGAAGTTTCGCGCCCGAAGGGTAGGAGAACATCTCGAGGACATAGTACTTTTTGTCCATTTTGGACTTGTCAAAGCTGTACAGCTTTTCGTCAGCCCAGCGTTTTTGCCACTTTTTTTCGATAGAAAGAAAATCCATTATACACTCCCGGTCGCAGAAAAAGTGATCTGCGACGATATTTACGCTTTGAAAACCGCGCCTTACGCAAAAAAAACGCGACAGGGCGCAAATTTATAGATATATTATAAAACACACGCGCGTTTTTGTAAAGTAATAGAGGATAACAAAAGAGGAGCCGTTTAAGACTCCTCTCGGTTTCAATCAAAGATTGAGTTCTGCAATTACTTGCTTAGTATAATGCCCGCGCCTTCTCTGTAAAGAGAGCCCACGGGATTTTCGCCGTCGAGCTGAACGGGAGTTCTTACGGCGCAGCCGTAGCCTGTCTTTTCGAGATTAAAGTTGACGTAGAAATCGAAGTAGCCGTCGGGTTTGGTCTGATTTACGCTAATTTCTGCGGCAAACAGCTCTCCGTGGCCTATTTGTATATCGGCACCGATATAGGTAAATACTTCACCGTTGTTGTAATCGAAAACTAACGGAGAGTTGGTTACGACTTTGATGCCGTCAACTGCGCCAGCGATGTCTCTGAGAACAGCACCGGTCATGTCGAAGGAGATAGCAGCACCGCCAATGGTGTAATCTACGCCGTAAGCGTTAGCAGCGGTGATGCTGTCGTCGCCAATCGTGACAGAAGCTTTGATCTTGTCGATAACTTCAAAGATCTTGGCAACGATGTCTCTGATGTCGGTGCCGGAAGAAGTTCCTGAATAGTCGTTGGTTTCTTCAGCTATAGCAGACACCATTGCTGCGGGAGCGGTCTCGGTCATTGCGGTTGCGCCGAGAGCGGCATAATCTTCGGGTATCGTGTAAAGCATACCGGAGAGCATGCCGAGAGCAGCGGATACGACGTTGTACGGAACTTCGCCGTTCATGCCGAGGATGGTGTCTGCCATATTGCCGAGCATTGCTCTGAGGTCTATGCCGAAAGCATTGCAGATGTTGTCGAGAGCGGCAAGCTTGACGTAAAGTTTACCGCCGGTGATGTCGCCTGCTTCGTTTACCGTGAATTTTTCAAGCACGTTTATCATAAGGACGTCGGACGGGTCGTTTACGTTGACCATCTTGAGGTAGAAACTGTTGATAGCGGGGAGCAGGGTGTTGAACAAGTCGGGATCCTGACAGTAGCCGAAGATTTCCGAGCTCTTGATATAGAACAGGTCAGAGTAAAGGTAGTTGCCGTAAGAGTCCCTGACATAATTGCCGTAATCGTCAGTGTAGTAAACTCTTTTGGTGAAAGTAGCTTTATAAAGCTCCGCAAGGTCGATGTCTGCGGCAAACTGTATATCGTAGGTCTGAGCTGTATATTCGGTAGTGCCGAGAGTGACCTGAGCGTCGAATGCGAAGTTGAACGCGCCCGTATCTGTCCACTGTTCTTGTTCAGCTTCGGTTGCTACAGCGGAGTAGAGGCTTTCAACGTTACCGAAAGCTTCGTCGTTGGTAAGGAATTCGGCTTTGAACGTGGTTTTAAGGCTGGTATCGCCGAAGGAAGAAACAACGTTGACAATGTTGCCGTCGACAGTGGGGATGTTTATGCCGTCTTCGGAGCCCTTAACGTCAAGACCGACGCTGAGGCTTACGAATTTGTCTTGTTCGTAGTTGCCTTTGACCACCAAAGACATATCGGGGAGAATATTGTAAAGATCTTCGGTATCTGCGATAGCGATGTTGAGATCTTTGAGGATCTTGCTTACGTTGATACCGGCTAAGTTCTCAAGTATGGAGCCTTCTTCCTTGAATATTGCACTGTCGAGAAGGGCAGCAATAATGCCGTCGGGGTTAAGCAATTCCTTTATGTCGAGAGTAAAAGTCTTTACTCCGTCAATCTCGACGAACTCCAGATCGATTATAGACGCAAAGGTGCCGATGTATGCGTCTGCTACGTCTGTAAGCATATTGTCGCCGATCTTGTCGCCTACGGGAACGTCAGCATTTACGTTGTACTTCTCAAGCACGTTGGCAATAGCGAAAGCGTCGATAATAAATCCCTGACCGAACATATCGAGATAGATCTTGCTGTTATCGTCGCTGTCGCCATTGAGATACCAGATGCCGAACAGCCTATCGTAAGTGCCCGAGCCGTTGTCGATAGAAACGACCATACTGATGCCGTTGTTGCCGTACATGTCACCGTACATGCCCGTCCTGAGAAGATCGAGAGCGACGTCGAATTCTATTTTCAGCTTTTTGGTTATGCCGTCTTGTTCGACTTCGAACAATATCTCGGAATCCGTACCGAGTACGCCGACGTTTTCTATATTGCCCGTATTTGCAACGAAATCGTCGAGAACGCCGAAGAGTTCTCTTACAGCAGTGTCGTCGATCGGCATTTCTACGCCGCACTTGTCGCAGTAGCCGTCGCCGTCTTCGTCGACGTGATTGGTGCAGGATATGAGTTTTCCGCAATTGTCGCAATAGTCGTCGCCGTCTGCGTCTACATGCTGATGTCCGACATTGCCCATAGATTCGCCGCAATTGTCGCAATATCCATCACCGTTTGCGTCGACGTGCTGATGTCCGACATTGCCCATAGATTCGCCGCATTTGTCGCAATATCCGTCGCCGTTATTGTCGACGTGATCGGTGCAGGGCGGGTTTTCTTCCTGCATGGTAGCGCCGCATTTGTCGCACTTGCCGTCGCCGTTTTTGTCGACGTGATTTGTGCAATCCTTGTCATCGGGATCGACAAGTTCTCCGTCTTTGATTATGCCGTCTTCGGTTTCTTTGGTATTCATACAAGATACCAGGGTAGCGGAGATCATGCATACGCAGAGCAGTAACGTAAACAACAATATTAAGACTTTCTTCTCTTTCATAACACTCCTCCTGAAGTAACATCATTATACATCATTGGTTTTATAAAGTCAACTTTTAGTTCTACAACGAAAGTGTCTGTAAAATGTGATAAAAAAGAGGAGCCTTTTCAGACTCCTCTCGGTTTCAATCAAAAGATTGAGTTTTGCAATTACTTGCTTGCGACAAAACCAGCGCCTTCTCTGTAGATAGAGCCAACGGGGGTCTCGCCGTCGAGCTGAACAGGAGTTCTGACAGCGCAGCCGTAGCCGATCTTTTCGAGGGTGAAGTTGATGTAGACGTCGAGTGCGTCAACGCCTGCCTTATCCTGGTTTACGGTTACTTCAGCGGTGAAGAGTTCGCCGTGTCCGATCTGGACGTCAGCGCCGATAGAGGTAACAACTTCGCCGTTGTTGTAGTTTGCAACAAACGGTTTGTTGGTAACGACTCTGATACCGTCAACTTTCTTAGCGTCGTTTCTGAGAACAGAACCGGTCATGTCGAAAGTGATAGCAGCGCCGCCTATGGTGTAATCTACGTCTTCAGCGTTAGCAGCGGTGATGCTGTCGGTGCCCATCTTTACAGAAGCTTTGATCTTGTCGATAACTTCGAATATCTTGGAGAAGATCTCTTTGATATCGGTGCCGCCGGTTGCGCCGGAGCCTTCGCCGTCGGTAGCCTCGTCAGCGGTAGCGGATGCCATTGCTTTGGGAGCGGTCATGGTCATTTCGGTTGCGCCGAGAGCAGCATAGTCTTCGGGGATCTTGTAGAGCATGCCGGGGAGCATACCGAGAGCAGCGGATACGACGTTGTACGGAACTTCGCCGTTCATGCCGAGGATGGTGTCTGCCATGCTGCCGAGGAGCTCTTCGAGGTTAAGACCGAAGGTGCTCATGATGTTGTTGAGAGCAGCGAGTTTGACGTAAAGCTGTCCGCCGGTGATGTCGCCTGCTGCGTTTACCGTGAATTTCTCAGCGAGGTTGATGATAAGAACGTCAGTGGGATCTTCAGTGTTGACCATCTTGAGGTAGAAACTGTTGATAGCGGGGAGCAGTGCGCGGACTACGTCGGTATCCTGGCTGGTGCCGAAGATGCTTGCGCCCTTGAGGTAGAACCAGTCGGTGTAGAGGTAGTTGCCGTCTTTGCCCTTTACATAATTGCCTTCAGCGTCTTTGTAGTAAACTCTCTTGGTGAAAGTAGCGTCTGCTATAGCCGCAGCGTTGATATCAGCGGCAAGCTGGATATCGTAAGTCTTAGCGGAATCTTTGTCGGTACCGAGGGTGACCTGAGCGTCGAACGCAAAGTTGAGAACGCCGATGTCTGCCCACTGTTCTTCTTCAGCTTCGGCTGCTACAGCGGAGTAGAGGCTTTCAACGTTACCGAAAGCTTCGTCGTTGGTAAGGAACTGAGCTTTGAGGGTAGCGGAGAGGTTGGTGTCGGGGAACGCGGGAGCGATAACGATAGGATCGTTCTTTTCAGTATCGATGCGGGGGATGCTTACGCCGCTTTCAGAGCCTGCGACTTCGAGGCCGAGGCTGATGCCTGCAAAATTGTTGTTGTCGTATTCACCCTTGACGACTACGGAGAAGTCGGGGAGAATATTGTAAAGATCTTCGGTATCTGCGATAGCGATGTTGAGATCTTTGAGGATCTGACTTACGTTGATACCTGCGAGGTTCTCAAGCAGGGAATCTTCAGGTTTGAAGATAGCGCTGTTGAGAAGAGTAGCGATCATGCCGTCCGGGTTAAGGAGGTCCTTAACGTTGAGCTTGAAGGTTTTAACGCCGTCAACGTCGGTGTAGTCGAGCTTGACCATGGTTGCAATGGTGCCGATGTAGCTGCCGATCGCGTCGGAAACGACGGTGTCGCCAACCTTGTCGCCAACGGGAACGTTAGCGTTTACGTTGTACTTCTCGAGGACTTTAGCAACGGTGAGAGCGTCGATAACGAGGCCGGTGTTGTCGATCTCGAGATAAACGGAGCTGTCAGCGTCGGTTTCGCCGTTGAGGTACCAGATGCCGAATACTCTGTTGTATTTGCCGGAGCCGTCGTCAACGGAGATAGCAGCGCCGAAACCGTTGTTGCCGTATTCGCTCGTGTTGAGAAGGTCGAGAGCAACGTCGAGTTCGATCTTGATCTTCTTGGTCTTGCCGTCCTGCTCGATAGCGAGTACGAGCTCGGAATCGGTGCCGAGGTTGCCTACGTTCTCAATGCCGCCTGCGCTTGCAACGAGATCGTCGATAACGCCGATGAGTTCTTTGACAGCAGTGTCGTCAATGGGCATTTCTTCGCCGCATTTATCGCAGTAGCCGTCGCCGTCAGCGTCAACGTGCTCGGTGCACTCTTCTTTAGGCATAGTCGTGCCGCAGTTGTCGCATTTGCCATCGCCGTTTGTATCAACGTGCTTGGTGCAAGTCTTGCCACCGTCGTCGGTTGTGCCTTCGTCTTTATTACAAGCAATAAAGAAAACGCCGACCATAGCAATGATCAAAGCAACAATGAGCAACTTGACCCAAATGTTTTTCTTTGTCATAATTTGATAACCTCCTAAGTTATGCAATTTTTTGTAGTTTAATTATACAAAATGCCACTTTCAAAGTCAAGATAAAAAAAATATCCAAAATATACCATTGTTGCCTTACTTTTTTGTTTCAAACGTCGTATTTTTGAGAAAAACCGAATTTTCGTGCAAAAAGATATATTGATTGTTAAATTAAAATGTCGTTAAAAATTTTACATAGACGCGCTCGTAATATAAGATATAATTCGCATATGTGTACTAAACGCAGGTTTTGCAGGCGGAAAGGCAGAAGTCGGAACAGTCTGTTTCAACGAATACAGAAAGTCCGTAGCGATTATGACGATATAAAACATAGAGAAAAAACGTGAAGAAACGGTTTTCCGAAACCTCTGACGAACCGAGGTTTTATGCGCGATCCTTGAATTTTTATGCCGAGAACAAGACTTACGTTACTGACGAAACTGTCGATTTTACCTTGACAGAGCATGTGGAGAGAGTAAAAAACATAAAATTTTCCCGACTTTGAAAAAGAGACAAAAATCCGTTTTTTTATATGCCGCGATAAGCCTCTCAAACGGCAGAAACTCAATACTTATTGAGAATTTTACCTTAAAACAAGCTGAAAGTTTTTTTGTCGGAAATCGTACTAAAAGCATATTTTTTGTCCGAAAACCGTAATTTCGTGGCATAAAAAAAATATTCGAAAGGTATTGACAGACGTTTTGTTTGAGTTTATTATAACAGTATAAGGCGGAATCGCGTTATGTGGTAAGGAGGCTAATGCCGTATGGGGAAAGAGGCGATTGTCAAAAAACCCGTCTCTTATTGCTATACGCCCTATTTCGACGGGGCGGGCAGGACGGAATTTATCGAAGTCTGGCAGGTGCTGGAAGACGAAGTGCTCGGAGTTTTGTATCCGTGGCAGTACGTTCCGGCGGCACAGGCAAGTTCCCGCATAGAAACTCTCAATTTTTTAGCCCTTACCCAATTTGAAGAAGATGCCGACAAGTATCCCGACACAGCGTTTATCTACAAGATAAGCAGCCGTTTGCTTGCAGAAGGCAACGTGCACCGTCTGGCGGGACTTCTGAAAGACAATCTGATCCTGTGTTTCGATATCTTCCAGCTGGAGGCTTTCGGAGAAAGAAACAGCAGGCTCGGGTTGAATTTTCTCAAAAAAAGAGGCGCTCACATTATGATAGAAGGCATCGAGCGCGCGCCTATGGACGTGATAGCAAAGTACGAGCCGGAATATTTCCTGCTCGATTACCGCTATTACAACCAGAGCAACTTTTCGCTTTTGTCGATATTTTCGCATATAGCGGCTCAGAAGGGGATAAAGCTGGTTTTAGGCAACGCCGTCAGCAAAAACAATATCGACGCTTTTGAAAAAGACGGGGTAAAAATTATCGGCGGCAGCGCATACGCAAAGCCGAAGAAGAAACTCGAGACCCTTCTTGCAAAAGCAGAATAACCAAAGGAACTCACGCTTTAACAAGCGGATAAAACTAAACAGATAAGGAGAGAAATTATGAAAAAGAGTTTGGTAATTACTACAATCGCCACGATACTCGTCATCGTTGTAGCTCTGACCACGGCAACCTTTGCATGGTTCTCGTCGGGCGACGAATCCAACGTAACGAGCTCGTTTACGGCTCAGGCAGATAACGCGGCGTTTTCGTTCAGTAAATGGGAGGGTGCCGACTATGCGGTAACTTCTTCCACTACGATCGACTTTACGGACGCTGAAGGTCTTTACGGTACAAATCCGTATGCGTATTGGTCCACCAACGGCATGAAGGCGGTCGCACCTATCAACGAGATCAATCTTACCACCGTTGATACCTTTAAGGACGGCGAAGTCGCAGGCGGCATGGCAGGTACCGGTCTTCCCGGCGAGGCTTTCTATTCCGCACAGGCTGTCGCAGGCAACACGAGCGTTAACGCTATCAAATATCTTGATCCCAAGAGCCTCGTACCTGCTTCCGGCACTGCGCTCGAATATCCCAATATCGCGAGATTCAGCATGACCAACATCAAAGATTATACTCAGGCTGTTCAGGCGACCGTTACCATTACTCCGACCGATCCGCAGAGCTCCAACGACGTCCGCGCGGCATCCGCTCTCAGATTCGTTATCATCGCTCAGCCTCTTTCGGGCGATCCCACGGGATTCGTTCTCGCATCGCAGTATAACTACGGCATCAAGAACGGCGGCACCGATGTCTTCACCGGCACCACTCCCAGCAATCAGACCGCTACCAACGCTACTTACACCCCGGTTGCCACTGCTGACGAAGACGGCGTAAAGCGCATCATCGCGGCTAAATCTCTCGTAGGTCAGAGCAGTGCAGAATACACCTTGCTTGCTGCCGGACTTCCCGCTGACAGCACCGAGGCTGCTACTTATACCAAGGCAAAGATGGCTCCGGGCGCGTCTTACGCGATCTACATGTATGTATGGCTTGACGGAACTACCGTAGGTTCTTCCGCAAGCACCGGCAGCTTTACCTTCACGCTGTCTTTCACCGGTCAGGAACTCACGACCACTTGATCGTGATAAAGGCTCGATAACAGCAAGGTAATTAAAGAAAAAAACCTCGCCGCGATAGCCGCGGCGGGGTTTTTGCGCGCTTTTTTGGCAAAATTTACCTCTTTTCAAGTCCCTTTCCGAGGGGCGATTTTTTATTTTGGCTATTGACAGAGTATAAATATTATAATATAATTATTATATATGCAGAATAACACGCGAGCGCTGACAGGCAATCTCCTGCCGCAGGCGCAGACCGTATGCGGGCATATAAGATAAGGACAATGGGAAGAGAGTTTACAAAACCTAAGCAGGACGAGATCATCAAGAACAAGTCTATAAGGGCGGCGAGCAAGAGGCGCACCGCCACGACGGTCATAATCATTTTCGTTTTGTGTGCGTTGCTGCTTACGGGTGCCACCTGGGGCACGATCATGTTTATCGATTCCAACAGTATGCGTATTGTCATAGAGAAGAGCAACGTGGGCGAGATCTCCATCAGCAAGACCGCCGATTTTTCTTCTCCCGCGACGGTTCTCAGGATGGACGGTCCCGAGGATATGACTAACATCACATACGACGATATTTATAAAGACGAACTGTTCGGCAAGGACGGGGACCATCACGGCGACGATTATATTGCATACAGTTTTTATCTGAAAAACATAGGCGCGTCGGACATTCTATACAAGGACACGATGGTCTTCAAATACGTTTCCAACGACGTCGAGCGCGCGGTAAGGATAATTATAATCGAAGACGAAGAAGTCGCGACCTGCTATGCGGTCATGAAGTCGGACGGTACGCCCGAGAATATCGCTTACGATACCGACGACAAGGATACGCAGCTGCCGTTGCCGTTGGGAGATACTCGTCTTGACGGGATGCTCGGCACCAACGTGACCGTACCTTTCGGGCAGAACGCTCCCGAAGACAGCAATATGACGGTCTTCGATTCTCCCGACAAGTTTCTTGCAGCGGGAGAGATAAAGAAATATACCGTAGTCATCTGGCTCGAGGGATCTGACAGCGACTGCGTGGACGCCATAATAGGCGCAAAGGTGAATTTCGAATACAAATTCCGCGTTACAGAGGTAGACGCGATACAACCGTAAGATAAGGGGAAGTCTATGGACAACATGTTGAATTTTATAAAGGCGTTTCTGGGCGTGCTCTGGGGAGGAGTCAGTCAGATATTCGTCGGCATTTTCGGCGGTATCTTTCAGATGTTCAATTTCCCCGCCTATTACGACGCTTTCTGGGTCAATGCCAACGGCTGGGGTGCGGGAGAGTGGATACTCGCGATACTTATCGTGCTCGTAGTCGTGGCGATACTCGCCGCGCTCGTATGGCTCCTCGTATGGTTCGGCATACGTTTCTTCAAGAGGTTCAGAAAACCCGTGATCAATCAGGACCTGCTGGACGAGATACACAATCTTAAAAAACAGATCCTCAAACTTACGCAGGAAAAAGACAGAATACTGCGCATGAAGGTGAGCAATGCCGAAGGCGACGCGTTCCTCGAAGGAGAAGAGGGCGAAGAAGGAGAAGAAAAAGAGGGCGAAGGCAAGATCAAAGAAGGAGAGAGCCGTTTCTTCAAGCTTACCGAAGTCGATCAGATATACGAAAATTACACTCCGCCCGAGTACGACAACGACATTACGCTCGAGCAGATATGCGACAGGTTCCGTAACTTTGCGGCGAGCAGGCTCAGGCTTTATTACGAGCCGCGCATCATACGTCTTTTCTGGGCGGGCATGTCTACGACAAGACTTCTTATACTGCAAGGTATTTCGGGTACAGGTAAAACGTCGCTTGCATACGCGACGGGGCAATTCCTCGACAATCCCGCTACGATAGCGTCAGTTCAGCCGTCGTGGCGTGACCGTACCGAGCTTTTCGGGTACTTCAACGAATTTACCAAGCGTTTCAACGAAACCGAAGTCCTCAAAAAGATGTACGAGGCGACCTGGAACGAAAATATTTACATAACCGTTCTCGACGAAATGAACATCGCGCGTGTCGAGTACTATTTCGCAGAAATGTTGTCTATTCTCGAAATGCCGTCGCGCGACAACTGGATAGTCGACCTCGTTCCGAGCGGCTGGCCCAACGACCCCAAGCACGTCGTAAAAGGACGTTTCACTCTGCCGCAGAACATGTGGTTTATCGGTACGGCAAACAACGACGACTCGACCTTTGCTATTTCGGATAAGGTCTACGACCGTGCTATTCCTATCAACATCAATACCAAAGGCGTACCTTTCGACGCTCCCGATACTGATAAGCTTTACGTTTCTTTCAAGCACGTCGAGGCAATGTTCAAAAAGGCGCAGGAAGAACACAAGGTTTCGCAGGAGGTCATCGACAAGATAAACACTCTCGACGATTACGTCATAGAGCACTTCAGATTGGCGTTCGGTAACCGTATCGTCAAGCAGCTCAAAGAGTTCGTTCCGTCTTACGTCGCATGCGGCGGCACCGAGATAGACGGTATCGACTACGTTCTGTGCAACAAGATACTCAGAAAGTTCGAGTCGCTCAACCTCGGTTTTATCCGTGACGAGATAGACGGCCTCTGCGATTATCTTTCCGAACTTTTCGGAGAAGAAAACATGGGCGAGAGCAAAGAGTATCTGCAAAGACTCAAAAAACTGTTCTGATATAAGTCGCCGCAGCGGAATAAGCGTTGCAGATACGTTTTTTGTCGCTACGGTATTACGCAAGAAAATCGTCGCAATGCGGCAAAGATTCACAGCGCGGGTATTTCCGCCTGACAAGGAGAGTATATGGCAAAGAAGAATTCTGACAGCAAGCCTATGAGCAAAAGCAAATTCGCGCTTAACATCGCACTTATCGTTCTGCAGGTGCTTATCGTTGTCGTCGCAATAGCGTTTTCCGTTTCGATACTGTTATCAACGGGATACGAAAGCAACACCGACTTCGGCGATTCGTCGATAAGGCTGATGCCCGTTCTTACCGACAGTATGAACGGCGATAAAGAAGACAGTTTCAAAGCAGGCGACCTTATTATCGTTAAAAAGGCTGACAAGGTCAAACTGTCCGAGCTCAAAGAGGGAGATATAATCACATATCTCGATTATGTCGGAGAAGATCTTCAGTTCGTAACTCACCGTATCGTAAAGATAAACGAGATCGAGGACGATAACGGCAAGATAATACGTACATATACGACAATGGGCGACGCCGAAACGTCGGGACTTACGACGACGATCGCAGAAGGCGACATAGCAGGCGTATATATCGGCAAACTTCCGGGCGTGGGCAGCGCGGTATTCTGGTTGCAGGATCCGACGCATTTCTTCCTTGTCATTATGTTGCCGCTCATACTGCTGTTGCTGTATAACGCGTTCCTTGTCGTGCGTTTCGTCATCGACGCAAAGCTCAAAAAGCAGAGAGAACAGCTTGTCGGAACGGCGGCTGCGGCAGATGCACCTGTCCTCGACGAAGAGGAGATCAAACGTCGCGCCATAGAAGAATATCTAAGCAAGATGCAGGCGGACAAAGAGGCAGAACAGGTGCCTGAAAGCGCGGAAGTAGAAGACACCGCAAAAGAAGAGCCTTCGGAGAGCGCAATAGCCGACGAGGCGGTCGCTGAAGAGAAAACCGAAGAAAAGACCGAAGAAAAACAGGCAGAAGAAGAGCCCGAAACGGCGGCGGAAACGGAAAAAGAGGAAACCGCTGAAAGCGATATCTCCGAAGAAAAGAAAGAAATTACGGACGCTACGCCCGTAGAGGAAAAAGCGGAAGAAAAGACCGAAATCAAAGACGAGGACGCTCCCGCGACGGAGGCAGAGGAAGCGTTTGCAGAACCCGCAGTTCAGGATACTGAAGAAACCGTCGTAAAGGAAGAAGAACCTTCTCCCGAGAAAAAGGAATCCGCAAAGAAGACGGCAGCAAAGAAACCTGCGGCTAAGAAGACAGCCGCTAAAGCAGACGGCGCAAAAACCGCGGCTAAGAAACCCGCAGCTAAGAAGACAGCTGCGAAGAATACTGCGGCGACAACTAAGACTGCGGCGAAATCTTCTGCAAAAACGGTTGCCGAAAAGAAGACTGCAAAGACTGCGACTGCGGCAAAGACCGCAAAGAAACCTGCGGCGAAAAAGTAAACGCCGCGTGGCTGAAAGAGGCGAAGTATGGACGACAGACAGAAATTTGACGCTTACGTCGAAAAACTCAATGCAATAATGCGTTCTGACGAATTTTATCAGACGTTCAGGCGCAGACTGCGTGCGTCCAAACCACAGCTCAAACTCGCCAAAAAGAGCCGTACGAAGCAGTTTGAAACCGATTGGATAGAGATGATAGAGTCCTGTATAACCAATCTCGACAATATCGTCCGCAATCCGAGAAAGTTCATAGTTATTGAAGAAGACATCGTGGACATATCGCTCGCGAGGGCGATATCCACAGAATCCGTCAAACATCTCGCGCAGCATACCAACATGATCGCGAGCGTTGACAAAGAGGGCAACGTTACGCCCAACAAGATACTCAACACCACAAAAGAAGAGAGTTTCGAGATATACGAAAACAGGTTCATTTATACGCTGCTCAAAAACCTGTACAACTTTATCACCCGACGTATGGACGCGATAAAGAAGGCATACGTCAACGACAATATACTCGAGCTTGACGTGGACGCCAATTTCTACATGGGCAAGACGAGAGTGTTTTACAATCTCGAGCTGATAGGATCGTTGCCGTCGGACGTTGAGCAGGAAATACAGGGCTCCGATCTCAAGATAGTAGAAAGAGTGACAAAGCTGCAACGCATTATCTCCGACTTTCTTTCATCGCCTTTTGCAAAGCAGATGGTCAACAGCGCGCCCGTCAGACCGCCGATTACGCGTACCAACGTAATACTCAAAAACCCCGATTTCAAAAAAGCGCTCGTATTGTGGCAGTTTATAGAGAGCTACTCTAAAATGGGATTTTCGGTAGAAAACGTCAGCGAGAAAATGGCTGTTGACGAGGACGTCGAAACTGCGGTCAGCGATATGATGTTCATGTGCAACTCGCTTATGGAAGGACTTGTACAGAACAAAGTGGAAGACTCTCTGTTCTTCAGCGAAAGCAATATGACGGAGCAGGAGATAGAAGAGCAGGAAAAAGAAGTCGAAAAAGAAAAGGAAGAAGAAAAGACGGAAGAAACTCCGACACCGGAGTCCGTGGAAGTTCCGTCACCCGAAGAACAGGAAGGAGAAACGGGCAAAGAGGGAGAAGAACAGGAAACTCAGGCAGAAGAAGAAAAACAGCAGGAGCAGGAAGAGGAAGAAGAACTGCCGGACGAATTCGGCGTTGCGGAACTCAGGAATCTGTTCCAGCAGACGGAAGGCAAGGTGGACAAGGCGCAGCTTGCGCGTATCAACAAAGCTATCGACCGCGTATTGCTGAACGAAAGCACGCTTAGGGCAAAGAAGAAATCGGAGATCGCAGAGATACGTTTCCGTCAGCAGGAGATCGAGCAGGAGAAACTGCTCAAAGAAATGGAAAAAGAGAAACTTGCACTCGAGAGATCTCTCGCAAAGAAAGAGAAGATCGCGGCAAAAGAGCGCGAGTCGCTTGAAAAGCAGAAAGAACGCGACAGAAAGCGTCTGCAGAAACTCGAAGAAGAGATGCGCGAGAAACAGGAGGCTCTGCAATCGCAGGAGATCGCGGCAGACATCGAGCAAAGAGAAGATCTCGGCGAGGTAGAAGACCTTTCGGTCAAGCCGATGCTCGCCGCGCTCAAAGAAGACGGCGCAGAGAATAACGCTACCATAGAAACGCCCGCTCAGGACGAAGTCGCGGCTGACGCAAATGAAGAACGGGGCGCGACGGCAGCAGTCGGCTCTGAAGGAGTTGCAGAACAGGACGGAGAAAATAATTTTCCCGAAGAAAATGCTGCGGCAGCGGAAAAGGAAGACCTGAACTCAGACGGAAACGACCTTGCGGAAAGCGGTGAAAAGCTGTCTTCAGAGGCGGTGGACGAAACGGAAAACAACGATGGAAGACAAGAAGAGTAAAAAGAAAATTTCCGTACCCGTGTTGATTATAAATATAATCGTAACGGCATTGTTCTTGTTTGTGTTTGCCTGTCTGTGCACGGTCATGGTACAGAATTTTACGGGCAAGGAACCTACTCTTTTCGGGTACCGTTCTTACGTCGTCATTACCGACAGTATGACGGGCACTTACGACAAAGGGGACGTTATACTCGTAAAAGTGCTGGACGCAGAAGAACTTGAGAAAGACCCGTCTGCCGTAAAAGAAGGCGACGTTGTCACCTTTGTCGCACCCGAGGGTTTCGGAGCGGTCGAAGGATATACGGTAACGCACAGGGTAGTCGAAGAGCCTTACAAAGGAGAGGACGGCAGATGGTACGTCCGCACAAAGGGCGACGCCGTACAGACGGCAGACTCGGTTCCCGTACCTCTCGACAACGTTACGGGGCTCGTAAAGGGCAAGAGCGAAGCCTTGGCAAAATTGCAGACCGTGCTGAAGAGCAAGACGGGATTTATGTTCCTTATCATAATACCTCTCGTCTTTATCGCGGTATGGCAGATAGCCGTTTTCGCTGTTGCGGGGGTTAAGCAAAAGCATGAAAAAGAATTGTCCTCCGCCAAGGAAAACGAGCGGGACACGGGCTCTGAAGAAGAGCGTATAAAGAAGATAAAAGAGAGTGCTGTCGAAGAATATCTCAGACAGAAAGATTGCGCTGAGGGCGGTAAAGAGAACTGCGTAAAGCGTGACTCGGAAGACGTAGGCGACGGCACGCGGGACGACGGAAAAGGAGATCAAAGCCGATAAAACGATGAAAAGCGCGAAAGTTATGTTGCCGATATTGGTGCTTGTGCTGGTGATGTGTATGCTGGCATTGACTTTTGCGTGGTTTTCAGCGGGCGAACAATCCAAAACCGAAACCGTGCTCAAAGCTGGTTCCTATATAAAAGTGGAGTTTGACGGCAGCGGAACTCTGAACGGAAGCAAATACAACGGCGAAAAGGGCTATGACGAAGACGGAACGCCGTATACCGACGCCGACAAGGCATACGAGGCGTATTATCACACTTACATCAAGTTGCAGGGCGACGCGGATCTCTATCTGAAATTTTCGTTTCTTGAATTGTGGATAGAGGTTTCGGACACGTTTTACATGATGAACGCGACCCGCACTTTGCAGGAAGTGGTATCGCTTTTCGACGGTTACGATCCCGGCAAGTCGCATATAGGAAAATGCGAAACCGTCGTTACCGAGGAGGGGGAAAGCAAGGTCTTTACAGAGCCTTCGGACGGCAGTACCGCCTTTATATACACGACTGACGGCACGGCTCAGGGCAATGTCTGCTATATAAAGCTGGATAAAGCCAACGTCGACAAGTTCTTTACGCTCGGATACGCAAAAATAACGACAGACGCGCCGCCATACGCTTACGGCACTTTTGCTGAAGAAGGTCAGGGTCTGCATTTCAGATACGGCGAAAACATACCTGCGGGAGAGTCCGAAGTCGTGTCCGACGCGGCGTTCGGCAAGGCAAATCCCGTATGTATAAAGATTATGTATTCGGATGCAGGCTACGCAAAACCGTTCCCGTTCAGCGGCGACAGTTTCAAGGCGTCGGAATTTTTCTTCGAAGTGGCGGCATATGCCGACTACAATTGAGAAAGACGATCACCGCCTGAAAGACTCAGTCAGGCGGGTTAAAGGAGAGATATGAAGGGTCAGTTTACGAGATTGATCGTATTTTTAACCGTAATGGTGTTGCTCGTCGCGGGCATCACCGCGGTCACTTATGCCGTATGGTCGACGTCGGAGGGCGGCAGCACTCCCGCGACTACCGAAACGGGCGAGTGGGAAGACGGGTCCTTCAGATATCTTGTGATAGAGATCGGGTATGACGGCGGAAACAAGCTGATAAAATACAGACAAAAGGCAGACGACGGATCGGATTTTTCCGCTTTCGACGCAGGCGATACGGCTGCAAGCGGGATAACGTCCGTTAAAGTCGCGGGCTACGACGGCATACTGACTACGCTTAAGATCCCTCAGGAAATAACTGTCAGAGGCGGGGGAGAAACAGCCGTGATTTCGGTTGATACTATCGCGATGCTCTCTGTCGAGGAGTACGACGGACTGCGGCTTATTGAAGAGCTGACGATCCCCGCGAGCGTGACGACGATAGAGGCGGGCTCGTTCATGTTCTGCGACAATCTCAAAAGCGTTGTTTTCGAGGCGGGAGATCAGCCGATAACTCTCGGGGACAAATGTTTTTACCGCTGCGTATCGCTCGACAGGAGCAAGGTGGATTTCGGCGGCAGAGAGGTCGTTGAGGGGGAATACTGTTTCGGATAAAACCGAAAATCCCGATACATATCGGCAAAATTGCGGCACATCTATGTAAATTCGCTACGCGGAGCAGGTCTCCGCGTTTTTTATTATCGGGGACGGACGTTGAAGAATAAGCGTCGGGGTCGTTGCATGACAGATTTTTTACGGACGGATAAAAACGGTCGAAAAATATTTTTTCGCAACTATCAATGTAAAATTTCAAAAAACAGTATTGACATTAACGTGCGCACATATTATTATATACATAATAAAGTAATAAAGCTAAGGCAAGGTCGGATAAGGGGAAATGAAAAAAAAGACGATTGTCATAAGCGTTATATTCGTTTTGTTGATTGCGGCGGTTGCTACCGTCGCGACTTTAGCATTTTTCCCCAATGAAAGCGATACCGCGTACCTGCGTATCGGTTCAAACGATCAGTTCAGCATCAGCATAGGCGTAGGAGAAACCCAGGGACAGCTCGTGCCCGTTGAGGCGGTAAACGACAATACCGCACAAGGCGAAATTTCGGATTCCGACGGAGTGAGGATAAAAGTTCCTTACGTTATCGGAGAGGCTGAAGAGGGCGTCACCGCGATGAGGGTTCTCGTTTACGCGTCGTCGGCAGTCTGGAAAGATAAGGACGGGCAGGAGCTCTCTTCGGAATTGCAGGATTACATGCAGGGAAAGCTCGACTTTTTCTTCTACAAAGAAAACGAGTCGCCGCAGTTCGGATGGAGCAACGTGTCGGCAGGTTATACGTTCGAGTCGCCTGAGGCAGGCAGTACGGGCAATCTGATACTTGCAATAAGGTTCAACGTTACGGACGAACTTCTGCCCGACGAAATAATGGGCGCGACGGTCACGGTCAGCGTAACGTCGGAATTCATGAGAGCATAAAATATCGCCGCGGATAAGGGCGCGGCTGCAGGATAAGGGAAAGGAAAATTATGACAAACAATGCCGCAAAACGCAGAATATGGCTTACGGCGACGGCTGCTATCATCGCAGTCGCGCTCGTGCTGTCTTGCGCTCTGGCGGTATTTTTTTATACGCGTACGGATACGGACGCGTATAACGGGAATACCGCGGCGGGAGAAGTCGCGGACGACAACGCTTTGCTCAACGCTCAGTACGGATACGGAGGCAGACGTCCCGGAGATACGGCTCCTTCTGGAAGTTACGTCAAGACCATCGCCAATGCGACTGAACTTGAAGATTTTCTCAATTCTTCGACTTATACGTACGGACTTCTGACTCATTCCTTTACCATAGGAAACGAAGTCAAGCCTTCGCTCAACAGGACGCTTGCAGAGGGAAAGACGCTTGACGGCAACGGATATACCATAACGACTTATTTCACCGAAACCGCCGCTCTCGACTGCCGTAGGGTTGACGGGGGTCTTACGAGCGACTGGTACAAGAGCTGGTTTACTTTTCAGCAGAACGGAACGGGCAATGCGGTTGACATAGGCAACGGTCTGAGTGCTTTCGGCGTCAGCAACATTGTTTCTGTCAACAGAGGCACGATTAAAAATCTGTCGGTTGCGGTTTCGGGCGGCACTAACGCGAAGGCAGTCGTCACCGCTCCCGAAGGTTACGACGGCAACATCGGCATGGGTGTGGTCGCGGGCATAAACTTCGGAACGGTAGAAAACTGTGTTTCCACGATAAATGTTACGTACGGTTTTTACGGCAGCCCGGTTCAGGCATGGTCTAACACTGCGAGCAATTCAAACAACAAGATACTGTCAAGGCAAGGTCTGGTAGCAGTAGGCGGTGTCGTAGGTATAAATAAAGGCACTATACTCAATACCCAGGTTAATCAGAACGCCGATTTGGGAACTTACAGACCTGTTTATACGGTCGAGTACGACTGGAATAACAAAGAAACTTCTGCAATTTACAACGACAATATAGGTTCGGGCATAGTAGGCGGTGTTGCCGGTCTTAACGACGGAGGCGTTGTAAACGGCGTAAGTTACAACACGACCTCGGGAAGTCTTTACAACAAAAACAATCATACGGCTGCAAGCTATACCGGCATGATAGTAGGTCTCGCCAATCTTCAGAACTCGAAAGGCGGCAGCGGAGTTTATTTCAACGTAGGCTATTACTCCAACAACGCCATACAGGCGAGAGGAAGTCTGTCGGTTGCCGCGGGCAGCGTGCAGAATATTCAATACAACACTCATTCGGGATTCTCCGCCGCAACCGAGGCGCACGCTTATTCGGGTACGAGAGGCGGATTCATGGTCATCAACAACGACGGCTGGACTCCAACCGGTTCATACGTCGGTCTTATAGGCGGCAGAGTTTCTACCAATAGCAGCGTCGCGGAAAAGATAGTTACCGGAGGGATTTCGTTCGACGCCAACAAGTATGCGTTCAGAGCGTGGGGAACTTCGGAACTCAACTCAACGCTCGCTTTTGCGGACAACACGATGCCTCTGCTGGGTTACGGCACGACTTCCAACGTAAACTCTAACCATTATCAGAATCTGTACGTTGCGGCAAGACTCGCAGGTCAGGACAGAGAGTCCAATCAGAGTCAGGATTTCAGCAACGACTCCGTGTTCTTGTCTCTCGCTCAGGTAAGTTATATCTGGGATTCTTATGTAAATTCCGAAGGCACGGTGGTCAGCCGTGTGCTCTACAACGTCAACTTCGACAATATAACCGATCTTGCGGGCAAAGGCTATTCGGTTTACAAACAGACGGGTAGCGTGCAGGGCGTTTCGGGTTCTCAGATCGCGGGAAGCGACGACTATACCGCTGGATCGCTGACTAACGGCGGCAGAATAGAGTGGACTGCGGGTTATGCGCCGCAATGGACTCTTATGCTTTATAGCCTGCGCATAAACGATTTCACTTCGCTTTCTCATTTCGAGGCGTTCGCGAAGACTTCTCAGGGCGCAAACAACGAGTATTTCGCATACGCGTTTGCGGATGCGGTTATGCTGACTTCTACCAACACTTTGACCTCTCCGTCTCTGACGGGAGACAAGGTTCTGAAAAGCTGGAAGACCATAGACGGCAACGGCAACGGTATCGTGATATACAACGCGTCGGGCACCGCGACCTCGGGGTACGCTTCTCAGATCGGCGGGCTTTCGCTTGCGGGCATAAGCGACTTTATATCCATAAACGAAGGTACGATCAAAAACCTCACTTTGAATTATACGTCTTCTTCGAGGGACACTATTTCCGCGAGCGGAAACGTGGCATACGGCAGAGTGGCGGGCATCAACCTCGGTACTATTAACAACGTCAACGTCAACAATACGGGCGCATACGGCGACGGTACGCAGACCAAGCTTTCCACTACGGGCAGTACGGCGGCGGTGGGACTCGCAGTCGGAGCCAACGCGGGCACGATAGACACTATGCACACGATAATGAGGCAGAGCGTGTCTGCGAGCGCGTCGTCTCTCGCGTTTGCGGGCGGCGCAGTCGGCGTTAACAGCGGCGGTACGATCAGGAACGTGATAGTGGACGGCATCTCCGCAGCTACGCTCAGCGCAACCGCGACTTCGGGAGAAAGCTATGCGGGCGGCGTGCTGGGGGCAGGCTCCAACTACGGCAGCGTAGGCGTAGGAGGGATGACCCTGACTGCTCCTTCGGGCGGCAGTCCGTTCTCAAACTGGACCTTTGTAGGTAAACAGACGATTCAGACTCAGGGTTCTTATGCCGGCATGCTCGCAGGAAGAGTGGTCGGTGCAGCGAACAAGGCGGATAACGGTAACAGCGACGATTATATGTTGAAGAACATGGTCGTGATGATGCCGCAGACGGAGACGGCTACGGGCTGGTTTACGGGTACTGCGGGACGTATGTCCCTGCTCGGCAGAGCGAGCGGCTCGGAGGCGGCTACGGGATTTATCGCGACAGACCTCGTAAGCGGTTATTACATATACATAGACGACGCTTCGACGTCCTATATTTCAAGGATATACGAAGATTACAACGCTTCCAAGAGCGGATCGGGCATAAACGCGATATTCAAAACGGACGTGTTCAACGGTTCGTCGGCGGTAAGATCGGTTAACGCGATAACCATGCATACCGAATATATGAGTGCAGATGCGGCGACTCAGATCTCTTTTACCGCTAATCTGAATTCTGAAACTCAGTCGGTATTTATTCCCGCTGCGGTGGCGGGATCGCTGTCCGTGCCCGTCACGGAAGGCAACGACGGCAACTACGCTCCCGCTGTAAAACTATATTACGATTACGACGTCAATCTGTCGCAGTCGGCGAGCGACGCGGATACTTCTATGTCCAAAACTTCGCTCGAAGCCTTCGTCTCGGGCGACGCTTCGTCGGCAAGCGGCGTGGGCACGCACAAGATACTCGCGGCGGGCGCAAACGGCGCTACGCTGACTTCGGACATGTCAGTGAGCACTACGATAGTCGCGGACTTCAAGAAGACGAGAGGTCTCGACGGCGGCGGACATACGGTCATTTATTCAGGCGGCGCGATAGGCGGCACAACGTACGGATTCGATTCAGACAGTCTGACCGCGGTCGGAGTTCTTGCGTCGGTGAACTCGTCGACGATAAGCAACGTAAACGTGGCGATGAACGTCAGTTCAACCACCAATATGGGCGGCGCGTTCGCGTTCGGCGGCGCCGTGGGCGTCAACCTCGGCACGCTTACGGGAGTGACGGTCAGCCTGGGCGGCAATTTCAATCTGTCGGGCGGCGGAGTGAGTTTCGTCGGCGGTGCGGTCGGTATAAACCGCGGCGTCGCAGACGGCACGAGGGTCGCTCTGTCCGGCTCCGTAACCGCTACGAACAGCGGCGGTACGCTTATGGCGCTGGGCGGAGTTATAGGTTTGCAGGACAGCGCAAGTCTTTCCGACGTGCAGACTACGGGCTACGGCGGCAGCCTGACGGCGGCGGGCAATTCGCTTGTCGGCGGCGTAATAGGTCTTGCCAATCTTAGCGACGGAGATACGCTCGCAGGCATTACCGCAACCAAGACGACTCTTGAGAATATAGCAAACGCGGCGTACGGCATGAATATCACCGCTCTCAACGGTTACAAAGGTCTGATAGCGGGCTCGGTTTCGGAAGGAGCGGTAAGAGACGGCGCTTTGAGCGGAATAGCCGCGTTCTATCCCGAAGACATAGCCGATTACGTCGTGCCGTGGACAACGGATACGGTCAACGTGCTTTCGATGTACGGTTACGGAACTGCCGGAGATCTCGACGGCGTTCTGTTCTCGGTAAAAGACCTCAGCGCGGACGGAAAGGCGGAATTCCTTACAGACCGTACGATCTCGGTGAACGGCGATCTGAAATCTTTCACTTTCGATAAAACGCAGTTTACGTCTGCGCTCGAATCGCTGACGTTTACTGCAACATATTATTACTACGACGAGTCGGGTATTCTCACGACGGACGGCTCGTACACTGGCGTTCCGACGTTGTCGGGTTCGGTATATACGACGTCGCTCGACAGAGAATACGCGGGAGGCAATTCCTTCGTTCCCGTGCTCGAAGTTCTTGTCGATTACAACGTGAATATCTACAATGCTGAAAATCAGCGTCTTGTGGATTTCATGAGAGGAGAGGGCGAGGGCGTATACGCAGGCGCTCACAAAGCGGTGCTTACGACAAACGCGTCTTTTGCTCTTGACGGCAGCAATGCGGCTCAGAGGTCGGTGAGCCTTGACGGAAAAGTGCTTATAGGTTCTTCTGGCAACGTTATTGCCGTATCGGGTAATATCCCCGTGACGGAATACGACGGCATTACGGCTGCAGGCGGTTTCTTCGCCGTAAACAGAGCCGACGTGATGAACGTTACCGTAACGTCTGCGGGCGCGACGGTCGACGCGACTGTTTACGGCGCGGCTTTCGGTATCAATTACGGAGAGCTCAGCAACGTAAACGTATCTCTTTCGGGCACGCATACCGTAAATGCGGGCAACGCTTACGTCGGCGGCGCGATCGGCTTTAACAACGAAAATCTTTCCAATGTCTGTGTGACTTACGCAAACGCCGTGCTCAACGCTGCGGCGTCTACGGCTGCCGTCGGCGGCGCAGTCGGCAAACAGAACGGTGCAGTGCTCACTGACGTCGGCACGACGGGCGCGGGCGCGACGCTTACTGCTTCGGGCGGCACGGGCTATATAGGCGGCGTTATAGGTATAATAAACACGGGTGCGGACAATACGGCTGACGTGACGGGCGAAAACCTCGAGCCTTCTGTGCTTTCGGGCGTTTACGCGGGCGCATATCCTTCTTCGCTTTCGGGCGGATATACGGGACTTATAGCGGGCGCGGCAGGCAACATAAGAAGCGGAGGAATAACAGGCGCCGCGGCGCATTATAACGAAAGCGGAAATTCTGAGGGCATTCGCGGGATACCGTGGTTCACGACCTCTGCTGCGGATATATCCATGTACGGATACAACGTCTCCGCAAGCGCGGAGAACGCGACGGGCGTCTTGCTCAAGATCAGCGATTACAGCGACGACGGCGCCGCAGACTTTGTATCTTATAGAGTTCTGACCTCGACTGCGGGCAGCGCAGTATTCACTGTCCCGCTGACCGCGTTCTCGGGGGTCAGAGACAACAGCGTGAACATAAGAGTCACCTACAACACTTATTCGGGAGACGGCGTCAGTTCTGTCGTGACAGATCAGAGCGACCGCGGGGTCAGCGGCGATTATTCCTACACGGTTGCTGACGCTTATCTTAACGGCACGGGAGACTTTGTTCCGACGATAGACTTCTTCGTGACTTATTCGGTAGATATAAATTCAGGAACGGAAAGCGATTGGAACAACGACTACGGCATTTATCAAAGCAAGCTCTATTGCTTTATCGACGGTACGGGCGAAAATCAGCTTTATGCGGGCGCGCAGACGGGCTACATAACGGAAGATCTCCTTATAGACAAGCCTATGAACGGTTTCGTCACGATGAGGGCGGAAAAGACTCTCGAAGGCAACGGGCATACTCTTATGCTCAGCTGGGTGGGAAGTTATGACGGCAATTATGTCTTGCAACAGAATGACAGGACGAGCGACAACGCGACATCGGGAAGCGGCGGATACGTCGGGGTCGAGGTCGGAGGAAAAACCGTCGGAGCGGCGGGCGGACTTATCGCCGTCAATTACGGTACGGTAAGAAACTTCAATATAGTTCACAGAAATTACTCGACTCTGACGGGAACGTACGCTTTCACGTTTACTGAAAACGTTGCGGCAGGCGTTCTCGCTGGCGTGAACTTCGGCAGTATCGAAAACGTCGTTTACGACAACGCGACTGCAAGCGGAACGGTAAAGATAGTCGCTGAAAATCAGACGGAAGTTATATTCGGCGGTATTCTGGGTGCCAATGCAGAGAGCGCGACGGCAGAAAACCTGTCGCTTACCAAGAGCAGCTCCGACAACGTAAGTGGAACGGGCAGAGTAATTTACGGCGGAGTCATAGGCGCAAACTACGGCAACGCTCAACACATTTCGGTCACCGCAGGCACGGAGATATCTCAGAACGATTATATGTCGCGACTCGACAGCGATCCGGCTGCGCAGACAGACTATATCGCGGCGTCTTCGCTCACGGTATGGGGCGCAGTCATAGGCTATAACGCGGGAGATCTTTCCGACGCGTCGATGCTTGCTCACGTCAATTACGGCGTAAACGCGACGGGCGGCGGAAACCTTGCCGCTGGCGGCATACTCGGCATGAACGACGGCGGATCTGCAGACAGACTCAAGGCAACGGGCTGGGGCGGATTCTTCGTATATTCCGCTACGATAATGTCGGTATCGCGTTACAGCGTGTTCGTAGGCGGACTTATCGGAGCGATGAACGCGGACGGTGCGGCTGCGATAGGATTTATAAATTTTGAAAATGCGGAGGCGGCAACGCTTTCGGGCAGCGTATTCGCGCTGAGCGGCGGCATGGTGACTATGATGTCCAAAGGCGCGGGATACGCAAGATACGGTTACGTCACGGGCGTACTTGCGGCAGATTATCAGTCGGTACCCGCGGGAGCGGTAAGCAATACTTTCTGGTTTATAGCAGACAAACTGCAAAGCGTAGAAGGAGATGACGCGGAGCAGTTGCCCGTATTCCACGGCGGCAATTCGGCTTATCCGACTTATATAAGCGCGTTCGGTATGGCTCCGGCTAATTGGAACGCTTCGGCAAACGAGGCGGCGTTCGCAACGGGCAGTTACGGTTTCACGCTCGTCGATTCGGACGACAACCCGATCAACTATCTTACTATGGACGCGTCCGTGAATAACGGAACGCTTACGCTCGACGTGCATAAACCCGCGGGCGGCGCGTTTGTCGGCATTCCCGATTTCTCGCCGGAAGTTACGGGCAGCGATGTTTCGAGCGCGTCAAAGGGCACCGTCGGCGCGGGAGGCAGTTCCACGCAGACGCTGACGGTATCGAATTCCGGCAATACGGGTACGGGATACGTTACGTTCTCGTTCGAATCCGGCGTTTACGCCTTAACGGACAACGCTCACGTGCAGGATATGATACTCAGTTTCCTCAGCACCAAACCCGTGGGCACGACTTCGGATTCTCAGGGCAATCTCTATACGAATTATTATTCTTACACTACGGTGGACGGAGAAATGTCGAGATCGCTCGACAACGCGTTCTACCGTGTATATCAGATATGGTCGGGCGCGACGGATATGACTCTGTCGGGCAACAATAAAGTAGTGACGATAAAAGCTACCCCGTCGCAGCCTCTCATCCTCGGTAAGGGCAAGACTTTCGACGGCGGTCAGGACAGAGGATATTCCGTTGTCGTAGAATCCGCATTTGCGAATAATATTGCCGATTACACTTTCGGAGATCTCGACGGAGTAAAACAGAAATACCTCGTGGTGAGTGAATTCCTGACGATAAACTACGGAACTTTCACCAACACGTCCATACAGCTTTCGGGTACGGACGGCGGACACGACATTTCGAGAAACGCGCTTGACGTTATCGCAAACGCAAGCAATACGGGTATCGACACGTCGGAACTCACGGGATTTATCTACGGTATGCTCGTAGGAATAAACGAAGGTACGATCTCCGAGTGTGCGGATTACAGTTTTGACAGAACGATAACGCTCGACAGCAATGCGGGCTCTCAGTACAATTCGATATTCGGCGGCATGGTCGGCGCACAGTCGGGCGAGAACGCATTAATAAAAAATATAGGACATATAACCTTCGGCACGGCTGAGCGTGCGGGAGGAATCACGATGTCCGGCAGCGCGAACCTGGTTGCCGCAGGCGGCGTCGTGGGAATTGCTATACAAGGCAGAATTGAGAACGTAGGCGTTACGCTGACAGCCAACAGCTTTTTGTCCGTAACGGCAGCGCATAATGCGGCGACGGTAGGCGGCGTAGTAGGAGATCTCAGAGGAGAGCTCTCCGATGTTGTGTTCGAATCCGAATACCAGTCCGTAATGAAAATTTCCGGCACCAACACCAACGGTACCGCTGCACTTGCAAACCTTGTGGGTATCGTCAATACGTTCTCTGATTCAAGCGAACAGGCTGCGATTGAAAAGGCAAAAGTTACGGGTGTCGGATATCTGTATAACGGTATTGACGAAAGCGGTATAGTAACAACTTCTTCAACAAAACTTTATACGGCCGGTGTAGTTGCACTCGGTTCAAACTACGGTGCGCTGACGGCGCAGAGCGACGATACGACGGTAAAAGAACTCGTTGCTGCGTACGGCGAGATAAGGCCTGCACGTCTTGACAGCGTTTATATAGACTTCGAAGGCTATGTGAGAGCAAAGGCAAATACTCGCGTGGGTATGATAACGGCAAGAATACTTGACGGCGTAAAGAGTGATGACGGAGTTGTCGCAACAGAAATGAACGTCAATTACGACAATCTCAAAAATCTCGTCTGGCAGACGGCTTGCGAGGGCGACAACCTCTGGACGACAAATGTAAATTATGCCGATTATTCTGCGGC
This sequence comes from uncultured Christensenellaceae bacterium, assembly GCA_944383895.1. GTDB lineage: Bacteria > Bacillota > Clostridia > Christensenellales > UBA3700 > Ornithoclostridium. The sequence continues at coordinate 1,263 of CALWRH010000006.1, read as the reverse complement.
GTTCAATACCAACACCGCAGTTGCAATTCTCGGTTACGCGCCCGTTACGATAGATTCACAGAATACGGACATAAGAGGAGCCGGCATGAGATTGTGGCTTACCAACAATCTGTATTCTGCAAGGCTCAGCACATCCGATATGGTTACTTCGTGGACGGGATTGGGTCAGCTGAGTGCTGCAATAAGCGGAAGTCTGAGCTGGAAGAGCCTTGAGAGCGCGCTTATGTATTACGACGAAAGCGGTGAATCTCTCTCAGAGCGATTCAAAACAATTGAAAGCCTCGGTACGCAGGGCGCGGCGTCATCGGTTATCGTATCGGTAGACGTCGTTACGGCACTTTCTAAGATTAAGAGTTCCGCAAATACGTTCTCCAACGGAATATATATGCTGCGCGTTACTTACAACGAAGTATATATTTACGACGCAAAACAGCTAATGACGTTCATGTCGGCAGGCGCGGATACCACTCAGGGTCTTTCTTCGACAGATTCTCTGTATTCTTCTTATGCAAACGCGAACATAGGCATTATAGCCAACGACCTGGAAGTAAACTATGCGACGCAGGGCACGGGTGATAAAGCGGGACATTATTACACGACAGCCGTTACCATGAGAGCGGATAAGATACTCGAAGGAAACGGCAACAACGTCACGATAACGACGAGCGGGAACATTCACAGCGCTGTCATCGACGACAAGGGCAATACGCCCGCCGGCGCGCTGCTCAGCGGCGAATATTACTGGGATTACATAGGAGGAATGAACACTTTGTCGTCCGCCGACCTCAATCAGATGGATACCCAGTATTCGATAGGTATAAGAGCGGGAGGGCTTTTCCTGGGCAGGAACCTGGGTACCATACAGAACATAGATTTCTCGTTACCCAATTCCGTAACGATAGACAATATCGATTACGCTAAATGGTTCGACGTCATAAATCAGGACAGCTGGAGAGAATACGGCACCTCTCTTTACGTAGGTATCGTTACCGCAGTCAACGCAGGTACGATCGACAACTGCACGCTCACTCTCGGGAACAACGTTAAAGTAAACGGTATCCGTAAATCGGCGAGCGGACCGCAGTTGCAGAAAGGCTATATAAACGAACTCACTTACAAAGTCAACACGATGTCCGTCAACGGCGGCTTTGCGGGACTTATGTACGGTACTTCGTCCGCGCCTTCTTATATATCCAACTGTACGGTCAATCTTAGCGACGGCAGCGAGATAAGGGCAGAGTCACAGGTTTCTTCGTTCTCATG
>CALWRH010000005.1 GCA_944383895.1 uncultured Christensenellaceae bacterium | reverse complement strand
CTATCCTGTACAAAGGCACAAATGCGGCGCGGCAAAGACGAGGCGTAAAAAACAGACGAGGAAACTCGTCTGTTTTTTTGCGACCGTAATGCTAGCCGCAGACTGGTGCCGATGACCGGATTTGAACCGGTACGAAGTCGCCCCCGAGGGATTTTAAGTCCCTTGTGTCTGCCTGTTCCACCACATCGGCTAAACAAATGATTTTAACATTTATATATTTTAGCACAATGGCAAAACTAATGCAATACTTTTATCTGCAAGCAAAATAAACTAAGCTTTGTTTTTTCCGTTATTTCCGTTTACAGTATTTACCTTATGCTCTATCGGTACCCACTCGACAGGTTGCGTGATAGCTGCTATGGCTACAGGAACGTACAGCATCGAATACAACGGTCTCATAATTACGGTTTCGACTTTTCTGAGCGGTTTCATGGATATCCTCCTGCGCTCGACTGTAAGCATGATTATAGTATCGATATACAATGCAACGAAATAAAATGCCCATGCACCTAATATTCTGTACAATGCCGCAAAAGCGATCGACGTATCGAAATAAGCTATCGAAATTACCGCATTAGCTATTATATAAATAGCAAAGAATATCCCGAAAGATGCCATGCAAGCAGCTCCGAGTATGATTTCAAGACATGCTGCTTTGTCTGAATTGCCGTATTTAATGCCCGAGATCAACTCGTCGTGATATTTAGCTCCGTTGCGGAAAAAACCTTTTACCCAGCGTTTTCTCTGTATTATCGACGTCTTCAGATCTGTCGGTTGCTCGTCGTAGAATACGGCATCTTCAATATAGTACGTCTTATATCCTTTTATCGCGGCGACCGTAGTCAATTCTACGTCTTCGGTCAGAGAGTGCCATTTCCAACCGCCGTTTTCGCGCACGATATCCGTTTTTATATAATAACATGTCCCCGTCAGCAAAACCGTCGTGCCCTTTTTCGATTTTGCATAATTAGAAAATCTCGAAAAGCGCGTAAATGTAAGCCCCGTGTTTGCAGCAATCCATCCGTCGTTCCAATTCTTTGAATTGCGGTAACCGACTGCAATGTCATATCCCGCATCGAGAGCGTCGTTTAGTTTATCGAAATAGTCGGGCTCAAGCACGTTGTCTGCATCGATTATGATAAAAGCCTCGTATCCTCTGTCAGCGCGATTCTTGAAAATATGATCCACGACTTCTTCGAGAACGTATCCTTTACCGTTTTTGTCAAAATTTTTTTTGAAATAAACTTCTGCTCCGTACTCCGAAACGATTTGGCATGTAGGATCGTCGGCTCTTTCGACTGCAACGTAAATATCGTAAGCCTCTCTCGGCAAAGTCTGAGCTTTTATGCTGTCCATAAGCTTTCTTATTACCGCGCTTTCGTTTCTTGCAGGAACTATCACGGCAAACTTGTGCAGTTTTTCAGCCTTTTTTAACGGCTTTTGTCTTCCGCCAAAACATCCTATAATATAGTATATAATCTTGGGCAATCCTGTAAGAATAAACAGCAAAACGCCCGTTGCAAGCAATATATCAAGTACAACAAACACAGTTTTCATGTTATCTCCCTATCAGCGGAATATCTTTGCAATCCGCCGTATTTTGAGTTTTTCCGAACCGCATGCGAATTATTCAACAGCGATCCAACACCTGCATCCTTGCACATCCCCTGTACGATATGGTTATTTTAATGTATAAAACGGTTTTTGTCAAACGTTATTTCACGCTATTGCGAAAATATTACATAAGCCGCATCATGTGCGGCTTATGTAATCGATCTGGATTTATAAAAATCTGTGTATTATTTAATTATTAGCAACGTCAAAACTGCAAAATTTGGATAATATCGCACCTGCGTACAATCTTACGGTAAAGTCGTTGGGATGATTGGTATAGTTGGAAGATAGATCTATGTATTGATATCTCGTATCCTTAGTGTTGTTCTTTTGCTTATTTGCAAGAAGTGACGCAGACATCTCGTACATACTGAGATATGCACACCCCGAAGACTCTGTATTCTCCTTTTCGCACAAAGCTTTGACGGGTTCTATAAAATCCGCATGGTTGCCTGCAAATATCGATTTAGGATTAGGCGTAAACGAGCCTACGACCAGATAGTCTGCGGCAGGAGAATTTTCTCTTATACCTTCAATTACTCGTTCGATATTATATGCAAACGCTGACGGAGAAGTGTCGAACTGCTCGCAGCCGTCGTTCATACCGAAACCTATGATTACGAGATCGTATCCGCTCATATCGAACGCTCCGCTTTCAACCTGCTCTGCTCCCCAATCCGAAAGCGTTCCTCCTACGCTCGGATTGACGAGAGTGATTTTGCCCGTATCGCCGTTGTAATACCTGCGAGCAAGTTCTCCTTTTACTAACTCGAAAAACGAAGGCAGTCCGGGCTCAAATCCAACAACCGAAGACGCGCTCGCTCCTGTAAAGATGCTGTCGCCGAATACGAGCATTTTTATCGGTTCGCCTTTTTCGAGCTTTGACAGTGCTCTCTCAAACTTTTCGGGTTCATATGCAGGCACGTCGAATCCCAGCGGATTTTCATCCGTCTTATATGCATATGTTACGCACAGATTATTTGTGCGTGTCAGCGAGCCTTCGCTGATGACGTGTTTTCCGCGATTGGTGCCACCTTTGTCGTTGTAATACGAAGGTGCCTCCACCAGCAGATCGCTGAATTTTTCAGGTATGTTTTTATAATCGAGCCACTCGTTGCAGATATACGGCATGCTCCCGTCAGTCGAAACCGTAATAGCGTTCCCTTCTGACGTGTAATCGTTTTCATCGTACTCACGCTGCAACGTATAGTCCCTTACGCTGATTATTTTAGCAGGTTCGTATGCGAGATATCCCGTAGCATACTCTGCATTTGACCCGTATTGTATAGGAGTGACAACTTCGTTATATACAATAGTGTAACCGCCGATCTGATTGTCCCAAAAAGGCGTTACTGTCTCTTTTTCTCCGTAAACGTAGCCAAGCGTTGACAATACGTCTTTTTTGTTTTCCTTATCGCTGTCATTTGCTTTGTCGCAGCAAATAAAAGTAATCGAACATATAGAGATCAATAAAAAGACAGCAGTAAATTTCAAAAATCTTTTCACAAACTTCCCTCTCTTATCTTCTGATAAAATTATATATCAGTTATACCGTATTTTCAAGCGATATTTCGTTTTTGCCTGCAGCATTGAATAAACGTTATTATCACAAATAAAAAGCAACGGATTAAACTGATTGTTTTCGGAGATTTTCGACCGATACTACCCTCTTATCGAAATTTTTTAGAAACTTTGTCTTATCACTCGGTTTTAATATCTTTATTTTGGATGCGATTAAAAATGCAACTCAAAACATAATGTAGATTCGCATAATTTGCTATGTTTCCGGCGTCCGTATGCCTTGACAAGATTTTTGAATCAAGAAAAAAACAAGCAACCTTATCGGTTGCTTGTTTTTGGAGGCGCCACCCAGATTTGAACTGGGGAATGAAGCTTTTGCAGAGCTTTGCCTTACCACTTGGCTATAGCGCCATCTGTTTTTCATTTTGGAGCGGGTCTCGCAGTTATTTGCTAAGCATCTTCCTGCATCTTGCGAGCCGACTGCATTCCGCAAAAATCTCGCTCCCGCAAAATTATCATTTTGGAGCGGGAGACGAGATTCGAACTCGCGACATTTGCCTTGGCAAGGCAACGCTCTACCACTGAGCCACTCCCGCATACCCCTATTTATGAGTATAACGTCTAATCAAAACATTATATGTCCGATTATTGACGTTATGCTCAAAAGGTATCCGCATATTGCGGAATATTTGGTGGAAACAATAGGGTTCGAACCTATGACCCCCTGCTTGTAAGGCAGGTGCTCTCCCAGCTGAGCTATGCTTCCGCAAGTGCTTTTATACTATAGCAAAAAATATTTTGATTGTAAAGTGTTTTTAGCAATTTTTTTATTTTGTTTTTATTGTAGCCTTTTTGCCAAACAAATTTACAGCGTTACCCGTATTGACCGTCCCGATAAAAGTGTTTATAATGAAACTGCGAGGCATTATGACAAAAGAAGAAATTGCAGAAAAACTCAATATAGAGAAAAGCACTATAACAAAAACGTCTGCCTGGGCAGCTAAAAACAGTGCTGACTTAGAAAAATACACCACTTATCTGTTGAAGGGCAAATACAGAGCCGTAAATGACTTTTCTCCGCTTGCTAAACTTGCGCTTGTCATCAACGCATTGCCTTATGTTTATAAAAAATATTCTGATAAAAACATTGACGAAAAAATCTTTTTTGACACTTTTTCCGATATTGCGATCTGGTGCGAAAACGCTCGGGAACAGTACGGCGTAGAAGGTCTTGTCAATATTAAGTGGATATCCAAACACATCTCAATGAAAATCTTCAGAATAGGCAGACTTCAATACGAATTTTCTCGTTTCGCGATATTGCCGCACGCAGGTATTAAAAATATGTTGTCCTGCCCGTACATCCTCGGAGAAAAATGCATAACATTGCATATTCCGCAGGGCGAAAAGCTCGACAACGATGCTTGCAAAAAATCTTTAGGACTCGCAGACTCTTTCTTTTCTGAGCATTATCCCGACTACAAATACCGTTGTTATACAGTAATAACGTGGCTGCTCAATCCTGAGCTCGAAAACGTGCTCGGCAATGAAAGCAACATAGTAAAATTCGGCAAATTGTTCAAGCTTTTAGGTCGCGTACCCGATAGCGACATGAACGAAAGACGCGTATTCGGTTACAAAAAAGACCGCAAAAATTATAAACCGATAAACGCTCTGCAGAAATACACTTTAGAAAGGATAAATAAAGGATTACCTCTCTACTCTTATAACGGTTACAGGGATAAAACCAATAACTGAGTTTAGTATAATCTTACGACAAAATTACTTGACGGCTTTTGCCAAGACTGCCATATCGATGTTTATATTCCAATAAAATGACCTGAACTGCGTGTTGCAAATCTCTGCAACTATTGAATCTATGTTTCGCTTTGGCGAACCCGTTATACAAATACACAACAGGTTTCGGCTCCCGTTTCTCTTTCACAAAAATAGGCAGCTCACTACTTGTGGCTGCCTTTTTTTGTGGTGGAGATAAAGGGGCTCGCGTTTGAGCAAAGCGAAAACCCTGACGTAGTCAGACACATTTCGATCCCCGACATCAAAGCTACAAGCCCGTCGCCGAATATATTGAAAACTGATGGGCTTGACGCAGAGCGTCAAAACCCAAGCGTCGAAAATCTCTGCACTGTTCAAACTCTTTTCCGCTTGGGCGCACCCGTTGTACAAATGCACAACAGGTTTCGGCTCCCGTTTCTCTTTCACAAAAAAGGCAGCTCACTATTTGTGGCTGCCTTTTTTGTGGTGGAGATAGAGGGGCTCGAACCCGCGACCTCTGCGATGTGAACACAGCGCTCTGACCAACTGAGCTATATCTCCTTGTGTATTATTTATTTTAATCAATATAGGGTTAAAATGCAATAAGTTTTTTGTAATAATTTCAAAAAATTGATCGGGATTTATCGATTAATGCCTTTCTGCGACTACGATGGCGGTGTTTACCGCTTAATCGTATTTACAATGTCGATTAATTATTATTAATTATTAATTAGTATTGTTTTTGACGCAAATTAATATTATTTGAATTATAAGACAATATAACAAAATAAAAAAGACGCACCGCATCGGGTGCGTCATTATGATATCTTTATGTATAATTTACTCTTTGTTTTTGATCTGGTCGCTGTTTGAAACTATATTGTCCTGAGCGTATTTAGGATTGGGTGCTTTACCTTTCCTTCTCATCATCTCGTGAAAGACGTCCTGCATCGTGATACCCTTATCCTGCATGAGTACAAGCGAGTGGTACACAAGGTCGCAAAGCTCTCCGACGAGCTCTTCTTTTTTGTCCTTGCATGCGGCTATTACCGTTTCGGTTGCCTCTTCACCGACTTTTTTGCATATCTTTTCGGTACCTTTATTCAAAAGATAATTGGTGTACGATCCTTCTACGGGGTTCTCTGCCCTGTCTTTTATCGTCTGAGCGTCTTCGAAAACTACTTTGTAATCGGGATAAAACTCGAATTCTTTAAGCTGACGGTAAAAGCAACTGCGATTGCCCGTATGACAAGCCGCGCCCTCCTGAATTATCTGCATAAGCACGCAATCAGCATCGCAGTCGTAATACATGCGCAAGACTTTCTGTAAGTGTCCCGACGTCTCGCCTTTTTTCCAGAGACATTTGCGGGATCTGCTGTAGTAATGCGCGTAGCCTGTCTCGAGAGTCTTATCTATCGCCTCTTTATTCATATATGCCTGCATAAGCACTTCGCCGTTGCACGCGTCCTGCGCGATTGCGCATATCAAACCTTTTTCGTCAAACTTGAATTCTGTCATTTCTTGTCTTTTCTCCTTATTCCCGATAAATTAATCCTGTTATAGTTCTGCTTGTTTTACCCGATAAATCATCCGGATTAATCGTCGGTTTTCTTTTCAACCTTTATAAGCAAGAGGATACGCCTCTCAGCTTATACCCGTCATTAATTTCTAAAACATATCAGCTCAGTTCTGTGTTTATAATGTTTTTATCCTATTTTGATTATCCCTCACGCTGCACGTTACATCCTGACGGGAACGCCGCTTAGCGCAAGATAATTCTTCAGGTCGGATATAGTCATTTCTCCGAAGTGGAACAGCGATGCCGCCAACGCCGCATCCGCCTTGCCCTCTGTGAGCACGTCTTTGAAATGCTGCATATTGCCTGCGCCTCCGCTTGCGATCACAGGAATACCGACCGCCTCGGCAACTCTGCGCGTCAGTTCTGTATCGTAACCCGCTTTTGTACCGTCACAGTCCATACTCGTGAGCAGAATTTCACCTGCGCCGCGCCTTTCAGCCTCGATTGCCCAATCGATCGCGTCCTTGCCCGTGTTTATTCTTCCGCCGTTGAGATAGACGTCAAAACTACCTTTGTCGTTTCTCTTTGCGTCTATCGCCACAACTACGCACTGTCTGCCGAATCTGAGCGCCGCGTCCGTAATAAGATCGGGATTTTTGACTGCCGCAGAATTGACACTGATCTTGTCCGCCCCGAGATTGAGAAGGTTGCGGAAATGTTCTACGCTGGAAATTCCTCCGCCGACGGTAAGAGGTATAAAAACCTGTTCCGCCGCCTTGGATATAACGTCATACATCGTAGCACGCCCCTCGTGAGAAGCGGTAATGTCGAGAAAAACTATCTCGTCAGCGCGCATAGCGTTGTAGGTTTTGGCTATTTCTACAGGATCTCCCGCATCTATGAGATTGACAAAATTCACGCCTTTTACGACGCGGCCTTTGTTTATATCGAGGCACGGTATAATTCTCTTTGCCAGCATTTCAACCTCTTTTTACCGTTTCGAGTGCCTCGGAAAGATCTATATTTCCGTTATATATAGCCCTGCCGAGTATTGCGCCGTAAACGTCTTTTTGCATAAGTTTTTTAATATCGTCGATACAGCTCATGCCGCCGCTTGCGATAATTTTCATACCCGTATTTTTTGCAAGCTCGGCTGTAGCCTCCACGTTTACGCCCGTAAGCGCGCCGTCTCTGCTTATATCCGTATAAACCACGGTATCAGAGCCGCGTGCTTTCATATCGAGAGCAACTTTTTGCGCGGTAAGATCGCTTTTTTCAACCCAGCCTTTTATAGCGACGAATCCGTCCTTGCAGTCTATGCCCGCGACGATCTTATTGCCGTAAAGCGCGCAAGCCTTGTCCGCAACGTCAGGCGCAGTCACGCACGCGGTCCCGACGATAACTCTCGTCACGCCGACCTCTTCGAGATAATATTTTATCTTGTCAAGAGTCTTTATGCCGCCGCCGAGTTGTACGGGTATTTTGAGCTCTTTTACGAGCTTTTTCAACGTTTCGCGGTTGACTGCAGAATCGTCAAATGCGCCGTTGAGATCTACGACGTGCAGATACTGCGCGCCAATGTCACTCCATCTTAGAGCAAGCTCAACGGGATCGCCGTAATCGGTAACCTTGTCACGCTGACCGTACAGAAGTCTGACGGCACGGTTGTCCAGTATGTCTACCGCAGGAAACAATATCATTATTTTATCTCTCCGAAATTTTTGAGCAGTTTCAATCCCGTATCTCCGCTTTTTTCAGGATGGAACTGAACTCCCCACACGTTTTCTTTGTTTACGCTTGCAACGAATTCGTAGCCGTAAACGCAAGTCGTTTCAACGTCTTCGCTCCTGACCTTTGCCGCATGATAACTGTGGACAAAATAGAAGTTGTTATCGTCGATGCCATCGAAAAGCCTTGTTCTCTTATTGTAAAACAGCGTGTTCCAGCCTATATGTGGAATTTTGAGATCGGTATTAAATCTCACGACTTCGCCGCCGATAATTCCGAGTCCTTCAAACTCTCCGTCCTCAAGACTTTTATCGAAAAGCATCTGCATACCGAGACATATCCCGAGAAACGGCTTGCCTTTTGAGATCTCTTTCTTTATATAGAAATCGAGCTGCTTTTCCTTCAACGCGCTTATAGCGTCCTGAAAAGCACCTACACCCGGGAGCACGATATGCGACGCGTCCGCGAGTGCCGACGACTGATCGGTTATCGCCGCGTCGTAGCCGAGATATTCAAAAGCTTTCTGCACGCTGCGCAGATTGCCCATACCGTAATCGACTATCGCTATCATTATTCAATAAGTCCTTTGGAAGAAGGCAGTTCGTTGCCGACGATCGCCACAGCCTCTTTAACAGCACGCGCGAAAGCCTTGAAAATGCACTCTGCCTTGTGGTGCGAATTGCTGCCGTAATGCAGATTGACGTGCATTGTTATGCCGCCGTAAGTAGCTACCGCACGGAAAAATTCTTCAACGAGTTCGAGATCGAAATCTCCTACCTTGCCCGAAAGTTCCGCATTGAAAACGAGGAAGGGCCTGCCGCTTATATCTATCGTTACAGTCGCGAGCGACTCGTCCATAGGAATAGTCTTGCTTGCGTAACGCGCAATGCCGATCTTATCTCCGAGAGCCTGATTGATCGCCTTACCGAGAACGATGCCGATATCTTCTACCGAGTGATGTCCGTCAACGCGTGTATCGCCTTTGCACTCAACGGTCAGATCCATACCTGAGTGGCAGGAGAAAAGCTGCAGCATGTGATCGAAAAATCCTATGCCCGTATCAATTTTGTTTTTTGCCGTTCCGTCAAGTCCGACAGACAGCTTTATCTGAGTTTCTTTTGTCTTTCTTTCGATTTGAGCAACTCTGTTCATTTGCCTTTTCTCCTTATTATCGTATTGGCATGAGCGTCGAAACCTTCGCTCTGCGCGATTGAAATTATATCGTCCGCACCTGCAAGCAGATCCTGCTTGTCGTATGCGATATAGCTCGTCTTTTTCATAAACGTATCCACGCTGAGCACGCTGCTGAACCTTGCACTGCCGCTCGTCGGCAAAACGTGAGAAGGTCCCGCAAAGTAATCACCGAGAGGCTCGGGACTGTAACCGCCCACAAAGATAGCGCCTGCGTTTTTGAGTTTCAACGCGACGTCGTGAGCGTTTCTCGTGCATACTTCGAGATGCTCGGGAGCAACCTTATCCGCGACCTCGATCGCCTGATCGATATTGTCGCAAAGCACGATCGCACCGTTGTTAAACAGCGATTTTTCTATTATCGCCTTTCTCGGCAATACCGCGCATTGAGCCTCTATCTGTTTACTTACCTCTTTTGCAAGCGTTTCGCTCGTGGTAACGAGTATTGACGCGGCAAGCTCGTCATGCTCTGCCTGAGAGAGCATGTCCGCTGCGACAAGTTCGGGATCCGCGCTTTCGTCAGCGATAACAAGTATTTCGCTCGGTCCTGCGATCATGTCCACTGCTACGTCGCCGAACACCTGCTTTTTCGCAAGAGTAACGAAAACGTTGCCCGGTCCCGCGATAAGATCGACTCTTTCCACGCTCTCGGTGCCGTATGCGAGCGCCGCTATCGCCTGAGCGCCGCCGACCTTGTATATCTTCTTTACTCCGCACTCAGCGCAAGCCACGAGAATAAGCGGATTTTTTATATTGGGAGTCGCGACGACTATCTCTTCAACGCCTGCCGCAACCGCGGGCAAAGCCGTCATGAGTACCGTGGACGGATAACTTGCTTTGCCTCCGGGAACGTAGAGTCCCACGCGTGACAGTGGTCTGTATATCCAGCCGAGAGTGCTTTTGCCGTTAGCGCCGCCGCTGAAAAACTCGTTTGCGTACTTGTCTTTCTGACGTGCGTGATAAGTCAATATATTGTCTTTTGCTCTTCTCAGGCTCAGAACGAGATTTTCGTCAACAGCGTCATAAGCCGCCTTAATCTCGTCTTCGGTTACGAGAAGATTGTCTGCGTTCACCTTAGTCTTATCGAATTTCTCGGCATACTCAAATAACGCCTTGTCGTCTTTTGCGCGTACGTTTGCGATTATTTCCGCAACAGCGCCGACAAACTCTGCGTTTCCGAGCTGAGTACGTCCGTACACTCTTTTCATTTCATCTGAGCCGTATTTTATTATCGGTATCATGATCTCGCCTCTTTTTCTTTTCTATTCTTTATGATTACGCGTCAATCCTCTGTCCGAGAAAGAACGTCGGAAATTTTAGCGACAAGCGGCTTGATATCCTGAGCCTTTGTCTTCAGACTGACCTTGTTTACGATAAGTCTTGCCGACACGTCGCATATCTCTTCGAGCACGCAAAGACCGTTTTCTTTAAGAGTCTTTCCGCTCTCGACGATATCGAGGATAACGTCCGAAAGACCGACTATCGGCCCGAGTTCGATTGACCCGTGGAGAGTGATGATTTCTACGTTCTGACCTTTGTCTTCAAAATATCTGCGCGCGATATTGCCGTATTTCGTCGCGACCCTGAGTCCCGTTTTCGTGTCTTCGAGATCGAAGTCGGGATAGCCCGCCACGGCAAGACGACACTTTGCAAACCCGAGATCCGCAAGCTCGTAAACGTCTGCACCCTCTTCCATAAGAGTGTCTTTGCCGACGACGCCCACGTCTGCTACGCCGCGCTCGACGTAAACAGGCACGTCGCTCGGTTTGACGAAAATAAATTTATATTTGCCACTCGCGTCCGAAAGAACGAGCTTTCTCGTAGGCTCGAGAATATTGGCGCAGTCAATGCCGCACTTCTGAAGAAGTTCTGCCGACTTCTCGGCAAGCCTTCCTTTAGCTAGAGCAAATGTAACCGTTTTGTCCATAATATAAAAACCTCTATACAATGCGACGGCTACCTTTGCCGTCAATATAATAAGCCTGTTTTGTGCCGTTATTTTTAGCGTAGTCGGCAACTTCGCTCTGCTCACAGACAGAAAGGTTGACAACATACTTTCCTTCACCCGTCAACTCTCTGACGAAAGCGAGCGCACTCGCAACAGCGTCTTCACTGCATCCCACCGCAACATCTCTCGTGCCTTTTACCGGAAGTTTGCCCGCACTCGAAAGAGCCTGCAAAAGCATATCCGAACCGATAGCGAAACCGACGCTCGGGATATCTCTGTCAAAACTGTCGCACAGATGATCGTATCTGCCGCCCGACAGTATCGAAGATCCCACCTGTTCGCACATGCCCTTGAACACTATGCCGCTGTAATAGGACATTTCTCCGACAAGCGACAGGTCGTAGCTGACATACTTGTCATAACCTTGTTGTTTCAGAATAGTATCGAGCTTTTCAAGCGTTTCGACTGCGTTTTTCATTTCGTCGTTCACGCAATATTTTCTCGCCTCCGCAAAAACCTCGTCACCACCGAAAAGCATAGGCATCTTGAGTATGCGTTCCTGCTGATCTTTGGTGAGTCCGACTTTCTTGGCAAAAAGCTGTTCCCCGATAGAGTTCTTGCTCTCGACGAGTTCGGCAAGCTCCTTCCTTTCGTCTTCGGCAAGATCGAGAGACTGCAAAAGACCCTTGAAAAATCCGACATGTCCGATATCGATAATAAACTCTTCGAGTCCGACCTCGAGAAGACTTGCGATCGCAAGCGATACTACCTCTGCATCATATGCTATCCCGCTCGCGCCCATAAGCTCTATGCCTACCTGCGAAAATTCTCTTGTCCCGACGCCCTGAGAAAAACGGAACATCTTGCCTCTGTAACAGAACTTGTATTTACCCTCGGGTATCTTTGTCGAAACAATACGGGAAATAGGCATCGTCATATCCGGACGGAGAACGAGCAAGCTGCCGTCGTAATCCGTAAGTTTGAACAGCTTGTTCATATTGACCTTGCCTGCTCCCGCGGAATAAAGATCTCCGTACTCGAGCACAGGAGTATCTATCTGGTTGTAACCGTAGCGCGCATAGCAATCGAGAAGTTGTCTTTCGATTTTGTTTTTGGCGTAACACTGACGGGTCAATACGTCGCTGACGCCTTGCGGCTGTCTGAATTTTTTGGTCATGATTCACCTTCAGCTTTGTAATAGTTTAATTATATATTAAAAAATGTATTTAGTCTATTAATACGCGCAAAAATGAAAAAAATGCGATAAATAAAGGGGTTTTCGATTATTCTATTATAAAATTGCAGCTAATTTAGAATAATTTTTACCCTTATCATTATGTCATTGATATATTTTTTGCACTAATTAAGAATTCTTTTATTCTGGGATTTTCAAGTCTTGACCTGTTTTGCGGTTCAAAAAGCTTCTCTGCATACCACTTGCTCTTCTCCAAAAGCTTTTTGTCTATGAGCGCGCCGCCCACGCCGCCGCTCTGCCTGAGCCCGAGAAAATCTCCGTAACCTCTTATCCTCGCGTCCTCTTCCGCTATAGTGAAGCCGTCGCAGTTGTCACAAAGAATCTTAAGTCTTTCACACTCATCCTGCCTGAGAGTATGCAAAAAGCAATAAGACGTCTGACCGCTCCTTCTTCCCACTCTTCCTCTCAACTGATGCAATGACGCGAGTCCGAATCTGTCGGCGTTCATTACACATATAACGGTGGCATCCTTGCTGTCTATGCCGACCTCAACAACGCTTGTCGCGACGAGCACCTTGTATTCGCCGTTATAGAACGCGTTCATTGCCTTTTCTTTTGCCTCGTCTTTCATGCCGCCATATACAAGCCCTATCGGAATATCGGAAAATATGCCTTTTTTCAATTCTTCATAAACAGACTTTGCCGAGCTCACCTCAAGTCCTTCACTGTCTTCAACAAGCGGACACACTATATAAGACTGTTCTCCGTTCAGCACTCTTTCTCTGACAAACCCGAACATTGCCTTTTCTTTTTCTGCGGGAACGACGTGCGTTTTGGGATATTCATCTATAGTCTTTCTGCTCTCTATCAGACTTACGTTTACGTCACCGTATTCTCCGAGTGCCAACACTCTCGGTATAGGAGTCGCGCTCATGATAGCGACGTCTGCAGACAGAGCTTTATTTTCAAGCAGACTTTTCTGCCTTACGCCGAATTTATGCAATTCGTCGATAACTATATATCCGAGATTGGAAAATTCAACCTTGTCACTTATCACGGCATGCGTGCCTATCACGATATCAGCAAGTCCTTTCTTTATATCATTATATATACTTCTCTTCTCCGAGGCAGACAGACTGCCCGCAAGATAAACGCATCTGATACCGAACGGATCAAGAAGTCTTACCGCATTTTCGTAATGTTGTCTGGACAGAATTTCAGTAGGAGCCATAAGCGCAGCCTGATAACCGCATCTTACAGCATACGCCATCGTGATGAGAGCAACAATCGTTTTACCGCAACCGACGTCACCCAGAAGCATCCTGTTCATGCGCTTATTGCTTTTCAGATCGTCCATAATCGTTCTGACTGCATCCGACTGCGACTTCGATAGCGTAAAAGGCAAAGTCGACACCAGATCGTCCATATCGTGAAAATCAAGACGATATCGCCTGTCTTTCTCGTTACCTTTACCCGACTTGACAATGCGGTACGCGCAAAGCTGCGCCGCAAGCTCTTCGAGAGCAAGTCTGCGTCTTGCGATATACGCCGTCTTTTTATCTAAAGGAACGTGAGCGTATCTGTAAGCGTCCGAAAGCGGCATCAGCTCGTCGCACTCGAGAAGAGGCTCCACCCTGCATTTCTCTACGGCGTCCGCCGTTATCTTTCTCATTACAGACTGCTGAATAAGTCCTCTCGTAGCGTAAATAGGAACTATGCCGCTCAGCCTGTCGCCGTCTTCGGTTTCAAATCCGGGATTTACGAGCTCTGTCCTTCCGTCTTTTTTGGACACCTTGCCCCAGACGGTATATCTTTTGCCTTCTTCGAGATTCGCTCTGAGATAGGGAGCATTGAACCATACGAGTTTTACGTTTACGTTCTGCGTAAACAATTCTGCCCTGAAAAAATTAAGTCCCGATCTGACGCGTGCGACCTTGGTAAGCTTTACAAGCTCGCCTTTAAGCAAAACGTATTCTCCGTGCTCCGCCGAAGACAGATCCCCCTCTTTCGTCATATCCCAATATGTCTTGGGCAGAAAATCAAGCAGAGTCCTCTCGTCGGATATACCGAGTTTTGCAAGTTTTTCCAAGGTCTTTTGTCCGACCCCTTTAAGTTTTATCAGATCCATATGTCAGTCGCAAATTTTGTTTGTTACGCGCGTACGCGCATGTCTGTTCATAATAAAAATAAAAACCTCGCCGCAGCGGGGTTTTCAGATATCTTTGCATATCGCCGTGGCAGAATTCAACCGATTATTCTATCGACAACATGTAATGATAATGCGGCTGTCCGCCGTTGTAGCATACGACTTCGCAATCGTCAAAACGTTCTTCGAGTTTTTCCACGAGCGCATTAGCCTCAGCCTCGCTTACGTCCTGTCCGTAATACAAAGTAATGACTTCGTTGTCGTCTGTCTTTATTCTGTCTATAAGGTCGATCACCGCGCCGTTGGCACTGTCCGACTTCGACTCTATTTTCTTGCCGTCAAGACCTATAAAATCGCCTTCGGAGATCTTGAAACCGTCAAGCTCGGTATTCCTCACAGCCCTCGTTACTTCACCGCATTTTACGCGCTTGAACGCCTCCGTCATTTCTTCTACATTAGCATCGAAATCGAGAGAAGGATCGAACACGATCGCAGCGCTTATGCCTTCAGGCACTTCGCAAGTAGGCAGAACGACGCACTTTTTCTTAGTGAGTTCTTTAACGCGCTCCGCAGCCATTATTATGTTTTTGTTGTTGGGAAGGATTATCACGTTGTCGGAATTGACTTTTTCTACCGCGTGAAGTATATCCTCGACACTCGGATTCATTGTCTGACCGCCTTCGATGACTTCGTCAACGGTAAGCTCTTTGAATATAGCCGCTATGCCTTCTCCCGCACACACAGAAACCATACCTATGGGCTTTTTGTTAGCCTCGCGGGCTTTTACGAGCGCGCGGTGCTGCTCAAGCATGTTTTCTATCTTGATCTTGTCGAGCTCGCCGAGCTGCAAAGCATAATAAAGCGCACGGTTGGGAGTATTGGTGTGAACGTGAACTTTTACGAGATTAATATCGCCTATTACGATGACGCAATCGCCTATCGCCATGAGCTTGTCACGGAGTTTCTCTATATCTTCGTCCGTAACGTGTTTTTTTAGATTGATTATAAAATATTCCGTACAATAAGCGAATTTGATATTGTCGAGATCGTGCTCGTCGCTACCCACCGTATCGAGCTGCGGCAACACGCTCTTGTGTTCTTCTTCCTCTCCGTCAGGCTGAGCGATCTCTATGCCTGCAAGCGCCTTATAGAAACCTTCAAAAACGTAAAGAAGCCCCTGTCCGCCGGCATCTACGACGCCTGCTTTTTTGAGTACGGGAAGCATCTCAGGAGTCTGTTTGAGGATCTCTTCGCCCTTCGCAATAAGCGCGGGAAAGAAAGTAAGGAAAGAAGAATTTTTATTTGCTATAGGCTGGGCGTTCTCCGCCATATATCTTATAACAGTGAGCACCGTGCCCTCTTTAGGTTTTGTCACGGCACTGTAAGCTACGTCTCTCGCGCTGTACAAAGCAACGGCAAACGCCTTGGTGGTGATCGACTTCTCGTCACTCAGAACCCTTGCCAGACCTTTTATTATCTGAGATAAAATAACACCCGAGTTACCTCTCGCACCCTTGAGAGCTCCGCGTGAAAAATCGATAAGGATCTGAGAACAATCGCCCTGCAGATTTTCGATTTCTTTAACGGCGGACGCGAGCGTCAACGACATATTCGTACCCGTATCGCCGTCAGGGACCGGGAAGACGTTGAGCGAGTCTACCTCCGCCTTGTGAAGCTGAAGATTTCTGTATCCGCCGAGGAACATCTCTTTCAGCTTTGTACTGTCTATAATTTTCATCAATATTTCTCCATTAAAGTCTCACGCCGACGACGTTTACCACAATACCGCTCACGCGCATACCCGTATATGTTTCAACGTCATACTTTACAGTACTGCGAACGGAATCGCAGACCGCATCGACGTTTACGCCGTCTCTGAGCACCACATACAGCTCAAGATATATCTTGTTATTTACCGTCTCTACTTTTACGCCTTTGCCCGCAGGCTGCTTGTTGAAAAGCTCGATGAGGCTGTCTGTAAGACGTCTGGAAACCAAATCCACAATGCCGTAACAATCGGCGGCAGAATAGTGCGCCGTCATTGCGATGGCGCTGTCAGAAATCGTTATTCGTCCGTATCTGTTCGTAGTCTTTACTGCCATAACTTAATATTACACGAAGAAAAAATTTTTTGCAAGTGTTTACTTATATATAAATATACGCATAGCCGCCCAAAACTAACACGTTTTTATAAAAAAGCGGCATTTTGACAACAAAAAATTCTATTTTTCAACAAAGTAAAGCCATCTGAAAACACATGCAAAACATACAAAAAAGTATATTTTTGGCTGAAATTGACCGACTCAAATAAAATATGGTTTTAGAAAAAATTTTTGATAAGAACAGAAATATTTTTCAACTCATCGCACCAGCACGCAGAGATTTGAAAAAAAATTCAAAATACGGTTGAAAATTGTTGATTTATTCAAATTTTAATGCTAATATATTTAGGCAACGAATAAGTCAGGAGGGATTTTTCTATGTCCAAAGTATGCAGTATTTGTGGTAAAGGTCAGCAGAGCGGCAACAAGGTCAGCCACTCTAACCGTAAATATAGAAGAGCATGGGGCGCAAACGTTCAGAAAGTTGATTTCATTGACGAAACCGGCAAACAGGTCAAAGGTTACGTCTGCACGAGATGCCTCAGAACGATGAACAAGGCTGATAAGACAACCGAATCCAACGACTGATTTATATTAAACGGTAATCGCGCGGATGCAGCAATGCATCCGCATTTTTATTGCAAAAAAATGCGTTCGGAGCGGTTCTTAAGCTAAAAACACTGTTCTCTGTTTACGGCAAAAACATAACTACATCGCGGCTCACTCACGCCCCGACAACGATCAAATAACCGCGATGAAGTAAAAACTTACAGATAACATCACGCGTTCTGCGCCACCCTGATATGCAGGCTGTCAGACAGGAAATGTGTGAATTCCTGTCAGGCAATTTGCATTTTCGCGTAATATGGCAGTCATTACTATATTTCAAAAACAGAAAATACGGCAACATTGAACATAGCGCATGCAAAAGCAAAGTCTGATCATATGCGTCTGACAAAACGCCCGCGTCCATGTATCATGTCAGATCAGTTCTTACTTTCTCCTCTGCAAAACAGTCTTAAAACGGTTTTTATAAATTTCGGCGGATTGATGCAATAAATTCTCATAACTTACCTCCTTTTATAGCCCGATTTCATAATATGCGCCGATTTTTATTTGTGTGACTATGATAATATTTTATTTATTAAATACTTAATAATAATTAATACTAATTGATAATAATATTTTGATTTTAATATATGTGCGCCCTGCATTACAGAGCGCACCGTGTAAATTATCTTGACTTTACGATAACTATAAATCCGATCTCCCGATACAGACCGCTAAAGAACGGGGTACCGTGCGGTAAAACACTAAAACCGACCTTTACCGTCTTAAGCCGTTCTACCCTTTTTCAGACACTCAATCGCCATGCAAGGATCGGGAGCCTTGAACACGGCATTGCCAGCGACCATAACGTCGAGTCCTCTTCTGATCATCTCAGGCGCGTTATCAAGAGTTACGCCCCCGTCAAGCTCTACAAGAACTTTGCCGCCCTTAGTCATCTCTTTGAGCTCTGTGATTTTTTCCATTACTTCGGGTATAAATTTCTGTCCGCCGAAACCAGGGAAAACACCCATAAGCATTATCACGTCGACTTTATCGACAAATTCTTTTGCAACGCTGCAAGGGATATCGGGATTGAGAACTATGCCAGCTTTAGCCCCTGACGATTTTATCTTGTCAATAGTCGCGAAAGCGTCTTCGCTTGCCTCGGGATGGAAAGTCACGAGATCTGCACCCGCCCTAACGAAACGCTCGACGTAACGCTCGGGCTTTACTATCATCAGATGTACGTCGAGAAACATATCCGTGTTTCTTCTCAGCGCCTCAACCATAGGCATGCCGAACGTAATGTTGGGTACAAATTCGCCATCCATTACGTCGCAATGCACCCAATCAGCGTTCCATTTTTTAAGATTCTTTACTGCCTCTCCCATTGCCGCAAAATCAGCGGACAATATAGACGGAGCTATAAGCACTTCAGCCATATCTCTTCTCCCATCTTTTATTGAATTCTTCATATAGTTTAAGATATCTTTCGTATCTCTCTTTAGGTATTTCTCCGAGCTCCACAGCCTCTTTGACACCGCAACACTCTTCGACCGTATGCGTACAACCTCTGAACCTGCAATTCTCGCGGTATTTATCAAAATCTATATAATAGCTCTCAAGGAACATCGGATCGAACAGAGGTATTTCGAACATGGAAAATCCGCATGTGTCCGCGATTTTCGTTCCGTCTTCAAACTCGACGATCTCAACATGCCTTGTCGTGTGTTTTCCTCTGCCGCTTTTTTCTCCTATCTCGCCCGTTTCCATTATCTTATCTCCGACAAGCGCGTTTACGAGCGAAGACTTGCCGACGG
The DNA here is from genome assembly GCA_944383895.1 of uncultured Christensenellaceae bacterium. Lineage (GTDB taxonomy): Bacteria > Bacillota > Clostridia > Christensenellales > UBA3700 > Ornithoclostridium. The sequence continues at coordinate 118,526 of CALWRH010000005.1, read as the reverse complement.
CAGACTGTCCGGCAAGACAATAATATCTGCCGCTGATAATGTTTTTCAGTTCTTCAACGCCTCTGCCGTCCTCGGCGCAAGTGAGAATAACTGTAGCAATGCTGCCGTATTCTTTTTTAGCCGCCTCGTAAAGCTCGTCTACGCCCGGCATATCGCATTTGTTTACGCAGAGAGCACAATCTATTCCTTGCTGTATACAGCTTATTATAAGCTTGTCGACAAGCAGAAGATCTGGTTTAGGCACAGGTGAAATTACAATGACGATACCGTCTATATTACTGACGTAAGGTCTGACAAGCATGCTTTTGCGCGGCAGAACGTCTTTTATGACACACTCTTTGCCATTTACCTCGACATCGACGTAATCACCGACATAAAGTGCGCCGTTTTCTCTGAGCTTACCGCGCGCGAAACAACGGAGGATTTCTCCGTTATCCGTTTTCACACTGTATTTGCCTGCAACGCCTTTTATTATCTGTCCTTGTCTTACCGTATCTATCGCCATTTTTTGTTACTTAATATTACTAAATAATAATTTATAATAATTATTATTATTCTTTTTTGTTTTCCTGGATATATTTTCTTCTTAACTGCCCGCAGGCGCCTTCGATATCCGACCCCATACTTCGCCTTACACTGCAGCTCACACCGTTATTATCCAGAATTTTACGGAATTTGTCAATAGCGGATTCGTCTGAACCTTTGAGTCCGCGCTCCTTGACGTAATTGAGATGTATGAGATTGACGTGACACGAAAAACCTTTCATAAGTCTTACAAGTTCTTCCGCGCACTCTTTTGTATCGTTTTCTCCTGCTATCAGAGAGTATTCGAATATCACTCTTCGCCCGGTCTTTTCAAAATAATACTTTGCAGCGCCCATTAACTGAGCTACGGTATATTTGTTGGCTACAGGCATGATCTTCTTTCTCATCTCGTCAAACGGAGCGTGAAGCGATACCGTGAGTACGGGTGTAAAACCTTCATCCGCAAGTCTTATCATGCGCTCACACAATCCGCACGTTGATAAGGATACGTTTCGCTTTGAAATATTCAGCCCGTTTTCAGACGCCAGCAATCCGAGGAACTTCGTGACATTTTCGTAATTGTCGAGAGGCTCTCCGCTACCCATAAGCACTACGTTGGTGACCCCTCTGTGATCTTTATCCGCATTGAGCGCGCTTACGGCGATGACCTGAGAAAGTATTTCTCCCGCGCTCAGATTCCTGACAAGTCCGCCGAGCGTAGACGCGCAGAATCTGCAGCCCATCGCGCAACCTACCTGAGTGGACACGCACAGAGTATTGCCGTACTTATAGCGCATAAGAACGCCCTCGATTATATTGCCGTCGTAAAGCTCGTAAAGATACTTTACCGTGCCGTCTATCGAAGATGTAAAGCTACGTTCAATTCTAATTCCGATAGCGCGCCATCCGTCTTCTTTCAGTTTTGCAATGAGTTCTTTAGGGATGTTGCTCATATCTCCGAGCTCGCGCCCGCTGACGATATGACTCATCATTTGTTTAGCCCTGAAAGACGGCTGACCGTATTCTTTGAGCAAAGTCTTGAGTTCTTCCAGAGTCAGATCGCAAAGGAGTTTCATTTGTCGATCCTCCTCATTTTGGCAACGAAGAACCCGTCAGAACCCTTGCCGTCGGGTAAAAAGTATTTTTCTTCTTCAAGCCTGAAGTGTCTGTTCTGCTTGAGGAATTTCTTTATCATATCCTCGTTTTCGTCCTTGAGCAAAGTGCATGTCGAATACACGAGCGTACCGCCGCCCCTGACATATCTCGAACCGTTCTCGAGTATCTTTGCCTGCGTTTCTGTAATTCCGAATATCTGATCTTTGTCCTTGAAAAGATATACGTCGGGTTTCTTCGCGGCGACGCCGAGTCCGCTGCAAGGAACGTCGCACAGCACCACGTCGTATGCATTGGCAAGCGACTTATTGTATACGGTCGCGTCCATGAGTCTGACGTTGAGTTTTACGCCCATACGGCGCGCGTATTGCTGTATGAGCTCGAGTCTGTGGTGATACACGTCGCAGCTGAGTACCTTTACGTTTTCTCCCGCACCTGCGAAATATACGCTTTTACCGCCCGGAGCCGCGCACATATCGAGAACTTCGTCGCCGTCTTTTACACCCGCGATCTCGCAACATTTTACAGAAGTCTGCGATTGGAAAGTGATAAGCCCCGCGTCGAAAAGCGGTCTGACTTTCTGTCCGTTGCGCACGAAAAGACAATTTGCGCACTGCGGGTCCTCGACGTATTCAGCACCGACGGAGTCGAGCTTTGCCTCTACGCCTTTTATATCTGTTTTGAGCGTGTTTATCCTTGCGTGTTCGAGCTCGTAAGGTTTACAGGACAAAAATTCCTGCGTCTTCTGCAAGCCGAACTGCTTTATATACTGCTTTACGACCCAGAGAGGCACCGACGTTTCAACCGAAAGTCTTTGCGCTCCGTCCTGCGGCAGCGCAGGTTTTTTACGGCAGAAGGCCTTCAGCACGCCGTTTATAAAACCGCTCGAGCCTTGCTTGCCTACTTCTTTTGACAGTTCCACGGTATTGTTTACCGCAGCGTAATCGGGCATACTGTCCATGCCCTCTATGCAGTACATGCCGATTTTCAGAAGTATGACCGCGCTGTTCTGAGGTTTTTTCGCAGTCATCTGAGCTATGTAATAATCGTATTTTACGTTGTTCTGAAGTACGCCGTAGACGAGCCGCGTGACAAAATCGCGGTTCTTAGCCTCGCCAAGCTTACCTGTAAGCGATATCGAGCCGTAAGTCTGCTGTTTGTAGACCTGCGACAATATATTGTAACAAACCTTAAGATCGCTCATTGAGAAAGTTGCACTCCGTTTAGATCCGCGTGTCCGCGCATGAATTCTTCAGCCGTCATGCGTTTGCCGCCTTCGAGCTGCACTTCCTGCAGTACGAGAAATTCGCAGTTTCCGCACGCTATACACAGCTTGCCGAAAAACGTTGCCATTTCCCCCTGCATGTAATATCTTCTGTTGCTCGGTTCGTTGTCGCCGAGTTTTCTCGCCTTCCAGACCTTGAATATCTTTCCGTCCAGCTTGCAGAAAGCTGACGGCCATGGATTTGTGCCGCGTATAAAATTGACAAGCTGCTCCGCAGACTTGGAAAAATCGAGTTTTCCGCTGTCTTTGGTAAACATAGGAAACCAGGTCGCATCCGCCTCGTTCTGCGGCGTAAAACGCGCGTTTCCGCTTTCAGCGAGAGCGAGAGCTTCTACAATCGCTTTGCCTCCCTCGACCGCAAGCCTGTCAAACAGTTCTCCCGCCGTTTCTTCGGGAAGTATCTCTACCTGTTTCTGCAAAAGTATATCGCCCGTATCCACGCCGAGAGCCGTCTTCATTATCGTAATGCCCGTAACTTTTTCTCCGTTTATCACAGCCCACTGTATAGGAGAAGAGCCTCTGTATTTGGGCAAAAGCGATGCGTGTACGTTAAAAACGCCGAACGGCGTAAGATCAAGCAGTCTTTCATCGAGTATCTGTCCGTACGCGCACGTCACCATTACGTCCGCGCTTAGCGACGCAAGTTCGTCCGCACCTTCAAGCCTTATTTTCTCGTATTGGAATACTTTGAGCCCGAGTTCTACGGCTCTCTGTTTTACGGGGCAAAAGGATACGACGCCGCGGTTTCTCGCTCTGTCGGGCTGAGTAACTACGCCGACGACCTGATGTCCGGCTTTTACTATCGCGTCGAGCGACGGCACGGCAAAATCGGGTGTGCCGAGAAAGATCACTTTCATTTTTTCACCGCCTTGTCGTAATACAGTATTCCGTCGAGATGATCGAATTCGTGACAGCAAGCGCGTGCGAGAAAGTCCTCGAACGTGCCCTTGAGTTTATTGCCTTTTCTGTCCTGGAAAATCACGGTGATCTTATAAGGACGGATCACTTCTTCGCTCCTTCCCGGTACGCTCAGACAGCCTTCGGGCCCCTGCTGGCTGCCCGACTGCGAGATTATGACGGGATTGACAAACTCGAAATAATCTCCGTCGACCTCGACTACCGCAACGCGTTTGAGAAGTCCTACCTGCGGAGCGGCAAGTCCGCAACCGTCGGCAGCTATCATGGTTTCGTGCATATCGTCGAGAAGTTTGCCGAGTTTTTCGTCGAAAACTTCAACCTCTCTGCTCTTTTTTCTGAGAACGGGATTGCCGTCTTTTACAATATCTCTGAGTGCCATATTCACCTCAACTCATACTCTGGGGATTTATCTGCGCGAAAACGCTGACTCCCCTCGTTTTATTTTGTTCGATAATACGGTAAACTTCCCGCGTTACCTCTTCTTCGTATTCTCTTTTTATGCGCATCAGTATCTGATAGCGGTAATTTCTCTCTATCCTCGCTACGGGCGAACGCATCGCCTGCAGAAACAGGAATTCGTTTTTGTTTTCAAGCTCGTAAGCTCTTATATCGACAAACATATTGCGGGCGCAGTTTTTGACTGTTTCGTCGTCCTCTCCCGTCATCAGCACGCGAAGTATCGTGGAATAAGGCGGAAAACCCGTAACTTCTCTCGAGTTGTTTTCCTTTTCGAAAAACCCGAGATAGTCGTAATTCTTCGCGTATCTGTATACATAGTGCGACGGCGAATAGGTCTGAAGTATGACAAGTCCTTCCTTATCGCTCCTGCCCGCTCTGCCCGCGACCTGCGTTACAAGCTGAAAAGTACGCTCCGCGCTTCTGTAATCGCTGAAATACAGGCTCATATCCGCGTCGAGTATGCCTACGAGCGTTACGTCTGGGAAGTCGTGTCCTTTTGCGATCATCTGCGTACCGACGAGTATCTGCGCCTCTTTCGCCTTGAAAGCGCCGAGTATGTCGAGATAAGCGGATTTTTTGGTCGTAGTTTCGTTGTCCATGCGCAGTATGCCGACGCCCGGAAACATCTTTTCAAGTTCCTGTACAACGCGCTGCGTGCCTATCTTGCCGTATTTAATCTCCTTGCTGCCGCAATCGGGACACTGAGTCAGCATCTTGTATCTCTTGCCGCAATAATGACATTTGAGCATATTGTCGACAGAGTGATACGTAAGCGTTACGTCGCAGTCCTCGCATTTTGCGATGTATCCGCATTTTTTGCACATAGCGAACGAGCTGTGCCCCCTGCGGTTAAGAAAGAGTATCGCCTGATTGCCGTTTTCTACAGTCTTTCTCAGTTCCGCCTCGAGGCGTCTTGAAAAAATGCTGTTATTGCCGCATATGAGCTCCTGCGACATATTCTCTATCTCTATGCGCGGCATGCCGTGTCTGCTTATTCTCTCGGGCAGACTGACAAGCGCGTATTCTCCGCGTCTTGCGAGCAGAAAGCTCTCTATCGACGGCGTCGCGCTGCCGAGCACGAGCTTTGCGCCGTTATACTCCGCGCGGAATCTTGCTATATCGCAAGTGTTGTATCTCGGATTGGACTCACTGACATAACTTGCGTCGTGTTCTTCGTCTATAACGATGAGTCCTACGTTTTTGAGCGGAGCGAATATCGCGCTCCTCGCGCCTACGACTATTTTCGCCTCGCCGCTCAGCAGCCTTCTCCACTCGTCGTATCTCTCGCCCTGACTGAGTCCGCTGTGCAGCATTGCCACACCGCTTGAAAACCTCGCTCTGAAGTTTCTCAGCATCTGCGGAGTCAGCGATATTTCAGGTACGAGCATTATCGCCGTTTTGCCTTGTTTCAGCACGCGGTCTATCGCGTTCATATATACTTCGGTCTTGCCGCTGCCTGTGACTCCGTAAAGCAACGAAACCGTCTTCTCTCCGTTTAATATCTTGTCTACGGCGTTTTGCTGCGACGCGGTAAGCTTTACCTTGTTTGCGTCGCAATCTAGCGAATCGTAAGGTTTGCGGTAAACGGGTTTATCCGTCTTTTCGACAATTCCTTTGTCTACGAGAGCGTTTACCGTAGAGGCTCCGAACTCCTCCGTGACCACGCTCAGGTATTCTCCGCCTTCCTTGAGCTTTTCTACGAGTTCGAGCTGTCTGCGCGCGCGGGACGGTATGAGCTTTTGTCTTTCTTCGTCTGTGAATCCGTCTGCAAGACGAAGATAGAGTCTTTTTAGCTCTCTCACTCTGCCGCCTCTCATCTGCCCGGGTATAAACAGCCTCAGGCAGTCTATATAGCGCAGATAGAACTTTTCCTTCATAAAGCGCATGAGCGCGAGCATCTCTTCGCTTATGCACGAAAAATCGTCGAGTTTAGCGATTACAGGTTTGAGTTTTGAAACGTCGTAATCGCTCTTTTCTGCCGTATCAATACAAAAACCCTCCAACTTTTTATTGCCGAAGGGAACCAAAACTCTGTCGCCTTTTGAAATTTCAAGTCCGTCTTCTACGGAGTAATCGAATATCCTGTCGACCTCGCTGTTGCTTATGTCGACAATAACCTTGCAGATCATAAAGCAATCAATTCGTCCAGAATCATGTCGGCAAGCTGAGCCTTCGTCACAAGTCCGCTCTCTCTCGTCCTGCCGTTTTTAAGGATTATCGTGGCAATATTGGTATCCACGTCGAAACCCGCGCCCTCCTGCGAAACGTCGTTGGCGACAACCATGTCCGCATTTTTGGACAGCAGTTTCTCTTTAGCGCGCTCTATGAGCTGTTTTCTTTCCGCGCAGAACACGGCAAGCCTGCACTCGCCTTTTATCTGTCCGACGGCTTTGGCGATATCGGGATTTTTGACGAGTTTGAGCGTCAGATCCTTATCCTTTATCTTGTCATCGGTGACCTTTTCAACGCGGTAATCCGCAGGCGCAGCCGCCTTGATTATAAAATCGCAGTCCCTCACCCTTCCGACGACAGCGTCGTACATGTCCTGAGTTGACTTTACGCTGACGACTTCGTCAATATATTTGGGTATCTTTGCGGTAACGAAACCTGCGACGAGTATCACCCTGCCGCCTCTGTTTTTGACCGCCTTTGCAATCTCTACGCCCATTTTGCCGCTGCTGTAATTGGATATAAAACGCACTCCGTCTATATCCTCTCTCGTAGCGCCTGCCGTAACGAGTACGGTCTTGCCGACGTAATCGCGCTTAGGCATAAGAATATCGAGCGCACGCGCGAAGATCTCTTCGGGCTCGCACATCCTGCCTTTGCCGACGTCGCCGCACGCAAGCATGCCCGTGCCCGGCTCGAGGAACTCGTAACCGCGCTTTCTGAGCGTATCCATAGCCTTGCCTACCGCCTCGTTTTCGTACATGGCGGTATTCATAGCGGGACACACGAGCACTTTTGCCTTTGTGGCAAGCAGCGTCGTAGTCAGCATATCGTCCGCAATGCCTGCGGCAAGCTTGTCGATGACGTTTGCCGTAGCGGGAGCGATTATCACGAGATCGGCTTTTTTTGCAAGCGAAACGTGTTCAACCTCCCAATGCTCCTTGGGCGCGAACATGTCGCATGCAACGGGATTTGCGGACAGAGTTTCAAACGTAAGCGGCGCAACGAATTCACACGCGTGCGCAGTCATGACGACGTTTACGCAAGCGTCTGCCTTCCTCAGTGCGGATACGAGCCCGCACGCCTTGTAACAGGCTATACCGCCCGTTACCGCCACCAATACGTTTTTACTCTCGAGCATAGTTATTGATTATCTCTCTTGATAACGATTTTGCCTTCGTAGACTTCTTTAGCCGCATAGCTGAGCGACTTCATGCCCGATTCTTCGAGAAGATCGGGATACTGAGTGTCGAGCTGACGTGCTCTCTTTGCAACGCCGCATACGAGGGCGTATCTGCACTCCGCTTTCTTGATAAGTTTGTCGATAGGTGGATCGATCATCATATATCAGTTACCTCCGTAGATAAGTTTATTCAAAAACATTTTGTTTTTTTCTGTACTGCACTTTTCTGCGCGGATTATCGCCGCGATGTCTTCTGCGCTCTTTTCCGCGTCGTCGTTGACTACGACGTAATCGTACTTCTCTGCCTGTTTGAGCTCTTCGAGTGCCGATCCTATGCGGACCATGAGTTCTTCTTCTTTTTCTGTAGAACGCTTTTTGAGTCTTTCTTCGATCGTGGTCTTGTCGCTCGGAGTGATAAAGATCGTTACCGCCTCGGGGAATCTGCTCTTTATCTCGAAAGCGCCCTTGACGTCTATCTCGAGCACTACGTCGTAGCCTCTCTCGAGCATCTCTTCGACTTTCTTTCTCGGCGTGCCGTAATAGTTGCCGTAAACGCACTGATGTTCGAGAAACTCGTTATCGTGGAGCATCTTCATGTATTCGTCGATATTCTTGAAATAATAATCGACGCCGTCCACTTCCTTCTCTCTCGGAGCTCTCGTGGTAACGGATACCGAATAGCGCAGATTGGGATATTTCTCAAACGCCTGCGCAAGTACGGTGCCTTTGCCTGCACCCGACGGACCCGACACGACTATAAGCTGACCTTTCTGAACGTTGGTTTTTTCCATATATGTACTGTCCTCTCGGAATAAATTTTATTCGATGTTCTGAATCTGCTCGCGTATCTTTTCTATCTCGCTCTTGAGCGCAACGACGAGATTTGCAACGTTTATATCGCAGCACTTGCTGCCCGTCGTATTTGCCTCTCTGTTCATTTCCTGAACGACGAAATCGAGCTGTTTGCCTATCGCGCCGCCCTTTTCTACGATAGCGCGAAGATGCGAAATGTGGCTCTTAAGGCGCGTGAGCTCTTCATCCACGGCGACTTTATCCGCATAAAACGCCATCTCGTTGATGAACTTTTCTTCGTCGATAGCGACGCCTGCGAGATATTCCTGCACTCTTTCGCGCACTTTCTCGCGGTGGACCGCAGTCATGCCCGGAGCGAGCTTTGCTATTTCGGATACGAGTTTTTCGACTTCCTGCGTCTTGGCGAGCACGTCTGCCTTCATAGCCTCGCCCTCTTTGATCCTCATCTTGTCGAGATTTTCTATTGCCTGACCGCATGCCGCAGTCAATGCCTTAAGCAATTCTTCTTCGTCTATATCCGCAACCTTTACGCTGACCACGTCAGGCATCTTGAGCAGCTCGTAAACGCCCACGTTATTGGCAAGTCCGACGCGTTCCGCCACACCTTTGCTCAGGTTGTAATACTGCTCCGCAAGCGCGTAATCCGCGCTGACTTCGCTCTTTATCTCTCTGTTGTCTTCATAATTGACGTATACGTCGACATGACCTCTGACAAGACCGTTTTTTATGGTTTTTCTGAGCGCGTCTTCTGCAAAATTGAACTGTTTGGGGGCCTTTATGCCGATATCCAGAAATCTGTGATTGACGACTTTGAGCTCAACCGTAAGCTTGATCTGTCCGTCCTCGTAAACGCCCTTGCCGTAACCTGTCATGCTCTTGACGATCATCGGAAACCTCCTCGATACAGATAATCAAAATAAATGATACCACAACAAACCGCTTTTTACAAGTTTATGCCGCGTAAAAAATAAATAAATTATATAAATGCCGCGCGCCTGTCGCGGCGCGCGGCAAAAAACACTGTTAAAATGTGTCAAAACGCTTTTCCCTGATTTCGGTATAAAAACTCATTGTGCGGCTTTATACTCAAAGCAGTTTTTCAAATGCCTCTTCGTCTATTATCTCTATGCCGAGCTTCTGCGCTTTGGCAAGTTTGCTGCCGACCTCTTCTCCTGCAATGACGAGATTGACGGTTTTTGATACGCTGTCAGCGACTTCTCCGCCTCTCTCTTCGATGAGTTCTTTGGCTTTGGAGCGCGGGTAGTTTTTGAGAGAACCCGTCAGGACCACTTTCTTACCGCTGAAAACGCCCTGTTTTTTCTCCTTAGCGCGTATCGTGACGCCTTGTGCAAGCAGTAGTTTTACGTCCTCTACGTTGCGCGGATTTTCCCAGAACGCGGCAACGTCGTTTGCGGTTATCTCTCCGAAGTCGTCCATCTCGACGAGTTCTTCGCGCTTTGCAGTCATCACCGCGTCGAGCGTTGTAAATCTGTCTGCAAGCTGTCCCGCCGCCTTCTTACCGACGTTGGGTATGCCGAGCGCGTAAAGGAATTTGCTTAGCTCTGTATCTTTGGATCTAGCTATCGCAGAAAGCGTGTTGGAGATTTTCTTATCCTTGAACCCTTCTATACCGTCGAGATCGTCCGCAGTGAGCGCGTAGAGATCTGCAAAACGTCTTATCTTGCCTTCCTGATAAAGAAGTTCGAGCGTCTTTTCAGACAGTCCCTCTACGTCCATAGCGTCGCGGCTTACAAAATGCGCGAACTTAGAGATAAGCGCGGTTTCGCAGTTGTCTTTATTAGTGCATTTGACAAACGCGCCGTTCCACTCGACGGGACTTCCGCACGCAGGGCACGCAGTCGGCGGCTCTATGTCTTTGTTGCCGTCGAGATATTCTGCCACGCCCGTGATCTCGGGTATAACGTCGTTGGATCTCCTTACGAATACGCGACAGCCTATCTTTATACCCTTTCTCTGTATCTCGCTGTAATTGCTGAGAGTAGCGCGGCTTACCGTGACGCCTGCAAGATCCACGGGCTCCAGCACTGCGAGCGGATTGAGTTTGCCCGTGCGGGAAACCTGCCAGATCACGTCTTTTACTATCGTCGTAGCCTCCTGCGCCTCGAATTTGAAGGCGACTGCCCAGCGCGGGAATTTCTGTGTATAACCGAGTTCTTCTCTCATCGAATAGCGGTTTATCTTGACTACGGCACCGTCTATCAGGAAGTCGAGTTTATCTCTTCTCGCGGCTATATCGTCGAGCGCGGCGAGCACTTCTTTTTTGCTCTCCGTCAGCAGATAATAATCGCTCGTCTTGAAACGGTTTGCTTTGAGGAATTCTATCATCTCGTCCCCTCTCTCGAAACGCATGCCCTCTATATAATTTACGTTGTAGCATACGACTTCGAGCTTGCGCTTTGCCGTTTCGTTGGGGTCGAGGTTTCTTATAGCTCCCGCAGCGGCGTTGCGCGCGTTCTTGAGCGGCACGACGTCAGGGTTCGAGTTGTAACTCTCTAATGCGGAAAGACGCATTATGCCTTCGCCCTGCACCTCTACCGTACCTTTGTAATCTATGGTGAGCGGAACGCATTTTATCGTGAGCACCTGGGCGGTGACGTCTTCTCCGTTCACTCCGTCGCCGCGGGTAGCGGCACGGACGAGCTTACCCTCTCTGTAAGTCAGATTTATCGTCAGTCCGTCGAATTTGTATTCTACGCTGCAAGCGGGGATCTTATCTCCGTCTGCAAGTTTGTCGAGCCACGCAGTCATAGCCTCTTTTGTCTGGCACTTGTCTAAGCTGTAAAGTCTGCCGAGGTGCTGCACGCTGACAAACTTGGAAAGCGGCGCTCCTCCCACTCTGCGGGTAGGCGAATCGTCGAGCACGACGCCCGTCTGATTTTCCATCTCAACGAGCTTGTCGTAAAGCCTGTCGTACTCTGCGTCCGCGATAACGGGCTCGTCGAGAACGTAGTATCTGTAAGCGTAGTCGTTGAGCTTGTCAACGAGTTTTCTCATTTCGTCCATTTCTCACCTATATACGGGATAATCTACCCCGGCACGAAAATTTTATTTTGCTTGTCTTTGTGTTTTATTGAAGTATTTTTATCGGAGCGAGGCGCATGTTGAACGTCTTTACGCCGAGCCCTTCAAACCTGATCTTTGCGTTTTCGCCGCTTATCGACTCTATCACTCCTACGCCGAAACGGCTGTGTTCTACCGTCATGCCGACTTTGAAACGCGACACGTCAGCGTTTTTGACTGCGGGCATACTCTGAGTCTGCACGCTTGCTCCGACAACGGGTTGAGATCTGCGCACGTTGTTTTTCTGCAGATCGTCTATACTTCTGCCGAAAGACGGTTGCGTCCCCCTTTCGAAGTCGGGTCGCTGATATGTCGGACGCGGAGCGATGAGTCCTCCCTCTGTAAGGAATCTGCTTGCCTGCCCGCTCTCTATCCTGCCGAAACGCATACGCCTCTGCGCATTTGTTATATACAGTCTTTCTCTCGCTCTCGTAACGGCGACGTACATGATGCGTCTTTCTTCCTGTATTTCTTTCTCGGTAGTAGACGCTCTGAGTGACGGAAAAATGCCGTCCTCAAGTCCGACTATAAACACGCATCTGAATTCAAGTCCTTTTACCCCGTGCACCGTAGCGACGGTAACTTTGTCCGCATCGTCGGTTTCGTCGGTATCCGATACGAGGGAAACGGATTGAAGATATTCTTCGAGCCCCGCCTCGGGGTTATCCCTCGAGAACTCCTTTATCGACGAGAACAACTGCTGCACGTTTTCTATGCGGCTCATGCCCTCTTCTTCGCTGCGGTCGTAATCTTTGCAGAAATCTATCTTTTCGTCCGCATACTGCACAAAGTCGTAAAGCGGCATATCCTTATGTTCGACAAGGTCTTTCATAAGCTCGGCAAACGGCTCCACCTTGGTCTTTGTCGCCCCCGTCAGTCCGAGATCCTCGAAATGCAAAAGCCCTTCGAGCATAGTATATCCCGATTCAGAACAACTAACGGCGAGTTTCGCGACCGTCGCCTCTCCTATCTTGCGGTTGGGTACGTTTATTATGCGCACCAAGCTCTCTTTATCGCGCGGATTTGCAATAGTCTTCAGATACGCAAGCACGTCCTTTATCTCCTTGCGTTCATAGAATTTCTGCCCGCCGATAAGTTTGAACGGCATATTGTACAGCGCGAGCTTTTCTTCGAAAAGGCGCGTAAGCGCGGTCTGTCGCACGAGTATCGCAAAGTCGCCTGCCTTGTATCCGTTATAGCGCATCAGCGACATCATTTCGCCGAGTACGAAGTCAGCCTCCTGCCTGTCGTCGTACAAGCTCCTGTACGTTACGGCAACGCCCTTTTCTCCCTCTGTCCAGAGCGTCTTGCCCATGCGCTCTACGTTGTGGGATATGATCTTGTTGGCAAGATCGAGTATGTTTGCGCTGCTACGGTAATTGCGCTCGAGCTTGTATATTCTGCAACCTGCAAAATGCTTTTTGAAGTCGAGGATATTGCCTACCTCTGCGCCTCTCCAGCCGTATATGCTCTGATCGTCGTCGCCTACGACGAACAGATTGCCGTATCTGCCAACCAACATGCGTACGAGCAGGAACTGTATTTTGTTGGTATCCTGAAACTCGTCGACGTGAACGTATCTGAAGCGCTCCTGATATTTTTTAAGCACTTCGGGATAATCCTTGAAAAGCAAAAGCGTCTTGAGGATAAGATCGTCAAAGTCGAGCGCGTTGTTGCTCTCGAGCTGTCTTTCGTAACTCCTGTAAGCCTTGCTTATCGTATCGGCGTGCAGCAAGCCGTTTATCCTCTTTGCATACTCCTCGGGCGGCAATGCGTGATTCTTCGCGTTTGATATATGAAAGCGTATCTGCTTTTTCAGCTCTCCGCCGTCCTCTATACCCATTTCTTTGACTATGCGCGTAATTATCTTGTCGCTGTCGCTGTCCGTATAAATAGAAAAATTGGCGGTGTATTTGTTTGTCACCTCTATTTCCATACGCAGTATTTTTGCGCAAAGAGAGTGGAAAGTGGATATCCATACCCCCTGCGCACCCGTTACCGCAGCAACTCTTTCCTTCATTTCGTTGGCTGCTTTGTTGGTAAAGGTTATTGCAAGAATATTGTAAGGCTCGACCTTATTGTGTTCTATAAGATAGGCTATGCGGTAAGTAAGCACGCGCGTCTTGCCGCTGCCCGCTCCCGCAAGCACAAGTACCGCGCCGTCCGTATCGTATACGGGTTTAAGCTGTTCGGGATTGAGTAATTTCGAGTAATCCATTTATTCTCCTGAATCGCGCTGACCGAATATATTCTGCCTATATGCGACAATGATATTTTACCATAGTCAGACGGATATGACAAACGATAACGCGATAATATCGCGCGCGAAGAAAACTGACAAAAAAATCCCGCCTTAAAAGACGGGATATAGTTTTTTATTTGTTACAACGCCGTGCTCTGTCTTGTCAGTTCTCTTCTCACTTTGACGTAATGCGCCGCGATCTGAAGGACGTGTCTTTGACGGGTGATCTCGTCAGCCGTCGCTATCAGTTTTTTATCCACGAGTCTGCCTATTGCGTCCGATGTGTCCGTACCCGATGCAACCAAAGCCGATATCTTGTCGTAAAGCAGTTTGTCTTCAAACGTCTGTTTCAAAGTTCTTCCGGACGTCCCTCTTCTTGCTGCCGAGCCGTAGTAGCCGCTCATCATTCTGCCTTTTGCCTGTTTAGCCAGAAAATGCATACATTTTTCGTTTTGTTCTGCCATTTTGTTTTTCTCCTTTCACACTAAAATTTTGCCCTCTTCTAAAAAGTCAGCGTCTTCATAATACTGCTTTTATCAACACTTTTGCAAGAATTTTTCGGTTATTTCTGTGAGTTCTTCAAAAGTAGTAAAAATGCAACGTTTTTCGACAAAACGCGTATTATTAAGTACGGTTTTTTACATAAAATTACTGTTGCAAAATTTAACAAAAAAAATTCCGCGCCTCGGCACGGAATATCAAAAACGACTTATATTGTTCTCTCGTTATTATTCTTCAATGAGAGTTTTCAAAGCTATAAAAAAACCGCCCTCTCGGACGGTTGATTTCTTTAGGACTTGTACATCCTCTTGCGCGCCGCTTCCGCCTTCTTCTTGCGTTTGACGCTCGGCTTTTCATAAGCCTCTTTCTTGCGGAGGTCGCCGATAATGCCGTCTCTGGCACACTTACGCTTAAAACGTCTGAGTGCGCTGTCCAAAGATTCGTTTTCACCGACTCTTACAGTAGACATATTTTCGCCTCCTTCTCCCTGTGGGACCGATTTCTTGATTTGCTCTAATATTATAATTAACCGCGCCGACGTTTGTCAACAAAATACACGCGGTTTTTTACGCCCAGAGCCTTTTTTGAGCTTTTCAGACTATTTGCAAAGCGTGAGTCTGTCCGCAACCTCTTTCATGTTTATGTCGAGTTTGGTCTTGAGCGGAAAGAGATCTACGCCGTCGTTCTTCTTTCTCGGATAGATATGAAAATGCAGGTGGAACACGCTCTGCTGAGCCGCCTCGCCGCTCGCGTTTACGATATTGACACCGTCATAGCCGCAGTCTTCAACGTAATGCTTAGCTATCTTCTGTACCGCGCATGCAGTTGCCTCGAGATATTCTTTGTCGCAATCGAGCACGTTGGTGCAGTGTTTTTTAGGTATCACGAGCGTATGTCCCTCGCAGTCGCTTGCGATGTCGAGAAAAGCATAGGTCTTCTCGTCTTCGTAGATCCTGTAAGACGGAATATCTCCTTTTATGATTTTGCAAAAAATACAATCGTCCATATTATTCCTCCGATATTCTCGCATAGACCCCGTCTTTGAAAAGTTTTTCGGGTATCACGCGTTTTATTTCGCTTTGATTTACTCCTTTCGCATACACTCTGACGTATTCACGGCTGTAACCTGCGATATAGCCGTCATGCTCTTCTTCAAACAGCACTTCGAGCGTTTTGCCTATCGTGTTTTCAAGATATTTCTTATGCAATTCCGCGGCAACGGACTGCGCCTCTTCGCAACGTTTTGCGACAACCTCGGGATCGAGCAACCTGTATTTTGCCGCGACCGTGCCCTTTCTCGCAGAATATCCGAAGACGTGCACCTGCCCGAAACCCGTTTCTTTTATAAACGTTTTCGTAATTTCGAAGTCTTCGTCCGTTTCGGTCGGAAAACCGCATATGAGATCTGTGGTTATATTGGCGTCGGGATAATATTTTCTTATCAGCGCGACCTTTTCTGCATACTGCGCGCTCGTGTAATGACGGTTCATCTTCTTCAGAACGCTGTCCGTACCGCTCTGCAACGAAAGATGAAACTGCGGACAGAACTTCTTGAGTGATTTAGTCGCGTCGAGCAACCTTTCGTCTATGACGCCCTGCTCAAGAGAGCCGAGTCTTATGCGGCAATCGACGTCCGCAAGTTTTCCTATGAGCGTAGCGAGATCAGTGCCCGTATTCTTGCCGTAAGACGACAGATCGATACCTGTGAGAACTATCTCTCCCGTATCCTTTGCGAGTTCTCTGCACTCTGCTATAACGCTGTCTTCAGACCTCGATCTGCTCCTGCCTCTGAGATACGGTATAAGGCAATACGAACAGAAGTTGTCGCAACCGTCCTGTACTTTGACATATACACGCGTGCGCTCTACGGACGGTGTTTCCATATCCTCGTATACAGAAGGCAACGGATCTACGGATACGCCTGCCTTTTCAAGTTCTTCTGCTATCTTCTGCTTACCCGCAACGCCCGAAACGAAAGTTACGCCTTTTTTGCCCTCGAACTGTTTTGCATTTGCCTGGCTGGCACATCCCGTTACTATTACCTTTGCGTCGGGATTGAGTTTAAGACAGCGCGTTACGCACTGACGGGATTTTCTCTCCGCCTCGTTGGTTACCGCGCAGGTGTTAAGGATATAAATATCCGCCTTTTCGAGATCTCCCGAAACGGTATGTCCTTTATCTCTCAAAGCGTGCGTAATGCTGTCGCTTTCGTATTTGTTTACCTTGCATCCGAGATTGAAAACGACTATCTTCATGCCCCGAGTTCTCCTCTTTCGTATGCGATAAGAGCGATCGTAACAAGCCCTGCCGTCTCGCAACGCAATATTCTCTTGCCGAGGCTGACTATCTGCGCTCCCTTTTGTTTTGCCGCGTTTACTTCTCTCTCGGAAAATCCGCCTTCGCTGCCGATTATCACGGCGATACTGCGCGCAGAGTCAAGCCCTTTTACGTCGCCTATCCTGCCGCAAGTCGCGTTCTCGTAAGGCATTATGACGCAGTCGTAATCTTTTAACCTCGCGAGCACGTCGTCGAAATCGGTAAGAGAGTCTACCTCGCAGCAAAGCGAACGTCCGCACTGCTTGCACGCCTCTTTAGCAACGCGCTGCATGCGATCGAGATTGAATTTTTCTTCCTCAGTGAAATCGGATAAAAACGGCACGATCCTGCGTGCGCCGAGCTCTGTGCACTTCTGCACGATAAAACTCATTTTATCTCCTTTTGGCAGAGCCTGAAAGAGCGTCACGTCGAGCACGGGATCGTTTGCATTGTCCTCAACGCGCTCTACATCCACGACGGCGTAATCCTTGTATATCTCAGATATAATACCGCAGTAATCTTTGCCGTCGCCCGAACAGACGATGACGCTGTACCCCTTTTTCTGTCTGAGCACACGCGTCATATGCGAAAATTCTTCGCCTTTTATATAGATTTTATTGCCGCAAACATCTTCTTGCGGAACGAAAAATCTTCTAATTTCCATCAGACCCTCGTATAGGCGTAGCCGCACCACTCGCCCTGCTCCATCCTGTCCTTTACCTTAAGACCCGCGTCGGCAAACGCCTTGACGACTTTGCCCTCATACGGCAGAAGTATGCCCGAAATGATTATCACGCCGCCTTTTCTGACAAACTTGCCAATGTCGGGAGCCATGCCCGAGAGTATGTCTGCGGTAATGTTGGCAAGAAGTATATCGTAACTGCCGCTGCACTTGTCGAGAAGATTGCCGCACTCTGCTTTGACCACGCCGTCCACGCCGTTATGCGCGCAGTTCTTCTGAGCGACTTTTACTGCCGTAGCATCGATATCGTAAGCGTCGACCTGAGCCGCGTCGAGCTTTGCCGCAGCGATCGCAAGTATGCCGCTGCCCGTACCTATATCCGCAACGCGCGCGCCTTTTACGTCCTCTTTCTGTAAAAGCGTAAGGCAGATACGGGTGCTCTCGTGTTCGCCCGTACCGAAAGCCATGCCGGGATCGAGTCGCACGATCCTCTGATCGTCTTTAGCGTCGTAGCTGAGCCAATCCGGCACTATGACCACTCTGCCGCAAGGTATCGGCTTGTAATATTTGCGCCATACGTTAGCCCAATCCTCATCGTCGACGTCGGCGACGGAAACCTCGAGAGAGCCGACGGGAAACGCGCTGCGCTCGCGCAAAAGCGAAAGCTCTCCGTCAATCGCTTTTTTTACAGCATCGAAACCGTTTTCTTCAAAATAACCTTTTACTTTGACTACTTCATTTTTCTCGAGAACTGATTCGTCGACGTAATCCCATATCACGTCGCTCTTCATGAGATTGATAAAATCTTCTTTATCAAAAATGCTGACGCCGTTGCTGCCTGCGCTGTAAAGCACGTCCGCAACGAGTTCACTTGCCTCTGTGGTCGTATTGACCGTAATTTCTTTGTATTTCATAGCTATATTATAAACAAAACGCGCGCGTAATGCAATACTTTCGCGCGCGCAAAAAAACGCTTTGAAGCCGCCGTATTCCTCTTACGGGTTTTTCAGACATATACAGGTCATAGCATCGACGACATTTCAGGATAAAATTTTGTTAATATCAAAACTCTGAATAAATTTCAGATAAAAAAAGACCGCCCTCATGAGCGGTCTTAATTGCTTTTATCAGCCTTTTTTGAACTTTCTTATCTGCGGGTACTGCGTTTCCGAAAGCGAGTTTTCGAATTCAAGAAGAGCCTGCTGTTGTTTGCGGCTTAGTCCTCTCGGAGTCTCCACTCTTATCGTAATGTACATATCGCCGTACTCTTCTCTCTGGCTCTTTTTCATACCGTAACCCTTTATACGGATCTTGGTACCCGACTGAGTTGCCTCGGGGATATTGCATACCGTCTTGCCCTTGGGGGTGTCGATCTCGACTTTGCAACCGACGGCTGCATTGTAGAAACTAACGGGCATCTCCATATAGAGATCGTTGCCCATGCGTTTGAAACGCGGATGTTCCTGAACGTATACGACAAGGATAAGGCTGCCTTTTTTACCTCCGTTCCTGCCGCAGTTGCCCTCGTTGCGGACAATGATATTCATGCCCGTATCGACACCGGCAGGCACTTTTACCGTAACAGTGCCCTCTCTGCGTATATAGCCGTTGCCCTTGCATGTCTTGCACTTGTCAGCGATGACTTTACCTTTGCCGCCGCAATGCGGACATACGCTCTGCACTACGCGCTGACCGAAAGGCGTGTTCTGCGTACGTCTGATATAGCCCGTGCCTTTGCAGTACGGACATACGCTGACCGACGACGCGTCTTTTGCGCCGCTGCCGTGACAATCGGGACACTCTTCGTCACGCATAACGCGTATCTGTTTGGTTACGCCGAAATACGCCTCTTCGAAGGTGAGGTTGAGTCTGACCGAAATATCTTCGCCGCTCTTGGGCGCGTTGGGATTCGCGCTCCTTCCTCCGCCGAAACCGAACAGTTCGCTGAATATGTCGCCGAACCCGCCGAATCCCTCTGAAAATCCGCCGAATCCGCCGCCTCCGCCCGCGCCGCCGAACTGCGGTCCGTCGGGATTGCCGTAGGTGTCGTAATTACTGCGTTTCTGAGGATCGGAGAGCACGTCGTGCGCCTCGTTGATCTCTTTGAATTTTTCCTCGGCCTGCTTTTTCTCCGCCTCGCTTGCGGTAGAATACCTGTCGGGGTGGTATTTCATAGCGAGCTTGCGGTAAGCCTTTTTGATTGTTTCTTCGTCAGCGTTCTTGTCTACGCCGAGGATCTCGTAATAGTTTTTTGCCATAATTTTAACAGTATGCAGGGCGGATCGCTCCGCCCCGCTTTATCGGTTTTCTATCAGTTGTTGCCGTTGTCGGGATTGTCGTTGTCGATGATGATGTCGTCGCTGTTGCCCGTACCTGCGTTATTCTGAGCGTTCTGCGCGTTCTGAGCCGCCTGCGCTTCCTGCTGTGCCGCCTGATAGAGCTTGGTGAAGATAGGAGCGTTCTCTTTGCTGAGTTCTTCTATGATCGCTCTTGCCTTTTCTGCGGTGTCCGCGCTCTCGAGCTCTTTCTTGGCCTTGTCGACAGAATCCTGCAAAGTTTTCTTGTCTTCTTCGCTGAGCTTGTCGCCGCTCTCTTTCATTGCCTTTTCGGTCGCGAAGATCATCTGATCCGCATCGTTCTTTGCGTCGACGAGCTCTTTGCGTTTCTTGTCCTCTTCTGCGTACTTTTCAGCCTCTTTGACTGCTCTGTCGATATCCTCGTCGGAAAGGTTGGTAGAAGAAGTGATGGTAACGCTTTGAGTCTTGCCGGTGCCCTTATCCACAGCCTTGACGTTTACGATACCGTTAGCGTCGATATCGAAGGTAACTTCGATCTGCGGGATGCCTCTCGGAGCCGGGGGAATACCGTCGAGTTGGAAACGTCCGAGCTCTTTGTTGTCGTTAGCCATCGGTCTTTCACCCTGAAGTACTCTGATGTCGACTGCGGGCTGGTTGTCTGCCGCGGTCGAGAATACCTGCGACTTGGAAGTAGGAATAGTCGTATTTCTGTCGATAAGCTTGGTGAACACGCCGCCCATCGTTTCGATACCGAGAGAAAGCGGAGTTACGTCGAGCAGCAATACGTCTTTAACTTCGCCGCCGAGAACACCTGCCTGAATTGCCGCGCCGAGAGCTACACACTCGTCAGGGTTGATGCCCTTGAACGGCTCTTTGCCCGTGATATTCTTGACTGCCTCTACGACAGCGGGGATTCTGGTAGAACCGCCTACGAGGATGACCTTGGAGATATCCGCGTTGGTGAGTCCCGCGTCAGCCATAGCCTTTTTCATCGGGGTGATAGTTCTTGTAACGAGATCGCTCGTCAAAGCGTCGAACTTAGCTCTCGAAAGATCCATGTCGATGTGCTTGGGACCGTCTGCGCTCATAGCTATGAACGGCAGATTGATGTTGGTGCTCATGACGCCGGAAAGCTCGATCTTAGCCTTTTCTGCAGCCTCTTTTATTCTCTGAAGAGTCGGAGCGTCGGAGATCTTTATACCCTCTTTCTTCTCGAACTCCTGCAAAATGTAATCCATGATACGCTTGTCGAAGTCATCGCCGCCGAGCATCGTATCGCCGTTGGTCGCGAGAACTTCGAATACGCCGTCCTCTATCTCGAGGATAGAAACGTCGAAGGTACCGCCGCCGAGGTCGTAGATAAGAACCTTCTGTCCTTTGTTCTCACCCTTGTCGAGGCCGTATGCGAGTGCCGCAGCGGTAGGCTCGTTGATAATTCTGAGAACTTCGAGACCTGCGATCTTGCCTGCGTCTTTGGTAGCCTGTCTTTGGCTGTCGGTGAAGTATGCGGGAACGGTGATGACCGCCTGCGTAACCTTTTCTCCGAGGTAAGACTCTGCGTCATCCTTGAGTTTTTTGAGTATCATTGCGCTTATCTCCTGAGGAGAATAGCTCTTGTCGTCTATCTTTACTTTGTAATCGCTGCCCATGTGTCTCTTGATAGAGCTTACTGTGCGGCTAGCGTTGGCGACTGCCTGTCTCTTTGCGACCTGACCTACGAGTCTTTCTCCGTTCTTTGCGAAACCGACGACTGACGGAGTGGTTCTTGCGCCTTCTTTATTGGCGATAACGGTTGCTTCGCCGCCTTCCATAACGGCTACGCACGAGTTTGTTGTACCGAGGTCGATGCCGATTATTTTTGCCATAATAATATACTCCTTTTGATTGTATTTTGTATTATTGACCTACAACGACGAGCGGGTGACGGAGCACCTTGCCGTTGCGGATATAACCTTTTTTGAGAACGTCCACTACCTTGCCCGCATTGTCGGGATCGTCGCGGTTCATAGCCGCTTCGTGCACGTTGGGATCGAACTCCTTGCCGAGGGCCTCTATCTCCTCTACGCCGTACTTGCTCAGCGCGTCGAGGAACGCCTTTTTGACGAGTTCGAGCCCCTGTCTGAAGGATTCGTCCTTCTGCGAAACTATTGCCATCTCGAGATAGTCGAGAGTGGGAAGAACGTCGGATATGACGTCAGCTACGCCCTCTTCGTACATGACGGTAGCGGTTTCGCGATTACGTTTTTTATAGTTCTCGAAATCTGCCTGAAGTCTGACGTATTTTGCAAACATTTCCTGCATCGCGCCGCTTTCGTCAACGCTTTGTTTGTCTTCCTGAGCGGGTTGTTGCTGCTCTTTTACGTTTTCTTCCTGCGGGATTTCGTTTACTTTTTCCTGCTTTTTAGCAGTCTTCTTTTTGTTATCAGCCATTATTGTTTTCTCCGCCGTCGTTAAGCGCGCCGCCGAGTCTGCGGAGCACCGACATAACTTTTTTATAATCCATTCTTTGCGGTCCTATCACGCCGACATGACCGACTTCTTTGCCGTCCACCGTGTATTTTGCGGTAACGAGCGCCATGTTTTTAAGATCCTCAGATTCTTCGTCGCCTATCTTGACGTCGAATTTTACCTTGCCGTCACCCTTGACGAGATCGTGAAGTTTTTCCTTTTTGGAAATTATCGAAACGAAACTCTTTACATTGTCTACGTCCTTGGATTCGGGATACTCGAAGATCTTGTCTTCGCCTTCGAGATAGAGCTGGCTCTCTCTCGACTTCCTGTACTCGTCTATCATTTCGACGACCTGTCTGAACAGCTCTCTGTATGCTTTGAAAGTCTGCTCCATAGGTTCTTCGTAATGCTGTATCTGAGCGAGGTTTTTGCCTGCGAACGTCGCGTTGAGAAGTTTGCCCGCTATCTCGACGTATCCGCTCTCCGCATCGTCGGGGAGCGCGACCATTTTGTCTTTGAGCACGCCGCTGTCCGTGATGATAACCACGAGCGCGCTGCCGTCAAGAAGATCGACGAGCTTTACTTCTTTTACGACTACCTTTTCAGTGCCCGTAAAGACCATGAGCGAGGTATAATTGGTAGCGTCGCTGACTATCTTTGCGGTATTTTTTACGAGCTCTTCTATCGTACGGAAGTTGCCTTCAAAACGCTCTGTAAGCTCTGCCGTATCGCCGCAGCCGTTTTTCAGCATGCAGTCGACGTAAAATCTGTAAGCTTTAGAAGACGGAACTCTGCCGCTGCTGACGTGAGGCTGTACGAGATAACCGAGCTCTTCGAGCGTAGCAAGCTCGCTCCTTATCGTCGCGGAAGAAACCTCGGGCATGTACTTGGACTGTATGGCAGACGAAGAGATAGGCTGAGGATCGCTTATATAGCTGTCCACAAGCGCTTGCAGAACTCTCTTTTTGCGGTCTGACAATCTGTCGTCCATGCTTTCCTCCTTAAGCGGTTTGGCAATCAATTTGATCAACTGTTAGCAATCTCGCCTCCTGACTGCTAAATCTAATTATACCCCATTATATGCAAAAGTCAACACTTTAATGACATTTTTTTGAAAAATAGTCTGAAATTTTTTTATCCGCAACAATCGCGCATATTAAATAAATATATAAGAAAAGCGCACCGCGAAGGTGCGCCCTATTCAGCTTGATTTATTGATTTTCCTCTTTGTTTTCCTCATCGGAAATGCTGCTGTCTTCAGACTCTCTTTCGTCTGAGCTGCCCTCTGTCCTGCCCGCTTTTATCGCGACTGAACGCTTTTTCTTGCGTCTGTCTGCTATATCGAGAGCCGCACATACGGCGAACATAACTATAAGCACCGCGGGAATTATGGCAAAATACCAGAGGTTGCCTACTTCGGGACTTGCCTCTTCCTGCTCGGCGTAAAGCACTGTAAAGTAGTCGAGGTTGATTATATCGTCGTTTGACGAAGGCACTATTCTTATAGTGTGTTTACCCGGCTCCTGAAACTCTACCGAGAACACGTTGCAGTCATACTGCGTTTCTTTGCTGTTGAGATTGACCGCGCCGTTGAGTTTACCGTCGACGTATATCTGCATACTTCCGTATGCGTCGCCTTTTGCACAATACACAGAAATGCCCGTGCCGTAGAAATTGAATTCTATCGCAGCGTCGTCCCCGTAGCTTTCGAGTATCCAGCCGTTTATGCTTATACCGCCCGTCTTATACTGCCACTTGCCCTGATACAGCACGCGGCTGCTGTTGGACGGCACTATAGTCGCCTCTTTCGTATAAACTCCGCAGTAAATATCTTTCACTACGCTTGCGAAGGGCTTGTCTGAAGTAAGAGTAAGTCTGACGTATTTTATACGCACGGCTTTTTCAAACCTGACGTCTATATTCTTATTTACCTTGCCGCTGTCGCAGACGACGTACTCCTCTCCGTCCACGCTGTAAGCAAGCTCATAATTAACACCCGTAAGCGCGGTTTTGAGGACAAGATATTCTGCACGCACGCTCTCTTCGAACTCAAACAGATAAGTGTGTTCCGTTTCCTCTCTGGACGTGAAAGACGTATCGTCGTTATTGTCGCAAGCCGCCTTAGGATCGGAGCCCTGTGCGCCCGTAGGATATTGTATAAGCTGAGTGCCGAGATCTTCGTAAGGCTTTCTGCCCTCCATGTTCACGCCGAAACTGTACGGCACGAGCGCGGGAGCGCTGTACTCCGCAACGTCCTCTCTGTCAAACGCGTAGTATATCAGATAGTCGTCGTCGACGTCGCGGATAACCGTATCGCCTTGCTTTTGTATTCCCAGGCATGCATTAGCGTTGCCTTTGGTAGCGAGGATATATATTTCATAATAATAGGATACGCCTTTCTGCAATTCTATCTCGTAACTGAGCAGGTCCGTATATTCGTTGACGGTGAGCGTATTCTCGAACATGGTAAACATGTATTCGGGCACGCCGAAATCCACGCGAGTCATGCCCTTGTGCTTGACGTATATAGTGTAAACGGCAGTTTCGTTTACCTGAATAACGCCTTTGTTCACGCTGAAAGTGTAAACGCTGTCGTCGACGATATCGTTTTTGGGAATTTCTGCTTTATACATCGCCGCCGTATCGGTAAGATAGCGCGATCCTTCTTCTTCGTATTCTTTTACAGCGGTCTTCATATCGCGCCAGGGCACGTTTTCGTAACGGGAAAATACTGATACAGCCAAATTGCATGTAAATCTTCCGCTCAGCGTGACGCTGTTGCCGTCCACCTCGTATTCCAGCCTGAAGTTCTGTGATTTTACGTCGTCGGACGGCTTGTATTCGTAAAGACCTTCAGCATTAGGTTTGAGTTCTTTATCTCCTACGGTGACTTTGACGAGCTTTACGTTATCCGATTGCGACACCGCTGTATTTGCAAAGTCGAAAACGGTCGTTTCTCCTGAATTGACCACCACTCCGCTCTTGTCTTCAGACGCAACCGCTCCAACTGCGTACCTGCTCTGTACGGGAACGTACTTCGTCAATCCGTCCGCACCCGCAACGACGTCCATGCCGAACGCGCCGTTCATGTAAGGCGCGAGATCTATGCCGTCTTTTGCAAAGCTATCGCAGAAATACTGTGCAAGAGTGGGTTTTTCTGTATCTGCAATTTCACTGCCCGAGCCGTTCTCTTCTTCAGTGCTGTCCGACGGCGTCGCGTATTCTACCGCTTTTGAGACCACCTTGTCTTCGCCGAAAGAGTGGATAAGATTGACGTAAACGGCGAGATCTCCGTATTCCGTCAGCCCTCCTCTGAGGCTCTCGTCAAGGCAGACGTAAGCATTGTTTATCCAATATTCTTCGCATGTGTCCTCTCCGAGTATGCTGTCCGTCAGCGTAACGAACGCGCCTGCCGCTATTATCTGCGCTACGTCGGAAAGAGCGTTGTCTTCAAGACCTGCGTATTCTGTCTTGCCTTTTGTAAACGCAAGCATCACGTCCCAGAGCTTTCCGTCGGAAAGAGCGTCTGCATCGAGCATTACTGACGCATACTCTTCGGGAACGTAAAGTATATCCTTAGACTTGTCGTACCACAATTCACGATAATCGCTGCTTACAAAAACGTCCGTAGGCGTAAGTTTGTCTACGCCGAAGATCCCTATGACGTATCTGTCGACGTATTCGCAGAAAGAACGCCACCATGTCGCAGCCTTTTCAACGTCCGACGAAGAATCGAGATATTGCGCCGGAAGATATATCCTCGCGTTGGTCGCGTCCACGACGGCATATCCTATGCTGTTTTTCCAATCCGACGCCCTGTCGAGTCCGAGCCTGAGATACGACGCCGCAACTCCTCCCGAAATATTCATCTGCCAGAAGTCGTCGCCGTAACAATCGCCGAGATCGACGTCGAGCAATCCCGACACGGGCGACTCGAAAGTAATCTCAGTGTCGTTTATCGCAACCGTATAAGGAGATGCGGAATAACGCGCGACTACTGCGCTGACAGAGCCGTCTGCTTTGTCTTCGGGCACTTTCAGAGTGATCTTTTCTCCTTTTACGACGTAGACGCTGCAGAAATGCCAGCCCTCCAGACGCGTATCGAAAAACACGGATTTCTCTACGCGGGGAACGTCCCTGTGCAAAACCGGCTCGGTTTCGGGTATGACCGTACCGATAAGCGAAATTCCGTCGCCGTACTTGCCGACGACGTTTTCCTGATAATAAGTAACGTCGTCTTTCGTATCGCAGGATACGAAAACGCACGCGCACACTATTATCAACATTATCAGTAAAGTCGCTTTCTTCATATTTTTTATTATATATTATCCTTAACTAAATTACAATGATTTTGGCATTGTTTTGCGCCCCGTTTGACACCGACGTCCGCGGCGTATTATAATTTTTTATATGGCTGAAATAAAGAAAATAAACGACAAATCAATAATCAAACAAATAGCCCGTCTTGCTGACGAAATATGGCACGAGTGCTATGCGGGCATAATCACGAAGGAACAGATAGACTATATGGTATCCAACTTTCAGAGCGAAAGCGCGATGCTTTCTCTTTACGAAAACGGTGCCGAGATCTACGTCCTCGAAGACGAAAATTTAATAAAAGGCTATATCGTGCTCGAAAAAGAAGACGAGGCGCTGTTTCTGTCAAAACTTTATCTGCACTCTTCCGTGCGCGGCAAAGGCTACGGCTCGCTCACTCTCGGTTTCATAAAAAACCGCGCAAAAGAACTCGGATATACCTCCGTCTATCTTCACGTCAACAAATTCAACAAACGCGCGATAGCGGCATATACCGCAAACGGTTTCGCAACCGAGCGCACGCTCGACACAGAGATAGGCGACGGCTTTGTCATGGAAGACTATATAATGCGCGCCAAAGTGCAATAACATAATTTTTTCTGATCATCAAAGCATTATCGGATAAAAAGACGCCGCCCCGAAAGGCGGCGTTAATTTGTTATTTTGCTTAAGTTACGATTATCCCGAATACGTCAGGTCGAGAAGTCCCGCGTTGCCGTCCGTGCGGCGGTAAACGACGTTGACTTTGCCCGTCTTTTCGTTGAGGAATATATAAAAATCGTGATCCACGAGTTCCATTTCTTCGAGAGCCTCTTCTACGCTGATCTTCTTGAGATCGAGAGTTTTTGTCCTGACAAGCTCGCGTTTCTTTTCCTGCGCGGGCTGCGGCGCATATATGCTCGCTTCGTCGATGGCGGTCTGTTTGATCCTCTTGCCGAGTTTAGTACGGTGCTTTCTGATCTGTCCTTCGATCTTGGGGAGCGCGATGTCTATGTTGTTGTACATATTGTCGGAGACGACTTCGCTCCTCACCATATTGCCGCCGAAAAAGATTGTGATTTCCATAGCGTATTTGTCTTTGCCCACTTCTCTGAGAGTTATGACAGCTTTTGCGTCGTCTTCAAAATATCTTGAAAACTTTTCCATCTTTTTATCGATGATTTCTCTCAGTCTGTCGCTGACACGGTAATTTCTTGCATTGATTTCTATACGCATAATTTGCCTCCTTCGCCCCCGCGTAATCGCGTAGAGCTTTTCCTTGTCAATATTATAACATACAAAAAAAACAAATAAAAGATGCTTTTTGAAATTTCTGCCCCGTTTTGACAAAAATTTTGCATTGTCGGCAAATAAATAAAAGTACGTATTCTGCTGTATCGATACAAAACAAGGAAGTCGCAACGACTTCCTTTTCGCTTTTGTTATTTTCTCCTGAGCGGCAGCTTTACGGTCACCGTCGTGCCTTTGCCGACCTCGCTCTTTATATCCAGCGTGCCGCCATACAGCGCAACGATGTGTTTTACTATCGAAAGACCGAGCCCCGTACCGCCCGTCTGCTTGGAACGGCTCTTGTCTACGCGGTAAAATCTCTCACAGATATAAGGCAGATGTTCTTCCGCTATACCTATGCCGCTGTCTTCTACGGAAACTATAGCGTCCGTTTCATCCTGAGAAAGATTTACTTTAATTGACCCACCCTGCTTATTGTAATGCACGGCGTTGCCTATGATGTTGTTGAAACACTCGTAGAGATTGTGATCGTCCCCCTCTACGACAGCATCTCCCTCTGAAGAAACCGTTATTTCTTTTGCAGCCATTTCGTCCTTGTACGCCTGCGTCGAATCCTCTATAACGTTTCTGAGCGACACCTTTTCTCTGTTTCTCGCAACTTCTCTCGATTCGAGCTTGCTTATATACAGCATATCCATCACGATGTTGTGCAGCCTCACGCTCTCCGTATATATGCGTTTGATATATTTGTAATCGGGAGAATTTTCGTCAGTCCTCGACAGCAACACTTCGCTGAGCCCCTGCACTGAGGTAAGCGGAGTCTTGAGCTCGTGCGACGCGTTGGCAAAAAATACGCTCTTCTGCCTTGACAATTCTTTTTCTTTGGTAACGTCGCTTATGAGTATGATGCCGAGGTTTTCGCTCACACCCCACTGTTTCATCCTGAATACGTTTAACACGAGATCTCTGCCGTGGTATTCGCAAGGGAAAGTTTCGTTGCCGTCCGCGTCGAGTACGGAATTTATCTTACCGTAAAGTCCCTCGTCGTCTATCATGTTTATAAGAGCCGCGCCCGTCCTGGTTTTGCCGAGCAGCTGTTCTGCTATACTGTTTCTGATAACGACGGAGCCTTTTCCGTCCACTACGACGAGTCCTTGCGTCATATTGTCGATAATGCTCGCAAGCTTTGCCTTTTCCGTTGTGACGGAATCGTAATTTTCTTTGAGAGCGGCGACGAGTTCGTTGAGCTCGCTTATTATAGAAAAATCCAGAGCGTCGGACGTAGAACACGGGCGCAGCGAATAGTTGCCGCTGTTAGCGCTCCTAAGACCGTCCCTCAGATCTGTAAGTCTGTCCTCTACTTTTCCCGAAAGATTTTTTGCAAGCAGATACGAAAGTACGAAAGCGACTATAAGAGCAACTGCAACGTAAAGGAGCGCAATGCCGCTGAAAGACCATATATCGCTTGCGCTTTCGGCAACTCTTATTACGAGTTTTCCTTGATCCGTGTCGATAGCAAGCGCATAATAATACATCGATCTGCCAAGGGTTTCAGAATATCTCTTGACCACCTCGGGAGATCCTTTAAGCGCGGACACAACCTCTTCTCTCGACGAGTGATCTTCTATATTTTCGCTGTCGCTCTTGCCGCTGTCGAAAAGAACCTTGCCGTCTTCTGATATAACGGTCACCCTTGCATTGCCGAAATCCGAAATATTACGTAAAGCTTCGGGATCGTTTTTCACGATGTCCGCAAACATTTCAGCGTCTGCGGCGATCTCTTGTTTTATCCTGTGTTCCTGCACGCTGTAATGCGTCGCTATGCTCGAAAAAAACACGACGAGAGCCGTAACGAGCGATATGATAAAGCTTTGCAGGATTATCCTCTTTTTCATTATTCCACCCTGTAACCTACACCGCGCACCGTCTGTATCGCGTTGGGCGCGCCCGCCTTGGAAAGCTTGAGTCTTATCTCTGCGATATGCATATCGAGAGCGCGCGTTTCCCCCATAAAGTTCTCTCCCCATATCTCGTTGAAGAGCTCTTCTCTCGGTACCGTTCTTCCGCTCGAAGACAGCAGATACTCAAGCAGCCTGAACTCTTTGAGCGTCAGCTGAAGATCTTTGTCTTTATATAAAATACGGTAATTGTTTTTATCTATCGAGAAGTCGCCCTGAACTCTGACGAAAAGTTTCGCTCTGCGAAGTCCCGCCTTTACGCGGGCAAGAAGCTCCATGACCGAAAAGGGCTTTGCCATATAGTCGTCCGCGCCCTTGTTCAGTCCTTTTACAAAACTCATTTCGTCCGATTTCGCAGACACGACAATGACGGGTATCCTCTCGTCTCTCGCCCTGATGTCGGATATTATAGTATATCCGTCCATATCGGGGAGCATTATGTCCACGATCACGAGCGCGGGTTTGCACTTGTTGAACGCCTCGAAAAACTCTTTGCCGTTGCCGAAAATGCGCGCGTCGTAAAGCCCGTCGAAAGCGCTTTCGTAGACTTCCTGTACTCCCTCGTCGTCCTCGATAATGTAAATCAGTTCCTTCATTGGTGTTTGCTGTGTATTCCGGTGTTGCCGAATTCTGCCCACTCGCAGATATTTACGGCGTGGTCGCCTATGCGCTCGTAATATTTTGCAATCATAAGCAGTTCAGCCGCAGTACCCGCAAACGCGGGATTTTGTTTTATCTTTTCTATGATTTCAGTGCAAGCCTCGTCGAAAAGTCCGTCCATTTCGTCATCGAGCGCCTGCGTTTTTTCTGCAAGCTTTACGTCTTCGTTGAGGAGCGAATTCACTGATCCCCTCACCATAACGAGAGCGAGTTCTCCCATTTTCAGAACGGGCACGCAATCCTCTGCCTTTTCGAAAGAACGCGTGATCCCCGCTATATCCGCCGCCTGGTCGCCTATTCTTTCGACGTCGGTTATCGCCTTAAGTATACAGGATATATCCCTGAAATCCTTGGCAAAAGGCTGATTGCGCAGCAATAACCTCATGCACCCGTTTTCAATGTCCATCTCCGCCTCGTCGACGAGCTTGTCCTTGTTTACTATGTCTTTCGCCGCGGTCTTATCCGGATTTTTCAGAAGTCCGTTGGCCGCCGCGAGCATGCTTTCGACGGTCCTGCACATCTTGGCGAAATCCGTCTTGAGCTTATTGAGTCTGCTTTCGAGTCCGTTTTCCATACTTGCTCCTTGATATTATATCATTAGTCTTTGCGCTTATCAAGCGCGTTTCGGCAATCAGCCGAACCTTCCCGTGATGTAACGCTCAGTCTGTTCTTTGCGAGGATTAGAGAATATGTTCTCTGTCGTATCGTATTCTATGAGTTCTCCGAGAAGGAAAAATCCCGTCCTGTCGGATATACGCGCCGCCTGCTGCATGTTGTGCGTTACCATTATCACGGTGACCTTTTGCTTGAGCTCTTCGCAAAGCTCCTCTATCTTGCCCGTAGAAATAGGATCGAGTGCGCTCGTAGGCTCGTCCATCAGCAGTATCTGCGGCTGTACGGACAACGCGCGCGCTATGCACAACCTTTGCTGCTGACCGCCCGACAACGCGAGCGCAGACTTGTTGAGCCTGTCTTTCAGCTCGTCCCACATCGCCGCGCTTTTGAGAGAGTTTTCTACTATTTCGCCGAGAGTGGTCTTATCCTTTATCCCGTACAGTTTGGGTCCGTATGTAATGTTGTCGTAGACGCTCATAGGGAAAGGATTGGGTTTCTGGAAGACCATGCCGACGTTTTTCCTCAATGCCTGAAGACGCATTTTTGGAGAATATATATTCTCTCCGCCTATCTCGAAAGTTCCTTCTATCCTGCATCCCTCAACGAGATCGTTCATCCTGTTTATACATTTGAGCAGCGTTGATTTTCCGCAACCCGACGGACCGATAAAAGCGGTTATTTCGCCTTTTCTCACGTCCATGTTTATATTTTTCAGCGCCTGGAAACCGCCGTAAAACAGATTGACGTCTTTCATCTTTACGGCAATTTCTCCCAGCTCGAATTTCTGTATTCCGTTATCGTGCCTCATGCTTTTTTCTCCTTTTTGGGTCTTATCGCGAATACGAGCGCGTTTATAACTACTACGAGCACTATGAGTACGAGCGCGGTAGCGTATGCCTCGTTCATGTAAAGTCCCTCGCTTGCGAACATGTACATCATTACCGCAAAACTGCTGCCGGGCGACATCACGTTTCTCGGCATATTCTTTACCGAACCCGCGGTGAGCAAAAGCGCGGCGGATTCGCTTACTATACGGCCGATACTGAGTACCGTAGCCGTAAGTATTCCTTTTAGAGCACACGGCAGAACTACTTTGCCGATAGTGTGTATTTTGCCCGCACCGAGAGCGTAACTCGCCTCTCTGTATGCAAGCGGAACGTTTATCAGACTTTCCTCCACCGACCTGACTATTGTCGGAAGTATCATTATCGACAACGTGAGTCCGCCCGACATCAGACTGTAGCCGAGCCCGAACGCGTCGTTGAAAACTATTACGCCGAAAAGACCGAACACTATGCTCGGTATGCCCGAGAGCGTATCTGTAAAAAGACGTATTATCCTGACAGCTCTGCTTCCGCTCTTTGAATATTCGACGAGATATATCGCCGCGCATATTCCTATCGGCAACGCTATCGCAAGCGCGATCCCGATAAGAGCGCCCGTACTTACGAAAGCGGGCGCGAGAGAGTTTTTGCCTG
Source organism: uncultured Christensenellaceae bacterium (assembly GCA_944383895.1). Taxonomy (GTDB): domain Bacteria; phylum Bacillota; class Clostridia; order Christensenellales; family UBA3700; genus Ornithoclostridium. The sequence continues at coordinate 86,233 of CALWRH010000005.1, read as the reverse complement.
CTCCCGCTTTCCCGAATAAAAAGTCAGTAAAGCCTATCACGGTAAACGCCTGAACGCCTTTTACTACTATAAATCCGATAAGATATGCGATCGCCGCGATCATTATCGCCGCGCCCGCGAAACACAGCCATTTGAGCAAAGTGTAAAAGAACGTCCTCGTTCTGTAAACGACGTCGCCGTTCTCGTCCTTTCCTGTGCTAGAGATCTTAGAGCGGACCTTGCCGAAAGTAAACGATATTTTTTCAAACGCTGTCGAAAAAGCCGACTTTACTTTCGAACAGGCGCAGGATACCGCGTCCATGCATTTATTCAACGCTCCAGCCGTTTTCACTCTTGCCGCATACAGTTTTCTGCCCGCTGCGGAACGCGTTTTGCCTTTTGCCGTAACATCTTCGCTGCCGCTGACGGCAAAACGGAACTTTTTCTTTTCTCCGCCTTTCCCTCCGCTCTTGACTGCATACAGAATACCGTTGAGCACGAGTATGAATATGAGCAGAACGAAACCCGTCGCTACAAGCGCGCTTCTGTGCACTCCGGACGCATAGGACATATCCATAACGATATTGCCCGTAAGCGTCATAAAGCCGTCGAAAAGACCTTTGGGGAACTGCACCGTATTGCCCGCGACCATGATGACTGCCATCGTTTCTCCGACCGCTCTGCCTATGCCGAGCCCCAAAGCCGTCATTATGCCGGATTTAGCCGAAGGGACGAGAACTTTGAACACGCTCTGTTCCTTGGTGAGTCCGAGCGCGAGCGCTCCTTCGTAATAAGCCTCGGGCACAGCCGACAATGCGTCTTTTGCAAGACTTGCCACTGTGGGAAGAATCATTATGCCGAGTACGAGAGAAACCGCGAGTATACCCGTACCGTTACCGCTCGGGCTTATCGCCGCGAGTGCGGGAACGATCTGTTTTAAGCCGAAATATCCGTAAATAACGCTGGGAATACCTGCAAGTACGCTGATAAGCTGCGTAAGCGGCATCTTGAGTTTCTTAGGACAGAAATAAACGTTGAATACCGCAACCGCTATGCCGAGCGTACCGCCGAAAAGCAACGCGCCTCCCGTGGCGATAGTCGAACCTACTATCATCGGGAGTATGCCGAATTTCTCCGATGCGGGTCCCGAATAACCGGGCGACCACGTCGTGCCGAACAGGAAATTGAATACGCCTATTTCTCTGAAAGCAGGCACGCCCGCGTATAAAAGATAGCCGATTATCGCGGCTACCGACAATACGGCGAAACACGCCGCCAGGAAAAACACGATCCCGGCGACGGTTTCTTTTACCGTATTGGAATTAACTTTTACCGATCGATTCATATCATACTATGCAACCGAAATCCGCGATGATCTTTTTGCCTTCTTCGCTCTGTATGAAGTCGAGGAATCTCTTTGCCGCGTCGCTGAGCTCTGCGTCTTTCTTGACAGCGAGCACGAACGGTCTTTGCAGTTTGTAATCACCAGATTTGATATTCTCTACGGTAGCTGCCACTCCGTCGAGAGTTAACGCCTTTACTCTGTCGTTGAGAGAGCCGAGAGATATGTATCCCATAACGTTCTTTGCACCCGCAACTCTTTCGATAACGCTGCCCGTCTGATCCTGTGTTTCGCCTTTGAGCTCTTTGAGTTCTTTAAGGCTGTTGCCCTCGGAATTTTTGATAAGCTCGTTGAAACCGTCTCTCGTACCGCTGCCGTTACTACGGTTTACGGGGGTATTTACGCTGCCGATAGCGGTGCCGTTTGCATACAGATTGTAAACCTGCTCGCTCGTTACGTCGGTGAGTTCGCAATCCTTATTAACGATTATTGCTATACCGTCCTTGCATATCTCGATAGACTCAAGAGTTTCGAGCTCTTCGGCTTTGAGCGCACGTGACGACATGCCTATTTCGCACGCTCCTTTCTGTGCGTCTGCTATACCCTGGGACGAACCCGAACCCGTGATGAGTATCGTAACGTCGCCGTTCTTTGCCTCAAATGCCTCTGCGAGTTTCTCCATAAGTGGAGTAACGGATGTAGAACCCGTTATTATCACTTCGTTAGCGTCCGAACCGGAACATCCCGTAAACGCTGCCGCGCAAATACCTGCGGCGATCACGCAAACCATTGCGAACATCAATATTTTTTTGCCTTTCATATTAAACCTCCTGTGTTGTACAACAAGATTGTATCAAAGGCGGATTTTCTTAACTATCAAGCAAAAGTCAGTCTATTGTAAGTTTTTTGTAAGCTTGAGAAAATAAAAAAACGGAGCCTTTTGCAAGACTCCGTAATATTTATACCAATTTGATTTCAGCCGAGCACGACGTCGAGCACCATCATTATGACGAAACCCGCCATAACGCCCCATGTGCCGAGGTGCGGATGCTCCGCAAGTTTTGCGTCGGGTATCAGGTCTTCTGCAACGACGAATATCATTGCACCGCCCGCAAACGCAAGCAACCATGGTTGCAACACGCTTACGAAAGCCGCGAGATAAAAACCGAGCAAAGCGAATATAGGCTCAACGATGCCGCTGAACGAACCGAGCAAAAACGCTTTATGCCTGCTGCCCGTCAGATTCTTCATAGGAAGAGCTACGGACGCGCCTTCGGGGAAGTTCTGAAGTCCCAGACCTATCGCAAGTCCGAGTGCGGACAGGTATGCGGCGTGGTCTCCGAGCGACGCTGCGGCACCGAAAGCAACGCCTGCCGCTATACCTTCAGGTATGTTGTGTATGGTCACAGCAAGAAAAAATTTAGTAGACTTTTCAAAATTGCTGCGGTGTCCTTCTTCTTTGTCCGTACCGAGGTGGAAGTGCGGTATGACTTTGTCGAGAAAAACCAGGAACAGACCGCCCGCTATAAATCCTACCGCTGCGGGAATGATGGACAGATATTTGTTGCCGTTAAAAATTTCGCTCGCACCCTCGATAGACGGTATCATAAGCGACCATACCGTAGCGGCTATCATTACGCCTGCCGCAAAACCGAGGAACAAAGTGTTGAGCTTTGGCGAAATCTCGCCCTTAAAAAGGTATACCGTTGCAGAACCAGCGCAAGTAAATAAGAAAATCAGCGCAAAACCGAGAGCAACAAGCCCCGAATTACTCATATGTCACACCTCTCAACTCATAATCCTATACCATTATACTACCTGTTTGAAAAATCCGTATAAAATTTTTCAGTCTTTGCATAAAAAGTTTATAACGCGTTGCGGCGTTACTGCAATTATGCTTATTGCGACGTTTATATTTCGTGTTCTGCGACTAAAGCATACAAAAAAAAGCGGCGGATCTCTCCGCCGCCTCTTGTTTTGAATTATTCTTTGCCGCCGTCTTCGGGCTTGTCGCCTTTGTCGTCCGCAGGTTTATCCTGCGATTTTTGCGGTTCTTCGGTTTTTGCCGTATCGGATTTTTCTTCATCCGATGCGAAAGTCAGCTTTTCTCCGTCAAAATCTACTTTGACAAGATCTCCTTCCTTGACTTCTTTGGTCAGTATCTTCTCGCTGAGTTCGTCCTCGATCATCTTCTGGATGGCTCTTCTAAGAGGTCTTGCGCCGTATTCTACGTTGCTGCCCTCTTTGACGATATACTCTTTTGCCTTATCGCTGACTTCGAGTCTGATCTCTGTCTGCTCAAGACGCTTTTCAAGCTGTTTGAGCAGCATATCCACGATCTTGCCCATGTCGTCTTCCGTCAGAGAACGGAAAATTATCGTGTCGTCTATACGGTTGAGGAATTCGGGACGGAATTTTCTTCTCAGAGCCTCCATCTGTCTTTCCTTCATATCCTCGTACTTCTTCTCTTCGTCCTTGCTGCCGAAACCGAGCCTGCTCGCCTTGATCTCGCCCGCTCCGACGTTGGAAGTCATGATCACGATGGTATTTTTGAAGTTTACCGTTCTGCCGTGAGAGTCTGTAAGTCTGCCGTCGTCGAGTATCTGGAGAAGTATGTTGAACACGTCGGGGTGAGCCTTTTCTATCTCATCGAAAAGCACTACCGAATACGGTTTTCTCCTCACTTTTTCGGTAAGCTGTCCGCCCTCGTCGTATCCGACGTAACCGGGTGCCGAACCTATAAGCTTGGACACGTTCTCCTTTTCCATATACTCGGACATATCTATACGCACAAGCATATTTTCATCGCCGAACATCGCCTCTGCGAGTGCTTTGCAAAGTTCGGTCTTACCTACGCCCGTAGGTCCTAAGAATATAAACGAACCTATCGGTCTCTTGGGGTCTTTGATGCCCGCTCTCGCACGTCTGACAGCTTTTGCGACTGCGCTTATAGCCTCTTCCTGTCCGATGACTCTCTTTCTCAGGATATCTTCCATTTTGAGCAGTCTGTCCGCCTCGCTCTCGGTAAGCTTGACTACCGGGATGGACGTCCAGCTCGCAACGACGTTGGCGATATCGTCTGCGGTGACGGTCAGATCTTCTTTGCCGCGGTTCTGCATCCAGCTCTCTTTTGCCTTGAGCATCTGCTCGTGCACCTTTTTCTTTTCCTTCTGGATCTTAGCAGCGCCTTCGTAATCCTCTCTGGATGCGCAAGCCTTTTCGTCGATAGAGAGCTTTGCCTCTTTCTCCTCGAGATCTCTTACGTCCTTAGGGAGTGTGAACGAACCCGTCTTTTTCTTGGACGACGCCTCGTCTATAAGGTCGATAGCCTTATCAGGCAAAAATCTGTCGCTGATGTATCTGTCAGACATCTCTGCCGCAGCCTCGAGAGCCTCGTCCGTGATCTTTACGCCGTGGTGAGCCTCGTACTTTTCGCGGATACCTTTAAGTATCGTTACCGTATCTTCGACTGACGGCGGATCTACCGTGATAGGCTGGAATCTTCTTTCGAGCGCGCTGTCCTTTTCGATAAATTTGCGGTATTCCTCTATCGTAGTTGCGCCGATGGTCTGCATTTCGCCTCTCGCAAGCATAGGCTTGAGAATATTTGCTGCGTCCATTGCGCCGTCCTTGGTATCGCCCGCACCGACGATCATGTGTATCTCGTCGATAAACACGATGATGTTGCCGTTGGCTTTTATCTCGTTTATCACGTTTTTGAGCTTTTCTTCAAACTCGCCGCGGTACTTGCTGCCCGCAACGAGGCTCGTGATATCGAGAGCGTAGACTATCTTGTTTTTGAGCGTTTCGGGCACTTCGCCTTTTACGATCGCCTGAGCCAAGCCCTCTACTATCGCACTCTTACCTACGCCGGGCTCGCCGATGAGCACGGGGTTGTTTTTGGTACGTCTTGAAAGTATCTGAATTATCCTTTCTATTTCTTTGCTTCTGCCGATGATCGGATCGAGCTTGCCTTCGCTTGCCTTTTCGGTCAGATCGCTGCCGAATTTGAGCAGATTTTCAGAAAGCTTGTGTCCTTTGCCATTGCCCGATGTCTGTGAAAAACTTCCGTTGCCAGACCCGTAACCTTCTTCGTCCAGACCGAAACCGCCCGAAAGCAAGGACTTCGCCAATGCGTTTTTGACCTCTTCGGGATCTGCGATCATAGCTATGGCTCTTACCGCAACGCTGTCAGGCTCTGCAAACATCGCATAAAGCAATGCCACTGAGCTGATCGAATCCTGTCCTATCGATCCCGCGATACTCTTTGCATATCTGAAGATCGACTGTACTCTGTTGCTGAGTACGATTTCGCTCACGGGAGCGCCGTCCTGAGGGATAAGCCCTTGCAGGCTCTCCTCCGTTATTCCGTATTTCTGCAATATCTGATAAGCGCGGCAGTTTGTAGCGGTCGCCATACCCATAAGCAGATGCTCCGTACCGAGCAATCCGCCCGAAGTAGCCGCATATCTCTGCGCGTTGACTATTACTTCTTTGCACTCATTTGAAAAATTACTCATAGTCCTGTACCTCCTTTATTTCTCGAGGAACTTTCTCCCCAGCGCGGCTCTCGCCTTATCTCTGTCGTGCGGCTGAAGTTTTTTTGCCGCAAGCATGCAGAGCATCGCAGGTTGAGAAAGCGTCAACAATTTGTTTATTTTATTCATATCTCTGTCTATATATCCGAGCGCGACGCCCAACTTTACGTAACCGAGAAGCTGAGAAAACTCGCCCGAATCTATAAGATAGCAGTTTGTCAGTATTCCGAACGCACGCATTATCTTGTCCTGCAACTCGATGCCGTGCGTCTTCTTGAGGTTTTCCCTCTCTTTGCGTTCTATTTCTATAATGCTGCCGACCGTCTTCTTGACGAGTTTGATTATGTCCTCTTCGCTCTTGCCCACGGTAGCCTGATTGGATATCTGATACATGAACCCTTGCGCGCCGCTGCCTTCTCCGTAAACTCCTCTCGTGGTAAAGTCGAGTCTTTGCAGATCTGCTATAAGCGTGTTGATCTTCTTGGTCAGCGTCAATGCGGGCAAAAACACCATTACGGACGCCCTCATCGCCGCTCCGAGATTGGTCGGGCAAGCAGTCAGGTAACCCAGCTGAGGATCGAACGCGATATCGAGTTTCTGACTTGTCTTTTCGTCTACCTTAAGCAATTTTTTGTAAGCTCCGTCGAGATCGAATCCGTCCGTTATGCATTGCTCTCTGATGTGATCTTCTTCGTTTATCATGACGGAAATGTCTTCGTCCTCGTTTACCGCAAGCGCGCCGAAGTTGACGTTTTTGATAAGGTCGTTGCTGATGAGATGCTTTTCGACGTAAGACTGCGCGAGCAGTTCGTCAATATCGCACATCTTGTAAAACTTAGTCTTGAACAGTTCGTCGCAAGCCTCTTTTACGCCTTTCATCAATACCGAATATATCTCCTCCTGTCCGCTGAGCCTCTTGGGGAAAGGAAGATTTTTGATGTTTCTTGCGAAACGTATCCTCGTCGATACCACTACGTCGTCTACCATGTCGTTCATCTTTCAGCCCCTCCTCTTGAGTTCTTCTATCTGTTTTTTTACCGAAAGCGCGGTGTCGTAATCTTCGTTTGCCGCAGCTTCTTTCATCTTGCGTTCAAGCTCCTGTATCTTTTCGGATACTGTGAGCTCTTTCTTGCTCTCTTCTTTTACGGACGTGCCCTCGGACAATCCCTTGTAACCCTTGGGCGTTCTGCCCTTGTGCGCCGTACCGCCGAGCTTTGAAACGAATTCTTTCGCAAGGTCCTGAAAAGTCTTGTAGCACTCGCTGCATCCGAAAGTATAACTTTCTCTGATCTGTCTTTCAGTCATACCGCAGTTGGGGCAGGCACGCTCTCTTATACGGGATCTTTCGTCTTCTTCGAAAGGCATGCCCATTATGGACGAGAACAATCCGTTGACCCCGTTCACGAATATGTCTTCGAGCATATCCGTGCCCTGAAGTTGAGCCGCGCACTCCGCGCAGAGCTCTTTCTCAATGATTTTGCCGTTTATATTGTTCTTTATGAATACGGTCGCGGGACGTTTGCCGCAGACCTGACACATATGAAGTTTTCCGTTTTCGTTGTTCATATCCGTTACCTCCTGATAAGCGCGATAAGTATTTCTTTGAATATGTTTTTTCTGAGATTTTCGACCGCTACCGATTGAAGTGCCTTATCGCTGATTGCGCTTTTTATAATATCCGCTTCCTGAGATGTGATTATCTCCTCTCTTTCCAACCTGTCAACGATATCCGCCGCCTTGTTGTAAGTCAGCTCTTTTTCGTTGTCGAGCTCTTTTATGAGCACGGGGAGCAGATCCTCTTTATCCTGCGACAGCCTGACAAGCATTATAAATCCTCCGCCGCCGCGCCTCGACTCTATATAATATCCTCTGTCCACGCCGAATCTCGTGGTAAGGACGTAATTTATCTGACTCGGCGATACGTTGAAATAATGCGCGAGCTCGTTTCTCGAAAGCTGTACGCTGTCGTCACCGTCGTCGAAAAACGACAATATAAATTTTTCTATGCTGTCCGATATATTAGCCATTTTCCGCCTCCTTCGGGTCATGCCCTTATTGCCGCGATCCGCTTTTATCTCCTCTTCCGGAGAAAAGCCTCACGCGGTATTTCCGATCGGTCTTTGATGTTTGACTTTCTTTGACCTTTCGTCTAAATTATAGCACGAACTTTTGCTATGTCAATACTTTTTTGCAAATTTTTTTGAATTTTTTTGCAGAATTTTGTCGCCTTTCTTTTCGGCTTTTCAAAGTCTTTATTTACGCTCACGCGCGGTAAATAATAAAATAAGCGCGCCCTGCCCTGAAAGGTATGACGCGCGTGAATTTTGAGAAATCTTATAAAAAAGCCGCCTTTCCTATTCGCTCCGTAGGGATAGAAAAACGACGCAATCATTTTTGACTGCGCCGTTCTGCGTTTTTCTTATTATATTCAGTTAAAAACAGTTATCTCATTGAAAATTCAATCGTCATCATTAGGCAAGTGCCATCCGTGTTCACGATGAATGCTCGGTGCTTGCGGTTCTTCGTTTCCCCAAGCCCTTTTACTCATTTCTCTGTCAAATCTGCCCAACGTTGTATGACATTCTTCTCGATAATTATCATCAAAATTCGGATTGCAAAAATCCTGACGAACCTTTTCTCGTTCAGCACTTAATTCCTCATCAGTCGCATTGCTAATCCACTTATCTTTATACTTCATTTATTTCCTCCATAGAACTTTACTTGGATTCGTTATCGGATTTGTGCTTTAAGGCTTCATATCCATCTCGGATGAAATCAACTTTTGTCATTCTGTTTTCTTTCAGGAAAGCGTTTATTTCATCGAAAAGTTCTCTCGGTATCATCGTTTGAAAATTGCCGCTTTGCTCTCGGCGCTTATCTTTATTCTTTTCTTCGTACTTGCGATTAGCGCGTCTTTGCGGCGTATCCTCTTTCCTCGTTACCATATAACAACCTTCGTAGTCAATTAGGTTTCTCCACTATCACACTACATTAGGAAAAAATCTAAATAAATTACCGTTACCTATGAGATTTATCCTATATATATTTAGCATGCCATCTTTGTTCTTTTTTACTCTGCGCCCATCAATCTTTATAATAGTGCCATCATAATATGATATACATAGCCATCTATATGGAACGGACTTGTCTGGTATTCCATATTTAGGTTGATACTTCATTTTTGATAAATCATCCCTTAACTCCTGCTGTTCCTGTTCTGTCAATAATACCTGTTTTGCTTCATCAAGATCGTCATATTCATAATAAATACTGACGATACTCTCCGTAGGAACAATCCTTGTTAAAGAACGAGGTATGAAAAAATAGCACATAAGCACACTAACCAACAAAAGAATGGCGAGAATAATAAACAATATTATGGTCTTTTTTCTTTGCCTAAGCTTAAATCCCATTTCAGCAAATATCCTCATAGTCAATTAGAGTTCCATCGTTCAAATTGGTACATACTGTATCAAGATAAACTCTGCCACTCGAATCACCTAGAGTGTTGTATTCTATAAGCACTGGAACAATTTCTGTGCCGAATGAAACATATACCCTATGAGATTCATATTTAATTAATTCATCCGAATCGACATTATCCAACTGAGTGCATTTATTATTCGAAATGGTTGAACTCATAACATCAGACAATATAGGTTCATCATTAATATAGGTACCCGAATGAGTGACAGACACGATTTCTTGATTAGAATCGAAATCCACTTCATAAAAATCATTAGTCAAACAATCATTAATGGTTTTGTAATATCTAATTTGATCATTCGAATCAAAAACTTGTGTCCAATTTCCAGTTTGAATTCTTTGCAAGAATTCGTCCTTAACTATGACCGTTACGCCTACACTACTCCCTGTTCTCACAAATTGTTTTCCGACAGAAATAGTGCCGTCTTTCTTCCCTGAAATCATAAATCGGATTATAGATTGCCACTCTCTCCGTTTTGTTTTTTGTTATTCTGTTCACTCTTTTTGCTATCCCCTTTTTTATTTTACTTTACTATCCCTATGGAACGAACTCGTTCAGCGGCTTTATGTGTTTTGTCACAGATCTTTTGCGAGGTTCTTGATATAATCCGCAAGTCCGTCCTTGAGAGTTTTATCTCTTAAAGCGTACTCTATCGTCGCGGTTATGAACCCGAGTTTGTCGCCGACATCGTAACGTCTGCCCTCGAGCGTGTAAGCGTAAACGCCCGTGCTCTTTGCCATCATTTCTATCGCATCGGTAAGATATATCTCGCCGTTGGCAGCGGGCTTGCACTTTCTGATAAGATCGAAAATGTCGGGAGTGAGAACGTATCTGCCTATGTTGGCAAGTCTTGAAGGAGCTGTGCCGGGCTTGGGTTTTTCTACGAGCTCGAGCACTTCTGAATATCTGCCTTTTGTATGTCCGGGACGGACTATGCCGTATTTGCTGGTCTCGCTCTCGGGTACTTCCTGACAAGCGATGACTGATTTGCCCGTGGTTTCGTATGCGTCGATAAGCTGTTTCAGACACGGCTTTTCGGGATTGTAAACTATGTCGTCGCCGTACATTACCGCAAACGGCTCGCCCGAAATAAACGCCTCTGCCTCGAGTACCGCGCTGCCGCTGCCGTTCATCTCCTTTTGTCTGACGTAATGTATATGAGCCATATCGGTGATATCCCTGACTATCTTGAGATATACGTCCTTGTGCTCTCTCTCGAGTATCTGTTCAAGTTCGACTGCTTTGTCGAAATGGTCTTCTATACACTTTTTGTTTTTGCCGATTATAATGAGTATTTCTTTGATACCGCTCTTTACCGCCTCTTCCACGACGTACTGCAACGTGGGGGTATCGACTATCGGGAGCATCTCTTTTGGGATAGCTTTAGTCGCAGGCAAAAATCTCGTGCCGAAACCGGCGGCGGGAATTACAGCTTTTCTGATCTTATTCATATAACCTTCCTTTTGTTTTTCGTATGCGCGCTGCGCATTTCGTGTCATTATAATTAATATACTATATTTTATGCATTTTGTAAATAAGATAGTTAATTTTTTGCATTTACCTTAAAACAAACTTGAATAAAAAAGGCAGCGTTGCCGCCGCCGTATCCGAATTTACGGTTATTTTTCCTGCCCCGTTTCAAAACCGAGATTTTTTATCATATCTATGTCCTTATCCGTCTGTACACCTTCCGTCGTAAGGAAATCGCCCGTGATAGCTGCGTTTGCTCCGCATCTGAACAGCTGTCTGCCGCTATCGGGCAATTCTCTTCTGCCTGCCGCAGGTCTTATAAACGTATCGGGCATTATAAATCTGAAAACAGCTATCGTTCTCTTTATCTCGTCGTAGGACAAAGGTTTCGTCTTTTCGTAAGGAGTGCCTTTTTTAGGTATAAGCACGTTTACGGGCACAGAGAAAACGTCTTCGTTTCTTATCTCGAGAGCGAGTTTTATCCTGTCGTTCATGCTCTCACCTATACCTATTATTCCGCCGCAGCACACCTTGAAACCGAGCTTTTTCGCAGCTTTTACTGTTTCGAGTTTTTGGGCGTGCGTGTGCGTAGTGCACACTTTGGGGAAATATTCGGCACACGTTTCGAGATTGTTGTGTATGCGCGTTACTCCGCTTTCTTTCAGCATGGAAAGACGCTTTTCGTCGATCAGTCCGTGCGATGCGCATCTTTCAGTTTTACCTCCGTCATGAGCGCGGTACATCTCTGCCATAGTTCCGATTTCTTTTTCTGACAAAGCACGTCCCGCCGTTACCGCGCTTATAGCGTTAAGACCGTCAGCCTCCGCAGCGGCATACGCTTTGTCATACTCTTCTTTGCTTATCAAATCGCCCTTTTCTTTACATCCGTAACAAGCCGCCTGTCCGCAGAACTTGCAGTCCTCTCCGCAACCTCCGCTCTTTGCGTTTACTATACTGCAAAGATCGAATCTGTCTTGCATGAATCTCTTTCTTATCTCGTCGGCTGCTGAACACAACGCTCCGAGCGAAACGTATTTAAGCCTTCTCGCCTCTTTTTCTGTTATCTTTCCGCCGCTTAGCACTTTGCATTTCAGCTCGTATACCGTGCTTATCCTGAGCATTTTTGCGGGATCGTTTTTATTGAGTACGGGAAGTATTCGCTTGGCGATCAAAGCCGAAACCACGCACCATACCGTATCCATAGGAAGGAATATCAGACACAGATTGACAAATATCCAGCCACCGTCTTTTGGCGAGCCGAAATAAAACCTCATCAGCAGATCGAAATACAACATGCCCAAAGCGTAGACGATGATAAGATTTGCGACGCCTGCGATCACGAGTCTTGCGTAAGAATATCTGCCTTTTGAACATATAAGCGCAGAAACAAACGCTCCGACAGTAAAGCCTATCAGATATCCGAACGTAGGCTGCAAGACGTATCCTATACCGCCTCCCGCGGTAAAGATAGGTACTCCTGCAAGTCCCAGCACAAGGTAAAGAACGAGCGACAGCGTACCGTATTTTACGCCGAGAAGTATGCCTGCCAGATTCGTGAACAGAAACTGCATCGTAAACGGTACGGTCATAATAGGGATCTTGATAAAAGCTCCGACCGTGATGAGCGCGGTGAACATCGCGGTGAGCATTAGTTTTTTGAGTCTTTCTTTTGATTGTAAACGTAATTTTGCCATAACTTTTCTCCGCAAAAAATCATAGCACATATAAAAACGATTGTAAACTAAAATAATGCAATTGGTTTACAATTGATTTGAAACTTTGTATAACGGCTGTCCGCAGACAATCCCTCTTGACTCAAAACTACGAAACCACTTTTATATCATTTTTTGAACGGCAGGAAGTCGCTGTCTTCGAGACCGTCGCATATTACTGCGTTTTTAAGCACGGACGCTGACAAAATAGAGTTGTAACCGTATTTAGTGCGTATTTTATCGAGCGCATTGCCGAGCGAGTGTCCTTCTTCTCCGACAGAGTCGAAGATGCTGAGCTGTCTTCTTTCACCTTCTGTTGAAAGATCGAAAATGCCTACGGACACCGCTCTCACAGGCAGATCTTTGCCGTAGACGTATATCTTGTCGATAAGGTTCATCGCGCAGTCGCTCAAAGCCATCGCGTTGTCGGTAGGAGGCATTGCGCTCTGTTTACCGACGTGCGAAAGATCGTTGAACTTCAATCCGACTCCTATGCCTGCCCCGTAAAATCCGTATTTGCGCATGCGCGTGGTAACCATTTCGCAAAGTGCGACTACGACCGCGGACAGCTGCTCTCTCGTGGTCACGTCCTGCGGGAGCGTCGTTGAATTGCCTACGCTTTTGGGCACATATTTTTCATAGCTGTATCTTACCTCTTCGTCTTCTATGCCGTTTGCGCTGTCATGCAGTTTTACGCCGTTTATTCCGAGAAGTCTGTGCAGCACCTCAACGTCGGTATTTGCGAGATCTCCGATAGTCATAACTCCTATTTTGCGCAATTTTTCCGCTGTCTTGCGTCCTATCATAAGAAGATCCGAGCAATCGAGTTTCCATACGAGCTCTTTGTAATTTTCGGGAGTGATCACGGTAGTCGCGTCGGGCTTTTTCATATCGCTGCCGAGCTTAGCGAAGATCTTGGTAAACGAAACGCCTACGGATATCGTAACGCCTATATCTTTTTTTATCCTCTCGCGCAGAGTATCTGCTATCGTCCTGCCGTCACCGAACAGTCTTTTAGAACCCGTAACGTCGAGCCAGCACTCGTCTATACCGAAAGGCTCTACCCTGTCGGTGTATTGAGAATATATATCGAAAATGCGGTTGCTGAATTCAACGTAAGTGTCGAAATGCGGCGGCACGCATATGAGATCGGGACACTTCTGCCTTGCCTGCCATATCGTTTCTCCCGTCTTTACTCCGCACCCCTTGGCAAGCTGGTTTTTTGCAAGTATGATGCCGTGCCGCTTTTCGGGATTGCCCGAAACGGCGACGTACTTGCCTTTGAGAGCGGGATTGAGATAGCACTCTACCGACGCGTAAAAGTTATTGGCATCGCAATGCAAAATCGTCTTCATATCTATATGATACTATATACAACATAAAATTGCAAACATTTGTTCATATTTTTAACGCGCTTTTATTTCCTCATTTTATTTGAAAATCAATCATTTTTTTCTTAGCGTAAATATGCTTGCAAAAAAATGCTTTCTTCTGATCATTGTATTTATATCTCAGATAACAATACTTGTTTATTACGCGATACTGTATACAATATTAAAATACACAGTTTCATCCCTGTGCCGTAAAGCAAAAAACCGCTACCCTTTCGGATAGCGGTTTTGTTTCTATTTGTTCTGAATCAGTTTTCTTCGACGTATCTGGTGCCGTCTGCCTTGGTCTTCTTTACTCTCGGATTGAGGATGTTAGCCTGAGCAGCCGCAAGTCTTGCGATAGGTACGCGGAACGGCGAGCAGGATACATAGGTAAGACCGATGTTGTGGCAGAACTCTATGGTCGACGGATCGCCGCCGTGTTCGCCGCAGATACCGAGTTTGATGTCGGGTCTGGTCTTCTTGCCGCCTGCGATAGCTATCTGCATGAGTCTGCCTACGCCTACCTGGTCGAGCTTAGCAAACGGATCGGACTCGAAGATCTTCTTAGCATAGTAGTCGTTGAGGAACTTGCCTGCGTCGTCTCTCGAGAAACCGTAAGTCATCTGCGTGAGGTCGTTGGTACCGAAGGAGAAGAATTCAGCCTCTTTAGCGATCTCGTCAGCGGTAAGAGCCGCTCTCGGGATCTCGATCATCGTACCGATATGATATTCCATAGCGGTGTTGTTCTCTTTGAGGACTTTCTCTGCGGTAGCTACGACTACGTCCTTGACGTACTTGAGCTCTTTTACGTCGCCTACGAGCGGAATCATTATCTCGGGGATAACGCTGAAACCTTCGCTCTTGCTGACGTTGATAGCAGCCTCGATGACCGCTCTGGTCTGCATTTCTGCGATCTCGGGATAGGTAACGCTGAGACGGCAGCCTCTGTGTCCCATCATCGGGTTGAACTCGTGCAGATTTTCGACCGTCTGCTTGAGCTCTTCGAAAGTAAGACCCATTGTCTTAGCGAGATCTGCGATCTCCTCGTCCTTATGCGGAACGAACTCGTGGAGCGGCGGATCCAGGAAACGGATGGTAACGGGTCTGCCCTTGAGAGCCTTGTAAAGACCTTCAAAGTCGCTTCTCTGCATCGGCAGGAGTTTGTCGAGAGCTCTTCTTCTTTCGGTTTCAGTCTTGGAAACGATCATCTCTCTGACTGCGGGGATTCTGTCTTCAGCGAAGAACATATGCTCGGTACGGCAAAGGCCGATACCTTCTGCGCCGAATCCGACAGCTACTTCTGCGTCGTGCGGGGTGTCGGCGTTGGTGCGTACCTGCAAAGCGCGGTTGAGATCTGCCCAATCCATGATCTTTGCGAAATCGCCGGTAACGCTTGCCTGCTGAGTCGGCAGCTCTTCTGCATATATCTTACCTGTGGAGCCGTCCAGAGAGAGGTAATCCTCGGTCGTGAACTTCTTGCCGCAGATATAGAGGATCTTGTTTTCTTCGTCTATCTTGAGGTCGGGGCAACCTGCAACGCAGCACGCACCCATGCCTCTTGCAACGACTGCCGCGTGAGAGGTCATGCCTCCTCTTGCAGTCAGAACACCTTCAGCCGCATACATACCTTCGATATCTTCGGGAGAAGTCTCGAGTCTTACGAGTACGACTTTTTCGCCGTTCTTAGCTCTTTCGACAGCCTCTTCTGCGCTGAACGCTATCTTGCCGCAGGCAGCGCCCGGAGATGCCGGAAGACCGCTGGAGATCTCTTTGACTTTCTTGAGAGTAGCGGGATCGAAGGTCGGGTGCAGGAGCGAGTCGAGCTGCTTGGGCTCGATTTTGAGAAGAGCTTCCTGCTTGGTGATCATGCCTTCGTCGACGAGGTCGCAAGCGATCTTGATAGCCGCTCTCGCGGTTCTCTTGCCGTTTCTCGTCTGGAGCATATAGAGCTTGCCTTGTTCGATGGTGAACTCCATATCCTGCATATCCCTGTTTTCCTGCTCGAGGCGGTTTGCGATAGCTACGAACTGATCGTATACCTTCTTGTTGGTTTCCTTGAGCTGGTCGATCTTCATCGGGGTACGGATACCTGCAACGACGTCTTCGCCCTGAGCGTTCATAAGATATTCGCCGTACAGTTTCTTCTCGCCGGTGGACGGGTCACGGGTGAACGCAACGCCTGTACCGGAAGTGTCGCCCATGTTGCCGAATACCATCGACTGAACGTTTACTGCGGTACCCCAGCTGCCGGGGATGTCGTTCATGCGGCGGTATACGATAGCGCGCGGGTTGTTCCAGCTGCGGAAGACTGCTTTGACAGCCTCGATAAGCTGGACTTTAGGATCCTGCGGGAAATCGTCGCCCTGATCTTCTTTATAGAATCTCTTGAATTTTGCGATAAGCTCCTGCAGATCTTCTGCGGTGAGCTCCGTATCCTGAACTACGCCTTTTTCGTGCTTGAGTTCGTCGATGATCTTCTCGAAAGAGCTCTTGGGAGAACCCATAACAACGTCCGAGAACATCTGTATAAATCTGCGGTAGCAGTCGTAAGCGAAACGCGGATTGCCGGTCTTTCTTGCAAGTCCCTTGACGGAAACGTCGTTAAGACCGAGGTTGAGGATAGTATCCATCATACCGGGCATAGACGCTCTTGCGCCCGAACGCACGGATACGAGGAACGGGTTTTCCTCATCGCCGAACTTCTTGCCGGCCTCTTTCTCGACTTTAGCGAGCGCGTCGAAAATCTGATCTATGATGTCGTCGGATATCATCTCGCCGTCGTCGTAATATTTGGTACAAGCCTCCGTAGTGATGGTGAAGCCTTCCGGAACGGGCATGCCCCAACTCGTCATCTTAGCCAGATTTGCACCTTTTCCGCCAAACAACGCCTTATTGTCGCCGTCGGCTTCTTTGAACAAATAGACATATTTTGTCATATCAAACCTCCTGTTGTAAACTACAACATTATGATACAATATAGCAAAAAATTTTTCAAGCGAATACATCGTAAAAATATATTATACGCATAAATTCGCGTATATATATCTGTCAATAAATGACAAACGCGAATTTATCCCGCGTTTCAATCCGATATAAGACTAAAAACGTGCACAATCACAGCCTCAGGAGTTCGTTGAGAGAATTGAGTTTTACGCCTAACACGTTATTGAAATATCTCGAGGATTCGGCAAGCGACATTTCTTTTTCTCCGAAACCGAGCGCATTTACAGCCTCTTTCAGGAATTTTTTCAGGACTTCTCTTGCGCCGTTTTCTCCGCAATCGTAACAGAGTTCGTTGAGCGTTCTGAGAGCCGAGGTAAAAAGTGCGCCCGAGAAATCGCCTTCCGCAGCCGTCTTGTCGAGCACTTCGAGCACGCACCCTCCGCAATAATAGCTCTCTATGTCAGTTGTGAGAGAAAAAAAACCGTCGTAAACGTCGCATCCGACAACGGTGAACCTGCCGTTTTTCGCGGCAAGCAGGTATTTGCCGAAACAAAACGGAGAAGCGCAAAACTTCAGCTTGGCTTTAGCGCTTTTGACGCCTTTGGCCGTCGCGGTGATCTTACCCTTCTCCGCACAATATAAGGTGATAAGTTTGTCATTGTCCTTGTAATCGATAGTTCTGATGCAAAGACCGTCCAAGCTCACAATATCCAAGGTAACACCTCTTATAAAGCGTCTTATCCCGTATCGATCACGCACTTTGTGCGTAAAATAACGCAAACTTCGTCGCTTTTACTTTTCTTGCTCTTTTCTTTCGAGTGCCTTGAGCATAGTGTAGTAGCTCACTTTGCCCGTCGTTTCGAAAAGTCTTTTGAGCGTGTGCCTTAAATCTTGCATACTCACCTTCCGAAACTGTTATGTGCAGCATGACAAATATTATGCGGTGCAGAAAAGAATTTATAAATTTTTCTTGTCGTAACCGAGTTCTCCCATGACCGCTCTGCTGTCGCGCCAATCGGGTTTGACGCGGACGTACAACGTCAGGAACACTTTTGTATCCAGCAGCTTTTCCATATCGATGCGCGCCTGCGTAGATATCTTCTTTATCATCTCGCCGCCTTTGCCGATAACTATCGCCTTGTGCGCCTGCTTTTCGCAGATGACGTCGCAGTCTATTTCGACGACTCCGTCTTCTCTTTCTTCAAACTTGTTTACGGCTACGCCTATGCCGTAAGGCACTTCGTCGCCCAGAAGTCTGAGCGTTTTTTCTCTGACTATCTCCGCGCACAGAAATCTCAGACTTCTGTCCGTATACATATCTTCGGAATAGAACTGCTCGCCTTCGGGCAAAACCTTTACTATCTCGTCTTTGAGCATATCCACGTTCTTTCCTCTGAGCGCCGATATCGGTATGATCGCGTCGATGCCGTCGAGATCCTTGTATCTTTCGATACGCTCTATAATTGACTTTTCTTCTACCTCGTCGCATTTGTTTATGACAAGGATAAAAGGCGTTCTGCTCTTTGCGAAACGCTGTATATACGCGTCGTCGTGCTCGTCGGGTCTTTTATCGCAAGCAAGCATATATATCACCGCATCGACTCCTTCGAGAGCGACGTCGACGCTCTTCATCATAAATTCGCTGAGCATATTGCGCGGCTTGTGTATACCCGGAGTGTCAACGAGCACCGCCTGATATTTTTCGCCGTCCTTTTCTCCGTTGACTATACCGATAACTCTGTTGCGCGTAGTCTGAGGCTTGCGCGAAACGATGCTGACTTTTTCTCCGACAAGTGCGTTGGTCAAAGTGGATTTGCCCGAATTAGGCTTTCCCGCTATTGTGATAAATCCTGATTTCATAATTACCTCTGCCGCGACCCTGCGGCTTTGACAAGTGTTTGTATGCGGCACTGATTTCCCGTGCCCGTGTTGATATATCCGTTAAAATTTATTTGGCAGCAACGCGTTCAGCGTAGTGCGTATTTCCTCTTTGCCGTCCGTAACCACTACACACGCGTCTTCTGCAAACTCCGACAAAGTCTGTCTGCACGCTCCGCAAGGATAAGGGAGTTTTCCTCCGTCAGAATATACGCAGACCGCGGTTATTTTTTTATGTCCGTCCGCTATCGCTTTGAAAAGCGCGACTCTTTCTGCGCATATCGTGAGCGAATATGACGCGTTCTCTATATTGCAGCCGTCGTATATGTTTCCGTCGTCTGTCAGGACTGCCGCTCCTACCGCGTATCCCGAATAGGGACAGTACGCGTTTTTCGCGGCGCGTTTTGCCGTATCTATAAGTTTTTGCCTGATTTCTGCGTCCATATCCGTCCCGCGTTTATCGCGTTATTCCGAGGCCTCCGAGCACGTCTTCTTCGACTTTTCTCATCTTGCGCTTGTCTTCTTCGGTTTCGTGATCGAACCCGAACAGATGGCAAAGTCCGTGCAAAACCAGATAACAGACCTCGCGTTTTACGGAGTGTCCGAATTCCTTTGCCTGCTCAACCGCTCTTTCCGCGCAAAGCGCGATATCCCCGAGTATGTAGTTGCCGTTCTCGGGATCGACGTTTTCGCCGTGCTCGTTTTCGTCAAAAGGCAAAGTTACGTTCATCGCGGGGAAGCTGAGCACGTCGGTAACGGAGTCTACTCCTCTCGTTTCTTTATTGAGAGCTTTTATCTCGTCCTTTCCGACAACGGTTATCTCCGCCTCGAATTTATCCTTGAGCCCGAGCGTTGTAAGAAGTTCGCACCATATCTCTTCGAGCACGTCCAGGTCGATCTCTCCGTCCAGGAGCTTGTCCTCGTCGTAAACGCTTATCATTATCTTCTCTCCTTTGCCTTATCGTAATCTATACGTTTGTGCATTGACGCCGGTATCGCGCGGCATATAGTCTGTTTTATGAGCTTAAGATCGTGCATCGTAAGACCGCAGTCGTCGAGCAATCCCTCTGTAAGGCGCGACTTTATCACTCCGTCCACCGACTTTTCGAGCGACTGCATATCCTCGGGCGGCTTTGCTCTGAACATCGCCTCGCAGATGTCGCATATCATTATGATCGCGCTGTATTTCGTGGTCGGGCACGGTCCGTCGTAACAGAACTCTTTGTCGTCGACTTCGCCCTCGGTAATGCTCTTTACCTTCATGTAGAAATAGCTCACGGGGCTGTCGCCGTGATGTTCGAGAGCCGCCTTGCATATCTCTTCAGGCATACGCGCCGCTTTGAGCATTTCGTAACCCGCGGTAGTGTGCCTCGTGATCATACTTACGCTGACTTCGGGTATAAGCTCGTCGTGCGGATTGTAACCGTCCTTTTGGTTTTCAATGAAAAATTGCGGATTTTTGCTCTTTCCGATATCATGAAAATAGCCGCACGCACGCGCCATATACGGATTGATCCCGATAGCGACAGCGCAGTTTTCAGCAAGATTTGCGACTGCCATAGAGTGGCTGAACGTACCGGGCGCGTCCTCGTTGAGCTTTTTAAGCAGCGGCTGACGCAGCGTAATGAGTTCCTGAAGTCTGAAATCCGTCCATACGTTGAACACTCTCTCGTAAAGCGGAAGGCTTGCCGTGATCACTGCGACCGCCAGCATGTTTCCCATTGCGGTGCAAACCGCGTTGATCAGTATCACAGACGCGTCGTGAGTATATAAAAGCGACATAAGCGCGCTGAAAGGCATCATTGCAAGCGATACGATGAGCGCTCCCCACGTCAGCTTGAAACGCGAATATCTTTTCCTTATCAGAAAAGCCATTACGAAACCCGAAAGCATAGCCGTAAAGCAACCTAACACTATCGGAACGACAACACTCGTATTTTCACCGAATTCGCTTGCAGGTGAAATGATCATTACCGCCATACCGGCTATGATGGTTGCCATAATACCTACTCTGACGCGTATAAGTATGCCTACGATAAGCGATACGAACGCAAGCGGCAAAGCAAACCAGCTGAGATAAGATCCCGCCGCGCAAGACAGCAGTATACCTATCACTATCGCCGTAAACGCGACAGAAAGCAGTTTCGTCATGCTCATGCTCTCCAGAGAACGGGAGTTCGAGCTGTAATTCAGATAGACGAAAAATACCGCGTACAACACGAATACCGCCACTGTCAGCGCGATCATCTTGTCGTAACTGCCGAAAACGTTCCATGTATCGAGCGTGAGCATCATGCCGATAACAACGGTAACGAAGGACAGTACGAAAAGTATGCACATAATCGCGGTTGTACGGATTATAGCCTGTTTTTTCTCCTGAGACATTATTTATTCTCCTCTGTTTGTCCGTCCCGCGCTTTTTCCGCCTTTTCGTATGCGTTGACAATCGCCTGTACGAGCGGATGACGTACAACGTCTTTCGCGGTGAGTTGTATAATTTCTATTTTGGGAATATTGACAAGGATTTCAGACGCCTGAATAAGCCCGCTCATGGTATTTCTCGGCAGGTCGATCTGCGTAACGTCACCCGTCACAACGATCTTGCTGCCTTCTCCCATACGGGTGAGGAACATCTTCATTTGCTCTTTTGTCGCGTTCTGCGCCTCGTCGAGTATTATAAAGGCGTTCGAAAGCGTTCTGCCTCTCATATACGCGAGCGGAGCTATCTCGATCGAACCTTTTTCCATAAGGCGGTTGAACGTTTCGAGCCCGAACATTTCCTGCAAAGCGTCGTAAAGCGGTCTGAGATAGGGATCTACCTTCGCGCCGAGATCGCCCGGCAAAAAACCGAGCTTTTCTCCTGCCTCTACAGCGGGACGGGTCAGAATTATCTTTTCTACTTCTTTGTTTTTATAGGCGAGCGCGGCAAGCGCGACTGCAAGGTACGTCTTGCCCGTACCTGCGGGGCCTATGCCGAACACAACGCTGTTTTTCGCGATAGCCTCGACGTACAAAGCTTGTCCGTACGTCTTTGCGCGGAGCGGCTTTCCCTTTGCTGTATGAGCAAACGCCCTGGTCACGTCTTCGAGTTTGTGCTCGCTGTTGTTGTCCACCGCCTCTATGACGAGATCGATCGTCGACTTGCCGATCTGTCCGTCTTTCTTCGCCTGTTCGAGCAAAGCGTTTACGACGCGGACGGCTCTGTCCGCTTTGTCTTCGTCGCCGCTTACGGTGAGCGTGCCGCCGATAGTGTTTATCTTTGCGTCGAGCACGCGGTTAAGATAAGAAAGGTTTTCGTCAAACTGTCCGAACAGCGTCATTACAGGCGCCACGTCCGTAACGTTTATCTTCCTCGTAACTATAATTACGCCTCCCTGCAACTTATGAGTTGCTCTACTTCATAGTATATATTAATTATATATAAATTGTCTACTTTTTTTTGAGATTTATAGCTGTCGACGACGTTTGCGGAGGAGTCCAATTCCGTCTGCAACCGGGCAAACGCGGCAAAAATCTGACTTTCTATATAAGCGTCGTCGGTTTTCACAGAAGTCTTCTGCACTTCGTAATAGGTCGTCTTTACGAGATCCAAAGGCAGTATCGCGTTGAAACCCGTTTGTTTCGTAACGCTTTCGTATTCCTGAAATCCGTGCGACGCATTTGCTTTAAGCAGACATTTGTCTTTTATGTACAAAGCCGACGAAGTGTATTCTTTGCCTGTGCGGACGTATTCAGTGCGATACTCTGGTATTATCAGCCTTTCGAAGTACCATACTCTGCCGTAAACATCCCCTTTAGCCGCCGTCTGTATCTCCTTATGCCCGGGATCAGAGGGATCTCCCACGATTATGTAGTCTTCTATAAGCGTCTGTCCTTTCTTTACGGTATCTCCCGCCTTGACCAACGCGGTACCGCCCGACACCTCGACGCGCGTGACTATCGCGTCCGAAGACGCAAAAATCTCTCCCTGCGGAATTTCCTCAGCATGTTCGGGCAGCTGCTCTCTCACGTTTATCACGAGCCTTACGCCGTCGATATAGACTTCTGCAAACGCAATGTTTTCAGAACTTTCCGAAACGAATTCTTGGATTTTTGCTACGTCTATCCTGCTTTTGGGAACAACGCCGTCAATGCCCGCCTCTGAAAGCGAAGATATTATCTCCGCGGCTTTGTCGCCCGTCACGCCTTCGACCGCTATTCCTAACACGAAAAACCTCGACGCGATAAACGTAACAGTCACCGCGACAAGCGCTGCTATCGCGCCGACATGCCTTACTATCCCTCTGACAAACGTCTTTGCGTTCTTTCTGCGCACGATCTCGAAATACAATCCTGACCGCGCTGACAGAGAACGCAGCTCGTTTTCATGCTTTGAATCGAAACTGAAAGTCAGTCCGTCGTCTGCTGTTTTTATATCTGTCAGCGCGATCCCTTTGTTGTTGACAGAGCTCAGAAAAGACGCAGTGTTTTTGCCTCGGACGCGTGCCGAACAGTTGAATTTATTCATTTCGACACCTCGACGGACGAGATCTCTCCCGCAATGTAATATTCGTTGCCGTTGCATGAAGTTATGCGCAGATTTTCTCCGTATATTCCGAGTATGCGCCTGCCTACTGAAAATTTTACCGATTTGTCGTCGTAATATACTATCCTCTTTGCTCCCTCGACAGCTGCAGCACGCGGTCCGAAAAGTGTGAGAGAAAAGGTTGCGAGCCCCTCTTTCAGAGCTCCGTCGAATTTTTCTGCAAGTTCGTCTTTATACGCCATAAAACACTCCGCAAACGTTCTACGTCAATTATATGCCGACTCGTGCGCGATAATGAAATACTGCGATAATGTCAGCCGAAAAGCACGTTGTTTCCGAATAAAAAAACGGACGGTTTCCCGTCCGTACATAATCTTTTATCCGATAAGTCACTCTTCGTCAGCAGGCGGTATAAAGTCCGCCGCATCCTGAAGTTCTGACAAATCGAAATCTCCGACAGGCTCTTCGATCGGAGCAAAATCGTCTTCGACGTAATAATCTTCTTCAGACTCTTTTGCGATATCTCCTGCGTTCTCGGGTTCGCTTTCTGCGGGAGCCGCAGTCGTTTCAACATGCTTTTTGTTGACTGCGACAGAGAAACGCATATGCTTTTTGTCAAAGACGTAATATATCGTGCCCGTCGCGCCGTTACGGTGCTTGGCTATTATAAGACTTACGTTCTTCTTTTCTACGGTATCTTCGTTGTCGCCGTCTGCGTTGTTGAGGAAGAAGACCATATCCGCGTCCTGCTCGATAGAACCCGATTCTCTGAGGTCGGCAAGCATAGGAGTCTTGTCATCTCTCTTCTCAATGTCACGCGACATCTGCGAAAGCACTATGACGGGTACTTTGAGCTCTTTTGCCATCATTTTTATAAAACGCGAAGTGTCCGCGACTTCCTGCTGACGGTTGCCCTCTCTGTTCTTGCTCGGGTTCATAAGCTGCAGATAGTCGATTATGACGAGATCAAGTCTTTTTTGTTTTGCCTTAAGACGGCGACACTTGGACATTATCTCCTCTGCCGTCTGCGACGCAGTATCGTCTATGAACAGTCTGCTTTCGGAAAGCTGTCTTTGAGCCTCGAAAAGTTTCTGAAGTTCTTCCTGCGTTTCTTCGCCTTTGATCATCGTGGAGTTGTCGATACCCGTCAGCGACACGAGTATTCTCTGCACGAGTTCCTGCGACGACATCTCGAGGTTGAACGCCGCAACTACTTTTTCAGGCTCGTACTTTGCTATATTCGTCGCTATGCTCATGGCGAACGACGTCTTTCCGCAACCGGGACGCGCCGCGATGATTATCATCTGACCGGGCATGAAACCGTTTGTCATCCTGTCGAGATTGCGGTAATGCGACATAAGACCCGTCGCGGGACGCTTTGTACGGAAGACCTCAGACAGTCTGTCGACGACCTCGAGCGTGGGCTCGCCTATCTGTACGAGTTCGCCTTTCTGATTTTCGGTGCCGATATCGTAAATGGACGCCTCGGCAAAAGCGAGAGCTTTCTGAGAATCGTCAAGCGAAAAAGCGTTGTCTATGACGTCGCCGCAAGTACCGATTATACGGCGCATCAGCGCGTCGCGCTTTATTATTCCTATGTAGTACTCGCAGTTAGCCGAAGACGGCAAAGTGTCGGCAAGCTCTTCCAGCCTTTCAAGACCGCCCGCGTCCTCGAGTTTCTGCTCTTTTTCGAGTTTTCCCGTCACTGTAACTATGTCTACGGGCACGCTCCTCGAAGCAAGCTCTTTTATGCACGCGAAAACCGTGCGGTTGGCGGGAGAATAAAAGTCTTCTTCCTTAATGCCCGCAAGCTGATCCGCAAGTATATCCGCATCAGTCAGAAATGCGCCCAATACGGCGTCTTCCGCCTCTGTATTGTGCGGCAACGTGCGGCGCAAAGCTACCGCAGTCGATTTCGTATCCGCTTTTCTCTGTTGTTTTGCCATATTTTATCCCCCTTGATGTCAGAGCGATCTGAGCTCTTCGAGATAATCCTGCATTACTTTCATTGCCTTATCGAAAGGTTCGTCCGTAGTCAGATCGACGCCTGCCAGTTTGAGTATCTCAACGGGAGGCATACTGCCGCCTGCGCTGAGGAATTTCATATAATCGTCCAAAGCGCTCTGTCCTTTCTCGAGAATATTCGCCGCTATGCAGACCGCGCTGATAAGACCCGTAGCATATTTGTAGACGTAGAACGCAGTATAGAAATGCGGTATTCTGCTCCACTCGTACTTGATGAGATCATCGTTGACGACGTTTTCTCCGCCGTAGTACTTGCAGTTAAGCTTATAATACAGATCGTTAAGGAATTCTGGAGTAAGCGCAACGCCCTTTTCCGCCGCGGTATGAGCCTCGTATTCGAACTGCGCGAACTGCGTCTGTCTGAACACCGTAGTGCGGAACATGTCGAGCATATACGACAGCAGAAATTCCTTTTCTTTCTTATCCTTGCAGTTTTTGATAAGGTAATTGAGAAGGAGCGTTTCGTTGACCGTGGACGCGACTTCTGCAACGAAGATCTTGTAGTTTGCCTTGGGGAAAGGCTGAGTTTCGTTGGAGAAATATGTGTGCATGCTGTGTCCCATCTCATGTGCTATCGTAAACACGTCGTGCGTGGTGCGCTGATAGTTGAGAAGGACGTAAGGATGACAGCCGTAGCAGCCCGTGGAGTACGCGCCCGAGCGTTTGCCCTTGTTTTCGTAGACGTCTACCCATCTCTCCGCAAACGCCTTTTCGAGCAGCTTGCAATAATTTTCGCCGAGCGGCGCAAGAGCTTTGACGACGAGTTTGCACGCGTCTTCGTAATCCATGCCCATATCGCAGCCTTCGATTATCGGGACATGCAGATCGTACATGTGCAGTTTGTCTACACCCATCTTCTGACGGCGGTATTCGAGATATTCGTGCAGCTTGCCGACGTTTGCGTCTATGCAATCCGAAAGCCTTTCGTAAACCGCTGTCGGAACGTCCTCTCCGTGCGCGGCGCTCTGAAGACAGCTGTCGAAACCTCTGACGCGCGAATAGAACACGTTTTTCTGTACGTTGCCGTTATAAAGCGCGGCAATAGTGTTTATGTTGCTTTCAAAAGCGTGATACATGCTTTCGAACGCCTTTTTGCGATCCTCTCTGCAAGGCGACTGCATCATAAGGCTGTATACGCCGTGAGAGAGTTTTATCTCCTCTCCCTTGCTGTCCTTGAACGGCTCGAAACGTATATCCGCATTGTTGAGCATAGAGAACGCTTCCTGCGGAACAGACGAAAACATCTGCGTCATCGCAAGCAGTTTTTCTTCTTTTTCTCCGAGAGTATGCTTTTTGTCTTTGATGATCCCTTCGATAATATAACTGTAATCGGAAAAATCCTTATCGGACGCGAGCGCCTTCAGGAACTCTTCGTCGAGAGAAGTAAGCTGCGGCATAAGAAAACTCGTTTCGCCCGCGTAAGCAATGTAAAGATTTCTCACGCTGTCGAAAAGCGCCTTGTTTTCGCCGTTGCCGACGTCCTGGTCGCGTTTCATGTGTGCGTAGCAGAACATCCTGTCAAGGATCTCTTCGAATTCGGTAGTCTTTTTGAAACAAGCGAGAATATTCTCTCTGTCCTTAAGTCTGCCGTTGAAAGCAGCTACTTCTGCAATGCCTTTCTGTACACGCTCGTAGAGCTTGTCCCACACCTGTTTATCCGCGATCATGTCCTCGGTTTTCCAGGTGTACTTTTCTTCGATCTCTTCTCTCGCTTTAACTTGCATATTACCTCCGTAAAACCCGATCAGTTGTTATAATCGAGTTTCAAATCGTTTTCTTTTATCCAGCCAACCTTACGCAGCAACAGTCCGAGCGCCCAGCATATTACTGCAGGCAGGATTATAAACAGCGTAAGTACGCATATGACAAACAGCCACCACTCCATCGCGCCGCTCGATACGCTCGCATTGAAGGAGTCTATTATTCCGACGAATCCGCACGTTCCCATGCCTCCGCCCGACGCGCCGCATCTGAGCTTGAAAGCACAGGTCGCTATAGGACCGCACACCGCGCTCGCCACGATAGGCGGAATAAATACACGCGGATTTCTCATTATATTGGGTATCTGCAACATACTTGTGCCGAGCCCCTGCGATATGATACCGCTCCATCCGTTTTCCTTAAAGCTCATCACCGCAAAACCGACCATCTGGCATGCGCAGCCCACTACCGCAGCGCCGCCCGCGATATACATCGCCTCAACAGTCGCCGCACTCGCCGACGCGTCCGACAATATAGGACTTGCCACTGCAACCCATATCGCCGCGCTCGACGTAGGCATCGTGAGCAATATGCCCATGACGACGGATATGATTATACCCATAAAGAACGGCGTAAAATCAGTCGCTACCGCAATGCCTTTGCCAAGCATGTTTATGAGCCATATAAACGGGAACGCGACGTATGAAAACGCCAGCGCGACCAACAGACAGGTCAACGGTACAAGCAATATGTCGAGTTTTGTCTTGCCTGCAACGAGAGAGCCTATCTCCATAGCGGCAAGCGCCGTTATATACGCTCCTATCGGATTGCCGGGACTGCCCGCTCCCACGAGAGCAGAGATCGCGGTTATGTCTCCCGGATTGAAATTTGCCGCAGATCCTATGAATTTGTCGGAAAACGCTCCGACGAAACCTGCGACCATGCTTGCGAAAATCACGAGTTTGCTTGCCTTGAGATGGCTGGCAATGCCCGCGCCTATTCCCGCGCCCATAAGTACCGACGCAATCTGTCCAAGCGTTGTGAACAGTCTTCCGACCGCATTGTCACCTATAAGAGTGCCTATCGTCTTTACGATAGTGCCTGCGATAAGGGTGACGAACAGTCCTTGCGCCATGCCCGTAAATGCGTCAATAAACCACCTTTTGGAGATCTTCTTGACAATTGCCCGAACCTTTTGTGCCTTTGTCGGGGGTTGAGGGGGATTTGAAACTACTACTTCCTCTTGGGTTGCCTTTTGCACGTCTTCTGCAAGAATCTTGTCTTGTGTTTGCATAAAACCAACCTCAAAATATATTTAGATTTTTATTATAATATAATCGCTCTCGCAAGTCAAACGAAAACGCCTTTGCTTTGCCCGATATCGGCATTGCATAACGATTTTATGTGTTTTGGCAATACGAAAACATTTTATAAAACGCTTGCTTTTCATATAACGATAACAAACAAAAAGACGGCTTTCGCCGCCTCTTCGCTTATCTTTGATCCGTCAATACAGATCGACAGCTTCTTTACTGCCGTAAACCACGGCTCTGCCCTGACGCATCATATTGGGTTTGTCCTTATCCGAAGCATGTGCGTCACAGTAATTCTTCGCATCGTCGATGTTGTTGAAAGTAATGACAAAAACCTGTACGGGATTAGACGTATTGGCGTTTTTAAGTCCGTGATAGGCAAAATCCACGAGTTCTTTGTCGACTCCCGCGCTTTCAAACGGAAAAGACTGCGCGTCAAAACCCGCCTGCTCGTATTTCTCTTTTAATGCCGATTCCTCAGTCGCACAAGCGGTAAACGCAAATAATGCACACAGCGCGACGATCGCTATAACGGTAATAAACAATATCCTTTTATTTTTTTCCATAGATATATTATAGCTTGCATTTTGCGCTTTGACAACTCAAACTCACATATCGCAGATATTTCCGTACATAAAAAAACGGACGCAGGTCTGCGTCCGTTTTATGTACTGTTACTCCGTTATCAGAATATAGCTACTGCCGCTTTGGTGCCGCTTGCAAACGCATTGCCGCTCTTCTTGATATCCACATCGAATTCGTCCGGTAACTCGTCGCCGAATTCTTCCTTCATCTCGTCAAGCTGTTTTTTAGCTTCGTCGTAAGCCTTCTTTGCATCTTCGCTGTTCTTGAAACAAACTATAGATACATAATCGCCGTCTTCGTTTTCAGCTCTGAGCATATACTCGAGTTCGCCATATTCGGAAGCTCCTGCGATATCTTCGAGATCTTCGCCTTCTATAACTTTTACTTCGTAACCCTTATCTTCATACTTCTTCTTGAGCGAATCCGCACTCGGGGTGCACGCCATAAGCATCGTAGCAAGTACGACTGCAAGGATAACCATTGCTGCAACTGTAATAAACTTTTTCATATACTCCTCCTATAAAAAGTTCTACCTTTATGTTATCATTTACGATTATATTTTGCAACATTTTTCTGTAAAATTTGTGTAAATTTTACCTTCGGGAATACAACAAAAGTGTCTGCAATATCGCTGTCAAAAAAAAAGACGAACCCGTAAGAGTTCGCCTTTATTTGCATTTTGTTGTTTTCCGTTATCAGAAAATAGCTACTGCCTCTTTGGTACCGACAGCAACTGCGTTACCGCTCTTCTTAACGTCCATCGCTTCGCCAACGCTACCCAGCTTCTCAATGCCTTCTTTTGCTTCTTCATAGTACTTCTTAGCGTCATCGCCGTTTGCAAAACAAACTACGGTTACCGATTCCAAACCTTTGCTTGCACTGAATACATATTTAACTTCTGCTTCGGTGTCTGCGTCATCTGCGCTGAGATCTAAAACTGTGTAACCCTTGTCTTCGTACTTCTTCTTGAGCGAATCTACGCTGGGCGAGCATGCCATGAGCATCGTAGCGAGTACGATAGCGAGCACAATAACAGATGTAATTGCTAAAAACTTCTTCATAATTAACCTCCTCAGGTTGTTTATGTTCTAATTATAGCACCTATTTACAATACTTTCAATACTTTTTTTAATATTTTTTTAATAAAATTCATTTTATAGTAAAAAATACTTTATTTATGCACAAATTATAGCTGTTTAAGTCAAAACCTGAATTTTTATTCAGCCTTCCCACAAAAAAATTGCCGCACTTATGCGGCACATTATTTTGATATATCGTTTGTTTTGTTGTTGCGGCTTTTACTCGCCGTCTGAATTGCCACCGCCGTCTCCGCCTTTATTATTATATAAATCGAAAGCGTTCTGAGTGCCGATAAGCACGACTCTGCTCTGCTGCTCGACTTTATACTCCCCGTCCTCGTACTCGACGTTCATACGCTCGGTATATTCGGTAGCCTTATCCTTTTTCTTAAAGCAGACTATCCTTATATAATCGCCCGACTTCTCGTTAGTACCGCAATAAATGAAATCAACGTCTTCTCCCGAGAGTTCGAGCTCGAGCGCAGAAAGCGGTATAGTCTTATAGCCTGCATTTTCGTATTTTGTTTTGCAGGCATCTCTGCTCGGCACGCAGGAAACGCATGCCAACGCTATCATTATTATCGCAGTCAATACAAAAACGATTTTAGTTTTTTTCACGGATGATCCCCCGAAATTTCTTTCTCGTATATTATATCACTTTTTCTCTGTGTTTTCAATATCGATTTTCAAAAAGCTTATTTTCAAGACCGATAAACGTCAGATCTTCATGCAAAAAAAAAGACGCTGCCGCGTCTTTATGTTTTATCGTCATTGTTTTGTCTTATCCTGCTCGTCTGCCGCTTTATCACATATACGAACTTCTTTTGCGGGAACGTATTCTTTTTTCTGTTCGATAAGCCTTGCCCTTTCTTTGATAACGAATTTTTTGCTGTATCTGAAAATAATACAGATAGCTATCACCGCAACCACAAGCACTGCGGCAAGAATATAAAACAGGATATCGCCCATGTTGTCAACAGGCTTTACGTTGGTTTCCTCTGCAGCAAAGCACGTCGAACAGGACAATATCAATACGACAAGCGTCAATATCAAAGTAACAAAGAGTTTTTTCTTCATAGTTTTTACCTTTACAATATTATCTCACACGCACGCGCCATATGCAAGTAAAAAGTTGGTAAACTGCGTTCTACCCCGCGCGTGAAAAAATAATTTTTATGTAGACAAGCGTATTCTGTGTATTGTATAATTATTGTATTATATGTTAAAGAGGTGAGTTATGGATTTTACCAGGCAACAAAAAGACGACGCCGTAAAGTTTATTTGCGACGAAATCGAACACGTCATCAAAGACTTCGGCCCGCGCGACCCCGGCAATGACGGAGAACGCAAAGCTCTCGACTACATGAAATCTCAGATCGCAGAATACGGCGACGATTCTCACGGCGAGAGTTTCAAAGTAGCTCCGCACGCCTTCTTCGGCTGGACCTATTTCGTCGGCACGTTTATGATGCTGGCAATTGCGACGTACTTCTTCGCTCCTATCGTAAGCGTAGCGTGCATTGTATTCGCGCTCGTTCCTATGATAGGACAATTCGTATTCTATCGCGAAACCATTGACTGGCTCTTCAAAAAACGTGAATCAGGCAACGTCTGGGGCGGCATAAAACCCAACGGCGAACTAAAGCGCCGCATAGTTCTGAACGGACACTCCGACGCAACGTACGAGTGGCATTGGCACTACGTCGGCGGATACAATATGTTCCTTACAAGCATCATCATACCTATTGTCGGCGTAATTTATCTCCTCGTCTGCATAGTCGTAGCGTGCATAAGCATGGGCGGCGTGATAGGCACTCCTACGGGCGCACCTCTTTATATGGGTATCGCGTCCGTAATATTCGTACCCTTCTATATCGCATTTTTCCTTTTCAGCGACATCAGAAGACCCGTCCCCGGAGCAAACGACAACCTTACCGCATGCTATATGTCCATAGCAGTGCTCAAACTCATGCACGAGAACGGCATCCGTCTCGAGAACACAGAAGTAGTCGCTCTCGTTACGGGATCTGAAGAGGCCGGTCTTCGCGGAGCGAAATTCTTCTGCCGCAACAATCCTGACCTCTGGCAGGAAAAAGACGTCGAAACGGTATTCGTTACATACGAAACTTTGCGCGAGCTCGAACATCTCGTAATATACAACAGAGATCTCAACGGCACGGTAAAACTCGATGCAGGCGCATGCGATCTTATCAAGCGCGCAGCTGCAAAGAACGGCATGGATCTCAAGTACGGCTCCGTTTATGCAGGTGCGACCGACGCCGCGGCATTTGCTCAGGCAGGCAGAAAATCCGCTTGTATCGCAGCTATGGCGCCGCAGGTCAAAGAATATTATCATACCCGCCTTGACAACTACGACAATCTCAGCCCTGAGTGCCTTTCTAAAGTCCTTGACATCACTGTCGACTTTATAAACGAATTTGACGAAAAAGGTCTTGAAAAATAACCTGAATAACTCAAAATAAAATCGGACGGCATTGAGCCGTCCGATTTTTTATACCTATTTTTATTTATACAACTGCACGGTAGCTTTTTCAGCGGTGAAAGACGCACATCATAGGTGTATATATCTTTCCTTCGTCGTCCTGCGTTTCGCCTGCCTCAATAAATCCGAGTTTCTCGTATATGCCGACGGCATAAGGCGAGGCGTTTACTGTAACGTACGAGTTTTCGCTGTCTTCAGAAAGACGATTGAAAAGTGCCTTCCCTACTCCTTTTTTCATAAACTTTTTTCTGACGTAAAATGCTATTATGTGAGAAAGTCCGTTTGTCGCGCCGATCACGCCCGCAAGTTCTCCGTTAACGTCGAACGCGCCGTAAAAAACGTCTTCCTCAAAATTTTCCGTGTCAGAAAAATAATCGAGAAATCTGTTTGCTCCTTCCTCTGTGTAATATTTCGCGACAAACTCTCTGAACGTTTCTCTTATAAGCCTCAAAGCGTCTTCAAGTTCTGTTTGTTCCAAAACTCTGATTTCCATACGCATTTATTTGTTTTTACCGTCTTTTTCAGAAGTTGCATCCGTCTTTTTCACAGCCTTTTTCTTTTTCCCCGACGCCTCTTCGTCTATCTGTTTGCGCTCGCTGTAATAGTCTTTTGCACGAGCCGTAATTTTCTTTGCCTTTTCTGCCGTATTCTTAAGCTCCTGCGCACTCTTTTTCGCCTTTTCGAGCTTTTCGTTTGCGGCTTTGCTTATTTTGGACAGCCCTGACTTTACAGAGTTCTTTTTTACCGCGGGCGCGCTTGCCTTGTCGTTATCCTTAGCCTCGGTTTGTCCGCTTGCAGCGACTTCTCCCGATATTTTGCCGTCATCGCAGTTCTCAGCCAAAGCTAAGTTCTGCTCCGTCTGTACCGCCGCTACGTTTTCTGCTCCGCCTTCCGCGGAAGACTCTGCCTTTTCTTCTCCTTTCCAGATCTGTTTGACGTCTTCGATAAATCTCTTGTCGCAATCGTCCTTCTTCTCTTTTATCTTTAGTTTTTTGCGGCGTTTGATCATCTTGCGGATCTCGGCTATTATCTGATAAATCACATAAAGCACAGATACGCACGACAACACGAGCGAGAAAATATTTCTGTCGCCGCTGACTGCGTTTACGACAAGCGCGATAGCAAGTATCAGATTGACGAGTTTGAGCAGTTTTTTTACGATTTTAAGACCGCTTTTATAGTCTTTGACCGTATTCTGCTTTCTTCTGTCGTTCTTCGCTATTGCGAGCTCGCATATGAAAAGCACCGCGTAAACGAGGATAAATCCTGCGAAAACGTAAGGCAGCCACGTTATCTCTGCGTTGTCACCCGCAAAAGTGAACACGGTAAACGCCATATACGCAATAATGTAAACAAAATTAAAGCATATGGACAGATTGCGCTTTACGCGCATGAGCTTGGCAAACTTCGACTCTTCCTTTTTCACCTCAACGTCGTTACCGGCAACGTCTGCGGCGTTCTTCCTCTTTTCCATAATATAATGATATAACATACAGAGCGTATCGCGCAACTCTTTGAATAAGTTTGCGATTTAACGTAAATAATATTTTGCGATAAGAGCTCCGGCCTACATAGCACGAGCGTGCAAAGGAGGTAAACGCAATGAGAACTCAACAGTACAGCACGGGTCAGAAGCCGGGCAAAGGCAACTATGTCTGCACCAACTGCGGTTTCAGTCTTAAGCTGGGTATGGAAGACAAAATGCCGCCCTGCCCCAACTGCAACAATACTACTTTTACCAAGGAGTAAAGTAAAGAAAGCGGGACGAAAGTCCCGTTTTTTTTTGCGTTATTATTTTCCCGATACGCTTTGCAGTACATGTTGTAAATCGAAATCTTAAATATATCTTCAGATAAACATGTTTATCACAGAATTCGCCACGAGCGCGTATTCAGGTTTTATCTTCAAACTTTTGCCGTCATACCCGACGTACGGCGCGGCTTTTTTAAGTCCCTGTCCGAACTTGTCTTTGAACTTTATCCCGAAATGCGTTTCGAGCTCTGCGACATCGAGCCCGTCATCGAGTCTTAATCCGAGCATGATATATTCGGATATCTCGTCATCTGTTGTCATATCCTCTTCAGTCTTATACACGTGCGTATTGTTCTCAATCGACGTTATATATTCTCCGATGTCAGATACGTTGAAATATCTTCTTTTCCCCGTTTTGCCGTGAGCTGCAACGCCAAAAGCAAGATAATCGCACATCGTCCAATACTTCATATTGTGAATACAGCGTTTTCCGTTTTTGCAGAAATTGCTCGTTTCGTAACGCTCGAACCTCGCTTTTCTCAACGTCTTGCAAGCGTGATCGTAAAGTTTCGCTACGTCGTCGTCCGACGGCAATATCAGACCGTTTTTGACGTCAGCGGCAAGCGGCGTACCTTCTTCAACTTTCAGCATGTAAGCCGATATGTGTTCTACGCCGTTGTCCGACATAAACGAAACAAAGTCGTCTATATCTCTTTCCGTCTGTCCCTTGAGTCCGAGCATAAGATCTGCGCTCACGTCGAAACCGCTGTCAACGGCAATTTTTACCGCGGCTTTCGCCGTGCGGGAGTCGTGACGTCTGCCGATCTCCTTGAGAACTCCGTCATCGAAAGACTGCACTCCGAGGCTTATCCTGCTCACTCCCGCCGCTTTCAGTTCGAGCGCTTTTTCCTTGTCGAAAGTATCGGGATTGCACTCTACGGTAAATTCTCTGAAACTGCATGAAAACGTATCTCTTACTGCGTCTGCGATCATCCTGACAGCACCGCCGAAAAGACACGACGGCGTGCCGCCGCCTATATACAAGGTGTCGACGTCGCCGTCAAAAATTTTCCTGCCCGTGTTTATTTCTTTTATTAAAGCGTCTATATACCGTCTTTGCAGATCTTCGTTTCCGCATACAGATATGAAGTCGCAGTATCTGCATTTAGAGCGACAAAAAGGTATATGAACGTATACTCCCGCCGCGCTCATTTATCGAACTTCAGGATAGTCATGAACGCCTCGCTCGGCACTTCGACAGAGCCTATCTGACGCATGCGCTTTTTACCCTCTTTCTGTTTTTCGAGAAGTTTCTTCTTGCGCGTAATGTCGCCGCCGTAGCATTTTGCCAGGACGTCCTTTCTCATAGCCTTTACAGTTTCTCTCGCAATGACTTTGCCGCCGATAGCCGCCTGTATGGGTATTTCGAAAAGCTGACGCGGTATCACGTCCTTGAGCTTTTCAGCTATTCCTCTGCCGCGTGCGTATGCCTTGTCGCGGTGCACTATTATGCTGAGCGCGTCGCATATCTCTCCGTTGAGAAGTATGTCGAGTTTGACGAGATCGCTCGGCTTGTAACCTATTATCTCATAGTCGAGACTCGCGTATCCGCGGGTGCGCGATTTGAGCGAGTCGAAAAAGTCGTAAATTATCTCGTTGAGCGGCATTTCATACTCTATCTTGACTCTCGTGGTTTCGAGATACGTCATGTCTATAAACGTGCCTCTCTTGTCCTGACAGAGTTCCATGATAGGACCGACGTATTCAGGAGGCGTATACAAAAACGCTTTCACGACAGGTTCTTCCATGTGGTCTATATCTCCCGCAGGCGGAAGATTGGACGGATTGGACACAAGCACTGTTTCCCCGTTGTTTTTGACAACGTTGTAAGAAACGCCGGGAGCCGTCGTGATAAGGTCGAGATCGAACTCTCTCTCGAGCCTCTCCTGAATTATCTCCATATGCAGAAGTCCCAAAAATCCGCATCTGAAACCGAAACCGAGCGCGGTTGACACTTCGGGCTCGTACATAAGCGACGCGTCGTTGAGCTTGAGTTTTTCAAGTGCGTCATTGAGATCGTTGTATCTCGCGCCGTCGGTAGGATATATGCCGCAGAATACCATAGGAGAAACCTCTTTGAAACCGTCAAGAGGTTCTGCCGCTCCGTTTTCCGCAAGCGTTATTGTATCTCCCACCTTTGTATCGCTGACGTTTTTTATGCTTGCGCAGAGATAACCTACGTCGCCTGCGCTCAGCTCGTCGACAGGCACAGAACGCGGAGTGAATACGCCTACTTCGGTTACGTCGAACTCTTTGCCCGTAGCGAAAAATCTGACCCTGTCGCCCGCCTTTACTTTGCCGTCGAAAACGCGGATAAAGGATACCGCGCCTTTGTAACTGTCGTAATACGAGTCGAATATAAGCGCCTTGAGCGGCTTGTCGTAATTACCTCTCGGGGGCGGCAGAAGTTCTATGACCTGACTTAGCACGTCTTCTATGCCTATGCCCTCTTTCGCGGATACGAGCGGAGCGTTTTCTGCGTCAAGACCTATAACGTCCTCTATCTCCTTTTTGACCTCGTCGGGTTGCGCTGACGGCAGATCTATCTTGTTTATCACGGGGATTATCTCGAGATCGTTGTCGAGCGCAAGATACACGTTGGTCAGAGTCTGCGCCTCTATGCCCTGCGACGCATCGACTATGAGTATCGCGCCTTCGCACGCCTTAAGAGAGCGCGAAACTTCGTAAGTGAAGTCGACGTGTCCCGGGGTGTCGATAAGGTTGAACTCGTACTTCTCTCCCTTATAGGTATAATTCATCCTTACTGGAGTGAGTTTTATCGTAATACCGCGTTCACGCTCTATATCCATGCTGTCGAGGAGCTGCTCTTTTGCCTCTCTCTTGCTCACGGTTTCGGTAACGTCCATGATACGGTCGGCGAGCGTGCTCTTGCCGTGGTCGATATGCGCGACTATACAGAAATTTCTTATTTTGCTCTGATCTTTTGGCATAATATCTCCTTATACGCCTTGTTTATTTGCGGCAGTCCTCCGCAAGTCTGATAAACGATTCTCTCGAAGATCTTATCGTTTCGGGCGACACGCAGTATGCGATCCTCACCCAGCCTTTACATCCGAAACCGCTCGCGGGCACAAGCAGCAGTCTGTGCTCTTTCGCTTTAGCGCAGAAAGCGGCATCGTCGCCGCCAGGCGCTTTGACGAAAAGATAAAACGCTCCTTGCGGCTCGACGTATTCAAAACCGCACTCGTCCATGATCGCTTTGAGCGCCGCGCCGTTTTTCTCGTAGAACTTAACGTCCACGCTCGCATCAAGACATCTTGCGACCGCTCTCTGGATAAGAGAAGGCGCGTTGACGAAACCGAGCACGCGCGTTGCGACTCCGAGAGCGCTTGTAAGGTCATCAAAATCAGCGCACTCGGGATTTACGGCGAGATAACCTATTCTCTCTCCTGCGAGCGACAACGATTTGCTGAACGAATATCCGCTTACCGTGTTTTCGTAAAAAAGCGCAGGGTACGGCTGCTTTACACCGAAGACGAGTTCCCTGTAAGGCTCGTCCGACAAAAGATATATCGAAGTGCCGAATTTCTTCTCCGCGGCGCGCATTTCGTCTGCGAGCGCAGCAAGCGTTTTTTCGTCGTACACAACGCCCGTAGGGTTGTTGGGAGTGTTTATTATAACCGCCTTCGTCTTTGCCGTAAGAGCCTCACCGAAAGCTTTAATGTCGGGCTGAAAAGTCGGAGGATTGGGTTTTACCACGACAAGCCTGCCGTCGTAGTTGGCAACGTAGTTTGCGTATTCTCCGAAAAACGGCGCTATTACCACGACTTCGTCACCCGGGTCGAGAACGGCTTTGAGAAACACGTTGAGTCCGCCCGCCGCTCCCACGCTCATAACAATACAGTTTTTGTCGTAACGCGTGGAGTATTTTTTATTGAGATTTTGCGCTATCG
This sequence comes from uncultured Christensenellaceae bacterium, assembly GCA_944383895.1. GTDB lineage: Bacteria > Bacillota > Clostridia > Christensenellales > UBA3700 > Ornithoclostridium. The sequence goes on along the minus strand of CALWRH010000005.1, from coordinate 48,054 downwards.
CCTCTCTTACGTCGTCATAGCCCGCGTTGGACATATATCCGTGCAGAGTCAGCGCGTCGCAACCGTCTATCTCCTCTTTCAAGGCGTCTGACACTTCTTTCGGCGCGGGAAGATTGGGGTTGCCGAGAGAAAAATCGTAAACGTTTTGCTCTCCGTAAATTTTTGCCAGCCTCTTGCCCTCCTCGAACATAGCGCGGATGGCAGAGCTGTTTTTTACCATATTACGCATTTTTTCAGAAATCATAAAAACCTCTCGACGCGCACATTGCGCGCGCCGTTATAAATATTATATAAAAATAGCTGGATTTTAGCAAACGGATTTTATATAATATAGTAAGAAACGGACGAGGTGACGAAAATGGATCTTAACGTTATGGCAAAAAAACTTGCGGCACGAGGCTTTATCCCCGTAATATGCAAAGACGCGCAAAAAGCAGCCGATGAAATTCTCGGACTTATACCCGTGAACGAAACCGTAGGCACGGGCGGCAGCGTTACTCTGACTCAACTGGATATCAAAAACAAACTCGCAGAGCGCGGCAACCGCTTCTTTGACAGAAACGCGTATCAGTCCGCCGCGCACGCAGACTGGTTTCTCTCCTCTGCCAACGCGCTGACCGAAAGCGGCGAGATAATCAACACCGACGGCTCGGGCAACCGCGTCGCGTCGCTTATTTTCGGAGTGCCCAACGTGATATACGCGATAGGCAAGAACAAGATAGTCAAGGACTTCGACGCCGCGGTAGACAGGATACGCAACTACACCTGCCACCTAAACGCCGTCCGTCTCGGCAAGACAACACCCTGCGCGATAACGGGCAAGTGCGGCAACTGCAGCGGTAAAGAGTGCATGTGCAACGTCACAACGATAGTTCACCACCCGACAAGATACCAGGATAAAGTATACGTCCTGCTCATAAACGAAGACTTAGGATATTGATCATGAAAAACAGAGATTTTTTTAGAGGCATACCTTTCGCTCACAGAGGACTTCACGACAACAAAACTCTTCCCGAAAACTCTCTCGCCGCGTTCAGAAACGCTGTCGAGCACGGCTACGGGATCGAATTCGACGTCTATCTGACTGACGACGGCACACTTATAGTGCATCACGATCCTTCGCTCAAACGCTCCTGCGGCATAAAAATACATCCCGAAAAAATAAATTCTTCGAGGCTCGACGACTATAAGCTTTTCGGCACCGACGAACGCATACCCCGTTTTGACGAAGTGCTCGCTCTCGTAGACGGCAAGGTCAAGCTCATCATTGAAGTAAAGATAACAAAAAAATATCAGAAGACCTGCGCCGCTCTTCTCGACGCGCTCAAGGATTATAAAGGCGAATACTGTATCGAATCTTTCGATCCCCGCACCGTGCTGTGGCTTCAGGAAAAACGCCCCGATCTTCTGATCGGACAGCTTTACGACCCGAGCCCTCTGCAGCGCTTTTACTGCCGTCGCATGAAAACTCACGAAAAAGCTGCCTTTCTCGCCGCAAGCATAAAGACGCTTAAAAGCGGTTTTTACAAGAAAGTGCAAAACGCTGACCCTTCTACCGCAATAGTCACCTGGACTATAAGAACACCTGAGCAACTCGCTCTCGCAAAGGAAAATGCAGATAATTATATCTTTGAAAGCAATATAAAAAACGACGGCTATATACCGATGCCGCCCGCAAAATAAATTTTGCGAAAATATAGAAACGTATACACAGCCTCCGTATTATGATGTGCACCTCCAAAAGTGTCTAACTTTTGGGGTTCACCTCATTAACGGGGGCTTTTTTATCCCTGTTTTTTCCTGCTTTTGAAAAGAATAATCACCGTGCCGCAACACACACTATCCGCAGGAGGTGATCATATGAAACTGTCTACTCTTATGGGATTCGGCGTAGGTATGGCTACTACTCTTATCGCGGCAAAAACAATGTCGAGCGGTTCAGTAAAATCGCGCGGCAAAGCGATAAGAAAAAAGATAGTCCAGATGCTGGACTGACGAATTTATTGCCCGTCGTCACCGCTTTGAGTTTTTCCGCATGTATCGAAGAAATTGCATCTGATATCTCATAATCAACACGGGCACAAAAAAACCGCTCTGAGCGCAATAACGCGCCGAGCGGTTTCTGTTTGCCTTTACAAGCTTATTTGCCTGCTTTTTCGCTCTGTCTCTTACGGTAGTCTTCGATAGCTGCCTTGATAGCCTCTTCAGCAAGCACGCTGCAATGTATCTTCTGCGGAGGAAGACCCTCGAGATACTCCACTACTCTCGCGTTGGTGAGCTTGAGCGCCTCGTCAACAGTCATACCTATGACCATATCCGTAGCTACGCTGCTCGTAGCAACTGCCGCCGCACAGCCGAAAGTGCGGAATTTAGCGTCCGTGATCACGTCGTCCTTGACTTTGATAGTGATCTCCATTATATCGCCGCAGGTAGCGTTGCCGACTTTTCCTGCGCCGTCGTTGTCCTCGATATATCCGACGTGTTTGGGATTTGCAAACGTTTGCATTACCTTTTCATTATACATACTTCTGTTCTCCTTTGAATTCTTTGAAAAGCGGCGACATCTCTCTGAGTCTCGCCACGATTGCGTACAGTTTTTCGAGCGTGTATTTTACCTCTTCCATCGTGTTGTTCTTGCCGAAACTGAAACGGATGGATCCGTGTGCAAGCTCTATCGGAACACCTACGGAAAGCAACACATAGCTCGGTTCGAGCGAACCTGAGCTGCAAGCCGAACCGCTCGATACGGCTATTCCTTCGAGATCCAGGCTCATCAGTATGGATTCGCCCTCTATATACTCGAACGAGAAATTTGCGTTGGAAGGAAGTCTTCTCGACGTATCGACAGGACCGTTATACTTAATATCCTTTACGTTGGCGAGAAGTTCTTTGACGAAATAATCCCTGAGCTCAGCGACGTGTTTATAGTTCTTTTCCATATCTCTGACAGCGATCTCTATCGCTGCGCCGAGACCTACTATGCCTGGGGTGTTGAGCGTGGACGCGCGCATGTTTCTCTCCTGCTCGCCGCCGTCCATGAAACGTCCTATCTTGACGCCGTTGCGCTTGTACAGAACGCCTACGCCCTTGGGACCGTAGAACTTGTGCGCACTCATAGAAAGCATGTCTATGTTGTCTTTTACGACGTCTATCGGCACGTTGCCTACCGCCTGGACCGCGTCGGTATGGAAAAGTATTTTGTGTGCTTTTGCCACCGCGCCTATTTCCCTTATCGGCTCTATCGTGCCTATCTCGTTGTTAGCAGTCATTACGGATATAAGTATCGTTTTGTCCGTAATAGCTTTTTCAACCTGCTCTGCGGTAACAAAACCTTCGCTGTCGACAGGAAGATAAGTCACCTCAAAACCATCTTTTTCAAGCGCCTGACAAGTCTTTATGACTGCGGGGTGCTCTATTGCCGTGGTTATTATATGATTGCCTTTTTCGCGAAGGGCGTGAGCCGCGCCTTTAATAGCCCAGTTATCGCTCTCGGTGCCGCCCGACGTGAAGTATATCTCGGTAGGCTTTGCTCCGATAGCCTTGGCAACTTTTTCTCTTGCCTCGTCTATTGCAACGAGTGCCTCTCTGCCAAAGAAATGCTGAGACGATCCGTTGCCGTAAACCTCGGAAAAATACGGAAGCATTTTTTGCAAAACTTCCTTGTCCGTGTAGGTCGTAGCCGAATTGTCCAGATATATCCTGCGTTCCATTTTATTCTCCCTCGACCAGCTGTTTCAAGCTGATGCCGTCTAAACACTTATTGATTTCTTTGTATAGTCTTGACCATACTCCGTAGGTATGACAGGTAGCCTTATTCTGACAATCGCCTGAAAGACAATCAACAATCTCGAGTCCGTTTTCAAGACTTCTCAGGATCTCTCCGACGCTTATTTCTTCAGGAGCCTTCTTGAGAAAATATCCTCCGCTCGCTCCCCTCGTCGCGTCGATGAGATTGTCTTTTTTAAGGACGGACAGGAGCTGCTCGAGATATTTCTCGCTGAGCAGCGTTTCGCCTGCGATGTACGGCAGAGAAAGCGCGCCTTCTCCGTAGTGCTTTGCAAGCTCGCACATAGCTTTTAATCCGTATCTGCCTTTTGACGAAAGTTTCATTTTTAATCCCTATCAATTTCCTGGGTATTATCTTACTATTATTGTCGCTGTCTGTCAAACGTTTATACGCTTGTTGACTGAAATTTTTACAGTCATTGTTTCTACTGTTCTTATAATGCGATAAACTGCCTCTTTTTCGCGTATTTTTATATCGTTAACAAAAGAGTTTTGCAAAATAAAAAGACGGGCGCGCTGCCCGTCTTTCAATCGTCCGATATACGTCGTTATCTGATAACGTCGTTTGCGTAAATGGGGTATTTCTTGCAAAGTTCTGCGACTTTAGCGGAGCATCTCTCCACTGCTGCCTCGCCGTTGTCGATAATGTCTGCTATGCACTCTGCGATAACCACCATGTCGTCCTCTTTCATACCTCTCGAAGTAACCGCGGGAGTACCTACGCGGATACCGCTCGTAATGAACGGGGTCTGTTTGTCGAACGGGATAGCGTTCTTGTTAGCGGTGATGTGCGCCATATCGAGAAGAGCCTCGATCTCTTTGCCCGTCTTGCCCTTGCTGGTAAGGTCGATAAGCATGAGGTGGTTGTCGGTACCGCCGGAAACGAGGCTGATGCCTCTTTCGATAAGTTCGTTGGCGAGCTTCTTTGCGTTTTTGACTATCTGCTGCTGATACTGCTTGAACTCGTCGCTCATAGCCTCTTTGAACGCAACCGCTTTAGCCGCGATGATGTGCATGAGAGGACCGCCCTGCGTACCGGGGAATATAGCTTTGTCTATCTGCTTGCCGAGTTCTTCCTTGCAAAGGATAAGACCGCCTCTCGGACCTCTGAGCGTCTTGTGCGTGGTGGTCGTAACGACGTGAGCGTAAGGAACGGGGCTCGGATGGCAGCCTGCAGCTACAAGACCTGCGATGTGAGCCATGTCTACCATGAGGTAAGCGCCGACTTCGTCCGCGATCTCTCTGAATCTCTTGAAATCTATAATTCTCGGATAAGCGCTTGCGCCTGCGAGGATAAGCTTTGGCTTGCACTCTTTTGCGAGTCTTTCTACCTCGTCGTAATCAATAAGGCTGGTCTTTTCGTCAACGAAATAAGGTACGATATTGAAATATTTACCGCTTATGTTGACGGGGCTGCCGTGGCTGAGGTGTCCGCCGTGAGCAAGGCTCATGCTGAGCACGGTGTCGCCGGGCTGAAGGAGCGCGAAAAATACCGCGAGGTTTGCGCTTGCTCCGCAATGCGGCTGTACGTTGGCGTGTTCTGCACCGAAGAGAGCTTTAGCTCTGTCGATAGCAAGTTTTTCTGCAATGTCGACGTACTGACAACCGCCGTAATATCTCTTTGACGGATAACCTTCCGCATACTTGTTGGTCAGGTGCGTACCTGCCGCCGCGAGCACTGCGGGAGAAACTATGTTTTCGCTTGCGATAAGCTCTATGTTGCCCTGCTGTCTTGTGAGTTCGGCCTCGAGAGCGTCGTAAAGCTCAACGTCAGCCTCTTTGATTGTTTTGAGGTCTATCATAATAACTCCTTGGTATGTTAAAAATTATTATAGTTCAAGTATACTACACGCGCGCGCAAAAGGCAAACGATAACGCCGCCTAAAAAGCGACGTTTTTCGCAGTTTTCGCGCCGTATACCAGACCTGAATAATACAAACCAGCCCTGAGGCGCGCCTTTTATACGTTTTTCAGCAATGCTCGCTTGAAAATATTATAATATTATCTGCGCTCACCTCGCTGAAACACATAATAAAAATCATCGCCTGAGGGTGCGTGCAGTTTTAAGCAGTGTATTTCCGTACCCAATTGCATAATGCGAAGCCTTTCAATGCACCCGTCACACGGGTACAAGTCAAATGCCTTGGTAATATTAGACATATTACCAAGGCATTTAACACAGTAGCTACGGAAATTTGCCGCTTCAAACCTTGTTCGTATTATTCAGGTCTGGTATAGCGCTTTTAATTTGTTAAAATTACAATTTTAGCAGATCAGCCGACGAACTTGTTGAGTTCCGCCTCGCTCATAAAGCCCTGCTCTCTTGCCTTGATCTCTCCGTTTTCGATAAGGACGAGCGTAGGTATGACCTGTACGCCGAAAGCCTCAGCTGCATCGATATTTTTATCTATGTCTACTTTGACGAAGGTAACGTTTTCGTTTTTAGACGCAACTTTGTCCACTACGGGCGCGAGCATTTTGCAAGGACCGCACCAGGTCGCGAAAAAGTCTACGAGAACTTTGCCGCCGCCTGCAATGACTTCGCGCAGCTCTACACTGTTGATTTCTTTTACGAATTCACTCATTGTCTTTCTCCTTTCAGTTTATTTCTCTATATCTATTTTGCTTAATTTCAGCACGATATATCCGCCAATTTTTATTCCGCACAGCGCGGGATTGTACGCAACGCTCGCAACGCCGCCCGTCTTTTGCGGCAACTCGGTAGTATAACAGACGTCGAGCTTGCTCACTCCCGCAGTCTTTAGCATAGAGCGCAGTTTTCTCGCAAGCGGATCGTACTGCGTTTTGTATACGTCGCAGATCTTAAAATCGCAAAGCTGACTTCTGTTTCCTGCTCCGCACGCGCTTATGACAGGTATGCCCTTTTCGACTGCATACTTTATCAGCGCGACCTTGTCTTTAAGGCTGTCAATGCAATCCGCGATATAATCGGTATCCTCGGGTATGAGTCTTGCGACGTTTCCCTCAGTGAGCCTTTCGCTTATCTCTTCTACGTCGGCAAGCGGATTTATGGACAGTACTCTCTGCTTTGCCGCGTGCGCTTTGGGCATACCTACGTTATCGGCTGTCGCTATGATCTGTCTGTTGAGATTGCTCTCGTCGACATCATCTCCGTCTATGAGCACGAGCGAACCTACGCCCGAGCGCGCGAGCGTTTCTAAGACGTGTCCGCCCACGCCGCCGAGTCCTACGACCGCAACGCGCGAGTTTTCCAGCCTTTTTACCGCGTCATCGCCCAGAAGAGCGACGGTTCGCGATTTAGCGGCGGGTTTCACTCTTTATCGGGCTTGCAGATAAGCGCAAGCTCTTCGAGCTGTTTCTGGTCCACGTTGGACGGAGCGCCCGTCATCAGACAGGACGCGTTCTGTACCTTCGGGAACGCGATAACGTCTTTGATGTTATCCGTGCCACAGACTATCATAACGAGTCTGTCAAGACCGAACGCAAGACCGCCGTGCGGAGGTGCGCCGTACTTGAACGCCTCGACGAAGAAACCGAATTTTGCCTCGATCTCTTCCTGCGTAAGTCCGAGCAGACCGAATATCTTTTCCTGCATGCGGGGATCGTGTATTCTTATACTTCCGCCGCCCGCCTCCTGACCGTTTATGACTATATCGTAAGCGTTTGAACGCACTTTGAGCGGATCCGTATCGAGAAGGGGCACGTCTTCGGGCTTAGCCGCGGTGAACGGATGGTGTACCGCGACGTATCTCTGTTCTTCTTCGGAATACTCGAGAAGCGGGAAATCGACGACCCAGAGGAAGTCGAAAACGCTCTTATCGTAAAGCGAATATTTTTCTGCAAGATAGCATCTGAGAGATCCGAGCGTGGTCACCGTCGTCATATAGCTTGCGTCTGCGACTACGAAAATTACGTCGCCCGCCTTTGCGTCGAGAGCCTCGCACACCGCCTTTATCTGTTCTTCAGAAAGGAACTTGAAGAACGACGAAGTGACGGAGCCGTCCTCTTTGAGCATAGCGTAAGCGAGTCCTTTTGCGCCGCAGCTCTTAGCGTAATCCGCGCAAGCGTCAACGTCCTTTCTCGTCATGGACTTGCAAAGACCTTTTGCGTTGATACCTCTTACGCTGCCGCCTGCCGCGAGTGCGTTTTCGAATACGGAAAATCCGCAACCTTTTACCGCGTCGGCGAGGTCGTGTATCTCGAGATCGTAACGGGTATCGGGTTTATCGCTGCCCCAGCGTCTCATAGCCTCTTCGTAAGGAATACGACGGAAAGGCTTGTCGAACTTCATGTCAAGGCATTTGGAGAAAACCTCTTTTATCGCGCCTTCTGCGACAGCCATTACGTCTTCGCTGTTCTCGACGTAAGACATCTCGAGGTCTACCTGAGAAAACTCGGGCTGACGGTTTGCTCTGAGGTCTTCGTCGCGGAAACAACGCGCGATCTGATAATATCTGTCCATACCCGCGATCATGAGCAGCTGCTTGTATATCTGTGGCGACTGAGGTAAAGCGTAAAATTCTCCGTGATGTATACGGCTGGGTACGAGATAGTCGCGCGCGCCTTCGGGCGTGGATTTGCCGAGGAACGGCGTTTCTATTTCGAGGAATCCGTTGTCGGAGAGATAATTGCGCAGCAATCTGGTTATCTTGTCGCGCGTGATAAGTATGTTCTGCAAAGACTGACGGCGCAGATCGAGGTAACGGTATTTGAGCCTGAGCGTCTCTCCTACCTTTGCGTTTTCGGCAATGACGAAAGGAGTGGTTTCCGCCTCAGACAATATCTTGATATCGTCTGCAAGCACTTCTATCTCGCCCGTAGGCATATTTGCGTTGACGTTGCCGCCGCGGCTTCTCACGACGCCGCTCGCGCAAATAACGAATTCGTTCCTGACTGTAGCCGCCTTGTCGAAAACCGCCTTGTCTACGCTGTCGTCGAAAGCGACCTGAACGACGCCCGTCCTGTCTCTGACGTCGATGAACATAAGGTTGCCGAGGTTGCGGTATTTAGCGACGAAACCCATAACGGTAACGCGATTTCCTATGTCTGTCGCTCTGTATTCTCCGCACATCTTAGTGCGTTTTGCTCCGTTTAGAAAGTCTATCATAATATATCTCCGTGTTTATTTCAAGTTGTTAAGATATGCGGCGAGATCCACTTTTTTCACCTGTTCGCTGCTGCCTGAAAGCAAGTTCTTTACGGCATAAACTCCGCTCGCCATTTCATCCGTTCCTATGACTATCATATAGCGCGCGCCCGTCTTGTTGACGTACTTGAGCTGCGCTTTGAAACTTCTGCCGAGAAGATCGGTATCGCAAGAAATGCCCGCCGTTCTCAACGTATCGGCGAGCAGCATCGCCTCGTCTTTCGCCTCGTCGCAAAGCGGAGCGATATAGACGTCGGGTACGTCTTCCTGTCCGAACGGCAGCCCGAGAGATTCCATCGTAAGGATAAGTCTTTCGAGTCCCATGCCGAACCCTACCGCGGGACAGGGCTTGCCGCCTACTTCCTCGATAAGATTGTTGTATCTTCCGCCGCCGCAGACAGTGCCTTGCGCGCCTATGTCGGACGATATGAACTCGAACACGGTGCGTGTGTAATAGTCAAGACCTCTGACGATATGTGGATTTACCTCGTAATCTATGCCGAGCAAAGAAAGCTGATTGCATACGCTTTCGTGATGCGCGCGGCAGTCGTCGCAGAGATAATCGGGTATCACGGGCGCGTTTGCCGTGATTGCTCTGCAACCTTCCTCTTTGCAGTCGAGTATGCGCAGCGGGTTTTTGTCGAACCTTTCTCTGCACGTCGGGCACATCTTGTCGAGATTGGAGCGCAGATAATCCTTGAGTGCCTCGTTGTATTTCTTGCGGCACTCTCTGCAACCAATGCTGTTGATGTTGAGCTTGAGCCTGGTTATGCCGAGACGGTTGAAAAAGGTCTTGGCTATCATCATTACTTCGACGTCCGCATAAGGGCTGTCGCTACCGTAATATTCTACGCCGAACTGGTGATGTTCTCTGAGTCTGCCCGCCTGCGGTTTTTCATAGCGGAATACTGGCGTGATATAGTACATCTTTGTAGGCTGAACGCCTGCGTAGAGCGAGTTTTCTATAAACGCGCGCGCAACGCCCGCCGTGCCTTCGGGTTTGAGCGTGATACTTCTGCCGCCCTTGTCCTCGAAGGTATACATCTCTTTGTTGACTATGTCTGTCGTATCGCCTACGCCGCGCAGAAACAATTCTGTGTGCTCGAACGTAGGAGTGCGTATTTCGCTTGCGCAAAAGTCTTTTGCGGTCTGTCTTGCGACGTTTTCGACATAGTGCCATTTGTACGCTTCCTGAGGAAGAACGTCCTTTGTGCCTTTCGGTATGTTTATCATAATGTCCTTCTTTGTCCTCTCTTTTACAGAACGTATTTGCGCAGATTGAGCGTCTTTATCGTCTTGTCCAGATGTTCGAGGACGTAGTTTTTGTCAATTCTCACCGTTACTTCGCTGTCGAGATTGCCCGCATTGTAAGAGATGTCGTCGAGCAGACTCTCCATGATCGTGTGCAGTCTTCTCGCACCGATATTCTCGCTGTTTTCGTTTTCCGCCGCCGCAACCGACGCGATCTCTTTTATCGCCTCGTCGGTAAAGTCGAGCAATACCTTGTCGACTTTGAGCAGTTGTTCATACTGCCTCAATATAGCGTTGTCGGGCTTTGTCAGTATCTCGACGAAATCGTTTTCAGTAAGGCTGTCCAGCCTGACGTTGATCGGGAATCTGCCCTGAAGTTCGGGAATAAGATCGGATACGGACGAAACGTGGAACGCACCCGCCGCTATAAACAGTATATAATCCGTCTTGATCTGTCCGTACTTGGTGTTTACCGTGCAGCCTTCAACTATCGGCAAAATGTCTCTCTGAACGCCTTCTCTCGATACGTCGGGGCCGTTGGTGTTGCCCTTGCCCGCGATCTTGTCCATTTCGTCGATAAATATGATGCCTTCGTTTTCGGCGCGGCGGATCGCCTCCGTATTGACGTTGTCCTGATCTATGAGTCTGTCAGCCTCCGCCTCCATGAGCACGGAGTATGCACGCGAAACAGGAACTTTCTTGAGCTTTTTGCGCTTGGGAAGAAGTCCGCCCATGATGTCGCCGATGTTTATCTCAACGCCGCCCGGCATGAGCTGCTGAGGCTTGTTGCCTTCGGGCAGCTCTATCTCAATGATAAGGTCGTCGAGCTCTCCGTTTTCAAGCTCTTTTCTGACGATCTCCTTGAGTTCTTCGTCCGACTTGTCGGGATGAGCGCTCTTCCTGAGCGGGAAAACCGCCTTGAGCAGCACGTTGTATACGTTGGCTTTTGCCTTTATCTCAACGTCTTTCATCATCTCGTCGCGTACGAGTCTGACAGAAACCTCTACGAGATCTCTTATCATCGACTCTACATCTCTGCCGACGTAACCGACCTCGGTGAATTTAGTCGCCTCTACCTTTACGAAAGGAGCTTTGACCAGCTTTGCGAGCCTTCTCGCTATCTCGGTCTTACCTACGCCCGTAGGTCCCTGCATTATGATGTTCTTGGGGGTTATCTCCTCTCTGACGTCCGAGGGCAGCTGGCTGCGGCGATAACGGTTGCGGAGAGCGACTGCGACCGCTTTTTTAGCGTTCTGCTGACCGATGATGTATCTGTCGAGTTCTTTGACTATCTGTTTAGGAGTAAGTTTTTCCATGTTATACCTCCTCGACGATGATATTGTCGTTGGTGAATACGCACAGCTCGCTCGCTATCTTGAGCGCCTTGTAAGCGATATCCTTCGCAGGGAGATCGGTTTCTTTGAGAAGAGCGCGCGCCGCTGCCAAAGCATAATTGCCGCCCGATCCTATCGCGCATGCGTCACCGTCGGGATCTATCACGTCGCCGCTGCCCGATACTATATAGAGCTCGTTCTTGTCTGCGACTATCATCATCGCCTCGAGTCTTCTCGGCAGCTTGTCGTTGCGCCAGAGCTCCGCAAGCTCGACTGCGCTCCTCATAAGATTGCCCGAATATTTCTGTAACATTTTTTCGAATTTTTCGCTGAGCGTAAACGCGTCCGATACCGAACCCGCAAAGCCGATAACGACTTTGTCGTCGTAAATTCTCTTGACTTTCTTCGCAGTGCCCTTGAGAATAACGCTTTCGCCCATAGTTACCTGCCCGTCGCCCGCAACGGCGATCTTGCCGTCTCTGCGTACCGCGCAGATGGTAGTACCTCTGAGTTCTGTACTCATATATTGCCTCCTTCAGATTTCACGGCTGTCTAAAAACCGTTTCATATCTTCAACGCCGCGCTTGTAATACGCGACCTTGCGTAGTTTTTTATCTCTAATTCTTTCGCCGACAGGGGGCAGAAGCCCGAAGTTGGCGTTCATCGGCTGATAGTCTTCGCATTTTGTGCCGACGTGTCTTTGCAGCTGTCCGCAAATAGTGGTTTCGGGAAAGACGACTTCTTCTCGTCCCGACTCTTTTGCGTACATGTTTATCGCGGATATAAGTCCGCTCGCTATGCTCTCGACGTAGCCTTCCACTCCCGTCATCTGTCCCGCGAAAGCGATTTTTCCGTCGCTTTTAAGGATAAATCCTCTCGTAAGCAGTTCGGGCGCGTTTATAAACGTGTTGCGGTGCATCACGCCGTATCTCAGGAATTCCGCGTTCGCGAGAGCGGGTATGAGTCCGAAAACCCTTTTCTGCTCTCCGAAAGTCAGGTTGGTCTGAAATCCGACGAGATTGTACATCGTCCCCTGAGAATTCTCTTTTCTCAGCTGCACCACCGCGTAAGGGCGGTTGCCGTCCTTATCTCTTATCCCTACGGGACGCATAGGTCCGTATCTCAGCGTATCCTCGCCGCGCTTTGCCATTACCTCAACGGGCATGCACGCCTCGAATATCTCGCGTTTGTCGAACTCGTGAAGGAGCGCGGTCTTCGCGTTTACGAGTTCTGTCACAAAGAGCTCGTACTCCTCTTTATCGAGCGGACAGTTGAGATAATCGGTAGGATCTCCCTTGTCGTATCTGCTCGCGAAAAACGCCTTGTCGTAATCTATGCTTTCCGCGTCCACGATAGGCGCGACCGCATCGTAAAAGCCGAGATATTCCGCGCCGAGCCTTGCCGCTATCGCGTCCGCAAGCGCGTCCGACGTGAGCGGTCCGCTTGCTATTATCGCGGAATTTTCAAAGTCGAGCGAGGTTATCTCTTTTCTTTCGAGCCTGAAATTGTCGAAAGAATTCAGACACTCTTCGACTTTAGAAGAAAAAACCTCTCTGTCCACCGCAAGCGCTCCGCCCGCAGGCACGCTGCTCTCTCTCGCCGCCTTCAGAAGCATGCAATCGAGCATATCGAGTTCAGCTTTCAGAAGTCCGCTCGCGGTATCTTCAGCCTCGCTTTTAAGACTGTTGCTGCATACGAGTTCAGCAAGTCTGTCCGTCTTGTGACAAGGGGTCGAGCCGACGCCTCTCAGTTCGTACATCACGACTTCGACGCCGCGTTTCAGCAACTGATATGCCGCCTCGCAGCCAGCAAGTCCTCCGCCTACGACGTCAATTCTCATCGCCGCCGTCCTTAGAAGATTCGCTCTGTATCACTTCGGTATGTTTGCACTCCTTGTTTGAGCAAACGTACTTGGTATTGCCCGACTTGTCTTTGAACATCTTCATATAACTTCCGCAATCGGGACAGAATATCGGAGCAGGTATATCCCACGAATAGAAATCGCATTTCGGATAATTGCCGCAAGCGAAATACGCCTTGCCCTTTTTGGATATTCTCTTGAACACGTCGCCGCCGCATTTCGGGCACTTGGCAACGGGCTCTCCGATCGGCTTGATATTCTTGCACTTGGGATAATTTGGGCAAGCGAGGAATTTGCCGAACCTGCCCTCTTTGACGACCATCTTCGCGCCGCATTTCTCGCAGACGACGTCGCTGACTTCCTCTTTGGGTTTGACTTTTCCGGCATTGTCGCCGCGCGCCTTGAGCACTCTTTCGTGGAATCCGGGATAGAAATCCGCGATGACCGACTGCCACTCGGTAGTGCCGTCCTCTATCTTATCGAGATCGCTCTCCATATTGGACGTGAACTTGACGTCCATGATATATGGGAAATACTTGCACAGACAGTCGCAGGCGAGTTCTCCGAGCTCGGTGGGCAGGATATACTTGCCCTCTTTGTCCGTGTACTTTCTCTTTGCGAGCACGGTTATCGTAGCCGCGTAGGTGCTCGGACGTCCTATGCCGTTTTCTTCCATTGCCTTGACAAGTGTCGAATCGGTATAGCGGAGCGGCGGCTTGGTGAATTTCTGCTCGCTCTGCATCTCTTTGAGATTGAGCTTTTGTCCCTCTCTGAAATCGGGGAGCGTCTTGCTGTCCTTTTCTTCTTCGTTGTCCGAAACGGGAGTATAAGCCGCAAGATAACCCTTGAATACGAGCGTTCTGCCTTTCAGGGTATATCCGCAGGTGTGTCCGTTGGGATTGAGCGAGTTTATATGCACGTTGAGCGTGTCGTAAACCGCGTTTGCCATCTGACTTGCGACGAAACGGTCGTAAATGAGCTTGTACAGCTTGTAGATGTTGCGCGGAACTTTGTCTTTTATCGATTCGGGCGTGCGCTCGAGCGAAATAGGTCTTATCGCCTCGTGCGCGTCCTGCGCCCCTTTCTTGGTTTCGTAAACGTTGGGACGTTTGGGGACGTAACTTTCGCCGTATGCGTTCTTTATGAATTCGAGCGCTTCGCGCTGTGCGTCCGTAGAAATTCTCACGCTGTCGGTACGGATATATGTGACGAGCGCGACCTGACCTTCGCTGCCGAGTTCTACGCCTTCGTAGAGCTGCTGAGCGAGCTGCATGACCTGAGGAGCGGTGAGCGAAAGCTTGCCCGACGCGTCCTGCTGCATCGTGGACGTCGTGAACGGAGGCTGAGGCTTGGACTGAGAATTGACTCTCTTCACCTTGTCTACGCTCCACTCGCCTTCTTTAGACGCCTTGACTATTTTTTCTGCGGCGTCCTTGTTCTTTACTTTGTATTTCTTGCCGTCTACGTCGACAAATTCAGCCTTGAAGACCGCGCTCTTGCCTTCCTGGAGCAAAAACGCGTATATGTTCCAATATTCTTCGGGTTTGAAGTTGCGGATCTCGCGCTCTCTTTCGACTATCATCTTGAGCGCTACCGACTGAACTCTGCCCGCGCTCATCGCGCCCTTTACCTTGCGCGAAATGACGGGCGACAGCTCGTAACCCACAAGTCTGTCAAGCACGCGACGAGCCTGCTGCGCGTTGACGAGATTCATGTTTATGCTGTGCGGATTCTCTATCGCGGCATTGACCGCCTTTTTGGATATTTCGTTGAAAACTATTCTGACGTTCTTATCCTTGATACCGCACACGTTTGCCAGGTGCCACGAAATAGCCTCTCCCTCGCGGTCCGGGTCGGTCGCGAGATAGACTTTGTCGCATTTGGCGAGCTCGCTCTTGATGCGTCTTATCGTTTCCTCTTTGGACGGCGTAACGACGTATTCGGGCTTGTAGTTGTTGTTCACGTCGATACCCAGGCTCTTTTGCGGAAGATCGCTGACGTGTCCGCCTGACGCGATTACCCTGTAACCCTGACCGAGGTATTTGACGATGGTCTTCGCCTTGGACGGCGACTCTACTATGACAAGTTTCATTATATCTCCTTAAAGCTTTTGCGCAATCGCGTAATAATTGCCGCTCAGCTTATTTATAAAACCGTATATTTCCATCTCGGACAACAGCGCGGTGAGTTCGTTCACGCCAAGTCCGCTTTTTGCGAGAAGTTCGCTGAAATGCATGCTCTCGCAGTCTTCGAGAAAAGATATTATCCTCGCCTGCTCCAGAGTAAGCTGAACGGCGAGATTTTCTCTGTCCCCGTGTGCCTTCCCGACCTTTATTATATCTTCGGGACACGTTACCGCAGCTGCCTGCAACTCCTTTATCTTATCGTTACAGCCCTTGCTTGCCTGAGAAAATATATTGCCGGGTACGACGTAAAGGTCTTTGCCCTGTTCTATCGCGAGATCTGCGGTTATCATAGATCCGCTGCCCGCGCCCGCCTCAGTAACGAGTACTCCTTCGCTGAGTCCGCTTATTATCCTGTTCCTTTCCGGAAACCTGAACGCGTGCGGAGGAGTCCCGGGCGGATACTCGCTGACGATCAGCCCTTTACTTGCTATCTCTTCGTAAAGTTCTGCGTTTTCGGGCGGATAGATAACGTCCGTTCCGCTACCTAACACGGCTATCGTCTTGCCGTTTTCGGCAAGCACCGTCTTGTGCGCCTCGCTGTCTACGCCTCTCGCCATGCCGCTGACTACGCAGCAACCCGCATCCGAGAACGCTCTTGCGAATTCTCTCGTCACGTCCTTGCCGTAACGCGTTATCCTGCGAGTACCCACAATTGCAAGCCTCTTTACGGTGTCTGACAAAAGCGATACGTCGCCTTTGCAATAAAGCACCTGCGGAGGATCGTATATGTTTTTCAGACACGACGGATAATACTTTGAATTCAACGTTATCGCGACTATGCCTTTTCTGTTCATCTCCTCGATCGTCACGTCTGCGTGCGAATAGTCGCGGTACAGCTCTTTGGGGCTGTCTGCGCTATCGAGCGCGTCCCTCTTTCTGGGATACGAACTCTCGTAGGATAACATTATCAGAGCTTTGTCGTCGTCGCTGTAATTCATACGTCGTGATATTCCGCGCTTTGCGCCGTGCCGTCCTTTTCAGATAAAACGGTCAGCCTTGCGCTATTCCCAATATTTTCTGTCCAGAGAACGGTACTGTACCGCCTCGGTTATATGTCTTGACTGTATATCCGCGCTGCCGTCGAGATCCGCTATCGTGCGGGCGACCTTGAGCACTCTGGTGCTTGCTCGCGCCGTCATGTTGAGTTTTCTGAAAGCCGCCTCGAGTATCCTTTCGCACTCGGGAGAAAGCGCGCAATGCTTTTTCATCTGCGCGTTGGTCATCTGCGCGTTGGTGTGCACTCCGCTGCCCTTGTACCTTTCTCTCTGTACGGCTCTCGCCTTTTCCACTCTCTCTTTTATAGTCGCACTGCTTTCGGAGGGAGGAGCGAAACGCAGTTCTTCGTAACTTATTCCGTCCACTTCGACCTGCAGGTCTATTCTGTCGAGAAGAGGTCCCGACAATCTCGAGACGTATCTCCTTATCTCCGCCGCGGTACATCTGCATTGCTGAGTCTTGCTGCCGTAATTGCCGCAAGGACAAGGGTTCATACTCGCCACCAACATGAATTTTGCGGGATAGTCGAGCGACTGTTTTGCACGCGATACGGTGACCGTTCCGTCCTCGAGAGGCTGTCTTAAGCTCTCGAGCGTCTGCCTCTGATACTCGGGCATCTCGTCGAGAAACAGCACTCCGTTATGCGCGAGGCTCACCTCTCCCGGCTTGGCCTTGGCTCCTCCGCCCATAAGCGCGGGGACCGTGACCGTATGATGCGGCGTGCGGAAGGGTCTTGCCGTAACTATACCCTTGCCCGCGTCGAGTATACCTGCCACCGAGTGTATCTTAGTGACCTCGACCGCCTCTTCGAAAGTCATATCCGGCATTATCGTGGGCACACACTTTGCCATGAGCGTTTTGCCTGCCCCGGGAGGACCTATCATCAGGATATTGTGTCCGCCAGCAACGGCGATCTCCATCGCGCGTCTTGCGAACTGCTGCCCCTTGACCTCGGAGAAATCCACGTTGTATTTGTTCTCTGCCTGCTGCGCGCTGAAAGTACGCGTAGGCACGGGCATTACTTCTTTTTCTCCCGAAAGAAATTCTACGACTTCTTTGAGTTTTGAAAAGGCGTATACGTCTATCCCCGAGATATACGACGCCTCTTTGGCGTTTTCTTCGGGCACGATAAATTTCGTATACCCGTTCTGCATTGCCGAAAGAAGTATCGGCATCAGACCTTTTATATGTCTTAGTCCTCCGTCCAGAGAAAGCTCTCCGACTATGACGAAAGGTTTGTACGAGTGCGCGGGGATCTGCTCTGTCGCCGCAAGCACGCCGACTGCGATCGGCAGATCGTAAAGACTGCCCTCTTTTTTGCTGTCGGCAGGCGCGAGATTCACGGTTATCTTTTTGATAGGGTAATCGAAAAGAGAATTCTTTATCGCCGCCCTTACTCTTTCGCGCGACTCCTTGACGGCGGTGTCGGCAAGACCGACGACCTCGTATGCGGGAAGCCCCGCGTTGACGTCCACTTCTACCGCGACGTCGAAACCGTCAAGACCGCTTAATGCATAACTGATAACCTTTGCCAGCATATTCCCCCCTCTTGCACCGATTATCTCTTTTTCTTAGAGATGCGCTCTCTCAGCGAACGCAGAGTGAACGTATCTTTCAGCTCGTCTCTGAGTCTGCCGTTGATCGGCTTAGCCTCGTCGACGTTGCCGTAGAAACATATATCCGTAACTGCGTAAACAAGGAAGAACGCAAGCAATACCGCAACCACGCTGAACACTATCATGAGCGGGCTCTTGGAATAGAACGCGAGATAACCCGCCTGAGAATAATCTCCGAGATAACCGCTCCTCGAGATAAGCTCAGCAATATTGAGGAAAGACAACGCGCTGTAACAGCCGAATATCGCGAATACTCTTCTGTCGGGAACGAGTGCGAGATACAGCAGCATGAGCACGAGGGCTATAGGCATCGTAACGAGCGTAGCCTGTGCGCCGAGCGCAGAATAGAGCGCGAACGTCGTCGCCGCCATGAGCAGCAGATCCGAGCGGTCGTTGCTCCTGTAATAAGCGATAGCGGTAGCCGCCGCAAGTCCGACGACGAACAGCCAGTTGAGAACGTCGAGCAGCGTATTGCGAGCCGTAGCGTTGGCTATGCCGAACATGCCGTAGAGGTTGAACGTGTCCGTACTGAGCAGCGCGCTCGTCTTGAAGAACGCGTGTATCTGCTTAAAGCAGTAGAAGACGTTGCCTTGTTTGATGTTAGAAAGACTCATCGGCAGAGTCACGAGATAGTACAGGATAAATCCGCCGATCATGGTCGCAACTATCGCGATTATATTCTTTTTGGACCCTGCGATCGCCTCCGCTCCGTTCTCCGCATCGGAAGTGACTTTGATCTCTTTGATGAGCGTCACTATTTCGAAAGTCAGGATGACAGGCAGAGCGAGCAATGCATAGTAGCTGAAGAACAGCGCAAACACATAGAACACGCCGCAAGCGATGTAATTCTTGTCAAGCATCGAGATGAGCGTAAGTACGAGGAAGAGGATCGCTATCGTTTCGTATGCGCCGTACATCGCGCCGAACGTGAAGAACACCGGCACTATCGCGTATATCCATCCGAAGATCACCGCGCTCTTCTCGTCTTCTCTCTCGGTAAACGCAAAAGACGCGACCGTATAGCAGATGACGAGATCGGCAATGACGGTGGGTATTCTCATAAGCATGGACATACCCATAGATCCGCTCTCAACGCCCATAAGCCTTGCTATCTTGCCGAGTCCCCAAAGCAGATAAACGGTACCTGCGGGATAATTAGCAGTTGCGGTACTCGTAAACGCGGTTGCAACGCCGTTATCTGCGTAATTGAGAGCCGCGGTAGCGAGGCTGTCTATATTGCTGCCCATACCGTAGCAGCAAAGCATTATCACGAATCTTATGACAAATCCTACAACGATCGCTCCGACGAACAGCAAGAAACCTTTGTTGCTCATATTAGGTTTGCCGCCTTCGGGCTCGAGGCCGTTATCGGGTTTAGTAAACTTTCTGACGAGCATGTAAGCCGCATAAACGAGCGCGAGCGTAAGAACCGTGCCGAGAACTACGAACGTAGTAGAACCGCCGTTTGACAGCGTATAATCCGCTTCTGTTCTGAGTACGCCGACTTCGCCTTCGTAATCGGACGGAACTGCGTCAACGGGCACGAGCGATACGTTGTCGAAAGACACGGTGCCGTAAGCGGTAGCCTTTTCGTTGCCGAGACCGACGGTGAGCGTAAAGTCGCCACTCTCTGTACTCTTGAAGTATACTTCGTAAGTCTGATAATCTTCGTTGGTTTTCCTTATGCTGATACCGCTGTAATTGAGGTCCTCTTTGAAACCGACGTAAAATCCCGCCGTGCTCGCAGTCTGGATAGCCTCTACCTTTGCGTAAACGCTGAGACGGTAGATCTGGTTTTTCTCGAGTTTTACGGTCTGGAACAGATAATCGTAAGCCGGCGACGAACTGCTCTTTTCGATATAAGCGTAACGTTTGCCGAGATTTTCGTTATACTGGTCAGCCTGCGGATCGTTGGGCGTAGTCGTGAACTGTATAGCGCTGCCGTTGGATTTTGTCCAACCCTGAACCACACTGCCCGACAACGTCTCGAAGGAGCCGTTTGAAACCACTTCGCTGAATTCCTCGGTCTTGTCGCAAGCTACGAAAAACACTGCGACGACCGCGATCAACAAAGCGACGATCAAAATTTTTCTTTTCATATTTCCTCTCCCGAATATGGATAGTCAAGTATAATAATAAAGGATAATCTGTCTTTTGACAAGTATTATTAAAATTTTTTATTAATTTTATTATATATATAGGCAAACGCTCTTGCCTCAAATGACTTATTCTCCGATAAACCGACAATGTGCGTCAAATCGTTCTGATTTTATAGCGCGGTGCTTAAAAAGCACTTTTTCTCGTCAAAATCCAAAACGGGTAAAATACGAAACCGAAACAAATTCTGCAAAAGATAAAAGCGCATAAAAAAACCGCCCTGCTTAACGCAGAGCGGATATTCTTCTGAAAAATTACTTGATGACCTCTTTGAGTCTTGCAGCCTTGCCTACGCGGTCGCGCAGATAGTAAAGCTTTGCTCTTCTGACTTTACCGTGACGGACGATGTCGATGTGATCGATCTTGGGAGAGTGAAGGGGGAACGTTCTCTCAACGCCTACGCCGAAGGAAAGACGTCTTACGGTAAACGTTTCTCTTATGCTGCCGTTCTTGAAAGCGATGATGATGCCTTCGAACGCCTGCAATCTTTCTCTGTTACCTTCTACGACCTTTACCCAGACTTTAACGGTGTCGCCGATGCTGAGCTCCGGCAGATTGGTCTTCATTGCCTCTTTTTCAATTATGTCTACGATATTCATTTGACTTAACCTCCATAACCAAGCGTTCGCGTCTGAAAGATTTTTTTGTGCGGAGGAACGCCCGAAGTCTTTTTGCTTAAATAGTTTATCATTAAAAGAAGTATTTGGCAAGCGTTTTTTCGCTGTTTGAGCAAATTTTTGATATAAAATCCGAAATACGAATTTTTTAACGTTTTTCAGGCGGTTTTTTGAAAAATACTTGCGTTTCGCGCGTTGATTTTACACAAGACAATTTGCGTCGAACGCGTTGACGGTATGTCTTACCTCTCCCCTCAGAACGCTTATCACGTCGAATCTGCAACCCTTTTTGCAATCTCTGCTGTGCGCGCTCATCCAGAATTTTGCAGACAAAAGTATCTTGCGCCTTTTAGCGGCATTGACGCTCTCCTCGGGCATGCCGAACTGCGTGGAGTTTCTCGTCTTGACTTCTACGAAAACGACGATGCCTTTATCTCTCGCCACGACGTCTATCTCGCCTGCCGGACAGCGGTAATTGCGCTCTATTATCCCGTATCCTATCCCTTTCAGATATTCCACGGCGGCGTTTTCTCCTTCTACTGCGGTCTTTCTCGTATTCATTGCACGAAATTCTTGATAAAACTGCGTCTGTGTATAGGGGTCGCGCCGTATTCTTTGAGCGCGGCAATGTGTTTTGCCGTGCCGTAACCCTTGTTGGACGCAAAGTCGTATGCGGGATATTCTTTGTCGTATTCAAGCATGAGCCTGTCCCTGTAAACCTTTGCGATTATGGATGCAGCGGCTATGTTATAACTCTTTGCGTCGCCTTTTATTATAGCGACTTCGGGCAGCGGCAGATTGAGTTTTACCGCGTCGACGAACGCAATGTCCGCCTTGTCCTTTATCTCTTCGACAGCCTGTCGCATCGCCTTTTTTGTCGCGTTTAGTATATTTATTTCGTCTATCTCGGCAGGCTCTACCTTTATTACCGAAACCGCCTTTGCGACCGCAAGTATCTTATCGTAGAGTGCCTCTCTTCTCTTTTCTGTCAGTTTTTTGCTGTCGTCGACGCCGTCTATCAGCTTGTCCGCCTCGAGAGGCATAACGACCGCCGCGACCACGACGGGACCTGCGAGCGGACCTCTGCCCACCTCGTCCATGCCGCAGATCGCCTTATATCCTTTTTGCGTATACTCGTTTTCGAATTCGAGCATTTCTACCGCTTTTTTCATATTTCCTCCGGTTGATCGAGCGTTATCCTGCCGAATTTCTGTTTGCGGAAATCGTCTATTACCGCCCTTGCGGTGCGCGCGTAATCCACTCTTCCTCCCGAAAGCATGAATCCGCGGGCTTTAGCTACGGCAATGAACCTTTCTTCAACGTCGTGCGGCATTTCGTCTATCGAATACCTCGACAAGAACGCGTCGGTATGGTTGTGCGCGAAATACGCCATCATCTCCGCGGCAAGCTCTTCTGTATCGAGGATATCGTCTTTTACGCTGCCGATAAACGCGAGATGCAGCGCTCTCTTTTCGTCCTCGAAAGCGGGAGGCAGACTGCCCGGCGTGTCGAGAAGTTCCACGCCGTCGGCAAGCGATACCCACTGTTTGCCGCGCGTGACGCCTGCCTTGTTGCCCGTGACCGTCTTTTTGCTGCCGCAAAGGTTGTTTATAAACGTGGATTTGCCCGTATTGGGCACGCCTACTACCATTGCGCGCACGCTCTTTTTCGCGCCTTTCAAGCGGTATTTTTCGATGACAGCCGCGTTAAGCTGTTTTAGTATGTTCACTATATTGTCGCGCTGTTTGCCGTTAAGGCTGTCCGCGGCTATGCACTTTTTGCCGTTTTTAGCAAAATAGCCGAGCCACTTTTCAAGGTCGGCTCTCTCTACGAGATCGCATTTGTTGAGGACGTACAGCACGGGTTTTTTATCTGTCAGCGCGTCGAACTTCGGGTTAAGACAAGAAAACGGCGCACGACTGTCCAGCACATAGATTATGCAATCTACCTGCTGTAACTGATCCTGCATCATCCTCAGAGCTTTCGTCATGTGCCCCGGAAACCACTGTATCCTCATCTTTACCTCTCAGTCAATATCGCGCCGCGCGTATGTATCCGATTTTCTTATCAGCGTTTACCGCCCGTCTGCTCTTCGTAAAGAGCGTCGTAGAGATCGAAAACGATGTCCGTCGTTTCGTCGTCCTCGACGAGATCGATGTTTTCGCCGTTGACTTTGTAGACCATCGCTACGTTGGGATCGTCATCCGCAAGCAACTCTTTGGGCGCAAGTATCGCGTAGATCTCGCCGTTGTAAGGGATAACGGCTATCTGCGCCATTTCTATCACCTTGCCGTCCTTGTCGTTGAACTGAAGATCGCCCGAATTGTCGGGATCCAATAAAATGTCGATAAGCGACTTATTCATGCTTGTTTCCTCCCTTTTTTCTCTTTTTGCGGTTTTTCGCCTCGAGTTCTTTCTCTATTATAGGTCTTATCTTTTCGTACATGTCGGGTCTGCGCTCTCTCGTGATCTCGATCTGCTTAGCCTTTCTCCACTCGTCCACCGCGGCGTGATTGCCTGACAGCAGAACGTCGGGCACGGCAAGCCCTTCGAAAACCGCGGGGCGCGTATACTGAGGATATTCGAGAAGTCCGTTGCTGAAACTCTCTTCTTCTACCGACTGTTCGCTGCCGAGAACGCCGTCGACATAGCGCGCTATCGCGTTTACGGTAACCATGCAAGGCAACTCTCCGCCCGTCAGAACGTAATCTCCCACGGACAATTCTTCGTCTACGTCAAGCTCTATGAACCTTTCGTCCACGCCCTCGTAACTGCCGCATATAAAGAGCAGATTCTCTTCTTTGCTCAGTTCTACGACCTTGTCCTGCGCGAGAGTGGCGCCTCTCGGAGACATGTATATCCTCTTGTATTTTCTCTCGGGGTCTATCGCGTTTACGCAGTCATGCAAAGGCTGAACGGTCATGACCATGCCCGCTCCTCCGCCGAACGGATAATCGTCCGTCTTGCGGTGTCTGTCCTTTGAATAATCCCTGATGTTGACGCACTCGAGTTCTACAAGACCTTTTTCTATCGCCTTGCCGATTATCCCGACGTGCATACAGTCGAACATCTCGGGAAACAACGTCACAACTTTAATCTTCATAGACCGCCACTTCGCCGAACGCATCGCGCGATACGACGATTTTTTTTTCTTGATAATCTTCGCTTACGAAAACGCGTTTGAGCGCGGGGAAAAGTATCTGCTTTTTGCCTTTTTGCAAAACGTAAACGTCCGCCGCTCCGTGTTGCAGAACGTCGACGACCTGCCCGACCTTTTCTCCGTCTTCGAACTCAACGTCGCAGCCGAGCACGTCAACTATCAGCGTGCGTCCTTTGGCTACGCTTGCGTTTTCTCTTTTCACTTGCAGACTCTTGCCTCTGAAAGCTTCTGCGGCATTTCTGTCGCCCACCCCGTCAAGAGTCAAAAAAACGCCGCTTTGCGAAACCGAAACGCGCACGACGGCATATTCTTTGCCGTCGACGAACACGCTTTTCAGTTTTTCAAAACGACGCACGTCGTCGGTCAGAGGATTGACTTTGAGCGTTCCTCCGACCCCGTGAGGTCTTGCGACCTCTCCTACGGTGATCTTGTCCTGAGTCATTATCTCTCGATGATCTCTACGGAAATCTTCTTCGCGTTGCTGCCCGCAGCTGCTTTTACGAGCGTGCGGATAGACTTAGCGATACGTCCCTGTTTGCCGATGATCTTGCCGATCTCGTCTTTGTCCGCGATGATGTTGATAACGGTGATACCGTCCTGCTCGGAGCTCTCTACGGTAAACGCCTCTTTGTTATCTACAAGCTCGCTTACGATGAATCTTACGAGTTCTTCCATACGTCTTACTTAATTATTTCCTGTTTCTTGAGCAATGCTCTTACCGTTTCGGTGGGCTGTGCGCCTACGCCGAGCCAATACAAAGCGCGGTCGCTCTTGATGTTGACTGCGGAAGTGGAGGGATCGTAAGTACCGATGTTTTCAAGATACTGTCCGTCTCTTGCCTTTCTCTCGTCAATAGCTACGATACGGTAAAACGGTGCCTTCTTTGCGCCCATTCTGGTAAGTCTGAGTTTAACTGCCATATTCTTTCTCCTTTTTGCCTTTGCGGCTGTAAAATTGTATATTGTTTTTATTTTATTCTGTTTGCGTGTGCGCGTCAGAAAGGCAATCTGCCGCCGAAACCGCGCTTGCCCATATTCGCCATGCGGTTCATCATCTCCTGCGTCTGATAGAACTGCTTGAGCAGCGAGTTGACGTCCTGTATCGTGGTGCCGCTGCCTGCGGCTATGCGCTTTTTGTTGGACGACTTGATGCCGTCGGGGTTCTGTCTCTCCTTGGGAGTCATCGAGTAGATTATCGCTTTCATCTTGTCGATGCGCTTTTCGTCTATCTCGACGTCGCCTCCGAGTTTGCTCGAAAGCCCGGGGATCATAGCCATCATCTGCTTGAGATCGCCCATGCTCTTCATCTTCTCGAACTGTACGAGAAAATCCTCGAGAGTGAAGGAACGTTCACGCATCTTGCGCTGCATTTCCTTTGCCTCTTCTTCGGTATACGCGCTCTGAGCCTTTTCGATAAGCGTGAGCACGTCACCCATGCCGAGTATTCTCGACGCCATCCTTTCGGGATGGAAGACCTCTATGTCAGACAGCTTTTCGCCGACGCCGCAGAGCTTTATCGGTTTGCCCGTGACCTCTCTTATAGAGAGAGCCGCGCCGCCTCTCGTGTCGCAGTCGAGCTTTGTCAGCACAACGCCCGTTACGTCCATAACTTCGTTGAACTTCTGCGAAACGTTTACCGCATCCTGACCCGTCATTGCGTCTACGACGAGAAGGATCTCGGTGGGATTGAGAAGTTCTTTCAATCCCTTTATTTCGTCCATAAGATCTTCGTCGATATGCAGTCTGCCCGCAGTATCCACTATGACTACGTCGTTATTGTTGGCAGTCGCCTGTTTCAACGCCTCTTTAGCTATCTTCTTTACGTCGACCTGTCCCATTTCGAAGACGGGGACGTTGGCGTTCTTGCCCACTATCTGCAACTGCTTTATAGCCGCGGGACGGTATATGTCGCACGCTACCAAAAGCGGGTTTTTGCCCTGTTTCCTGAGCATTACGGCAAGCTTGCCGCACATGGTCGTCTTGCCGCTGCCCTGAAGACCGCACATAAGTATTATCGTCGGCGGTTTGGGCGAGATCTCTATCTTGCTGAACGAACCGCCCATCGTGGCGATAAGTTCGTCGTTGACTATCTTTATTACCTGCTGAGTCGGGTTAAGACCTTTGAGTATGTCTTCTCCGACAGCTTTTTCGGACACTCTCGCGATAAAATTCTTGACTACGAGATAGTTGACGTCCGCCTCGAGCAAAGCGATACGGATCTCTCTCATAGCCTGCTTGACTTCGAGTTCCGTAAGTCTGCCTTTATCCTTCAACTTGCTGAAAATGTGCGAAAGTCTTTCGCTGAGTCCGCTGAATGCTCCCATAAATTCTCCTATCGGTTCAAAATATCCAAAGCCGCGTCGATATTCTTGTCTTTCTCCTCGTCAGAGCAGCTTTCTTTTGCCTGTCTGAGAAGTCTGACGAGCTGTGCGGTTTTGTGAGCTATCCCGAGCTTGCTCTCGTACTCCTCAAGCGTCTTCTGCGCTCTCATAAGAGCGTCCCTGACTGCCTGAGGCGATATGCCGAGATCCTGCGCGATCTCCGCAAGCGACATGTCCATGTCGTAATACCGGGATATCAGTTCGCTCTGGTACTCGGTGAGCAAAGCACCGTAATAATCGTTGTACAGAGCGATGTACAGTTTGTCTTTCTTATCCATTTTAGCTGTAAAGTATTTTTACTTGTTAAAGTATTTTGCCTTTACATCTTATCACCGCGTCCGCGGTTTGTCAACAAAAATTTTCAAATATTCTGAATATCAGAAAAGCGCGTCGATAAACGCCTCTGCATCGAATTCTTCTATATCGTCAATACCCTCTCCCACGCCTACGAATACGACGGGAAGTTCTTTTTCTGCGGATATCGCGAATACCACGCCGCCTTTAGCCGTGCCGTCGAGCTTGTTGAGGATTATGCCGTCCATGTCGATTATCTCGTCGAAAGCCTCTACCTGCTGAAGAGCGTTCTGTCCCGTTGTCGCGTCGATGACGATGTACGTTCTGTAATCGCAGTCGGGATATTCTCTGCCTACGACCTTGTTTATCTTGGCAAGCTCGTTCATCAGATTTTTCTTATTCTGAAGTCTGCCCGCCGTGTCTATCAGCACTACGTCAGTGCCTTTTGCTTTGGCTGACGCGAGCGCGTCGTACACGACTGCCGCAGGATCGCTGCCTTCTTCGTGACGGATTATCCTGACTCCCGCGCGGTCTGCCCATACCTCGAGCTGTTCGGCTGCTGCAGCCCTGAAAGTGTCAGCCGCCGCGAGGACTACGGATTTTTTCTTATTCTTGAAATACTTCGCAAGTTTGCCTATCGCGGTGGTCTTGCCGACTCCGTTTACTCCCGCAACGAGTATCACGAGCGGATAAGTATACGGCTCTATCTCGTAATTTATCGCGTCGGTCATGATCTGCTTGAGCAGTTCCTTGCCTTCTTCGGGCGACTTTATCTTGCGTTTGAAACACTCGTCCCTGAATTCGTCTATTATCTGCTCGGTCGCGGTAAATCCCACGTCCGCGCTTATCAGCGCGTCCTCGAGTTCTTCGTAAAATTCGTCGTTGAGCTCTCTGCCTGAGAAAAGCTCGTACATCTTTTTTGCAAACGCCTCTTTGGTACGGCGGAGAGCCGCCTTGAGTTTTTCGAAAAAGCCCATATTTCCTCCCTTTTAAGCGTTGTCCTTGGTGCTGTGCTTGATAGCTTCTGCAAGAGAAACGGTAACGATGGTGGATACGCCTTTTTCCTGCATCGTAACGCCGTACAGTCTGTCTGCAAGTTCCATCGTCGGCTTACGGTGCGTAACGACGATAAACTGCGTGTTGTCAGAAAATCTCTTGAGATATTTCGCGAATATCTCGACGTTGGACTCGTCGAGCGCCGCCTCTATTTCGTCCAGAACGACGAAAGGCATCGGACGCAGTCTGAGTATCGCGAAAAGTATCGCAATCGCGGTGAGAGCTTTCTCTCCGCCGCTCATAAGCGTCATGCTCGTGAGTTTTTTGCCCGGAGGCTGAACGTATATCTCAATACCTGCCTCGAGCTTGTCCACTCCCTCGGGCGGCTCTTCGATAACGAGTTTGCCGCTGCCGCCGCCGAACAGTTCCACGAATATCTTCTGGAAGTTTTCGTTTATCTTCGCAAATTCGGTGTTGAACTGCTGTTCCATCTGTTTTGCGAGGTCGGCTATGATCTTTTCAAAGTCTTCTTTTGCCTTGATAAGATCGTCGAACTCGACTTTTTTCACCGAATACTCTTCGCCTATCTGCTTGAACATCTCTATAGCGTCGAGGTTGACGGTTCCGAGTGCCGATTTTTCGCGTTTGAGTTTGGTTATCTCTCCCGCAGATACGGACGGATCGAAATCCTCGAGTCTGTAACGGTTCATCTCTTCGTCTTCAAGCCCGTACTCTTCTTCGATATGGTTCCTTGCAGATACCATCATATCGTCTATCTTCTCGAGCGCGGCGTCCTGTCTGACTTTTGCCTCTGTCAGGCTCATTATCTCTTTGGACTGCGCGTCCTTGAGCTCGTTAAGATACGCGATGCGTTCGTTGAGCGTGACTTTGAGTTTGTTGAACTCCTCGATCTTTGCGGTAGCCTCTTCGTACTTTTTCTTGTCTTCTTCGCTGACCACTGCGTCCGCACGGTTGCTCTCTGCAAAGCCTATGCGTGAATTGAGTTCTTTTATTCTCACTTTGCAGTCGGTTATCTCTTCGGTAAGCTCTTCGCACTCGTGCTTTACGCGGGTGATGTTCTCGTTGACTTTGACTACTGCCGACGAAACTTCCGCTAAGCGCACTCTCATATCCGAAAGGTCTTTAGAGTATTTATCTCTCAGACGCTTTTTCTCCTCGAATTCCGCCTTGGTCTTGTCTGCCTCGTCGCGGTTGCCCTTGTTGCCCGAAATATCTGTAACGCTCTTGTCGATATTAAGAAGATTCGACTCAATGAACTCGAGTTTTCCATTGAGTATCTCGAGCATTTTGGACTTGTTGTCGAGATCCTCGAGCGCGCCGTCTATCTTGCCCGCAACGCGGTCAAGTCTTTCAAACTCGGTAGCGTAAGCGACTTCTGCGTTCTTGACCTCTTCTTCGTATTCTTCGAGCTGTGCCTGAAGTTCCGCAAGATACTCTCTGTCTTCGATAAGTTGCTGTTGCAGCCCTGTGTACTCCTTGCGTTTTACCTTTATTTCTTCTTCGGTATTCTTTATTTCGCGCTCCTGCGTGAGCAGACTCGTGCGCTTGTTCGCACCGCCCGATATCGAACCGCTCGTGTTGAGCACTTCGCCGTCGAGAGTGACTATCTTCACGCTGTATGCGTTGCGCCTCGCCGCGGCTACGGCGTTGTCCATATTGTCGAAAATAACGGTCTTGCCGAGCAGTCCGAGCATTACGCTCTCGTATTTGGGCGAATAAGAAATCAGCTCGTTTGCTACGCCGAGACAGCCTCTTTCGTGCAGTATGGCTTTCTGGTATGTTTCAAGCCCCTTGCCCCTGTAACTCGTCATCGGCAAGAAGGTAACTCTGCCTATATCGCGCGCCTTGAGCAGGTTTATGAGAACTTTTGCGTCCTCTTCGTCGCGTACAACGACGTTCTGCGACGCGGCGCCCAGAGCGAGATCGATAGCAACCTCGTATTCTCTCGGCACCTTTATCATAGAGGCGATCATGCCTTCTACGCGTCCCGAATACTGCGGATTGCCCTCTATCGCCTTGAGGAGCATCCTCGACGCAATCTTAGTGTCGTTGTTGGATAGTATTCTGTATTTCGTGTCGAGCGCGCTGATGTCGCCTGACAGTTCTTCCATTTGAAGACGCTTGTCGTCTATACGCGCCCTGAGATCGGATACTTCAGCCGCGACGTCGTTTTTGTTTTTTGCGAGCCTGTTCTTCTGCTTTTCGAGTTTTGCAACGCTTTCTTCGAGCTTGCGCTTGTTTTCCTCTTCTCTCTCAAGCATGAGTTTGAGCGCGGCGCACTCGTCGTTGAGCTCTCCTATACGCTGCAACGCGGATTCTCTTTCTGCGCTCAGCTTTCCCTTATCCGCCTTTATCTCGGCAATGCTCTCCATCGCCTCGAGCAGAGCGCGGTTTGTGTTTTCGATGTCGCGTTCTCTGCCTACTATCTCGTCGGTAAGAGTGAGATATTTCTTGTCCGTAACGGAAATTTCTTTTTCGAGATCCTCTTTCTCCTCAGTGAACATGCCGAGGTGATTGACATAATCCGCAAGTTCGGCAGTCTTTTCTTCAAGCTGTTTTTCAAGCTCCGTCTGCCTTTGCTCGGTCTGCTTGCGGACTTCGATAAGGTTGTTGATTCTCTCGCTGAGGGTGTTGCCTTTACCTCTCACGCTCTCTGCCGCGACGGCAAGCCTCGTCTGCTCGTCGTGAAGTTTGGCTATCTGCTGATCTATCGAACCTATACGCACCATCGCGTCGGTATATTCTTCGTCCGCTTTCTTCACGTCGTCGTTGCGGTTTCTGATCTGAAGTTCGAGAGCGTCTATCTTGTCCTGTATCTTGCGTTTCTGACTCTCCGAATTGTCTACGCGGTACAGATAATCGCTGACTTCGAGTTCTCTCAGTCTGTCGCGGAGAGTAAGGTATTTTTTAGCGTCGTTGCTCTGCTTTTCGAGAGGTCCGAGCTGACGCTCATAACCGTCCATGATGAGCTTGAGTTTTTCAATGTTGTCGTTAGCGCGCGAAAGCTTGTTTTCAGTTTCCTGCTTGCGCTTTTTATATGTAAGTATGCCCGCCGCGTCTTCAAAAATACTGCGCCTGTTTTCGGGCTTGGTGTTCATTATCTCGTCTATTTTACCCTGTCCGACGATACTGTAACCGTCTTTGCCGAGACCCGTGTCGCGGATAAGATCGAGTATGTCCGCAAGCCTTACCGTCTCGCGGTTCAGCAGATATTCGCTCTGACCGCTCCTGTACAGCTTACGCGAAATTATAACTTCGTCAAAAGGACTCTTGGGGAAAATATTGTTGGTGTTGTCCATGTACAGCGAAACTTCGCAGTAGGACAGCGACTTTCTCTTTTCGGTACCGCCGAATATGATGTCGGTCATCTTGCTCGCGCGCAAAGCTTTGGGTGCCTGTTCTCCGAGGACCCATCTTATCGCGTCGACAACGTTGCTTTTTCCGCAACCGTTAGGTCCGACAATGGCGGTAACGCCGTCGTCGAATTCCGCGCCCAGCTTGTCCGCAAAAGATTTGAAACCGAAAAATTCTATCTTCTTTAAGTTCATAAACCTTCCCGACGGGAAACCCGTCAAATTGAATACTTTGTTATTATAACACGAATACGCGCGCAATGCAATCGATTGTCTTTTTTGCGGATTGCCGCGCGGTTTTTCGACTTTTTATACGTTTTTTCCCTGACTTGCAAGCTTTTTGAGAGCCTGTTTTGCGCACTCCTGCTCGGCTTTCTTCTTACTGCCGCCCGACGCACACGCAACGGGTTTTCCGTCTATCTCGAGCTCTATTTCGAATACGGGATCGTGCGGAGGCCCGGATCTGCCGATCTCTCTGTATTGTATCCGGGCTTTAGGAAGAGCCTCGTTGAGGCGCGACTTATAATCTCTCGCTCCCGCCTTTGCGTCGAGATATTCTTCGAGAGATCTCAGCACGAATTTTTTTGTCTCTTCCATGCCTCCGTCGAGATATATCGCCGCAATAATTGCCTCGAAAACGTCGCCGAGTACGCTGTCCGTATTGACGTGCGGCGCGATCTTCAGATATTTTTCAAAGCCGAGTTCTCTCGCTTTTTTCATTAGCGGAGTCGCCGATACCGCCGCTATCCTCTTCTTTGTCAGAACGCCTTCGTCCGCGCTCGGAAAACGGCGGAACAGATCTTCGGCAACTATAAAATCGAGTATCGCGTCCCCTAAATATTCGAGCCTCTGATAGCTCTCCGTCCTGTGCTCGTTGGCATAAGTCGGATGGGTGACGGCTACCGTGAGCAGACTTTCGTCTTTGAAGACATATCCTATCGCCTGTTGCAAACCTTTCAGCGCGCTCATTGTGCCCTGTTTTTCAAGCCTTCGGTTATCTGACCGACGACGTCTTTCTCCGCGAGTTTATCCGCGTTCAGTATGCTCTTTTCAAAGCTTACAGCACTTGACGAGCCGTGCGTCTTGATGACTATCTTGTTTGCTCCGAGGAAGATACCTCCTCCGACTTCGTCGGCGGAAACGCTCTTCTTTACTCCTCTGAATACGCTCTTGAGCAAGAGGAAACCTATCTTCGCCTTAAGACCGCCTTTCATTATGCCGTCCTTGATGAGCGCGAACATCGCCTTGCCCATGCCTTCGCATGCCTTTATCGCAACGTTGCCCGCAAAGCCGTCCGTCACAAGCACGTCGACCGCGCCCGTAAGCACGTCTCTCGCCTCAATGTTGCCTACGAAATTGAGCTTGCCGTTCTTGAGCAGCGCGTGCGCCTCTTTTGTTACGGCGTTGCCCTTTTCTTCTTCTGCTCCGTTGCTGAGAAGTCCCACTGTCGGTTTTTCTATGCCGAATACGTTTCTCATGTATACGTCGCCCATTATCGCGAACTCTTCGAGCATTTCGGGTCTGCAATCCACGTTCGCGCCGCTGTCTGCGATTATCGTATGCGAACCCTTTACCGTCGTAACTACCGACGCAAGAGTCGCCCTCGTAACGCCTTCTGTCAATTTTACTATAACCTGCGTACCTACAAGCAGAGATCCCGTATTTCCCGCGCTGACCATAGCGTCGGCGTTGCCTGCCGCCAAAGCGCGCAATCCGAGAACCATCGAACTGTCTTTCTTTCTCCTGATAGCGAGCGCGGGTGCGTCGTCGTTTGTGATCGCCTCTCCCGCCTCGATTATCTCAAGCCTTGACTTGTCGTAGGCTTTGCCTTCGAGACATTTATCTATTTCTTCGCGTTTGCCGCACAAAACGACTTTGAGAGTATTTCTCTCACCGAGCGCGAGCAACGCGCCGTCAACAGCCACCGATACGCCTGCGTCTGCGCCGTGACAATCCACCAGAACCTTCATAATTACCTCGTAAACTTCTTTGTCCTTTCCGTGCGTGCGCGCGGATAATACGGACTATATTTATTATATAATATAATTATCTATTTTTGCAACATAAAATAAAAAAAACGGGACGGATAATAATCCGTCCCGAAAAATGCGTATAAAACACGATTACTTCGCGCTCTTCTGCTTCTGAGCAACGATTTCTTTGCCGCCGTAATAACCGCAGTTATCGCAAGCTCTGTGGCTCTGCTTCAATTCGTGACAATGAGGGCACTCGACCATAGTCGGCGCTTCGAGCTTCCAGTTAGCGGATCTCGAGTGCTTTCTTGCCTTGGATGTTTTTCCCTTAGGTACTGCCATTTTCGCACACCTCCATTTAATTCTTTAACGTGATTGCTTAACTATTATATATTTTGCTTTTCGTTTTGTCAAACTTTTTTTGCAAAATTTCTGACACGGAAAGACAAAATTTATTTACCCGTAACTATACGCTTGGTATCTCTCGCTATCATCAGCTCTTCGTTGGTAGGAACGATGAGCACTCTGACCTTGGACGCCTTGGTGCTTATTTCTCTGACGGGAGGCTTTTCTCTCTTGAGGTTTTCCTCTTTGTCGAGTTCGACTCCGAGGTATCCGAGACCCTCAACGATGTTTGCTCTCATCTCGTCGCTGTTCTCGCCGATACCGCCCGTAAATACGATGCTGTCAAGACCGCCCATAGCCGCGGAATACGCGCCGATGTACTTTTTGACTCTGTAAGTGAACATATCTGCCGCGAGCTGAGCGCGTTTATTGCCCTTATGCGCCTCTTCGAGCATATTTCTCGAATCGCTGCTTACTCCGCTCACGCCGAGGAAACCGCTCTTTTTGTTGAGATAAGTTATAACTTCTCCGACCGTCATCTTCTTGAAGTTGCACAAGAACTCTACGACCGACGCGTCTATATCGCCGCTTCTCGTGCCCATAGGTACGCCTTCGAGCGGAGTCATGCCCATTGACGTATCTACGCACTTGCCGTCCTTGACCGCGGTGATAGAAGATCCGTTGCCGAGGTGGCAGGTAACGATCTTGCCGCTCGGGAAACCGTTTTCGTCAAGCCACTTTTTAGCGGTCTGCGAAACGAACTTGTGAGAAGTGCCGTGGAAACCGTATCTTCTGATCTTGAATTGCTCGTAATCCTCATAAGGAATAGCATACATATATGCATACGCGGGCATCGTGGAGTGGAACGCCGTATCGAATACCGCGACGTTGGGTACGCCGGGCAGGACCTGCATGCACGATTTTACGCAAGCGATGTTCGCAGGCATGTGCAGAGGTCCGAGGAACGCGTTTTTCTCGAGTATCTTGAGAGCCTCGGGAGTGATGAGTACCGAGTCGTCGAAGTCAGTACCCGTATGCAACACTCTGTGTCCGACAGCCTCGATCTCGGAAATGTCGTCGAGCACGCCGCCGACGGACTTGTCGGTAAGGCATTTGATGAGAAGGTCGAAACCTTCGGTATGGTTAGCGAGCGGCTTTTCGACGTTGTATTTCTTGCCGCCCGACTCCTGCGTAAGGTTGGAGCCTTCGATACCGATGCGCTCTATACCGCCCTTGCACAGCAGCTTTTCGTCAGTCATTTCTATGACCTGATATTTGAGTGAAGAACTACCCGCGTTTACAACGAGAACTTTCATATTGCCTCCTTAATTCTGAGATGCCTGAACGGCGGTGATAGCGACAACCGCTACGATATCGTCGGACGAGCAGCCTCTCGAGAGGTCGTTGACGGGTTTTGCAAATCCTTGGCAAATAGGTCCGATAGCGTCTGCGCCGCTGAATCTCTGAGTCAGCTTGTAGCCGATATTGCCGGACTGCAGGTCGGGGAAAATAAGTACGTTTGCCTTGCCCGCGACGTCGCTGCCCGGAGCCTTGAGCATTGCGACAGCAGGTACGATAGCCGCGTCGAGCTGAAGTTCTCCGTCTACGCTGATCTCGGGAGCTTTTTCCTTTACCAAAGCGACGGCGTTTACGACTTTGTCTACGTTTTCGTGCTTAGCGCTGCCTTTCGTCGAGAAAGAAAGCATAGCGACTTTAGGCTCTTCTATACCTGCGAGAGCTTTTGCAGAACCGACAGAAGATATCGCGATATCCGCAAGCTGCTCTGCGGTAGGATCTATATTTACAGCGCAGTCGCCGAACACCATGACGTCCTGAGCTTTGTACGGAGTGCCTTCGAAACACATGATAAAGCAGCTCGAAACCGTCTTGATGCCGGGCTTGGTCTTGACGATGGTAAGACCCGAACGGAGCACGTTGCCCGTAGAGTTGATTGCGCCTGCGACCATACCGTCTGCTAGTCCTTTTCTCGTCATCATCGCGCCGTAGTTGAGGTTCTTTCTCATCTGAACGCGAGCCTCTTCTATAGTCATGCCCTTTGCCTTGCGCAGCTCATAAAACTCGTTTGCAAAATCCTCGATGTCCACTGTAAGGGGATTCACGATCTTTACGAGAGAAAGATCTACGTCGGGATACATTGCAGCAAGTTTGTCTTTGTCCCCGAGAAGGATTATATTGGCAATGCCGTTTTTGGAGATGATCTCCGCCGCTCTTACGGTACGCGGCTCTTCGCCCTCGGCGAGGACTATAGTCTTTTTGAGACCCTTTGCCTTATCGATTATTGCAGAAATGAGTTTGTTCACTTGAAAGACCTCCGAAACACTTTATATTTTCGCGAAAATATATTACAATATATTTACAAATTGATTATACTACCGCAAAATTGTTTTGTAAAGGCAATAGCGGAGGTCGGAGAGAGATTTTTTATGAAAAACGCGGTGATAATCTGCGAATTCAATCCCCTTCATATCGGACACAAACGTCTGCTCGACAGCGCGCGGACGGCTGGCGCCGAAAACGTGATCTGCGTAATGAGCGGCAACGCCGTTCAGCGCGGAGAACTCGCATGCCTCGACAAATACACGAGAGCGCGGCACGCTGTGCTCGCGGGCGCGGACGCAGTGGTCGAACTTCCTGCCGAATACACCCTGTCTGCGGCAAGACAATTCGCTCTTGGCGGAGTCAAGATAGCAAACCTCGTAAAAGACGCGACTCTCGTTTTCGGCAGCGAAAGCGGAGATATAGAAAAGCTTGAAAGGCTCGCCTTTCTCCTCTCTTCTCCCGAAGTCAACGAAAAGATAAAAAGCGCGCTGAGCGAAGGCATAGGCTATCCCGCCGCAGTCGCAAAGGCAAGCGGCGAAAGTCTTATAGAAAACTCACCCAACAATACGCTCGGCATTGAATATATAAGAGCTATAAACGACACGGGCAGGAAAATTTCTGCATATACGATAAA
Source organism: uncultured Christensenellaceae bacterium (assembly GCA_944383895.1). Classification (GTDB taxonomy): domain Bacteria; phylum Bacillota; class Clostridia; order Christensenellales; family UBA3700; genus Ornithoclostridium. The sequence goes on along the minus strand of CALWRH010000005.1, from coordinate 11,626 downwards.
GCGGGACAACTCCCCTTGCGACTCCGCTCCGTGCGGTTATCCCACGTCATCGTCACTGCGTGCGGCATTGTCAAACGGCGAGAGCGTAAACGCGCTTATGATGCCGCCTTTCGTCCTCGGCGACTTTGAAAAACACGTCCCCTGCGACGATCAATATTACGCCGTCCTGCGCTACTCTCTTCTTTCCGAAAACAGAAAAAACGTCTACGACGACACTGAAGGGCTTATGAACAGACTCGTCGACTGCGCCCGTAAAGCAGATAATTTCAGAGACTTCTGCTCTCTCGCCGCGGCAAAAAGATACACCCGTGCAAGGGTAAAAAGGCTTGCGCTCAACGCCGTTATCGGCAATACGAATACTCATACGGAGCTTACCGAAAAACCCATCGGTTTCGTCAACGTGCTCGCTATGCGCAAAGGTAAAGAAAACCTGCTGTCCGATATTGCAGTACCGGCAGCCGTTTCGGGTCGTTCTCGCGCACCTTTTGCAGAAGTTTTTGAACTCACGCGCAGAATTGACGCGCTGTTCTCTTCGGTCAGATATTCTTATAAAGAGTTGTCCGTATTCGTAGATACTGACTGATCCATGTTATCCGCGCCGCTTTTGCGGCGTTCTTTTTTTGTCTGCCGTTCCATACATTTTAATATGAAACTGACTGAGACCCTGAACAGGCGGCAAAAGAGGACAGCCGTATCCATAGCCGTCCTCGTCGGATTTTTTATACTTTGTCTTGTCATTGACCCCAAACGCTATATCTCGAGCGTATACAACGGCATGCTGCTGTTTGCGACGAGCGTCGCTCCCGCGCTTTTTCCGTTCTTTTTCTTTACGCGCATACTCACTTCTGTCGGCACAGCTCAGATGCTCGGCGACGCGCTGAAAAAACCGATAGCGCGTTTATATAACTGCCCCTCTGTCGGCGGTTACGTCTTCTTTATGAGCGCGATAAGCGGCTATCCCGTAGGCAGCAGACTTCTTTCAGACCTCTACTCTGCGGGTATAATAGACCGCCGTCAGGTAAAAGCGATAAGCGCGTTCACGTCTACGTCGGGTCCGCTGTTTATAGTCGGCACCGTGGGTACGGTGATGTTCGGCAGCGCGTCTTTCGGCTATCTTCTCATGGCGATACATTTCGTCGGCGCTCTTCTCAACGGCTTTATATACCGCATAAGAAAACGCGACGCTAAAGAATATGCCGAGCTTCTGCGCACTCCGCCCGATTTTGACGATCTTCTCGGCAAATCAATGACGAGCGCGCTGACGAGCCTGTTTATAGTAGGCGGATACATAGCGATATTCAGCATGATAGCCGACGTTATGACGGATATAGGCGTCGTGGACGCGCTTGCCGCTCCGCTTTCTTCTCTGTACTCTCTTTTGGGGTGGGAACCCGAAATGGCGCAAGGCACGGTGCTCGGATTTATAGAGATAACGCGCGGCTGCCTCAGCATTTCCAAATGCGGCGCACAAATAAAAACAGCCCTGCCTGTGGTGGCGGGACTGCTGTCTTTCGGAGGGATCTCTGTGAGTCTGCAATCGCTGACCTTTCTCGGCAATTGCAAAATACGTCCTCTGTTTTATTTCGCAACGAAAGCCACTCAAGCCGTCATTTCATTTGCGCTTGCATGGCTCGTTTCTCTCGCGCTCTGACTATCTGCGGTTGATCGCGTTTGAGAGCTCCTGTTTTGCCGAACCCACTACTTCGAGCGAGTGCCTTAATTCTCTCTCCGCAGTGTTGAACAGATCGTATATGCGGGTAAAGCTCTCGTTCCTTATCTCGTTAGCCTCCTGACGCGCCATACCGACTATGCGGTTTGCCTCCTGCTGAGCCTGAGCGATGATATTGTTTTCGGACAGCATGGCGTTTGCGTCGCGCTGCGCTTTGGAAACTATATCGTTGGCTCTGAGATTTGCCTGCTCGATTATGTTGTTGCTGTCCTGCAACACCACTCTCGCCTCCGTGATTGCGGTCGGGAGCGCGCTCCTTATCTGTCCTATTATCGACAGGCATTTTATATCGTCAATGCTCGTTCTGCCTCCCGAAAACATCGACTTTTTGCCGATGCGGATTTCTTCCTCGAGTTTGTCGAGCAATCTTTCGATTTCAAGATCCATAATTATATCTCCTCTTCGCTTTTGTTTTTCATTATCTCTTTTATGACGGGCACAGCCTCGTCGCAAAGATCTTCAGCTATAAGCGAGCCCTCTCTCAAAGCCTCTCTTATTCTGGTCGCGCTGATCTTTCCTGTTTCTCCGTGCGCATCAACAAGCATAGTAACGACTCCGCCGTGCTCAAAGTTGTATGCGCTCATAGCCTGTTCGTACTCGAAGTCTTTTGCGTTTCTGTATCCTCTCACTATCGTCTTTATGCCGCGGTCGTTGCAATAATCCGCAACCATGCCCTCGCATATATCCACTTTTACGTTGTCAAGACCTTTAAGCGACGCCCTAGCTATCTCTACGCTCTCTTCAAGCGTAAAAAGTCTTTTTTTATCGGGATTCACCGCGACGACAACTACCGCCTTATCGAACTGCGAGAGTGCCTTTTCGACGACGTAGCGGTGTCCTTTGGTAAAGGGATCGAAACTGCCCGTTATAGCGCAGACGTTTTTCTTTTCGGCATAGAACTCGACGGTTGCCCTTCCGTATCTCCTCGACTTCTCCAATGTAAATCCATCCGGAACACCCGGTCTGAAATCGTTGTCGTGCTCGTATATCAGCAGTCCGCCGTCCTCTAAAAGTCCTCTGTCTTTTACTATCGCGGCAACGTCGGCGATATAGTCGCATTTATACGGAGGATCGCAGAAGATGTAGTCCCACTTGCCCTTTGCCGACCTCAGCGCGTCGCGGAAATCCCTCGACGTTATCTCGTGTTTTCCGTCAATGCCCTGAAGGTTCTTTTTAAGCAGCTGCATACTCTGTCTGCCCGTATCGCAGAAAAGCACTTCGGACGCGCCGCGACTCAGAGCCTCTATGCCCATCGCGCCGCTGCCAGCGAAAAGGTCTATGAATCTGCATCCGTCGACATAGCATTGCAGCACGTTGAATATACCCTCCCTCGCCATATCCGAAGTGGGTCTTATCTCGTCGCTGCCTTCGGGCGGGATTATCTTCCTGCCCCTGTATTTTCCCGTTATTATTCTCATTTGCCGTATGTCATAGTCGCCGTAACGACCGTATCCACTCTGACGTCGTTGCTTTCAGTCGGTATTTCGTCCACAAGCTGACAGTCGAACGCCAAAGCTATTTTAGTGCAGTCGCAGACGCAAAAGAATCTGTCGTAATATCCCTTTCCTCTGCCGAGTCTGTTAAGATTCAGGTCAAAGGCTCTCAGCGGAGTTATGCATATATCGGGCATGATTTCCGAGGCGGAGAATCTCCTGCCTTCGGGCTCATATATACCGTATGCCCCCTCTGTTTCTTTATCTCCGTATTTCGCGAGCAACATATCGTCGCCGTCCACGACGGGCAGATAAACCGCGTTGTCTTTGCTGAGAGACCCGATTATCTCCCTCGTATCCGCCTCGTCAGGCAAGGCATTGTATATAAAAATCTTTTTGCCCTTGAACGAAAACGACTCTATCTTTTTTGCGATCGCCGCGCTTTCGGAACGCTTTTCTTCGTCAGTCATCGACGCTATGCGTTCCTTTACAGCCTTTCTCAGCGACTTTTTATCCATTGTTTCTTTTTTTGTAATAATTCATCAGACAGCCGTCTGCGATTATGTCTCTTTCGTCTGCGGTCAGAGGATCTATTCTCAAAGTGATATCTCTCACCTTGTCACCCGCAACGGCTTTAGCAGCAAAAGAAGTTTCTCCGTTTTCTATTGCCGTCTTGACTCCCTGCACGATTATTATCTCTCCGTCAGAATATTTTTCGTCGCTTAGGAACGGTATCATACCCCAGTTGATAAGATTGCTGCGGTATCTCTTGGTAGCGTATTCCTTTGCGATGTTACAGCTGCCGCCGAGTACTCTCTGACAGCTTGCCGCCTGTTCGCGCGCACTTCCGTCGCCGGGTTTTACCGCATAAACGCCGCTGCCTATAGATACGTTGCCGTCGAGCTTTACACCGCTGACCTTCAATGCCTGCAAATACTCTTCGGGCATCTTTCCTTCCGCAAGCTCCTTCTGCGAAAGCGCGATAGCCTTTGCTCTGCCGACGTACTCGGGCACCTTTCTCGAAAGCGCGAACTCTGCAAGCTTGAGCGGATTGCTGCGGTAACTCGAAGTTTCGCCCGACGGTATGAGTTCGTCCGTAGTGGTAACGGGATCGTTGATGACCGCCGCGAGTTTTATCATAATATTGTCGGTAAGAGCGATGACTTCTGGCCAATCTTTTATATTGGGACCGTAGTGCAATTCCTCTTCAGGCTGAGCCTTGCCCCAGCCGTTGTAGATTCTTCTCTCGTAAATTTTCGAATCGTAATCGAACGCGGGGATCCTGTCGTCGTATTCGAGATCGGTAGCGCAAGTCAGCACGCCTCCGTTCTTTGCTGTAGCGGCGATACTTCTCGCGTCCATGAGCGCAACCGACGCAACCTGTCCGTTGCCCGGTTTGCTGCCCTCTCTGGACTCGAAGTTTCTCGTCGTATGTCTTATGCTGAGCGCGTTGTTGTTGGGTACGTCGCCCGCACCGAAACACGGTCCGCAGAACGCAGTCTTTACGTTTACGCCCGCGTCGACGAGTTTTTCTATCGCGCCTTTCTTGAGTAGGTCGTAGAATATCGGAGTCGAAGAAGGATATACGCTGAGCGTGAACGCGTCGTTTCCGACAGATGCGTTGTCAAGTATGCTGCTCGCCTCGTAAATATTGTCGTAAGTACCGCCCGCGCAGCCTGCGATTATACCCTGCTGTACGATGACCTTACCGTCCTTTATCTTGTCGGTAAGTCTGAATTTAACGTTCTTGTTGCCGAGCAGTTCGTTTCCTTTATTCTCTGCCTCGGACAGTATGTCGTAAGGATTCTCAATAACGTCTTTGAGGTTGTAGACATTGCTCGGGTGGAACGGGAGCGCGATCTTGGGCTCTGCCTTGGACAAGTCTACCTCTACCACCACGTCGTAATATGCGAGCGGAGCAGGCTTGATAGGCTTGTATTCGTCGAGTCTGCCTCTTAACGCATAGTAGTTTTTGACTTCGTCGTCGTCCGTGCGCCAGATGCTGGAAAGGCAGGTCGTTTCCGTTGTCATTACGTCAATGCCGTTTCTGTACTCGATCGGCAGAGAGCTGACGCCTTCTCCGACGAATTCCATGACCTTGTTCTTTACCGTACCTTTGGCAAAAACCTCTCCTATTATCGCAAGCGCAATGTCCTGAGGTCCTACGCCGCGGCGCGGTTTTCCTTTGAGATTGATAGCAACTACGTCGGGGTATTTGATATCGTAAGTTCTCGAGAGCAGCTGCTTTACTAGTTCGGGTCCGCCCTCGCCGACAGCCATCGTGCCGAGCGCGCCGTAACGGGTATGAGAGTCGCTGCCGAGTATCATCTTGCCGCAACCGCTCATGCACTCTCTCATATACGTATGTATGACAGCCTGATGAGGGGGTACGAATATTCCGCCGTATTTCTTAGCCGCGGAAAGACCGAAGACGTGGTCGTCCTCGTTTATCGTGCCTCCTACCGCGCAAAGCGAATTGTGGCAGTTTGTCAGAACGTAAGGTAGCGGGAACTGCTTGAGTCCGCTCGCCTTTGCCGTCTGGATAATGCCGACGTATGTGATGTCGTGCGACGCAAGCGCGTCGAATTTTATTTTAAGCAACTCGCCTTTCTTCGCCTCGCCCGCGGTATTGTGCGCGTTGAGGATAGAATAAGCCATCGTACCCTTGTATGCCTCCGCAGCAGCGTCTTCGCTGAAATTGTAAGCCTTGAGCTGATTTTCTTCGACGAATTTGCCGTCGATGTAATACATGCCTTTAGAAACGGTTTTGATCATTTTTGTCCTCTTTTTTCAAATGGTTGAGTCTATAATACTACAAGCGCGCGCAAAAATCAATTTATTTTGACCTTTGCGCGCACGTTAATTGTCAGCGGTTATTGTTGCTTTTTTCTCTTTCGTTGGCTCCGACAAGCCTGACTATCCTCTTTTCGACAAACCCGCAGGGGTGATAGCTTTCTTTTGATTTTCTCAGCCCTTCGAGCCCCATATCTTCCTGCCTGTTTATATATCTGACACCCGAAAAATGTTTTGCGGCGAACATCTGACACAGCGACGGATATATGCCGTCATACTCTATATTGCCCTTTTCTATATGCACGATGCCCACTCCCGACGCCGTGAGTTCTCCCGTTTCGAACCCAACTATCTTTCCGTCCACTTCCATGACGTCCGCAAAAAAGTCGTCATACTTGAGCGAGTATTCGAGCGCAAGTCTGACAACCTTTTTTTCTTGTCTTTCGCTGTTGTCGTGATACACGTCGAAACTCTTTGTCTTCACCCACTCTCCGAACAAATCACATACGCCCTCGAGATCACTTTCCTTATATGTCCTGAAAACGTATTTTCCTTGATTCGTGTTTATAAAACGCGATATAAAGTTGCGTTTCGCATGATATTTTTTACCTTTTAATTCGATCAGATCCTGCGGATTGTAGAGATATTCGGCATAGTTGCGGTAATCGGGTTTGTCTGCTATTTCGTAAACCGCGGGATCGAGAAGTTCGGCATCCTCTCTGCGACAAGACGACATATAGAATTCCTCTCCCGTTTGCTCGCAATACTCTCTCAGCATATCGACAGCCTCTGTAAATCTGCCTTGCGGTGCCAACGGGGGCATGAATATATATCCTTTACTGTCCGACTCTTCGTCTTCTTTCATAAGGTTGGGTCTGAATCTTATAAAAATGCAGCCTTTTTCAAAGGCGATCGTCATAGTTTCGAAATCGAAGAAATCCCATCCCTGCAAGTACAGCATCGAATAATCGCTGCCCGTATAGTCTGTCTTTGACAGAACTTCGTCGATCATTTTTTTGTCACTTTCTTTTATTTTTTCAAATTGCATAAACAGCAATAAATCCCTTGTCTTATTTTTATTTTTTTTGTATAATATTCGTTATGAAAAAGCGTTACTCTTTCAAACAGAAAATCGCCGTATATATTATGTTCGCAATCGTCACGATTATAGCACTTACCTGCATTACAGTCAACAGTTTGCGACTCGCGCAGGTAGGCAATCTGACTTCTACCAACCGCGGACTCGACATTTTTGCCATATGTATAATGTCTTTCGTAGAGCTTTGCATGATCTCGGTAACGTTTGCATCCTGTTACGTTCTCGGAGATAAAAAACTTTACTGTTTTCTCGGCGTAACGCTGACTTCGATACTTTATAAAGACGTGTGCCTCGTCAGATACAGCAAAGAAAAACGCATATTCCTCGTATACTTCAAAGTAGATAAAAACGGAATATTAAAAGACGAAATGTCAGGCATACAGGCTCGCTTTGTCAGAATCAACGTGAACGAAAAATATTTTGACGAAATAGCCAAAACAATAAAAAAACACGCCTCTCAGGCTGTGATAGAAATTCTCGAAGAGGAAGAAAAATGATAGCCGTACTCGCAAGCAACAACGCACACAAACTAAAAGAGATCCGCGCTCTTCTCGCAGACAAGTTCGAGCACGTCTGCTCTCTCGGAGAAATGGGCATAAATACCGATATCGACGAAACGGGCACGACCTTCGAAGAAAACGCGTTCATAAAAGCACAGACGATCTTCGACATGCTCGGCGGCAAATACGCGGTGCTCGCAGACGACAGCGGACTTTGCGTCGAAGCTCTCGGCGGCGCTCCCGGGGTATATTCCGCGCGCTACGCGGGCAGCCCTTGTAACGACGAAAACAACAACTCTCTTCTTCTGAGAAATCTGCACGAAAGAGAAAAAACGGAGCCTAAAAACCGCCGCGCTTATTTTGCCAGCGTAGTTGCGGCTGTTCTCCCCGACGGAAGAAAGATATCGGGAGAAGGCAGAGTTTATGGAGAAGTGCTTGACGAATACCGCGGAAACGGCGGTTTCGGATACGACCCGCTCTTCTATTGCACGGAGATAGGTAAGACCTTTGCGGAGGCTACGATGGAGGAGAAAAACACCGTCAGCCACCGCTCTCGCGCTCTTTCCGCTCTGCGCGAAAAACTATGAGCAACATAGTAGTTATTTCAGACTCTCACAACCGTCTTCCCAAGACCGAAAAATTCTTATCGATACTCGACGAGGCGGATTATATATTCTTTCTCGGCGACGGCGGCAGAGATATAGATTTTCTCACGGGCGCGTACCGCTCAAAACTGCATTACGTTTACGGCAACTGCGATTTCAGAAGCGGCAGACGCGAAGAGCTCGTAGAGATAGACGGCGTAAAATTCTTTCTGACTCACGGTCACGACTACGGCGTAAAATCCGGTCTTCTCAATCTCGACCTCGCCGCAAAAGAAAAGGGCGCGGACTGCGCGCTGTTCGGGCACACTCACCGCCCCGTAATTGAAAAAAGCGGACTGCTCACGCTTATCAACCCGGGCAGCATAGGTTACGACGATAATTATTGTTATATGAGTGTCTACCAAGGCAGATTCGCCGCAAAGCTGGTAACGCTCACAAACGTATAAAGAAGGTTTTTATGATAAGAAACGACGTAAGAAACATTGCAATCATAGCTCACGTCGACCACGGCAAGACGACGATGGTCGACCAGCTCCTCAAACAAAACGGTGTATTCCGCGCAAACGAAGCGGTAGCAGACCGAGTCATGGACAACAACGCTCTCGAAAGAGAACGAGGCATCACTATCCTCGCAAAAAATACTGCCGTGCATTACAAAGGCACCAAAATAAACATCATCGATACCCCCGGACACGCCGATTTCGGCGGCGAGGTAGAACGCATCCTCTCCATGGTTGACGGCGTGTTGCTGCTCGTGGACGCAGTCGAAGGCTGCATGCCTCAGACGCGTTACGTCCTCAAAAAGGCACTCGGACTCAACAAAAAGCCCGTCGTCGTCATAAACAAAGTCGACAGAGGCTGCGATTACGACAAGATAATCAACCAGGTCATAGATCTGTTCTTTGAGCTCGGCGCAAACGACGATCAGCTCGATTTCAAGACAGTCTATGCGTCAGGCAAACAAGGCTGGGCGACTCTCAAGCAAGGAGAAACAGGCACTGACATGCGCCCCCTGCTTGATACCATACTCGAAGAGATCCCTGCACCCGAAGGCGACGAAACCGACGGACTCCAGGCTATCATATGCAATATAGACTATGACGAATACGTCGGCAGAATAGGCATAGGCAGGATCGTTCGCGGAACCATCCGCGGCGGACAGCTTGCCGCGATATGCCATACAGACGGCACCATTTCGCATGAAAAAGTTGCCAAGTTGTATCAGTTCGAAGGTCTTAAACGCGTAGAAAGCGACAGAGCAAGCGTCGGCGATATCATTGCTATCAGCGGTATAGAAAAGCTGAATATCGGCGAAACGGTATGCGACGTCGATATGCCCGATCCCCTTCCTTTCGTAGCGATCGACGAGCCTACTCTCTCGATGATGTTTATGGTCAACAACTCGCCTTTTGCAGGCAAAGAAGGCAAGTTCGTCACCAGCAGACACCTCCGCGCAAGACTGTTCCGCGAAGTTCAGACCAACGTCAGCATGCGCGTTGAAGAAACTGACAGCACAGAGTGTTTCAAAGTTTACGGAAGAGGCGAACTTCATCTGTCCATACTCATAGAAAACATGCGCCGCGAAGGTTACGAATTCCAGGTTTCCCGCCCCAAAGTCATCTTCAAAGAAATAGACGGCGTAAAATGCGAGCCTATCGAAACGGTGATCGTAGAAGTTCCCGAAGCTTATGCGGGTACTGTAATAAATAAACTCGGCGCGCGCAAAGGCGAACTCGTTGAAATGCTCCCCGACGACCGCGGCGGTACAAGGCTCGAATTTTCGATACCTTCTCGTTGCCTTATCGGTTACCGCAGCGAAATGTTGACTGATACGCGCGGTTTCGGCGTCATGACCAGCGTATTTAAAGGTTACGAACCCTATAAAGGCGATATACAGGAACGCACGAGAGGTTCCGTCATCGCGTTCGAAGACGGTATAACCACGACTTACGGTCTTTTCAACGCGCAGGAACGCTCTACCCTGTTCCTCAAACCGGGCGTACCCGTTTACGCAGGCATGATCGTAGGCGAAAACTCAAGAGAAGACGATCTCGTCGTAAACGTCTGCAAGAAAAAGCAACTTACCAACAACCGTGCAAGCGGCAGCGAAGACGCGCTCAAACTCGTCTCTCCCCGCGTAATGAGCCTTGAGCAGTGCCTCGAATTCATCGCAGACGACGAACTCGTCGAAGTTACGCCGCTCAACATACGCCTCAGAAAAACAATACTGAGCAAAGAACAGCGTATGAAACTCATAGGCAAAATGAAAAAAGAAAGCCAGCAATAATTTTTCACAAAAATAAGTCGATATTGTTGACAATCTCCGTGGGCGTGTGGTAGAATTTCTAAGCATCACGGAGATCGCCCGCGCGGGTGTAGTTCAATGGTAGAATCCCAGCCTTCCAAGCTGGTCGTGTGGGTTCGATTCCCATCACCCGCTCCAATGCGGTACTCGTGCTTGAGCCTGTAGCTCAGTTGGATAGAGCAACGGCCTTCTAAGCCGTGTGTCGGGGGTTCGAATCCCTTCAGGCTCGCCAATGTGTGGTGGGTATAGCTCAGTTGGCTAGAGCGCAAGATTGTGGCTCTTGAGGCCGAGGGTTCGACTCCCTCTACTCACCCCATTAACACAGGGGTATCGCCAAGCGGTAAGGCATCAGACTTTGACTCTGATATTCGTAGGTTCAAATCCTGCTACCCCTGCCAAGGGTAAAAACAATGACACTTAGGGGTGTCGCCAAATGGTTAAGGCACTGGACTCTGACTCCAGCACTTGAGGGTTCAAATCCTTCCACCCCTGCCAAATTGATAAAGGGTCGCAAAGTTGAAAATATACGCAAAAACAGTTGCATTTTTTCAACATATGCGTTAAAATAACTAAGGTTTTGACCCATTAGCTCAGTCGGTAGAGCACATGACTTTTAATCATGGTGTCCCGAGTTCGATTCTCGGATGGGTCACCAGACTAAAAAAACTGAGCGGATGTGGCGGAATTGGCAGACGCGCCAGACTTAGGATCTGGTGTTTACGACGTGGGAGTTCGAGTCTCTTCATCCGCACCATCTATAGCTATCAGATAAATATATGCGGGAGTGGCTCAGTGGTAGAGCGTTGCCTTGCCAAGGCAAATGTCGCGAGTTCGAATCTCGTCTCCCGCTCCACTATAACAATAACGCGGGTGCGAGATTTTTGCGGTGTGCAATAACTCGGAAAGATGCAGAAAGTTTATCAGCAAACAACTGCGAGTACCCGCTCCACTATAACAATAACGCGGGCGACAGCTTAACAGATATGCACCTTTAGCTCAGTTGGTAGAGCAACTGACTCTTAATCAGTGGGTCCAGAGTTCGAGTCTCTGAAGGTGCACCAAGCATGAATAATACGAACCCTGTAAATTCAAGGTTCGTATTTTTCTTTGCAAAAGATTGGTTTGGAATAAAAATCTAATTAAAACTTAATCTCTATTTATG